>NZ_BONY01000207.1 GCF_016862955.1 Rhizocola hellebori | reverse complement strand
GATGTCGGTCAGCCTTGGCGTGGACCGCAAAACCATCCGCAAGTACCTACAGCCCGCGATCGCCGCCGGGCTGAAGCCGGGCAGCAAACCGTCGAGCCCCAACGAGTGGACCGAACTGATCGGCCGCTGGTTCCCCGAGTTGACCAACACTCGGTTACGGCAGGTGACGTGGCCGGACATCGACAGACACGCCGATCACATCAAAGCGCAGCTGGCGGCCGGGGTCACCCAGGCCACGGTGTGGCAGCGGCTACGCGACGAGCAAGGCCTTGCGGCGTCGGTGGCGTCGTTTCGCCGCTGGGTGGCCGCGACCGTGCCGGAGGAGACCCGCCGGGCGCAGGTGACGGTGCTGCGCGATGAGGTTCCCGCTGGTGAGGAAGCCCAGATCGACTACGGGCTGCTGGGGACGTGGGTTGATCCGGTGGGCGGCAAGCGGCGCAAAGTGTGGGCGCTGGTCGTCGTGCTGGCTTGTTCCCGGTACATGTTCGTGCAGCCCACCTTCGTGATGGACCAGGCCGCG
>NZ_BONY01000206.1 GCF_016862955.1 Rhizocola hellebori | reverse complement strand
AATGTCGGTCAGCCTTGGCGTGGACCGCAAAACCATCCGCAAGTACCTGCAGCCTGCGATCGCCGCCGGGATGAAGCCGGGCAGCAAGCCGTTGAGCCCCAACGAGTGGACCGAGCTGATCAGCCGCTGGTTCCCGGAGTTGACCAACACGCGGTTGCGGCAGGTGACGTGGCCGGACATCGACAGACACGCCGAGTACGTCAAGGCGCAGCTGGCTGCGGGGGTCACCCAGGCCACGGTGTGGCAGCGGCTACGCGACGAGCACGGGCTTACGGCTTCGGTGGCGTCGTTCCGCCGGTGGGTGGCCGCGACCGTGCCGGAGGAGACCCGCCGGGCGCAGGTGACGGTCTTGCGTGATGAGGTGCCCGCTGGTGAGGAGGCCCAGATCGATTACGGGCTGCTCGGGACATGGATCGATCCGGTGGGCGGCAAGCGGCGCAAGGTGTGGGCGCTGGTCGTCGTGCTGGCTTGTTCCCGGCACATGTTCGTGCAGCCCACATTCTTGATGGACCAGGCCGCA
>NZ_BONY01000205.1 GCF_016862955.1 Rhizocola hellebori | reverse complement strand
CATGTCTTGTCGGGGACCGTGCGCAACAGTGCCGGGCAGCCGATTCCCTCAGTGACCATGGTATTTAGGCTGTTCCCCACCAACAGCCAACTGACCACAACCACCGACACAAACGGACACTACACAGCCGTAGCCACCGCCGGAATCTACTACCTTGAATATGTCACCGGCACCCCGCCAGCACCGCTGGGCTCAATCGCCATATACAACTCCACCAACCAGCCCCGCTACGACCTGACCAACAACGACCTGACCCAGGACTTCCAACTACCCACCACCACGCTGACCGTCACGGTCAAAGACGGCTTCGGCAACCCCGTATCCAACGCACCAGTGATCATCAACAACAACGGAAACGCCCGCTTCCCCCTAAACCCAGGAGACGCCGCCAACTACTACTACGGCGGGCCCCTGCGAAACGGCACCACCAACACCTCAGGCACCGCAACGATCACCACCTTCAACGCCACCTACCCAGCCGGACAAATCTGCGCCACCGTCACCGGAAACCAAATCTGCAACACCACACCAA
>NZ_BONY01000204.1 GCF_016862955.1 Rhizocola hellebori | reverse complement strand
TCCGGCGAAGAGCCGTGCGCCTGGTGGGACGGCGCACGCGGTGATGTGTTCGCGCAGGATGCCGCACAGTGCGGGGTGGATGGGCACTAGGCGGGTGTCGGCTATGGACCGGTGCTTGAGCGATCTGTCTTCGCGGGAACGGCCGGTGTCGCTCCAGGTGAGCCCTGAGCGCGGCGCGGAGCGGCGTAGCCGGAACTCTCCCCATCCGGTCTCGGGCAGGCTCACGATGTCGCTGAGGCGCAATGCGATGGCTTCTGCGGGCCGCAGGCCCGCGTACATGAGGCAGGCGAAGAACGGCATGAGCCGGGCGCCCATCAATCCCTGGCTGTGAACCTGCGCGAGTAGCCGTTGCCCTTGCTTGAGGCTGATGACGGCTTGCGGGTCGAGCGCTTCGGCCTTCTTGGGCATCTTCCAGCGCACGTTGTCGATGGGGTTGCTCGGTAGCTGGCCTGTCTCGACGGCGAAGTCGAAGGCGTTGTAGAGCGCGGCACGTTTGCGGGCGATCGTAGTGGGCGCGGCGCGGGTGCCGTCGAGCTTGGTGGCGAGCGCGTCGAGCGCGGCGCGGGCAAGCTCGGGGCCTCGGGTGCGGTCTTG
>NZ_BONY01000203.1 GCF_016862955.1 Rhizocola hellebori | reverse complement strand
CTTACACACCCCTGCCGGCGGTTCCCGCTGTCGATCAGTCGCGGTGAGGGGCCGTGGCGCCTACCTCGCTGCATCAACAGAGCGAGGCAGAGATGTAGGTGCCCCGCCGACCCGCAAACGGCGTGGCGTGGCTGGTGCGCCGTTGGGTTCCCAGTCGCCATTGTGGCGCGGCTGATGCTCCCGCTGGCCTTCAGGCAGCCGAGCGTCGCGGCTGGTGGGCATTGCTTTCGCGGCACCTGCATCTCTGTGTCGGGACTGTGAGGCAGAGATGTAGGTGCCGTGGCCCTTCGGTGCAGTCGGGTGTTCTGGGGTGCTGGGTCTCCCAGTGGCGTGAGGTCTCCTGGTGGTGTCAGGTCTCCTGGTGGCGTGAGGTCTCCTGGTGGTGTCAGGTCTCCCGGAGTGCTGGTCTTCGGCGGTGCCGGGTTGGCGCTTGCCGTGCCGCTGCCGGTGGTGGCGGCACGGGTGTGGCGCGGCTGGCTGTTGTGCTGTGGGGAGTCCGGGCCTTTGGGCGCTGTGGGGTGAAGCGTTGCCGGTGGTTCATGCCGCCGGGAGGGCTGGCCTTGGGGTGCGGGGCGGACATGGTGAAGCGCCGTCGGGGTAAGGGTTCTCGACGGCGTGGCTGAACGTGATCGGGGGTGAGCCTTCCA
>NZ_BONY01000202.1 GCF_016862955.1 Rhizocola hellebori | reverse complement strand
CAGACATCGCCCGACAATGCGCCGCAGCACGCTCCGACGCCCAATGGCGTTTCTCCGTGGTCGACCCCGAGGGCAACCTCCTATTCCACGGCCTCACCCGCGCCCGACCCCACCAACCCACAAAGACCCGGCCCACCAAGACCCGGCCGTCCAAGACAAACCCCACCCACGCCCAGCGGTCACCCGGCCAGGCAAAGCCAGCCCACACCCGGCCCACGCCGTCATCGTCCAGCCAGACCGGGCCTCAGGCACCGCAACCCAGCCAGACCCGGCCCACCCAATCACCGCACCCCAGCCAGACCCGGCCCGCGCCCTCGTCGCCCAGCCAGACCCGGCCCACCCAGTCACCGCAACCAAGCCGGGCACGGCCCGATCGGGCTGCACCCGCGCAGTCAGGGCTCGCGCGAACAACACCCGCCCACAGCCCAGGCGACCAGACACAGCCCACCCAAGCAGGGACAACGCCAGCTAGCCCGGACCGCCACGCCCGACCCGCCAAGAGCCAAGCAGCGCCAGACCAGGCAGCGCCAGGCCCAACACCGCCAGACCAGGCAGCGCCAGGCCCAACACCGCCAGGCCAAGCAGTGCGAGGCCAAGCACCGTCAGGCCAAGCACCGTCAGGCCGAGCAGCGCGGGGCCGAGAGGTGCCAGGTTCGTCGGGGATGGGTTTGCCGATGCCGAGCCA
>NZ_BONY01000201.1 GCF_016862955.1 Rhizocola hellebori | reverse complement strand
CAGATCGCTCATGGTGACGGTGTGCTGTTCAATCCAGCGCACCACATTGGCGAGGTGATGCGGCGGGCGCGCTTCCCCTGCTCTGGCGGGTGCGACGCACACCCAGTTGTAGACCGCGTCGCGCAGCTCGCTAGTGCTGGGCTGGCCCCGCCTAGCCACGATCAGGGCGGGTGTGGCGGTGGCCAGGGCATCGGCGATGGACTTGCGGGACTTGGGTGCGATGCCAGCCCATTTGGCGTCGATGTAGCGGCACATGTGGTCAAACCACGTGCTGGAAGCGGTCTCGCGCATCATCGGCTCGGGTAGCCCTGTGGCGATGTGGAATGCAGTGCCTTTGCGCTGGTGGCTGATGAGCTTGGACCGGAACGAGTCGGCCAGGGCGAAGGTGGGGAAGACCTGGTGTTGACGCTGACCGGCCACGCTCCAGCGCGCGGCGTAGGTCTTGCCCTTCTTCCGTTCGTAGGTGTAGATCTTCCAGACGTTCACGTCGAAGCTGAAGGCTGACTCGCTGGCAGCGTTGTCGAAGGCGGGCATCACAGCACCTCCAGGGTTTCCAGCCAGGCGGTGAAGTCGTTGCGTCGCACGCGAATGGTGCCGTTGGGCAGCTTCATGCAGCGCGGTCCCTTGCGCCGCGCCCTCCAGTCGTAGAACGTCGATCGGGCGATCTCCAGCGCGGCGCAGATCTGCTCGATGGTCAGCAGCTCTGGCCCGT
>NZ_BONY01000200.1 GCF_016862955.1 Rhizocola hellebori | reverse complement strand
CGAGGGAAAGCAGATCGACGTCACACCAGGCCCACGCCGCGGCGTGGTCGAGCTGCTCGTCGGCCTGGAAACCTTGGCCGGGCTCGATGAAAACCCCGGCACCCTCAACGGCTTCGGGCCGGTCGCCGCCGACATCGCCCGCCAATGCGCCGCAACCCACTCCGACGCCCAATGGCGTTTCTCCGTCGTCGACCCAGACGGCAACCTCCTGTTCCACGGCCTCACCCGCGCCCGACCCAAGGACAACCAGCCGACACAGCCACAGCCCACCAAGACCCGACGGGCCAAGCCAAACCCCACCCACCCCCAGCGACCACCCAGCCCAGCCCACACCCGACCCACGCCATCCAGCCAGACCCGACCCGGCCAATCACCACAACCCAACCAGACCCGGCCCGCACCCACCCCGCCCAGCCCAACCCGGCCCACCCAATCACCACAGCCAAGCCAGACCCGGCCCGACCGGGCTGCACCCGCACAGTCAAGGCTCGCGCCGACAACAGCCGCCCACAGCCCAGCCGACCAGACACAGCCCACCCAAGCAGGGACAACGCCAGCCAGCCAGAACCGCCATCAACCGCCCGCCCAGAGCCAAACAAGGCCGGGCCAAACACCCCCAAGCCCAACACCGCCCAGCCAAGCAGCGCCCAGCCAAGCAGCGCCCAGCCAAGCAGCGCCCAGCCAAGCAGTGCCGGGTTCGCCGGGGAGGGGTTT
>NZ_BONY01000199.1 GCF_016862955.1 Rhizocola hellebori | reverse complement strand
GGCGTGACCACACCGCTGGCAGCACACCCACCAACACCACCCGCCACCGGCCCCACCCCGACAACACCACCCGGCGCGACCACACCACCCGGTGCGACAACACCACCCGGTGCGACAACACCACCCGGTGCGACAACACCACCAGCAGCACACCCACCAACACCACCCGCCACCGGCCCCACCTCGACAACACCACTCGGCGCGACCACACCAACGGCGGCACCTCCACCCATACCGCCCGCCGCCGCACCACCAACGCCGACACCACCCGGCACGACGAAGACGCCGACAGCGTCCTCGCCCAGGCCACCCGACGGTTCCCCACCGAAGCACTGGCGCGGCATATACGGGCCAGAGATCGCACCTGTCGCGCACCCGGCTGCCGTCGACCCGCCATCTACGCCGACATCGACCACACCATCGCCTACCACCTAGGCGGGCTCACCGTCGCAGGAAACCTCGGTGTCCTCTGCCGATACCACCATCGAGCCAAGCACCAAGGCCGGTGGCAACTGATCCAAATCAGACCAGGCGTATTCGTCTGGCGCAGCCCACTGGGCCGTCGCTACATCGTCTACCCCGCCGCACCCTGAACCCCTGGCCGCCGCCTCGACCACCGACACCTCAGGGCGGCAGGCACTACCACCACTCACCGCGTGATGCCACACCGAAGCGGGCAAACCAAGCCCTGCTCATCGCCTCGCGCCAGAACCCATCCGGCGAACCGGGTCAGCGTGGTGCCGCGCTGAGGTGTGGGCAAGCCAGA
>NZ_BONY01000198.1 GCF_016862955.1 Rhizocola hellebori | reverse complement strand
GAACGCCGACGCGCTTCGGGCCGCGATCGGCGATGTGGTGGCACGCCACGAGGTGCTACGCACCGTCTACGTCGAAATCGACGGTGAACCGGTGCAGCAGGTGATCCCGGTAGCGCAAGCACGCGTCGACTTCAAACACGAAACCGTTGCCGCGGAACAGGTTGACGCCGCAGTGAAGGAGGCCTCGGCGCTAGCCTTCGATCTTTCGGTGGATCTGCCCTTGGCGGCACGGCTGTTCAGCATCGGCGAACGCGAGCATCTGTTCGTGCTCACCATGCACCACATCGCCGGTGACGGCGCTTCGATGGGACCGCTGAGCCGCGACCTGTCCACCGCCTACATCGCACGATGCGCCGGGCAGACCCCGCAATGGGAACCCTTGCCTGTCCAATACTCCGACTACACCTTGTGGCAACGCGAGCTGCTTGGCGCGGACGACGACCCCGACAGCGAGATCAGCCGCCAGATCCGGTTCTGGCGGCAGACCCTCAACGGGATGCCTGAAGAGCTGCCGCTGCCCACCGACTTCGCGCGGCCGTCACACTCCTCCCATGAAGCGGGCAGGGTGGACCTGAAGGTCGATGCGGCAACGCATTCGGCTTTGCGCAGACTTGCCCGTACCCACGACGCGACTTTGTTCATGGTGGCCCAGACGGCGATCGCCATGCTGCTGACCCGGTTGGGCTGCGGAACCGATATTCCGCTGGGCACCGTCGTGGCGGGGCGGCCCGACGACACCCTCGACGAACTCGTCGGCTTCTTCGTCAACTCACTGGTACTACGCAAC
>NZ_BONY01000197.1 GCF_016862955.1 Rhizocola hellebori | reverse complement strand
GTTGCGTAGCACCAACGAGTTGACGAAGAAGCCGACCAGTTCGTCGAGGGTGTCATCAGGCCGCCCCGCCACGACGGTGCCCAGCGGAATATCGGTGCCGCAGCCCAACCGGGTCAGCAGCATGGCGATCGCCGTCTGCACCACCATGAACAAAGTCGCGTCGTGGGTACGGGCAAGCCTGCGCAACGCCGAATGCGTTGCCGCGTCGAGGGTCAGATCGACCCTCCCCGCCTCGTAAGAGGAACGCGACGGCCGCGGGAAGTCCGTCGGCAGCGCCAGCTCCTCAGGCACACCGTCGAGCGCGCTGCGCCAGAACCGAATCTGGCGGCTGATCTCGCTATCGGGGTCATCGTCAGCGCCCAGCAGCTCACGTTGCCACAGCGTGTAGTCGGCGTACTGCACCGGCAGCGGTTCCCACTGCGGGGCCTGCCCGCCACATCGTGCCGCGTAGGCGGTGGACAGGTCGCGGCTCAGCGGTCCCATCGAAGCGCCGTCACCGGCTATGTGGTGCATGGTGAGCACGAACAGATGCTCACGTTCACCGATGCTCAACAACCTGGCCGCCAACGGCAGATCCACCGAAAGATCGAAAGCTTGCTCCGACGCGGCCAGCACCGCCGCCTCAATCTGTGCCGCGGCAACGGCTTCGTGCTTGAAGTCGACCCGCGCCTGCCCTGCCGGGATTACCTGCTGCACCGGCTCGCCGTCGATTTCGACATACACCGTGCGCAACACCTCGTGGCGTGCCACCACATCACCGATCGCGGCCCGAAGCGCGTCAGCGTCG
>NZ_BONY01000196.1 GCF_016862955.1 Rhizocola hellebori | reverse complement strand
TGCGGGCGGCGCGATCCAGGCTGGCAGCGCTAAGCTGACCCGGCGGGGAGGAGGCCGGATGAATCGCGACATCCGCGACGTCGAGGACGTGCTGAAACTGCTGGACGGGCTGCTCGCGCCCGGTGCCGACCGGTGGACTTCCGGTGGCGCCGACTGGTGGGACAGCTTCTACGCAGACCGGGACCGGCCCGTGCCGTTCTTCGCGGACAAGCCCGATGAGAACCTGGTGTCCTATCTCGACCGAGGGTTGATCACCCCCGGCCGGGCCCTGGACCTCGGCTGCGGCCCTGGCCGCAACGCGCTGCACTTGGCCGCCGCGGGCTTTCAGGTCGATGCCGTCGACCTGTCCCCCGCCGCGATCTCCTGGGCCCGCGATCGGGCCACCGCGGCCGGGCTCGACATCGCGTTCCACTGCGGCGACGCGTTCGCCGAGACGGCCCCGTCCGGGCCATACGACCTGGTCTACGACTCGGGCTGCTTCCACCACCTGCCACCGCACCGGCGCGTCAGCTATCGCGCACTGCTTGCCCGGGTACTGGCCCCCGGCGGCCACTTCGGCCTCAGCTGCTTCGCCGCGGGGGCGATGGGCTCCGAACTGCCCGACGCCGAGCTCTACCGGCGCGGCGGGCTGCAAGGCGGCGTCGCCTACACCCCGGAGGCACTGCGCTGGATCTTCGCCGACATGGCCGAGGTCGAGCTGCGCCGCATGCACGACGAGCCCGCCGACTCGCCCCGGTTCGGCGAGCAGTTCCTGTGGACCGCCCTGTTCCGCCACGACGGCTGACTCCGCGAC
>NZ_BONY01000195.1 GCF_016862955.1 Rhizocola hellebori | reverse complement strand
AAACCAGACCCGACCCGATCGGGCTACACCCGCGCAGTCAAGGCTCGCGCGAGCAACACCCGCCCACAGCCCAGGCGACCAGACACCGCCCACCCAAGCAGGAACAACGCCAGCCCACCCGGACCGCCACGCCCCGCCCACCCAGAGCCAAACAGCGCCAGGCCACGCAATGCCAAGCCGAACACCGCCAGGCCCAACACCGTCAGACCAAGCAGCGCCATGCCAAGCAGGGCCGGGCCAGGCAGCGCCAGGCCCAACACCGTCAGACCAAGCAGCGCCGGGCCAAGCGGGGCCAGGCCAAGCAGCGCCAGACCGAACACCGCCAGACCAAGCAGCGCCAGGCCGAAAGGTGCCAGGCTCGCCGGGGATGGGTTTGCCGATGCCGAGCCGGCCGGTGCCATGCCCGCCACAACAGGATCCGCACGCACATTCCCCAACGCCGCCATGACCGCCTGGATCCGCGCCAGAGACAGAACATGCCGCGCACCAGGCTGCCGCATCCCCGCCCGCGCCTGCCACCTCGACCACACCACCAACTACGCCCACGGCGGACCCACCACCCACGACGACCTCGGCCCACTATGCGCCCGACACCACATCATGAAACACGAAGGCGGCTGGCAACTACGCCAAACCCGACCCGGCCACTTCATCTGGATCAGCCCCACCGGCCGCATCTACCACATCAAACCCGAGCCACCATAAAATATCGACAGCCGGTCACCGGCCCACCAAACATCTACCGCGGCCTCGCCGCCCTCCTCCCGCCAGGGCACACAGAGCGACGATCACGACGTCGACCTCGGCGTGCTCGCCCGGACCAGGCCCACACAATCCAAGTCGACGCTGCCCGCAAGAAAGACACCGCAAGCACGCCACCGCAAGCACGAGACCGCAAAGCAGGACACCGCAAGCACGACACCACGGGCGCTGCGCCAACGGCTGCTGGGCACGCT
>NZ_BONY01000194.1 GCF_016862955.1 Rhizocola hellebori | reverse complement strand
TTTACGCGTCCTGGTGGGCGCTGGTAAAGCCGGTCGTGGCGCGCGGCGTCGACTTCCGCAGGGCGCGGGTCATCTCAGAGCCGATGTCGTCCTATGTGCAGTTCGAGCACGCTGTTACGCCGCAAGCCAACCTCGCACCTGGCGAGCAGGTGCGCTGGTTGCCGCGTCGACTAGCGTCGGAGATTCGCTTGCCAGGAAACGACTTCTGGCTTGTCGATGATGTGCTGTTGTTCAGCCTTTTCTCCGGCGGCGGCGTGCGTGTCGGAACCGTCGTCGGGACCGAGGACGGTTTGGCGTTCTGCGTCGAAGCCTTCGACGCCGTGTGGAAGCTCGGCACCGATCACGCCGACTACCAGCCCGCCTGACCGGCGCAGCTACGTTGCCCCCGGCATTGCCTCCCGCTCGCGCGGCGCGTGAAGCGTTCGCGGCGCGGCTTCGTGGGATTCGCGAGGAAGCGGGTCTCACGGGCCGCGCTTTGGCGGCTTTGGCCGGCTGGCACGCCTCCAAGGTGAGCAAAATCGAGCACTGCATCCGGCCACCTGGCACGGAGGACGTGCGCGCGTGGGCGGTGCACTGCGGCGCCAGCGACCAGCTGCCTGACTTGCTCGCCGCGCTGCGTGCGGTCGAAAGCTTGTACGTCGAGTTCCGCGGTCGAGAGCGCGGCGGGTTCCGGCAGATGCATGCCGACAGAGTGCCGCTATATGAACGCACGCAACAGTTCCGCATCTATGAGCCGGGCGTGATCCCTGGCTTGTTCCAGACCCCGGCGTATGCCGAGACTCGCTTGCGACGCATCGCCGAGGTGCGCGGCGTGCCTGATGACATCGCTGAGGCTGTGCGCGTCCGCATGGCGCGGCAGGCAGTGCTCTACTCAGAGCGGCGCTTCGCGGTGATCCTGGAAGAGTGGGCTTTGAACGCTCGAATT
>NZ_BONY01000193.1 GCF_016862955.1 Rhizocola hellebori | reverse complement strand
GTTACGCCCGTTACGCCTATTCTCAGCCACCGGGCGTCATCGGCGAGCTCTGCCGGATTTCTTGTCGGGTCCATCGAGCAGACGCGCGCTGAACGCCACGCAACGGGCACGTCCGCGGAGTCGACTGGAAATCTAAAGGCTCTGGACTCATGGCCGCACACGCCATGATCGAGTTCACGCGGACGTCCTGCGCCATATGTCTCGCCAGTCAGGAAGTCCGTCAGAGTTTCGACGAACCCGAGGCAGACCTAGGACTAGCACTACGCTGCCTAATGCCAAGAAGAATGCAATAGCCATCGGGTGCTCTGTGATTACGCCGGATGGCCAAAGCGCACGTTGGGCGAAGTTCCCAATGGCCGCACCTAGGCCCATCAAACCAAAGATGATGAGTCGGTAGTTTCGGCGATGTTCGGTTTCGCGCTCGACGAGATCAGCCAACCGTGAATCGATATGAGACGACAAGGTTTCTCGCGCTTGCGACCCTTCGGGTAACAAGCTGACCAGCTCCGCATCAAACTTGAGAATGCGGCGAAGCCGGCCAACTCCCGACCAATGAACGGCCTGCATTGCGACGGCGGTGATGCCGAGCGCTGCAACCACTAGCTGGCTAAGTAGCTCTATCTCCATCGAAACATCGTGACAAGGTCAATCAAGAGGCGACCGCCGGTATCCAGCGCGAGCTGGAGGTGGCCTTGTCAAACACGTCGCGGCGGGACCGGATCCCAGATGATCTACGTGCGCTGTCCTGTCCGTCGTCAGCAGGTTATCGATGGCGGCAGAACCTACGGGCCGATTCGAGAGCGTCGATCAGACTCGCGTCGATCGAACCATCACTTCACCTTTAAGTGCGAGGCTAGGGCTTCGCTGTGGTGGGCGGGGGTAGGTGAGGTGGCGTCGTCTGCGGGGGTGGAGGCGGCGGGCCGGTTGTCCCATCGAC
>NZ_BONY01000192.1 GCF_016862955.1 Rhizocola hellebori | reverse complement strand
CGAAGACGTTGCCGGTGTAGCCGGATTGGGAGTTGTCCTTGGAGTTGGACGGATCCCACTTGAGCACTATCTCGTACTGGCCGTCGCCGTCCAGGTCACCGACGCTGGCGTCGTTGGCCGAGTAGGTGTAGGCCACCCCGTCGGGAGTGGTGCCGCCACCCGGGATCTGCAGGGGTACATCGAAGAAGCCGCCCGAGCCGATTTGGAGAGCGCTTTCCGAAGCCGGTTGCTCCACACCGTTGATCACCGCACGCACCGTGTAAACCGAGCCCTGCGCCGCCCCGGCGTCCAGGAAGTTGGTGTGCGACTGGGTCGCGACCAGGGTCGAGCCGCGGAACAGCCGATAGGTCACCGATGATGGCTCCGTGCCGAGCATCCGCCAGCTGACGAAGTTCCCGGTCCCTGATCGTACGGAGATCAGGCCCCGGTTGAGGTCTTCCATCTGCTTGCCGTTGGCCGGCGGCGGTGAAGACGGCGGCGTCGACGTCGGCGGCGTGATGACCCCCAGCTCGAAGTCGAGGAAATCGATGTTGGCAAGACCGTTGGCCGTGGTCGGGCTCAGCCGCACGGTGTTGTTGCCGGCGTTGACCGTCACGGTCAGCGTCACCGTCACGTAGGTCGTCCACGCGCCGGTGCCGTTGAACGCCACCCCGCCCGCCGCCACCGAGCCGTTGACCAACACGTCAGCGGGCCGGGCGGTGGTGGTGCCGTTGGCGTAACGGATTCCCAGCGTCGCGCTGCCGCCGCTGGCCGCGTTGACGGTGAACTGGGATGCCGCGCCCACAGCGTTGTTGGCGTTGCAGAACCCCGATCCGGAGAACCCCGCATGGTTACTCTCGATCACGCCATCGCAGGTGGCCGGCGCGTTTTCCGCCTCGTAGCGCACCGGGGCAGCCTGGGCATTGGCCACCACGAACGCGACGGCCGCGCCGGTCAGGAGCGTTGTGCAGGCGATAATGCCTGCGCGTCGTTTCA
>NZ_BONY01000191.1 GCF_016862955.1 Rhizocola hellebori | reverse complement strand
GCCGCTGAACGTGGAGTGACATACGGCTGCCCGGGGCAATGCGCAGGACGAGGTAGGCAACTATGCTTCTGCAGGTGGCGGTGGGCGCGGATCACTGGGCAGGCGTTCCTCCATTGGTGTGTCTTTACGCGACGCCTGTGGTGAGACGATGAATGGCGGCCAAACATGACGACGTCTGGGCCGCAGGCCTCGAAAGTTGCATCGCTGAGGGCTATGGCGTTCCTTCGTTCCACGAGTGGTCGACGCGTCAGGAAAAAGCTTCTGCTTTGGATTATTTTCGGGGTCGCTTTTGCATTAATGCCCGTGGTATTGAGCTTCCTTAACGCAGCCACGAGAGGTAATGCGGTTGGATATGACGATCTAGTGGGACGTGGAGAACTTCTTCTCATAGCGGCCGCTGTGTCTGCGGCGACGGCTGGCGACTTGATAGCCGCAAAGACGTCGCTCGAGTCGACTCGAATCATCCTCGTTGGCCTAAATCTCGTGCTTGCCTGCATGGCGTCGCTGTGGTTCGGCGGCATCGCGAGCGCCAACTGGGACAAAGTAGTAGTAGATCATGGCTTCATCAGCTACGGCTCAACCTTGATGCTGATCTTTTCGCTGGTGAGTGGTGGCGCCAGCGTGGTGGTCGCGAATCTGAGGTCATCATGACGTGGCTTGGGCTGATTTCGCTTGTTGTGGCTTTTCTGGCCGCTGTTGCCTCGGTCATCACAGCTGTTTATGCCAGCCGGCGGACGCCCGCCGCGATGAAAACGACCGCGCAAATAGAGGATGAGCATCTGCGCGCTCATACGAGTAAGGCGGAGGAAGGTGCGAATGCGCCATCAGGTTACGAGCTGCTGAGTGAGCAGATCCTCACCCGCTGGAAGGGTCATTTCGCAGACGCTGTCACCAGGCAAGGCGCGGCGACCGCATGGAACACAGTGGACGTATGGGACCGGCTGGCCGTGTGGGGTGCTTTGGCCGACCGGCTGGGCACGGCGGAACCTGGCCAGCTCACGCTGTCTGTCCACGACCTAGCCCGCTGGCGGGGAACGGCACGGGCGTTGGCCGGGCTTGAGCAGCGGCAGGTGCTGGCC
>NZ_BONY01000190.1 GCF_016862955.1 Rhizocola hellebori | reverse complement strand
AGATTGAACAGCTGTTACGCAGGTCAGGCCCGCTTCCGGTGATCTCCGGAAGCGGGCCTGACTCGTACGGGTGTCCGGCTGTCACGGCCTGAATCCGGCCGTTCACGGCTGTCTGTGCAACATACGTGCAATTTTTCTGAGGTGTTCTCGCTGCGTCCGTCCTGTGGCTAGGTATGCCAGAACCCACTGCGCCGGTCACACGGGCGGATCGCCGATTAGGGCATGCTGCGATTGTGAAGCCTCAGTTTGGTGATGTTCCTGGTTGGATAGCGGCGATTGCCACGGTTGCGGCGGTGGGTGGGGCATGGATTGCCGCCAACCGGCTTGTGAATATCGAAAAGAGGCGTGATGAGGATGTCGAGAAGGGCGCAGCAATCGAGCTAGTGCGTGCAAGACGGGCCCAAGCGGAGCGGGTTGCGGCGTGGTACGACAGGCCGAGGGGCTATCTCGATGCGACTGCCTCCCCAGAGGAGAGAGAGAAATCCTGGGCCGCTTTCGTGAAGAACGGTTCCGATTTGCCTATCTACAACCTCTTCATCACGTTTTGGTACTGGGCACAAGACCCGGAAGTGATAAACAGGCGCGTTGGCTCAACCGAGTTACGGCGGTCGCTCGGTCCGGGTGAGACTTACGAGATTCTTTTGCCACCCCACCTCGCAAACAAAGACGGCCGAAAGCCCGCCTGGTGGGTCGCTGATATCGAGTTTATCGATGCCGCGCGTGTTGGTTGGTGGCGGGACGCCTTCGACGGCAAGCTGACTGAGAGCGAAGTTCGGATTGGATTTGGATGATGCCTCGGCCACCTCCGGTGCTGAAGGTGGCCGGACTTTGCTGACCACTAATGACGGTCTATCCCGGTAGATCGTCTCGCTTTCGATCGGCCTCCACAGCCTCTTCGACTAAAGTCCTGGCAATCGTGTCCTGCCCTTTTATGCACTTGGCGTAGGTCTTGAGAAGCACGTTTACGCTGTTGCCTGCCCACGCGGCTACCTGAACTGCGGGTACGCCGGAGTTGAGCCAGTAGGACAGGGCGAAGTGGCGTAAGTCGTAGGGTCGCCGGGCGAGGGCCGAGGGAAACTCTTCCGGAGCTAGTGCTGCTCGCCGGGCGTTGCTCCACATCGCGAGGTACTGCGATTCGGCCGGCATGCCGCCCAGAGG
>NZ_BONY01000189.1 GCF_016862955.1 Rhizocola hellebori | reverse complement strand
TGTGATGTCTCAAGACATCGAGGACACCCTGAACCCACGGTTCAGGGTGTTTCTGTTTGTTGTGGTTGGTAGCCGCGGGTGGGGTCCAGGTCGAGCTCTTGGAGGAGCTGTCCGGTGGCGGCGTGGGCTACCCGGATGTGAAGATCTTCGATGAGCAGGATGATGCGGGTTCGGGCGTGACGTCTACCGATGCCTATGTGGTGCAGGCGGCCGGCGTGGCGCAGGGTGACTTTGCCGGCGTCGTCGACGCGGTCGTGGCGGATGCGGTAGTGGGCGGGGGCTGGTGTTCCTTGCGGGGTGGCTTTGGGCCGGCTGATCCAGGCGGCCAGGGGTGTTCTGCGGTCCAGGGACCGGTGTGGTCGGGCGGTGTTGTAGTGGGCTACGAACTGGTCGATGAGTTCTTGCAGGTCGATGATGGTGGCCGGGGCCGGGCGGCTGCGTAGCCATTTCTTCATGGTCTGTTGGAAGCGTTCGACTTTTCCGCAGGTGGTGGGGTGGTTGGGTCGGGAGTTCTTCTGCGCGACGCCGAGGCGGGCGAGTTCGTGTTCGAAGCCGTTGCGGCCGTGGTGGCGGCCGCCTTGGGCGAATCTGGTGGTGTAGACCAGGCCGTTGTCGGAGAGCACGGAGGCGGGGATGCCGTGGGCGGCAACGGCTTTGCGGAAGGTGGCCACGACGGTGGGGCCGGCGACGCGGCGGTGGGCAGTGACGGCCAGGGCGTAGCGGGAGTGGTCGTCGAGGAAGGTCAGGATTTCGGTGTCGGTGCCGTCGGCTAGCCGGTGGTGGGTGAAGTCGGTCTGCCAGGTCTCGTTGGGCAGGTTCGCTTCGAAGCGGATGTAGGAACTCTTCGGCTTCTTCTTCGGTTGTGGCTCAATAAGTTCGGCCTTCTTGAGATAGCGCCACACGGTCGTCGGGCTGACCGTGACCCGGTGGTGGGTGGCCAGGTGCCAGCAGATGGTGTGGGCGCCGGCGTCCAGGCCCTGCCCGGCGAGTTCATCGCGGATCTTCAGGATGAGGATCATCGTCTCGGTGGCGATCGCTGACGGTGAGGTATGCGGCCGCTTCGATCTGGGCTGAAACGCCGCCTCGCCCTCAGCCTTGTAGCGGGATAGAAGGGCGTACACCCAAGACCGGGCCACCCCGAACGTGGACACCACCTCGGGTATCGACCGTTTCTCATACACCAGAGCCGCGAGGACAAGCCGGGACTTAGACACCCATCTTTAACTGACATGTCCTTTATGTCTTGAGACAGGTGTCCTGGATGTCCTGAAACAACACA
>NZ_BONY01000188.1 GCF_016862955.1 Rhizocola hellebori | reverse complement strand
TAGATCAACACTTGTGGATGATCTTCCTTGCGAAAGTGTCGTAGGTTCGGTTTAGGGTTTGGGTGTGCAGAAGGCGGCATGGGGGCTTACGGGACAGGAGTTACGTGACGCCCTCGTGCATGCTTTCGCCGAGAAGCAGCGATGGGCGGCGCGTTGTCTGGAGCTGGTGCGTGAGGTCGACGGGCAGAATCTCGCCCACGACCACGGCGCCACCTCAACCACCGCATGGCTCAACGCGGTGCTTCAGGTCACCCCGACCGAGGCCCGCAAAATGATCGCCACCGCCGCCGCGCTCGACCACCCCTGCGCCGTGACCGCCAAAGCCCTGTCGGCCGGCGCGGTCAACGAGGCGCAAGCCGCGGTGATCGGCCGGTGCGTCACCAGCCTGGCCGAACACGGCCCCGACAAACAGGCCGAAGCCGAACAGTTCCTGCTCGACAAGGCCGCCGAACACGACGCGCACGCACTGACAGTGATGGCCGACCGGATCCTGTTCGTGATCGACCCCGAAGCCGCCGAAGAACACCAACGCAAAAACCTCGACGCCGCCGAAAAACGCGCCGCCCGCGACAGGTTTTTCACCCTGTCCCCCGACGGCACCGGCCGCACCCGCCTAACCGGAGTGCTCGGCGCCGAAGCCGCCGCCATCGTGCGCGCCGCCCTGGAACCCTTGTGCCGCCCCACCGACCCCCACGACCACCGCAGCGCCGGGCAACGCCGCGCCGACGCCCTCACCGACATCTGCGCCCTAGCCCTGGCCACCGGCCAACTGCCAGACAACCGCGGCGAGAAAGCCCAAGTCGTGGTCACCACCCGATTCGACCCCACCCACCAGAACCTGTCCGAAGGAATGCTCGACACCGGCGAAACCCTGTCCGCCGAAACCGTCCGGCGGCTGGCCTGCGACGCCCGGATCATCCCCGCCATGCTCGGCAGCCCCAGCCAACCCCTGGACCTCGGCCGCGAACAACGCCTGTTCAAAGGCCCGCTACGCCGAGCCCTGATCCTACGCGACGGCGGCTGCGCCTTCCCCGGCTGCGACCGCCCCCCCCAAATGGTGCGAAGGCCACCACATCAATCATTGGTGTAAAGGCGGCAAAACCTGCCTAGCCAACGCAGTCCTGCTCTGCGGCCACCACCACCGCCTCATCCACCACAGCGACTGGGTCGTCTACATCGCCGCCGACGGGATGCCCGAATTCATCCCCCAGCCCACATCGACCCCACCCGCACCCCACGCCGCAACCACTTCCACAGACGACCCTAGGCCGATCGGCC
>NZ_BONY01000187.1 GCF_016862955.1 Rhizocola hellebori | reverse complement strand
GGGACTGTGGATCTAACGGTGTTTCTGGCCTGACCCGCCGGGGGTGATGCCCCGGCGAGGAGGGTGCCGTGATGACTACGACACTGGACGATGTGACCGCGAGGAAGAAGAAGCCGGAGCTGTCGGCGGAAGCGGCGGCGGCGGCCGAGTTGGTGCGGCTGGCCAAGGAGCAGGGGCTGGCGCTGACTGGCCCGGATGGGCTGCTCAAGCAGTTGACCAAGACCGTGTTGGAGACGGCGCTCAACGAGGAGATGACCGAGCACCTGGGCTATGCCAAGCGTGATCCGGCTGGTGCAGGGTCGGGCAATGTCCGCAACGGGACTCGGTCCAAGACGGTGCTGACAGAGGCCTCTGGGCATGTGGGTATCGAGGTGCCCAGGGATCGGGCTGGCACGTTCGAGCCGCAGATCGTGAAGAAGCGTCAGCGGCGCTTGAACGGGGTCGACGAGATCGTGCTTTCGTTGTATGCCAAGGGTTTGACCACTGGTGAGATCTCGGCGCATTTTGCCGAGATTTACGGGGCGTCGGTGAGCAAGGAGACGGTCTCACGGATCACTGACAAGGTCGTCGAGGAGATGAACGACTGGTCGGTGCGGCCTTTGGAAGCGGTGTACGCCGCGGTGTTCATCGATGCGATCGTGGTCAAGGTCAGGGATGGGCAGGTCGCCAACCGGCCGGTCTACGCCGCGATCGGGGTCACCCTGGATGGTGAGAAGGACGTGCTCGGGTTGTGGGCCGGCACCGGTGGGGAGGGTGCCAAATTCTGGATGGCGGTGCTGACCGACCTGCGTAACCGTGGGGTCCGCGATGTGTTCTTCGTGGTCTGCGACGGCCTCAAGGGCCTGCCGGAGGTGGTGGCGAACGTGTGGCCGCAGACCATCGTGCAGACATGCATCATCCATCTGATCCGTAACACGTTGCGGCTGGCCTCCAAACGGGACTGGCCCGCGCTGCAACGCGACGTCAAACCGATCTACACCGCCGTCAACGCCGATGCGGCCCGGGCCGCGTTCGAGCATTTGGCCGACACCTGGGGCCATCGGTATGCGGCGGTCATCCGACTGTGGGACAACGCCTGGGCCGAGTTCATCCCGTTCCTCGACTACGACATCGAGATACGGCGGATCCTGTGTAGCACCAACGCTATTGAGAGTTTGAACGCCCGCTACCGGCGGGCGATCAAAGCCCGCGGACACTTCCCTTCGGAGCAGGCTGCACTCAAATGTCTCTACCTGGTCACCCGGTCACTAGACCCGACCGGGCAAGGACGGGCACGATGGGCCATGCGCTGGAAACCGGCCCTCAACGCATTCGCCATCACCTTCGCCGACCGATTCCCAGCCGCCGAAACCTACTAACCGAAGACGCCAGAAACACCCTTGGCGAGACAGTCCC
>NZ_BONY01000186.1 GCF_016862955.1 Rhizocola hellebori | reverse complement strand
AAGCGGCTCTGGGTTGGATGTTGATGTTGTAGGTGACGTGGGTTGAGGCGGGTGTGTCGCGGTTTTTGGTGTGGTATTTGGTTTGTCGTGGGCGGGTTTGTCGTGGGCTGATTCTGTTGCGGCGTTTCAGTTTCGGTGCGGCGAGGATGTCGGCGATGAGTTGGTCGTGTGGGTGTGGGTGTCCGATCGCGGCGCGGGCGGCGCGGAGGGTGACCAGGAAGGATATGGCTGCTGGTGGGCAGCCGGCGGCGGAGGCGGCTTCGGTGCGCAGCTGGCATAGCAGTTGGTAGACGATGAGGAAGGCGTAGATTTCCTGGGTGATGCCTTCGGGGGTGCGTGAGCGCAGGATGGCGCCGGTGCCGATGAGGCGGGGTTTGAGGAGGCTGTAGCCGGTTTCGGCTTCCCAGCGTTGGTGGTAGCAGGCGGCCAGTTGTTCGGCGGGGGCGTGGGCCGCGTCGAGCAGGGTGGTTACCAGGCGGTAGGCCTCGGTGCGTGTGGTGCCGTCGGTGGCGGTGATGGTGATGGTGTACTCGATGACCCGTACCACCAGGCCGTGGCGTGGGGTGTGGGTGGAAAGGCCGGTGCGGCGGGCCACGCCGGTGCGGCGGGTCTCGGCCGGGGTGGGCATGAGCGTCAGGAACGACCCATCACCGAGCCGGGTCAGCGGGGTGAAGACCCGGTTGCTTTTGGCCCTCCACAACAGGTCCGCGCCGGTGGCCACGGCCAGGCTCCACAGGTCGAAACCCAGGAAGTTACGGTCGGCCAGCAGCAGCATGCCCGGACGCAGCGACGCGATCAGTCCCCGGGCCAGCTGCTGTTCGCTGGCCTTGGTGCTGGCGTCGAAGCAGGCATCGATGACCGTGTGGCTGGCCGTATCCGTCAACGTCATCAGCCGCAGCCGGGGCGTGCTGCCAAGGCGGTGATGAGGCGACGCTGCCGCCGGCCTGCTCACCTGCCCCGGATAGCCGAAATCAGCCGCGTTGTCCGGGGTGTCGGGCACCCCGATCTCGGTAGCGTCCCATGCCACCACCCGCCGCCCGAACACCCGCACCGCCCCCGCGTCACCGGCGCACCCCTGACCGGACACCCACTCGAACAGCAACGCGAACACGATGCTGCCCAACCGCTTACGGGCCAGACATAACGCCGCCGCCGACGCCACCCTGACCCCGGCGCCGGCAAGAACCCGCATCACCGCCTGGTACCCCGGCGGCGCGAACCCGTCCCCGCCATGACACAACGCCATCCCCAGCACCACATAAACCACCACCCGGGCCGGCAGCAGCCTGCGCCGCCGCTCCCGGCACCCCGCCACCTCGATCACCTGATCCACCACCTGCGGCGGCACCGCACCCGTCAACACACCCAGATCGATCCCGCCTACACCACTGACACCGCCAGCAGCCGTGGCAAACTGAACACGCAACGGAACTCCCCACAACGAACTTCTTGGTCGAAATTCGTCTATACAGGAGTTCCGTTGCTTTGTACGCCGCCACGCCGAACCCGCT
>NZ_BONY01000185.1 GCF_016862955.1 Rhizocola hellebori | reverse complement strand
GGCCCGCCCGAGACGATGGCCGGCCAACTGGCGCACCTGATCACGGCGTCCGTCCGTCCGAACGTGAGCCTTGGCATCGTGCCCATGCACGTCGATCGAACCATGTGGTCAAGCCCCGGATTCTGGATATTCGACAATGCACAGGTGGCGGTGGAAACACCTACCGCTGAGCTGGCCATCACGCAGCCCCGCGAGATCCAGATCTACGCCCGAGTGTTCGGCGAGCTGTCCGCCATGGCCGTTGTCGGGGCTGGCGCACGTGCGCTGATCATGGCCGCGATCGATCGCCTCGACGTGTGAGCCACGCGGGCAACCTTGGGCAATCTCGTAGAGAGCTGTGGTGCCGAATCCCTAACGTAGCCAACAGGTTCCCCGCCGATTTGAGAACAGGTTCCGGGTCGGCGGGAGACGTCGAGGGGGCGGAGCGCGAGCGAAACGTCCGCCCCCTTCCACCGACTGCGCAGCGACGTTTGGAGGTGCTCTGTGCGCCACTACTACTGCCTATGAGCGTGATGTCGCCGGAGAAGCTGGAGGCTGCGCGGCGCCGGGTGCAAGACCAGCTCGATCAGCATATGGACAGCGACCACGGCGGTTTCTGCCTTGCCTGCCAACAGGTTGCGCCGTGCGAGACCCGCAACGCCGCCTATCGGGTGTTTCTCGCGCTCGGCTTCCTGCCTCGCCGCAAGCCTGGCCGATGGGCGTACCGCTTGACCCATCGCACTGTGAACGTGGAAGGCCCTAGGTCGCACCCCTAGGGCCTTCCACCCTTAGCCGTGACACTCGGCGTCACAACGGCCGGCGCCGGACGATCGCATGCGAGCTGGGCGTCCGGTGCGCATGGGTCGGGAGGGTCCACCTTGCACACGCGCCACCCATTGTCGTTGACGAGGTGGAAAGTCCAATCCTGGTAGGCGCTTTGCCACCACATCCATTCCCCCGGTCGCCGTGCTGGGTTGATGTTCGCGTAGTTCCAGCTGGCCTTCGTCGTGTACGTGGCGCGGTCATCGTCGATCGCTTCGACGCCTGCGGAGGGATGCTCCTCGGCTCGATCGAAGGCAATCTTGCCGGGTACCTCAACGCGCTTAGCGGCCTTCACCAGGTCCAGCACTTGACGGTGCAGCGCGTCTTGGTTGCGGTCGCAGAATAGGTTGACCTCGATCTCATCGCCTGCCAGCGGCCCGCCAACTGGGGTGTCCTGGAAGTAGTCGAGAACTGCCAGGCTGGGACTTGCTGCGCCTTGGCCGGCCGCCAGCGTGCCGCCGACGAACCATCGAGCGAAAAGAACCCCTGGCACAGCAGCGCATACCAGCATGCTCAAGGCCAAGCCCGCCAGCCACAGCCGCCCCCTGCGGTGCGGCTTGGCGGGCCTTCCTACGGGTGGTGTCGAAGAAATTTCATGTTCCCCCGTCATTGATCGAGGATGACTCTCCGGATCGGAATCGACCACTATCACCGCGCTCCGCCCTCACGCTGGCGCTGTTGTCTCATTTGGTCAGCCTCGATTGAGGTCTTGGTCAGATCGCGCCAGCCGTCCGCTTGTGTTCGCTCCAGCATCTCCGCGACGGTGTGGCGCGCCTCTCGCTCGACCTCGGAGCGGCGCGACCAGACTTTGCCGCGCTCA
>NZ_BONY01000184.1 GCF_016862955.1 Rhizocola hellebori | reverse complement strand
TGTCCGGCGGTGTCCTACTCTCCCACACCATCGCTAGTGCAGTACCATCGGCGCTGGTGGGCTTAGCTTCCGGGTTCGGAATGTTGCCGGGCGTTTCCCCACCGCAATAACCGCCGTAACTTTATTAACCTGTCAAACTTCCCTTTTGGTGGGGTTGTTTGCAAGCTGTGATGTGCAAAGTGGACGCGTGCAGTGTTGTTTCTGCGTGTTTGTGTGAAGTCCTCGGCCGATTAGTACCAGTCAACTGAACCCATTGCTGGGCTTACATTTCTGGCCTATCTACCCGCTGGTCTGGGCGGGGGCCTTACCCCACATTGCTGTGGGTGGGAAACTTGGTCTTGAAGCGGGCTTCCCGCTTAGATGCTTTCAGCGGTTATCCCTTCCGAACGTGGCTAACCAGCCGTGCCCCTGGCGGGACAACTGGCACACTAGAGGTTCGTCCGTCCCGGTCCTCTCGTACTAGGGACAGCCCTTCTCAGGTTTCCTGCGCGCGCGGCGGATAGGGACCGAACTGTCTCACGACGTTCTAAACCCAGCTCGCGTACCGCTTTAATGGGCGAACAGCCCAACCCTTGGGACCTACTCCAGCCCCAGGATGCGACGAGCCGACATCGAGGTGCCAAACCATCCCGTCGATATGGACTCTTGGGGAAGATCAGCCTGTTATCCCCGGGGTACCTTTTATCCGTTGAGCGACACCGCTTCCACATGCCGGTGCCGGATCACTAGTCCCGACTTTCGTCCCTGCTCGACCTGTCAGTCTCACAGTCAAGCTCCCTTGTGCACTTACGTTCAACACCTGATTGCCAACCAGGCTGAGGGAACCTTTGGGCGCCTCCGTTACTTTTTGGGAGGCAACCGCCCCAGTTAAACTACCCACCAGACACTGTCCCAAACCCCGATCAGGGGCTGTGGTTAGATACCCAATACGACCAGAGTGGTATTTCAAGATTGCCTCCACCAGCACTGGCGTGCCGGCTTCATAGGCTCCCACCTATCCTACACAAGCAGTATCGAATATCAATGTCAAGCTATAGTGAAGGTCCCGGGGTCTTTCCGTCCTGCCGCGCGTAACGAGCATCTTTACTCGTACTGCAATTTCGCCGGGCCTGTGGTTGAGACAGTGGGGAAGTCGTTACGCCATTCGTGCAGGTCGGAACTTACCCGACAAGGAATTTCGCTACCTTAGGATGGTTATAGTTACCACCGCCGTTTACTGGCGCTTCAATTCTCAGCTTCGCCCCGAAGAGCTAACCGGTCCTTTTAACGTTCCAGCACCGGGCAGGCGTCAGTCCATATACAGCGTCTTACGACTTCGCATGGACCTGTGTTTTTAGTAAACAGTCGCTTCCCCCTGCTCTCTGCGACCCACCCCAGCTCCAGAAGTAAATTCTCTCACCAGGCTGGGCCCCCCTTCTCCCTAAGTTACGGGGGCAATTTGCCGAGTTCCTTAACCACAGTTCGCCCGATCGCCTCGGTATTCTCTACCTGACCACCTGTGTCGGTTTGGGGTACGGGCCGCGCACAACATCGCTAGAGGCTTTTCTCGGCAGCATAGGATCACTGACTTCACCTGATACGGCTCGGCGTCACGTCTCACCCTATGTGCACCACGGATTTACCTATGGTGCGGGCTACACGCTTACCCCAGGACAACCACCGCCTGGGCTCAGCTACCTTCCTGCGTCACCCCATCACTCACCTACAAACCCAACAGGTCCCAA
>NZ_BONY01000183.1 GCF_016862955.1 Rhizocola hellebori | reverse complement strand
GCTCCTACGGCGAGCTAGCCGTCCACTACGGGGTACTGGTCGACCCGGCCCGGCGCAGCAAACCCAAGGACAAGCCCAGGGTGGAACGCCAAGTGCCCTATGTCCGGGACAGCTTCTGGCGCGGGCGGGAATTCGTGTCGCTGCAGCAGATGCGCGCAGAAGCGCTGCGTTGGTGCGTGCAGGTGGCCGGGTCGCGTTCCTGCCGCCCACTGAGCGGCGCCAAACCCTTGGACGTGTTCACGGCGTTGGAGGCCGAGGCGTTACTACCGTTGCCGCGTAAGCCTTTCGTGCTGGCGACGTGGTCGACGGCGAAGGTCGGCCCGGACATCCATGCCAAGGTCGGCAAGACGCTGTATTCGATCCCGTGGCGCTACATCGGTCAGCGCGTTGACGCTCGGTCGACGCCGACGGTGGTCCAGATATTCCACAATGGACAGCTGATCGCGACCCATGGCCGTAAGCCGTCTGGTAAGCAAACCGATTTCGGCCACTACCCGCCGGAGAAGATCGCGTTCAAGATGCGCACGCCGGTCTGGTGCCGTCAGCGGGCCGCCGAGATCGGCCCGGCCTGCACCGAAGTCATCGACGGTCTCCTGGCCGTCGGAGTGCTCTTCAGGTTGCGCGCCGCCCAAGGCATCCTCGGCCTGACCGGCAAATACCCGGCAGAGCGAGTCGAAGCCTCGTGCGCCAAGGCAGTCGCGGTCGGCGACCCGTCATATCGCACCATCAAAGGCATCCTGACCGCCGGCACCGACATCGAACCGTCGCCGCAACAATCCCGCGGCGACGGCGGAGCCGCCGCGTTCCTCCACGGCCCTTCGCAGCTGTTCGCCAACGTCATCCCCATGCAGAAGACGAGCCGCTCGCTCGCCGCGGACCGGGCCGACACGAGCCAGCCGCCCGCCGGCCCCTCGGCCACCACGAGCGGTCAGCAGGCCATCTAAACCATTCCACCAGAAGAAAGAGAAACCAGTGACTGTTGTCGACACCAGCCTGCATACGAGTCTGCGGGCATTGAAACTGTCCGGGATGCTCGACACCCTAGATGCCCGGCTTGCCCAGGCCCGCAATGGCGAGCTCGGCCACCTGGACTTCCTGCAAGTGCTCTGCCACGACGAGATCGGACGGCGTGAAACCCAGGCCATGGCCCGCCGCGTCCGGCGCGCTCACTTCGACCAACTCTGCACCCTGGAGGAATTCGACTTCGGCGCCAGCCCGAAACTACCCGCCGCGCAGATCCGTGACCTGGCCGCGCTGCGCTGGCTGCACGCCGGCGAGTCGGTCGTCCTCTACGGCCCGGTCGGAGTAGGCAAAAGCCATGTTGCACAAGCACTCGGCATACTCGCCATCCGCCAGCTCGCCGAGGTCAGGTTCACCAAGACCAGCCGCGCTCTGGCGGACCTGGCCGGCGGGCACGCCGACCGCACCTGGGCCAGACGGCTGGCCGAACTGACCCGCCCCGCCGTCCTGATCCTCGACGACTTCGCCATGCGCGAGCTCAACCCGCAACAGGCCGACGACCTCTACGAACTCATCTCCGAACGGGCGCACAACAGCCGCAGCCTCATCATCACCGCCAACAGGGCGCCACAAGACTGGTATCCCTTATTTCCCAACGCAGTGGTCGCAGAATCCCTACTCGACAGACTGATCAACAACAGCCACCAAGTCTTCATGAACGGGCCAAGCTACCGGCCCAACAAGCGGCCCAAGGGGGCCGCTCGCACTCCCCAGAACCACAACGAGTAAAAAGACATCGAGGGTCACCCCATGGGGAATTACGTGATCACAAGCCCTGGGGAATTACCTGAGCGTCGACA
>NZ_BONY01000182.1 GCF_016862955.1 Rhizocola hellebori | reverse complement strand
GGGAAGACACCGGCTCTCGAGCGGCGCTGCCCGCGCGTTGCTTCGCACGCGCCATGTTGCAGCGCGGCGCTATGCCGCCCGCTTTGTCGTTCTAGCGCGAGCATAGAGTTACAGCCATGCACACGATCGCGGTGATTGGGGCCGGGAAGATCGGGGAGGTTCTTCTCTCGGGTCTGCTTAAGGCTGGGTGGCAGCCGGATCGGCTGGTGGCTACTGCGCGGCGCGGGGAGCGGGCGGAGCTGTTGCGGGAGCGGTATGGGATTCGGGTGCTCTCCAATGAGGAGGCTTGCGCGGAGGCCGAGGTGCTCGCGATCGCTGTGAAACCTCAGGACGCTGCGGCGCTGATGGCCGATCTCGGGCAGCACATTCCGCGGGAGAAGCTGCTCATCTCGCTGTGTGCGGGGTTGCCGACTAGCTTTTTCACCAAGTGGCTCGCTGAGGGCACTCCGATCGTCCGGGTCATGACCAACACTCCGGCTCTGGTCGATGAGGCCATGACCGCGATCTCGGCCGGCCCGCACGCGACCGCTGCCCACCTTGCCCTCGCCGAGGAGCTCTTCTCGCCTTTGGGCCGCACCATCCGGGTACCAGAATCGCAGCAGGACGCGGTCACGGCGCTCTCCGGATCGGGTCCGGCCTACTTCTACTTCCTCGTCGAGGCGATGACCGACGCGGGCATCCTGCTCGGGCTGCCCCGACAGGTGGCCCATGACCTGATCGTGCAGACGGCGATCGGCTCGGCCATCATGCTTCGCGACTCGGGTGAGCATCCGGTCAAGCTGCGCGAGGCGGTCACTTCCCCTGCGGGGACAACGATTTCGGCCATCCGTGAGCTGGAGAACCACGGCGTGCGCGCCGCGCTGCTGTCAGCGCTGGAGGCGGCACGCGACCGAGCGAAGGAAATCGCCGACCAGAATCTATAGGCTGGGCATCATGATTAATGCGGTGCACATGATTCTCTTCAGTGAGAACCCGGCGGCCGATCGGGCCTTCCTGCGCGACGTGCTCGGCTATCCCTATGTGGACACCGGGCACGACTGGCTGATTTTCAAGCTCCCACCGGCCGAGGCGGGAGTCCACCCGGGCCAGGGCGCCGATGGCGTCGCGATGTACTTCCTGTGCGACGACATCGACGCAACCCTGGCCGAGCTGACCGCCGCCGGCGTCGAGACGCTGCGCCCAGTGTCCAAAGAGGACTGGGGGCTGGCCACCGCCATCAAGCTGCCCGGCGGCGCGCAAGTAGGCCTCTACCAACCGCTTCACGCTCTCGCGTATGAGCTGTAAGCGTTCAGGCCTGCTCACTCACGTGTGAGGGGGTATCGGGCGCAAACCATGAGGCCGTAGGCTTTTCAAAGGGAGGAATGCCCCATCTGTCCCTAGGAGGAAGCCATGCGTCGAGTCGCCGTCATCCTCGGCACAACCATTGGCCTGCTTGCTGTTTCGGCACCGGCATACGCCTACGCCCACGATCGGGTGACCAATCCCTACCTACACGCCGCGCTCGACCTGCTCACCCTCGCCGTGGTCACCTCGCCGGTGTGGACGGCCTTCCAATGGAAGCGGGGCAAGCGGTCCCTGTGGCTCATCGGGCTGATCGCCGGCATCCAGGTGCCCGCCGGCGTCCTCGCCTTCGTTCCCATCCCGGACCCGATCCTGCACACGCTAGCCCTGACGATGAGCCTCGCCGTGACCGTGACGTCGATTGTCTACGTGAGACGCGAGGCAGCCCAGGCCAAAGTGGTGGCGCAAACCACCACCAGATAGGAATCCACTGTCGGCCGTGTGCGCCCGACGCGGACGGCCGGCGGTGGTAAAGGAGCTGTAATTCTGGCG
>NZ_BONY01000181.1 GCF_016862955.1 Rhizocola hellebori | reverse complement strand
CCTCGGGCTCGTCCTCGTCGGTGGCCACGTTGTCGGAAATCTTCACGCCGTAGATGGTGCGCGCCTGGAAGGACTGGCCGATGTTGAATTTCTGGGCGATCGCCGGATGGTCGGCGACGATCTGGTCCAGTTCGGCGTTGACCTCGGCGTAGTTGTGGAACGCCGAGTCCGCCGGCGGGAAGTCGTTGACGACCGCGTCGGTGGCGTGCGCGTCGGACTGCGTGATCAGCTCGGTGCGGAAGCCGAGCTTCTCGATCTGCTTGACCTCAGCGGGGATCGCGGTGATGTAGAGGGAGCCGTGCTCGCTGTAGTCGATGGCCGCCCCGGTTCGGGCTACAGCATTGCGGTCGGCGAACGTTTTGGGACCGATGACCCGGTATTGAGCTGAAATGCTAGGCGCCGCACCGGAATCGGAGGGCGCACCGGTGGCTGGTCCGGTCAGGACCATCGCGGCGCCCACCGCCAGCACGGAAATAAGAACTGCGACTTGTCGTCGCATAGCGAGCCTCCCCTGCGTCTGGGTAAACAGATCTCGCACAGGAGACCATCGATTTCATGGTCATTTCAATACGTCGACATATACCGATCGTCTTGCTGACAGGGAGCCGGTGAATGCACTGGCCCCCTGTCAGATTTCGTGTTATTGGCGGGTAATCCGTACGTCGTCGACGCCGGCTTCGACCAGGCTTGCCGTGGCGGCATCGGCGGCCTGGATCAGGATGCGCACCGACTGCCCGGCATAGGCCGAGATGTCCCAGCTGCCGGTGGCCCAGGCGCCGTTGCGGTTGGAAGCCGCACCCGCCTGGTTGAACAGCTGAGTCGTCCCTCCGTTGTGGACGATGCTGACCCGGAAGAAGTCAGCGTTGGTGGCGTTGGTGCCGTGTGCCAGGTACCAGGAAAGGGAAACACTAAGCACACCACTGGTTGGAAGCGTTACCGCCGGCGATTGCACGCTGGTGGTGCCGCCGTCGATGTCGAAATCTCCTGCGGCCGCACCGGCCGCCGGCCCGGTCGACAGGTCGTTGACTCCGCTGACTGTGGTGCCCAACTGCTTGGCGCCGCCGGAGTTGGTGTCGGCCGGGTTGCCGCGCTCCCACGCACCGGTGGTGGCGGTGTCGGTGCCGCCCGGGTTGGTGGTCCAGCCCAGCGCGGTTTCGAAGGTGTCCTCCCACACCGTGGTCGGCGGAGTGCCGGTGCCGCAGTATTGCGACTCCTTGCCGATCGCGCGGTAGACGCAGTCGGCGTATTCGGAAAGCATCAGGAACGCCGGGCGCATCCGCTGAGTCTGCGGGACGATCTGCTCGTCGGGCGGGTAGAAGCCGCCACCACCGTTGCTCGGGTAGAGCTCGAAGGTGTAGGAGAAGATGCCCTGGTTGTTGAACATCCAGTCGATGATGGTGCCGTCGGCGATGTAAAGGTCGCTGGCCTGCTCGGGGGTATACCCGTTGGTGGCAGCCATCTGCTGGCCGATGGTGGCGAAGGTGTTGCGCTGATCGACGGTGATGTCCGCACCGGTGTCGGCGGTCTTGTAGCCGTAAGGCCACAGGATCAGTTCCGAATAAGTGTGAATATCCACATTCACCTTGATCTGCTGTACCCCGCCGATGCGCCGCGAGAGCACGAAGTCGCGGATGCGCTGAGTCTCCGGCGCGGAGAACGCCGACGGGCCGCGGTAGGTCTCCGAACTCGTCGTGCCGCTGGAACCACCACAGCAACCCCATTGATAGGACCAGTTGCGGTTCAGGTCGGTGCCCACATTGGACGAACCCGAATTCGGCTGGCGGTTCTTGCGCCACGACCGGTACGAGCCGGTCGCGATGTCGTACTCCACACCGTCCGGGTTGACCATCGGGACGATCCAGAACTCGCGGCTGTTGACCAGGTTGGTGATCTGGCTCGT
>NZ_BONY01000180.1 GCF_016862955.1 Rhizocola hellebori | reverse complement strand
ACCCAATTGATCCACTCGTGACGCCGCTCTCCCTAGCTGCCGATCCTCCATGACTTCCGTTTCAGGCTCTCGTCCAAGCTAGACGTGGTAGTCGGTTCGATCCCACTAACGAATCGCTTGATCAGGGCGATTTGGGCTGAACCACCTGGTTCGGCAGTGCGTCGCGCGACCATCGTTCAGCTGCATGTCGCCGCCGACGCCTTCACCCAAGGGGTCCACCTCGGTGCGATGACCAAAGTGGACAACTGCAAGCTGAAGTAGTGGAGTCGCCGTCGACGGCCTCAAACATGGTTCCGAACGCGTTGAGTTCTTCGAGGGAGCGACACTGCGACCGTGGGCGCCGAGGACGACCGTGTGCCTGCGGTCGTAGGCAGTGACAGACTTGCACTAAACGGCCCGAAAGTCCGCCAGTGGGCCTATAGCCCAGGCCCTACCAGTCGATCTTGAGGCACCCTATACCTCTTACCGGGCAACAACGCAACGAAGGAGCACCAGCGGCGCGGCGGCAGCGTCCGGTGACCGTTCCTTCTTGGACACCACAGCGTGAACGACCCGGTGCGCGCCGCTGATCGGCAGACACTGCCCTTGCAGGGCCGATAGCGGCAGCCGCGCCTCACACGCGTTCAAGCCGAAATTCACCGCGATCGTCGTTTCACGAAATACGACTTGCCCGCCTCGGATCGGGCCATGTGCAGCGGATCGGCTCGGTGCGCGACTACTCGCCCCTGGCCGTCCGAAATCCTGATACTCCCGCGGCTTGGAGCTGCGGAGCCGCGGCCGAAGTTCTGCGGTCGGGTTCGATCGACTGTGGTGCTCACCGTTTCAGCGCGGCCTGGGGACAGACGCGGCAGCTGAAAGTCCAGCTAGTATGCCGAAGCATAGACCCCAAGTTATCGCGGGCCATGTCGCTGCCCATGCGTGCGGGACCATCTCGTTGTCCGCCAAGAGGCTGCCGAGGAACCCGACCGACATTGCGGCGAGCATGGTCGAAATCCAGCCGCGAGACAGAGCCGCGATCCTTGTCAACGACGCAGATCTACCCAACGAAGCAAAGATCACGACTGCCATGACAACGACGGAAACGGCGCGAACGTCATCTGTGAGCACATCACGGCCCTCGATCGGGAAAATTGACCATCGTGGCCATGTCAGCACCTCCAAAAAGCGCCCGAAGGTTCCACTTGGAGCGCGGCGCTCGACCCACTCGACAAACGCGCGATTTCCGAAGATAAGAATTGCGCCTGCCAGCGTTATGGCGATAGAGCCTGTCGCTGAGCGACTGGGGCGTATCGCGACGTGATCGCTGGCTGCCACAGCTACAGCGTGGCCAATGGCCTCTGGCTCCAGTTCAAGTGGCGCAGATAGCTGGAGTGTCGGCGTGGACTCTTCAATCTCGCTCGCTGACGACCCTGAGATCACCGGCATTGGGGGTGCCGGTGATGTCTCCTGCGATACCTTCCTTACCTCGAAGCGATAGAGCACGAGAAAGGCAGCGATGGAAAGGGGCCATGCGATCCACGCGTATCGCCGCCATTGGTCCGGAAGGGAATTGGCGGCGACATTGACCAGCGCAGGTAGCAGGACGACGGTCACGAACGCAGCGAACAGCATGAAGGGTGCCTTGAGATCTCCACTCGTTGGCGACATGCGCCACACTATAGGCCGCGCCGTCACTAGCCGTGATATGCCAATCGATTCGACGGCGTCGTTCCTTAGCCGATAGAGCGTCGAGCAACACGATCGTCTCCTCGGCGGCCACCACGATGAGTTAGTGCACCGCGTTCGCGAGGCAGCAGGAGATCAGAACCGGAATACGGCGCCAGCGAACCGGTCGCCTCCGCGTCGCAAAGGAAGGTTCACCGAGGAGATCAGGTCGGCGCGAAGACATCCTACGCTGTTGTGTTGTCAAGCAACGGCGGCGAGGTCTTTGGCGCGCTGGGATGGCCAGGCGGTTTGTTCGTCGTAGACGGTGCCGGTTTTGAGGCGGCCGTGCAGGATGCCTACGAGGCGGTTGCTCAATTGGCGTAGCGCGGCGCGGTGGCCGGCTCCG
>NZ_BONY01000179.1 GCF_016862955.1 Rhizocola hellebori | reverse complement strand
CCCTCGACCACCAAGACCTCCCCTTCGAACGACTCGTCGAACACCTCCAACCCACCCGCTCCCTAGCCCGCCACCCCCTCTTCCAAGTCGCCCTCACCGTTGACCGGGACGGCTGGCTCGACCTGGCCGGGCTGAACACCGTCTCCGAGGAAGCGCCCTTCGACACCGCGAAGTTCGACCTGTTCTTCGCTTTCGTCTCCCGCGACGACGAAGGCGACCTCGACGTGAAGGTGACCTACGCCAAGGATCTGTTCACCCGGTCCAGCGCCGAGGTGCTCGCCCAGCGCCTGGTGGATCTGCTGGTCCAGGTCGCCGCCCGGCCGGAGTCGCCGCTGGGCGGGATCGACATCATGACCGCCGCGGAACGCAGACGGGTGCTCGAGGAGTTCAACGACAACACGCCCCGCGTGCCGCTGGAAACCCTGCCCGCCCTCTTCGAAAGGCAGGTGAGCCAGACCCCGCAAGCGGTCGCGGTCGTCGCCGACACCGAGATCACCTATGAGCAGCTCAACGCCCGCGCCAACCGGCTGGCGCATCACCTGGCCAGCCACGGCGTCGGGCCGGACGTGCACGTCGCCGTCTCGATGGGCCGGTCGCTGGAGCTGGTGACAGCGCTGCTGGCGGTGAGCAAGGCGGGCGGCTGCTTCGTTCCGGTCGACCCGACCTATCCGCAGCCGCGTAAGCAGCGCATTCTCGATGACACCAGCCCCGCGGTCGTCCTCGTCGACGATCCCGGCCAGTTGCCCGCCAGCGATGCGGTGATGCTGGTCGCCGGAAGCGAGCTGTGGCGCGAAATCGGCGGCCTGCCCGAGGAAAACCCGCGGCCGTCGCTGTCCTTGGACAACGGTTCCTACGTGATTTACACGTCCGGATCGACCGGGGTGCCGAAGGGCGCGACGCTCACCCATCGCGGCATCACCCGTCTGCTGCACCGGTTCCGCGAGGACTTCGAGGTCCGGCCGGGCAGCCGCATCCTGCAGATCTCGTCCATCGGCTTCGACGGCTCGGTCTGGGAGATGCTGATGGCTCTGCTGGCGGGCGGCGCGGTGATCCCGTTCGACCCGCAGCGGCTGGTCAACGCGACCGGCGCCGATGCCGAGCTGATCGGTCAGACTACCCATGTCACGGTCACGCCCACCCTGCTCGCCTCGCTGACCCACGACACCTTCCCCGACAGCGCGATGCTCATCGTGGCCGGCGAGGAGGTTCCGCAATGGCTGGTGGACTCGTGGTCACCGCAATTCCGCCTGGTGAACTCCTACGGTCCGAGCGAGGCGACGGTCATCACCACCGGGGCATGGCTGATCGGTGGCGTGCCGGTCAATCTCGGCATCCCGGTCGCCAACACCGATGTCTATGTGTTGGATCAATTTTTGCAGCCGGTACCGGTAGGCGTCGCCGGTGAGCTCTACGTCGCCGGACCCGGGCTGGGCCGTGGCTACGTGGGCCGCCGGGGTCAGACCGCGTCGCGTTTCGTGGCCTGCCCGTTCGGGGCCGCCGGTCAGCTGATGTACCGAAGCGGCGACGTGGTGCGCTGGGATTCGGCGGGCCGTCTGGTGTTCATCGGGCGGTCGGACGACCAGGTCAAGATCCGGGGCTTCCGGATCGAGCTGGGTGAGATCGAGACCGCGCTGTCCGCGATCGCCGGTGTCCGGCAGGTCGCGGTGGTGATGCGTGAGGATCAGCCCGGGGACAAGCGGCTGGTGGCCTACGTCGTTCCCGCCGAAGGCGCGGCGGCGGACGTGCCGCGGATGCGCCGCGAGCTGACTTCGCGGCTTCCCGAGTACATGGTCCCCTCCGCGTTCGTGACCATGGACGCCTTGCCGTTGACCCCCAACGGAAAGCTGAATCGGCGGGCGTTGCCGGCCCCGGTCTACGGCTTGACCGCCGGTCACGGGGTGCCCCGCACCGCGCGGCAGGAAGTGTTGTGCCAGTTGTTCGCCGGGGTGCTGGGCCTGCCGCAGGTCGGTGTGCACGACAACTTCTTCGACATCGGCGGGCATTCGCTGCTGGCCACCCGGGTGCTCAACCGCATCCGGTCCACGCTGGGCGTCGAGATCGGGGTGCGGACCCTTTTCGAAAACCCGACCGTCGCCGCGCTCGAGCCCCATCTCGTCTCGGCCACCGCCCGGCCTCGCCTCACCCAAATCGCCAACCGGCCCGAGCAGCTTCCGCT
>NZ_BONY01000178.1 GCF_016862955.1 Rhizocola hellebori | reverse complement strand
GACACCGGCGCGGCGCTGCTTTCGCGCTCGTTCTCTCAATCAAAGAACGCTTCGGCTTCGGCGAAGCGGTGCGCGGGAACGGTTTTGAGTTCCTTGGTGGCTTCGATGAGCGGCACGCGGATGATTTCCGTGCCACGCAGGGCGACCATCTTGCCGAAGTCCCGGTCGTTCACGGCGTCGATCGCGGCCAGGCCGAATCGGGTGGCGAGCACCCGGTCGAAGGCGCTCGGGGTGCCGCCTCGCTGGATGTGCCCGAGCACGACCGCGCGGGCTTCCTTGCCGGTCTGCTGCACGATCTGCTGGGCCAGCCAGTTGCCGATGCCGCCGAGGCGGACATGGCCGAAGGAGTCCAGCTCGCCGGTGACCGTGACCATGTCGCCGTCGGCGGGCATGGCACCCTCGGCGATCACGATGATCGGCGAGTAGTCGATCTCGAAGCGCTTCTGGACATGAGCGATCACATCGGCCAGATCGAACCTGCGCTCCGGCAGCAGGATGACGTTGGCGCCACCCGCGAGCCCGGCGTGCAGCGCGATCCAGCCTGCGTGGCGGCCCATGACCTCCACGACGACGGCACGGTGGTGCGACTCGGCGGTGGTGTGCAGCCGGTCGATCGCCTCCATGGCGATGTTCACCGCGGTGTCGAAGCCGAAGGTGAGATCGGTGGCGTTGAGGTCGTTGTCGATGGTCTTCGGCACGCCGACGACGTTCACGCCCAGATCGGTCAGCTTGGTCGCGACCCCCAGCGTGTCTTCCCCGCCGATGGCCACGAGCGCGTCCACGCCCAGCTCGGCCAGGTTCGCTTTGATCCGCTCGACGCCGCCCTCAATCTTGAACGGGTTCGTCCGCGATGAGCGCAGGATGGTGCCGCCACGGGGCAGGATGCCCCGCACCTCTTTGACGGTCAGCGGCATTGTCTTGTTCTCCAGCGGGCCTTTCCAACCGTCACGGAAGCCCACGAATTCGTGCCCATAGGTGCCGACGCCCTTGCGGACTACGGCGCGAATGACCGCGTTGAGACCGGGGCAGTCGCCGCCTCCGGTGAGTACGCCGATACGCATTTTTTGATCCTCCCAGATAGGGATGCGATGGTGGCTCGGCGTCGTTGCCGGTGTGCCTCAAGTGCGATGGCCGCAGTTGGGGACTATACCGAAACAACCCCGTTACCTGCGCTGGAGAGTCCTCCAGCGCGCCAGGTTGTGTCTGGCGTCGACCAGGGCATCGTGCCTGGCGCTCGCCGCTGTGGGCAGTGGCGGCCGCCCCTTCTCGTCCCAGAGCTGCCGAAGCTCCTTGGTGAAACGTGGGATAACTCTTGGCAACGCCGGCATGGCGCCCCACAGCTGACAGAGCGCGACGTGGTCGTACGCGCCGTACCAGGCCCACAGGTCGATGGTCTCCTGTGGACGGCCCCGCAGCGGCTCGGTCAGAAATTCCAGCAAATCATCCCGAATGGCAGCGCGCGAACGCCAAGCCTTGTCGGCCGGCGAGGGCAATCGATTGAGAACGTTATCGCGGACCCAGGGAATCGCCTTTTCCGGATCGAATTCGGTGGAGACCGCATAGAACTCACGTCCGTATTCATCCACCACACCGATCGAGACAAGGTCGATGGTCACTCCATCCTCAATAAATTCACAATCGTAAAAGTACTCGTACGCCATGGGAGTCCATCTTCTACTAACCTCGGCCGGCATGACGTTCTCGATAGTCGCGCGTTCCGCCGACGGCACCGCGCACGGGGTGGCCGTGGCGAGCAAGTTCCTCGCCGTGGGTGCGGCCGTGCCCGCGGCGGCGGCAGGGGTCGGCGCGCTCGCCACGCAGTCCTACGCCAATCTCGCCTATCGACCCCAAGGGCTTTGTCTGCTGGGTACCGGAGTGATGCCCCCGGACGTGGTGGCCGGCCTGACCGCGGCCGATCCCGGGCGGGCCCAGCGCCAGCTCGGTGTCGTGGGCACAAGCGGGCCGGGCGCCACCTACACCGGCGAGGCATGCCACGCCTGGGCCGGCGGTGTCGCCGGTGACGGCTACGCGATCCAGGGCAACATCCTCACCGGGCCCGAGGTGGTCGAGGCGATGCGTGACGCGTGGCTGGCCTCCTCCCCCGGCGAAGCGCTCGCGGTGCGGCTGCTGGCCGCGCTGCGCGCCGGCGACGCGGCGGGCGGCGATCGGCGGGGCCGGCAAAGCGCGTCGCTGCTGGTGGTGGCCGCGGGTCAGGGCTACGGCGGCACCAGCGATGTCGTCGTCGACCTGCGAGTGGATGATCACCCGAACCCGTGCGCGGAGATGGCACGCCTGCTCGACATCCACGAGATGCTCTTCGGGAAACCGGACCCGAGCAAGCTCATGCCCCTAGAAGGCCCACTCGCCGAAGAGGTCAGGTCCCTGCTCGCCACCGACGCGCCAGATCTCGACGCCGCCCTCGCCGACTGGGCAGGCGTAGAAAACCTCGAAGAACGCATGGTCCCCGGCATGATCGACCTAATCGTGCTGCAATATTTGCG
>NZ_BONY01000177.1 GCF_016862955.1 Rhizocola hellebori | reverse complement strand
CCGCCTCATAGTCGATGGGCTGGCTAGCCTGCCACAGCGCGTAAGCCGAGGAAGCTTGGTATTCGTCTCGCATCTCCAGGTGCAGTACACGCCGGGTAACGGTCGCGAATAGCTGCTCAAGCGAGGGGGGCTGCTCCGCCACCGGTCACCTCCGGGAAGAACGGCATCATGCGCTTCGGGATGCGCACCACCGTCTCATGCGGCGGCACCTCCCCGATCTCGGCAAGCGCCGCCTGGTCGGTGACGCGCCAGCCCTGGATCACATACTCATCTCCGTCATCCCAGATCGTCGGGGAGTCATTCGACTCCGAGCTAGGGTCCTTGCCGAGAAAACGTAGCGCCATGATCCCGCCTCCATTAACCGTGGTCATTGAACGTTGACCAAGTTTCCCTGTGGATGACCAGGCACTCAAGACAGATTGCCCGAAGTTGCCCTGATCAACGGCTCATTCGTGATCGTTCAAGGATCTAACCAGCAACAGCGGCACAAGTGGCCAACGACGGGAAGGCTCTACCAGCCCGTAGGGCACAATGTGCGGGTGACCGAGGGGCCAGATCCAAAAGCCGACTGGTGGACTACCAGCGACATTGCCGCCTACCTCGGCGTTCAGATCGGCACGGTCAGCTCGTACCGCATACGCAACCAGATGCCGGCCCCCGACATGACCGTGGGACGCACGCACATGTGGAAGCCAGCTCGCATCATCGAGTGGCACGAATCGCGGCCTCGGCCCGGCGTGGGAGGAAGACCAGTAGCTGATGAGTCCTGAGGAGCGCGACTTGGATACGCAGCAAGCGGGCGCGGATACCCGTTGGAAGGTCCACGGCGAGCGGAACATCTATTCGAGCGAGTGGATTCGCCTCAACCTCACAGACGTCGAGCTGCCTGACGGCCAGCGCTTCGAGCATCACACGGTCTGGCTGCCGGAGGCGGCCATGACTGCTCTGCTCAATGACGATCAGGATCACGTGCTGCTCATGTGGCGTCACCGGTTCGTCTCGGACATCTGGAACTGGGAACTTCCCGGCGGGCTGGTGGACGAAGGCGAGGAGCCTGCCGAGGCTGCGGCCCGCGAAATCCTGGAGGAGACCGGGTACCGGCCACGATCAATGGAGCACCTGGTGACCTTTGAGCCCATGATCGGCATGGTCAAGAACCCGCACCATGTTTTCCTCGGCCGAGGCGCTGAGCAAGTCGCCGAGCCCACCGAGACCACTGAGATGGAGCGCATGAGGTGGGTTCCGCTCGCCGACGTGCCGGGGCTCATCCGGTCAGGGCAGGTCTCCAACTCCGGCTCACTTGTGGCCTTGCTGCATGTGCTGGCGCTCAGCGGGCCAACTGCAAACCACTAGCCAGTAGGCGGCTCAGCCGCTTGCGCTGCCGGTTGGATGCCGTCTGATTGGCCAGCTCCAACGCCAAGCCCGCCTGATGGCGGGCTTCGTCGTGTTCACCGCGAACAGCATGCGCCATGGCCAGATCCGTTCGAAGGCCGGCCACGGCCCGCGCGAAGCTGCTGTCCATGCGATCGAGCGATGCGGTCAGCTCTTCCACCGCTTCGGCCGCGCCGAGGCGCGCGAGACAATGGCCGCGCCAGCGCCCGAGGTGGGTCGCGTCGAGAAAGATGAAGGGCATATCAGCGTTCGGGGCCTCGGCTTGCAGCTTAGATGCGGCTTGGTCCAGTGCATGACGTGCTGCTTTGGCATCTCCGAGCGCCGCAAGCGCCTCTGCCTCGGCCGCCCACAGCCAGCTCTCCAACAAGGCTGGCACTTGGCCCTGGGCCTGCCGTCTGGCTGCTCGCATGCATTCCACCGCCTCGGCGGTCTTCTCCGCATCCAGCAGCGCGTAGGCCTGCTGTGCGCTCACATGCGCGAGGACGGCGGCATTACCGGCGTCTCGTGCTGCTGACTTCGCCACCTCGTGCAGCTTCCACGATTCGGCCGTGTCTCCGAGGTCGAGTGCCTGCCAACCAGCCAGTGCCGCCGCCTCGGCGGTCGCTATCCCCAACAGCCTGCGCGTCTCTCCGCGCATCGAGAAGGCCAGCAGGTCAGAAAGCTGGACGACATGCTGCTGGGTCTGTTTGAGCAGGTGCATGGCACCGAGGCGACGATCAAGCCCACGCAACACCTCAGTCTGTTGCTCAAGCAGGGCGACCGTAGTTACGTCCACTTTGGAGGCCGCCGACAGCCGCATCTCCAAACCTTCGACCTGGGCAGTGATGAACGCGTCGCTCGGCTCACTCGCCGCACCAGCCGCGAACTCGGTCGTAAATACGCTGCTCAGCAGGCCTGCATAGAACTCTGAGAGCCCCCGCCTTCCTGCGGACCACTCGCGAACCATCCTGCGCAGGCTGTCATCGCCCGGCAGCTCGACATTGGACAAGCGAGCTGCCTTGCGCATCTCCAGGAGCAATCTCGCTCGGCTCCATCCGCGCTGGCGGCAAAGATCAGCAATCCCCGTTCCGTACACCCGTTCTAGCCTCCCTTAGACGACCATGCCCAAAGGTGAATCGATTTGCAAGTCCCTTTGCGAGACACGGAGTCCCCCTGCGTCCCCCCGATTCCTCTGTGGAACGGCCCGACCAGGCCGCAAGCTAGGGATAGCCCCAAGAAAGACGGGGCCGAGACCAGAAGAAGACCAGAAATCCATAGGCATTGTTGCGAAGTCCTGAGTGAGTC
>NZ_BONY01000176.1 GCF_016862955.1 Rhizocola hellebori | reverse complement strand
CGCAGGCGCGGTCTGCGGTCGGTCCATCCACATAGAACGTTTTGACTATCTGCGGTTCGTCGGCCGCGCCGACCAGCTGGCCAACACCTTTGTCCCGCTTGACGAACATGGTTGCGCGGATGCCGTTGCGGTGCGCTGAGGTGCCAAGGATCATGTCGTTTTCCACGTGGCCCAGGACGCGTAGCCCGAACCGGGTACCGACGTTCGCCGAAACGCCGGTGGGCAGGCTCTTGGCGTCGGGGCGCTGCGTGGCCAGCAGCAGGACCACGCCCAGGGCACGCCCCAGCTTGATGACCTTTTCTGCCAGGGCTCCGGCTTCCTTGCCGAACTCCGGGTGGGAGAACAGCTCTTGGCATTCGTCGATCGCCACCACCAGCAGATGCAGGCCAAGGCTTTTGCGCCGGGCCAGCTCTGGGGTGACCTTGTTTTCTGGGCATACCGTCTTGGGCAGGCCTTTGATGACCTCGGCCCGCTTGGCGCATTCCTTACGCAGGTCCCGCAGCGCGATGAGCGCAGCCTCGGCCGCGTCATCGTCGGCCGACGACGCGTAGCGCGCGGCTACCTTGGCCAGCGGTTCCAGGTCTCCGGTGCCTTTGAGCTCGAACACCCACACCTCCGCCGTGGGGTCGAGGGCTGCGGTGAGCAGGGGCAGCTTGAGCGCCATCGTCTTGCCGTAGCCGGGAATCGAACCGATCAGCAGGTTCGTGTAGACGAGATCCATGGTGACCGTGCGGCCGCGCGGGTCGGTGCCGAACGGGAACGCCTTGAACAGATCCGCCGTTGCGGCCTTGAGTAGCGGCCACGCGGGTTGGCGGCTGGTGGCCATGTCCTGATCGCCCACCCACAGCACGAGCCGTCCCGGGTGGACCTCGTGCGCAGCCTCGGGCCACACGCAGCCCAGCGGGCGCCCAAGCCCAGAGGCGAGCTTGTCGCGGCGGTCGATGACCTCACCTGCGGTGACACCGGCCGGAAGGTCGATATCGGCCCGCCAGCCAGGCCCGTCACGGGTGATCGGCGCAGCGAACCCGACCGCGTTGCCGTTCTTGGCCAAGGCCTGATTGATGCCAGCCAGGCCCAGCACGCCCAGGGCGCGGATGACCACGTCAGAGGTCAGCCTCGCCACGCGGGCGGTAACTACGGCGCGGTCGAGCAGCGGCTTGTCAGCTGGAGCGCCCAAAGCACCCAGACCCAACACCACCAGGGCAAGCAGGCTGTAGCGCTGCCAGGCGGGCAACATGGCCAGCCACCAGCCCGCGCAGCACAGCACCGAAGTGCCGGTCACAGCCAGGAACACGCGAAGCCTCACCCGGTTGTCGCGCTGGGCGGACAGTTTGAGGTATTCGTGAGCGTCCTCGCGGCGTACGGCGGCTTGCCGCACCGGTTCGCCTTCCAGGTCAAAGCCCCATCGGAAGCCACCGCGCACGATGCGCCACAGGCCGCGCGGTGAGCGCAGCGCGAGCTTGCCGCCGTAGACCGGTATGCGCACGAGGTGGAAGCGGAAGGTGTGCCACGTGTACCCCAGCGCCCATCGGGCCATGTCCCGCGCCGCGCGCAGCGACTTGAGCCACGGGGGAAGGACCGGGCGGCGGTGCTCGCCGCCCGGAACCAACTGAGGTGTCACATCAGCAGCGGAGTCCACCAGAACCGGGGCGCTGTCGACATCAGACAGTTCCTGCTCGTAGGCGTCCCAATCGATGTGCTCGCTCATGCCGCCGCTCCCGCCAGCACGCTGCTGTCGGCAACATCCGCCACCGTGGAAGAAGCCTCGGAGGTCGCCTTGGGCAGATACCGCTGCACCGTGCGCTCAGACAGGCCGAGCTTGGCCGCGAGCTGTGCCGGGCTCGCCTCCGGTGTCTTCGCCGCGAGCTTGGCGACACGATCAGCCGTGGAGATGCCCTTCCCGCCGTTGGCCACTGTCGACGCCTTCGCCGGGCGGCTGGCGTCAGCCCGCGCCGCAAGCTCAGCCGTCTTGGCCTTGCGGGTGGCGACAGCATCGGCCGACGCGGTCAGCAGTACCGGCGTCATCTCAGCCGCGATCAACGCGGTCAGCCCGTCATAGTCGGCCTCGGCCGCGAGCTTCGCCGCGATCGTGTCCAGGTCATAAGTGGCTACCGCGATTGCTGCCGAGGTCGGGTCAGCGGCCTTGGCGAGCTTGGCGCGCAGCGCTGCCGCAATCGCCTTCTGCCGCGCCTCGGCCCGAACGGCATTGGCAGCCGCGCTCAGCGAACCGTGCACACCGAGCGTCGGGTCAGCCAGGGCCAGAGCGCGGGCACGGCGGGTCAGCGCCGGGCGCTTGAGCCACTGCGCCCACCCATAGACAGGCGGGGTAGCGGTTAGTTTGCCCTCAGCCCGCAGCTGGTCACGGCGCTTGTCCCCAGAGTTGATCAGCCACACCAAGTAGCCGAGCGCGGACATGAACGCGAACACGCCAGCGGCGAACACGTTGGGCTGGTGGCCAAACCAGTTGAACAGCACCGCGAACAACGCCACCCCGCCCGAGAGCACCCGGGCCGCGTAGGCGTTCTCGCCGAGGCGGCGCCGGTAATCGGCGCGAGCTGCGAGTGCCACGCCGCCCAGCTCCAGCAGCGCCATCCCGGGTATCGCGAGCAGCATCGACAGTTCGAGCCGCTCAGCGGCTGTGATCTGTCCGGCCAGCGCGATTACCGCCACGCCTGCGTAGAAGGCCATCGACAGGCGGTCAGCCGCTTTGCCGGACACCTGCGGGGCGCTCATCGGGCCACCGCCTTGCTGTGACGAATTGCGAGGCGGAGCGACTGTCCAGACCGGCCACCACCTTGGATCGAGCGAACATCGCGCGACGCGATCCGGAGCCGACGGCAGATCTGGTTGAGGGTCAATCCCTGTGCGGTCAGCTTGGCCACCGCAGTACGCCGCTCAGCGGGTGTCAGCCTCACGGCACTGGTGTCGCTCTTGCAAGCGCGTTCGACTGCCACCGTGTCCACGTAATCGGGGTCGATGTCGAGCGCTGGAAGTTCAAACTCCACCGCCAAGCGCTCATCGGCACGAATCGCCTGCTCCCAGCATTGGGCGCAGGCGACCATGCCGATGTTGCGCGTGGTTGATGCATCACCGTGTGCCCGATGCAGCCGGGCCACCACCTCAGCCAGCGGGTGTGAGGCATCAAAACCCCACCGTGGCTGCTCGGCCGAAGCCGAGACGATAACCTGAGTAGGCATCGCCATGTCCTTCCCTAGCAGGTAGACGGATCGATGTATCGGCCTCGACGAGTTCCAG
>NZ_BONY01000175.1:2500-3669 GCF_016862955.1 Rhizocola hellebori | reverse complement strand
AGGTTAGTGGTTGGATGTTCGGCGTGGGCGTTGCTTTGCGGGTACGGGAATATCAACCCGTTGTCCATCGACTACGCCTCTCGGCCTCGCCTTAGGTCCCGACTCACCCAGAGCAGATTAGCTTGACTCTGGAACCCTTGGTCATCCGGCGGCAGGGTTTCTCACCCTGCTTTCGCTACTCATGCCTGCATTCTCACTCGTGCACGCTCCACAGCTAGCTCACGCTGCTGCTTCACCGCATACACGACGCTCCCCTACCCATCCACACCACTGCACCCAGACGTCAATCTGGGCGAATGGACTGTGTGAATGCCACGGCTTCGGCGGTGTGCTTGAGCCCCGCTACATTGTCGGCGCGGAACCACTTGACCAGTGAGCTATTACGCACTCTTTCAAGGGTGGCTGCTTCTAAGCCAACCTCCTGGTTGTCTATGCGATCCCACATCCTTTACCACTTAGCACACGCTTAGGGGCCTTAGCCGGTGATCTGGGCTGTTTCCCTCTCGACTACGAAGCTTATCCCCCGCAGTCTCACTGCCACGCTCTAACTTACCGGCATTCGGAGTTTAGCTGACTTCGGTAACCTGGTAGGGCCCCTAGGCCATCCAGTAGCTCTACCTCCGGCAAGAAACACGTGACGCTGCACCTAAATGCATTTCGGGGAGAACCAGCTATCACGGAGTTTGATTGGCCTTTCACCCCTAACCACAGGTCATCCCCCAACTTTTCAACGTTGGTGGGTTCGGACCTCCACGACGTCTTACCGTCGCTTCATCCTGCCCATGGCTAGATCACCCCGCTTCGGGTCTAGAGCATGCGACTATGTTCGCCCTATTCAGACTCGCTTTCGCTACGGCTACCCCACCCGGGTTAACCTCGCCACATACCACTAACTCGCAGGCTCATTCTTCAAAAGGCACGCCATCACCATAACCACCCAACGGTGGTGTTCTAGGCTCTGACGGATTGTAGGCAGACGGTTTCAGGTACTATTTCACTCCCCTCCCGGGGTACTTTTCACCATTCCCTCACGGTACTATCCGCTATCGGTCACCAGGGAGTATTCAGCCTTACCAGGTGGTCCTGGCAAATTCACCGCAAATTACAGGAGTTCGCGGCTACTCGAGAAACCCACACAGGAGGCTGCTGATTTTCGGTTACAGGACTCT
>NZ_BONY01000174.1 GCF_016862955.1 Rhizocola hellebori | reverse complement strand
TGTCAACGGTCTTTGAGATCTCCGGGTGGTGTGGGGCTCGGGGAGATGCTGGACATCATGGCTTCGGGTCATGGTTGACAGCTTCGGCAGATCGTTGACAGCGCCGGGACATTCGTTGTTTTGATCATTTCTTTTGGCGCACGATTGCCTTGAACCGTATGGGCTGGCTAGGGTTCTTGCGTGGCACGAGCTTGAGTTCGACCTCGTTGTGCAGGATCCGGAAGTGGGTGTCCTCGATGATGATCGTGACGGTCTTGCCGGCGTGACTGGGGCTGAGATGGATCCTCTGACGGGCGATCATCATCTCGCCGTTGGCTGGGACGCGTCGCTCGGCGCGTGGCGGCTGGGCTGGTGCGGGCGGTAGCGGTTGCGTGGAGATGCGGGCGCCAGACAGCTTGGCCCGCCTGTCGGGCGGGATGGGAGCGGGCATGGTCGCAGCGAGTAGGCCGCCGCAGATGACGTGCATGAGGTAGCCGTCCAGGCGCAGGGTGACCTGTTTGCCGATCAGGTTCGATGGGGCCTGGATATTGTGGCCGCCTAGGGCGAAGCGGCCTTCGCGGTTGACCGTGCGGTCGACCTCGACCACGGTGGTCGGCGGTGGTGGCAGGGCGGGCATCGCTGACGGGCCAGGTTCCGGGCCAGCCAGCCGGGCGCCCTTGAGGTGCAGTCCGAGTAGATCGGTGGCAGACAGGCGGGAGCCGCGGGTGCGTACGAGGTGCCCGTCGAGGCAGACGTGGATGCTGCGTTCATCGGCCCACAAGGTGACGGTGCGCCCGGCATAGGCCTGGCCGAGTTTGATGCCGCAGTTGCTGGGAAGGCTCAACCTGCCGCCCGGCGGAACGATCGCTTCCCACTCGATCGCGCGAATGTCCATTTCGGACAGTACTGTTTTGGCGTTGGGCGTTACCAGTTCTTGAGGGATCTTTGGAGGTAGTCCTATCGGGTTGACCTGAACCGGGATCGCCGGATTTGGTGCTGCTGCGGGGCTGGGACGAAACATTGATACTGGTGTGGCCATCTTCAGTGATTGATGTGGTCGCTGGTGATTGTAGGCGTGTACCCACGCGTCGATTGCGGCCTGCGCGGTGGCGTGGTCGGCGAATGCGCCGACCCGGTCGAGGAGCTCTTGGCGCAGGGTTTTGTGCCATCGTTCGATCTTCCCGGTCGTGGTCGGCGAACGCGGTTTGGTTAGCCGGGTAGTGATGCCGTTCTCGCGGCAGATCCGCTCGAACATCACCTCGGCCGGCATCGGCTTGGTAAACCGGCCGGTGAACTGCTTTCCGTTGAGTTCCCAACGGTTGTCAAGTCGTGGGGGGCGGTTCAGGCTGATGGGAGGACGGGCGTGGTCTTGGAGCGGTGACGACTTCTGGTTTGACCCGCTGGTCCGCTGATTCGCTGGGCGCTGCGGGCTTTGCTGATTGTTCGGCGGGCGTCACGGATTTCGGCGGGGATTTGGTATCGCTGGGTGACGATGGCGCGGCCCTGTTCGCGGCTGATCGGCTGTCCGTCTAGGTCGCGCAGTTGGTAGGCGGTGCCGCTGCGCATACAGGCGACGATCCGGGTGAGCAGGACCGTGGCGATGGTGCACAATGCGGAGCTGTGGTGCCGTCCGGTTTGGCACATCAGTCGCTGGTAGCGGGCGGCTAGTTGCGGATCGGTTTTGCGGGCGGCATCGGCGGCGCTAAATAGTGCCTGCCGAAGGCAGGCGTCGCCTTGTTTGGTGGGGCCGCCGGCGCTGTCGGATAGGCCGGAGCTGTTCTTGCGGGGTATCAGCCCCGAGAACGAACGTGCCGCGGCCAGGCTGGTGAACCGGCTGGGATCGCCTATGCGGCCACGGATCTGGGCTGCCAGAATCTTCCCGACGCCGGGCGCGGACATGACGATCTGCTGCGGGTCAGCTTCGCAGTACATATCGAAGATGCGGTCGTCAAGGTCGGCGATCTGCTGCGACAGTTGCAGCGCAAGGGTTGCCTCCACGGCGATGTCGGCGGCAAGGGCCTCATAGTCCAGTCCAGCTGGACCCCACAGCGCCAACGTGGCTTCCGCCGCGCCAACTACTGCCTCGGCGTGTTGCTCACCCCATTGCTTACGCGTCTCCTTCTGGAACCAGCGTGCCAGCCGGGCCCGCCCGATGCGGCGCACCTGGTGAGGGTTAGCCCACCGGGTCAGAAACTTGAACGCTGTCTGGGTCATTGATGACCCCAGCGCGTCCACCCACGCCGGGCCGAGGATCTCCAGCAGGGCATCGAGTCGCTGCATGCAGGTCGTGCGGCGATGCACCAAACCGACACGGATCTTCACCGCACGCTTGAGCGGGTCGCCTGGGCCAATGCCGGTCTCTGGATGCAACCCATCCGGGTGCAGCAGCGGCAAGCGGGCCAGCAATTGTGCATCCAAACGATCAGTCTTGGTGTGCTTGGCGTAATAGGCACGCAGATCAGCGGACTGCTCGGGCGGGACCATGACCACGGTCGCGCCCTGCCGGCGAAACCACGCCGCAAGCGGCACCCATGCGTTACGCGTCGGCTCCATCACCACCACGATCTCGGCCCCGTCGGGCAGACGCGCCCAAAGCGTTTCCAGGTCCTCGACATCGGTGCGGAACCGATACCCAGACCACAGCATCCTGCCGGTCTCGTCAGCGCATGCAGCCTGATGCGCTGCCCGGCAAGCGATATCGACTCCTAAATGGACTCTCATTGGCGTCCTCACTTGTCATCAGTGGACCAACTATGGCGGTCACGACGGCAAGGGCGAGCACCAGACATTCACTATCAGAGATCACCGCGGCCCACAGGTCAGCGGCGTCACCAGGTTCCCAATAGGGTCCTTCCCTTACCGGCGTGAGCCCTGCCCAATGCCGCAATCAACAGGCAAGGAGTCCATGCCATCCAGGCACGGCTCCGATCGGTCAGCAGCAGCATCAGACAGGCGCCGGACTCGAAAGAAATCTACGCGACTGGCCGCGCCACGAAGAACGATCGAGACCGACTCAGGATGAATGTCGGTAAGAACCTCTGACGGAACCCCATAGCGGGAAAGGGCTTCGGTGAACGCCTGGCACACCGTTCGCGCGGATGGCTGCGACACGACGGCCGCCATGACCACGTAGCGGGAGTGGTCGTCGATGCCGGTGACCAGCTTGCATTCCCGGCCGCCGGACAGGAAGACGCCGCCCATGATATCGATCTGCCACAGCTGCATTGGCGCGTCGCGCTGCCAGCGCCGGTAGCGGCGCTTGTGCTGCTGAAGCTCTGCGCGGATCAGACCGTTGCGGACCAGCACCCGATAGACCGCGCTACGGCCGGGTGCACCTGGCACACCGCGGTCTTGTAGCTCGTGGCTGATACGTCGAGGACCCCACGCTGGGAACTGCCGCCGCAACTCACAGATCATTGCCTCCACCGCGGCGGGAAGCCGGTTCGGCGAGGTATGCGGCCGACGCGAGCGGTCCCGTAGCCCAGTGAGCCCTTCATCTTCATAGCGGCGAAGCCACGAGTACAACGACTGCCGCGACGCGCCCGCCGCCCGAGCAGCAACCGCTACCGGCGCCCCGTCAAGAACCTGCATCACTGCCCGATAACGGTGCTCCACAAGCCAATCCGATGAGCCTTCACCACCGTCGACAGCATCCACGAACGAACAAACGACCGATCATGTCGCCGATGTCTCGATGCCGTCCAAGATGTCGTGAATCCGTCAACAATGAACGGAAGCCATGATGTCCAACATGTCCTGGAGCCTCACACTGACAA
>NZ_BONY01000173.1 GCF_016862955.1 Rhizocola hellebori | reverse complement strand
ACCGTGCCCGCGCCGCCCGCGAATCAGCTGGAACCCTTGCAGGCCAGGCCATCGGCCAGCAATCCATCAGTTCGCGGCGGGACACGCTGCTCGACGACATCGCGTCGGTCGTCCCTGCCAATGAGGCCAAGGTGTGGTCAGAGACCGTGGTCGAGCGGCTAGCCGAACTGCACCCAGAGCACTACCACGGGTGGACACCTGAACAGCTGGCCTCCGCTCTCAAGCCCTACGACATTGACACGCAACAGATCGGCAGGCGGGTGGACGGCAAAACCGTCAACCGGCGCGGCATCAGCCGCCACGACATCACCACCGCCATCACCGCCCGTAACCAACGACGGCATGGCGGGTAGACCCTAGGACGCTGCTAGCGCTAGCAGCTTGGCCCGCTAGCGCTAGCACCACCGATAGCACCCCACACAACACCTGGCCAGGGCACTAGCCCATAGCGGCCCTGGCTTTCCCTACCCAAAAACAGGCCAAGGAGACCACATGGACACCCTCATCACGACCGCTACCTGCCTCATCCTCCCGCCACTAATCGTCACGCTCGGTTATCTCGGGCTGTGTGCGGTCGCGCCGTTCAAACGGTGCCGTCGCTGCCAAGGCACCGGCCACAAGCGGCTCATGCTCGGCCGCACCAGGCTGTGCCGCCGCTGCCAGGGAATCGGCCACCACCTCCGGCTCGGCCCCAAAATGCTCAACCACCTGCGCCGCTTCGCCACCGAGCTGGAACGGGGACGCCGATGAACCGCCATCCCGAATGGTGCACCCAAGACACCCGCTGCACCGCCGCGCACGTCACCGGCGGCGAGCACGCCTCGCCCCCCGAAATCTGGGAAACCGACTATGGCCGCATCATCGGCACCCGCTACCAAACTGGCAGCGGCACGCGAGCTGGCCACGGATGGCTCGAAATCCGCGTCGTGGTCACGCTTCCCGCCGCTGAAGCTGCTGCACAAGACCTCGCCCGCCAGCTCATCGCGGGCACCTACCAGGCCGTCGCCCACCTGCTCGGCCAGCAACCGGCAAACGGCGAAAAGGCTGCGCCGCAAGCAGATGTGCTCATCACGCGAGGTCTGCCCGGATGCGGCAAAACCACCCTGGCCCGGCGCTGGGTTGCCGCCGCACCGGGCCGCGCCCGCATCAGCCGCGACGACCTGCGCGCCATGCTGCACCACGGCCCACGAGGCGAGCAGACCGAAAAGCAGGTCACCGACGCCGCCCACGCCGCAGCGAAAATCCTGCTACGGCAAGGAATCTCGGTCATCTTCGACGAAACCAACCTCCCCGAGGCGCACTATCAGCAGCTGCTCGACCTTGCCCGCGAGGAAGCAGCCAACCCGGTCACCGTCGACCTGCGCCATGTGCCCCTCGCGGTCTGCCTGCGCCGCAACGCCTCACGCCACGGCGCGGCACGCGTGCCAGAGCGCATCATCCGCGCCATGCACGCACAACACGTCACCCCAACCCTGAAAGGACACCTTCGGTGACTCACCCCTTGAAAGCGGCTGCGCTTCGCTACGCCGCGAAAGGCTGGCCGGTATTCCTGCTCGGCCACAACAAACGACCCGTAGCCAACTGTGATGCCTGCCGTGACGCCGACGCTTCGCACGACCGTGAGGCCTGTCGCTGCCTGACCTGCCACGGCCTCTATGCCGCCACACGCGAATCGCGCCGCATCGACATCATGTTCCGCTTGGTGCCACGGCCCATGCTGGCCATCCGCACCGGTCTGGCCTCCCGTCTCGTCGTGGTCGACGTCGACCCCGACCACGGCGGAGAAGACACCCTCACCGGCCTCGTCTCAGACGACCTTTGCCCGCCAACGTTGCTGGTCCGCACTGGTTCCGGTGGCCGGCATTTGTACTACCGGCATCCCGGAGGCAAGGCTCCCTGCTCTCAGGGACGCCTCGGCCCAGGAATCGACATACGCGGCGATGGCGGCTACGTCGTCGCCCCGCCGTCCATCCACCCACGCACCCACACCGCCTACGAATGGATTAGAGCGTGGCCGGTGGCCGAGATGCCTTCCGCGCTGGTGAAGGCCTGCCAGCCGCGACCCGCTCCGGCGCCCACGCCGCATTCGTCCGCCGAACTTGGCCACGGGGAAGGCATCACCTCGCCGCAACGGCTCCTCGAGTCTCTGCTGGCCACCATCGCCCGAGCTCCGGAAGGCAAGCGCCGCACCACCCTCTACGGCGCGGCGCGCGGCGTAGCCCGCATGGTCGCCGTCGGAGCCATCAACCGCAGCGATGCGTGGGCGGTGCTGACCGAGGCCGGACGCAACGCCCAGCAGACCGAACGCGAAACCCGCACCGCCATCCAAGGCGGCTTCCACGCCGAAGGAGTGACCCTATGACCACCGAAACCCACCACCACACACCCAACGCCCGTACCGAAGGCGCGGACGTGCTCGACGCCGTAACCGGGTGGCTAGGCCCCTATCTGGCCCTGCCTAACGAACACTGCCTACCCGTACTCGCCCTGTGGGCCGCGCACAGCCACGTCGCCGATGCCTTCTACGTCACCCCGCGCCTCGTGCTTTCCAGTGCCGAACCTGGCTCGGGGAAAACCAGGGTGCTCGAACTGCTCAACCTGCTGTGCCACCAACCAGAACTCATCTTCTCCCCGACCACAGCCGCTATCTTCCGAATGCTCGACGACGGGCCAGTGAGCCTGCTCTTCGACGAAATCGATGCCGTGTTCAACCCCAAAGCCGGAGGAAATCACGAAGACCTCCGCGCGTTGCTCAACGCCGGATACAAAAGGGGCGCAACGATTCCCCGATGCGTTGGCGACGCCGCGAAGATGGGCGTACAGAAATTCCGTGTCTACTCGCCGGTCGTGCTCGCTGGGCTGGCCGGGCACATGCCCGCCACCATCCTCACTCGCGCCGTGGTAATCCACATGCGCCGCCGCCCCACCTCCATCAAAGTCCGACCGTTCCGGGAACGCGACGCCGAAACCGAAGCCCGGCCCCTGCGCCTCGACCTGGCCGCATGGGTGGAAACTCAACGGCCCGAGCTGGCCGACGCCCGACCCCAAATGCCCTACGGCGTCGATGACCGGCCCGCCGAAGTCTGGGAAGCGCTCATCGCCATCGCCGACGCAGCAGGCGGCCACTGGCCCGAAACCGCACGGGCCGCCTGTGAATACTTCGTGCTCCGCGCGCCCGCCGAAGCGCAATCCTTCGGCATCCGGCTTCTAGCCGACCTTCGCCGCATCTTCGGCAACGCCGAACGGATGTCCACATCGGACATCCTCCAAGCGCTCGTCAACCTGCCCGAGTCTCCGTGGGCAGACCTTGGCGGCAAGCCCATCGACTCTGTCCGTCTCGCCAAGGCCCTCAAGCCCTACGAGGTCTCACCGAGCGTCTTCAAGGACACCGGGGCATCGATACGCGGTTACACCACCTACCCGGTAGAGGGCCGCGAAGCCAGCAGCGCCGGACTCGCCGACGCCTGGTCGCGCTACCTCTCCCCCAACAGCGCCACCCGTGCGGAAGGCACCTCAACGCCTGACGCCCCGAGTGAAGGACCGGCGCATTGCCGCTCATGCGGGCAAGGACTCTTCCTCGTCATGCCCGGACGGGACATCTGTGCCGGATGCGAGATCAATCAACGAGGAGGCCACCAATGACCACATCCCTCCAAATCCACCCTTCCCTCGACACCAGGGAAGTCGAGATCTTGGCTCAGAAAGCCTCTCAGACCCCGTGCGCGGCAATGAAACCGCCGCCATCGGCACGCACTAACAGCAAAAGGCCCCGGCGACCGCTTCCACACGACACCGAGGCCCAGCTACCCGCCAATCACCAAACCGACAGGAGCACCACCATCATGCCAAACGCCACGAGCACAAGGAATCGCCCAGGTGAACGACACG
>NZ_BONY01000172.1 GCF_016862955.1 Rhizocola hellebori | reverse complement strand
GGTCCTATGGCGAGCTCGCCGCACATTACGGGGTCCTGGTCGACCCGGCCCGCCGGAGCAAACCGAAGGACAAGCCTAGGGTGGAGCGCCAAGTTCCGTATGTTCGGGACAGCTTCTGGCGCGGAAGGGAATTCACCTCGCTGCAGCAGATGCGCGCTGAGGCGCTGCGGTGGTGTATCCAGGTCGCCGGATCACGTTCATGTCGCCCGCTGGGCGGCGCCAAGCCCTTGGACGTGTTCACCGCGCTGGAAGCCGAGGCGTTGCTGCCGTTGCCGCGTAAGCCTTTCGTGCTGGCGACCTGGTCGACGGCGAAGGTCGGCCCGGACATCCACGCCAAGGTCGGCAAGACCCTGTACTCGATCCCGTGGCGCTACATCGGTCAACGCGTCGACGCCCGGTCGACGCCGACGGTGGTGCAGATCTTCCACAATGGACAGCTGATCGCGACCCATGGCCGTAAACCTTCTGGTAAGCAAACCGATTTCGGCCACTACCCGCCGGAGAAGATCGCGTTCAAGATGCGCACTCCGGTCTGGTGCCGTCAGCGGGCCGCCGAGATCGGCCCGGCCTGCACCGAGGTCATCGACGGACTCCTAGCCGTCGGAGTCCTGTTCCGGCTGCGGGCCGCTCAGGGCATCCTCGGCCTGACCGGCAAATACCCCGTCGAGCGCGTCGAAGCCGCATGCGCCAAGGCCATCGCGGTCGGCGATCCGTCGTATCGCACGATCAAAGGCATCTTGACAGCCGGTACCGACATCGAACCCGCGCCTGAGCACACCCGCACCGGCGACGGCGGAGCCGCAGCGTTCCTGCACGGTCCTTCGCAGCTGTTCGCCAACGTCATCCCCATGCAGAAGACGAGCCGCCCGCTCGCCGCGGACCAGGCCGACACGAGCCAGCCGCCCGCCGGCCCCTCGGCCACCACGAGCGACCAGCGCACCATCCAGCCTCCCTCCGCCACCAGAAAGAGGAACCGATGACTGTTGTCGATACCAGCCTGCATACGAGTCTGCGGGCATTGAAGCTCTCCGGGATGCTCGACACCCTCGACGCCCGCCTTGCCCAGGCCCGCAACGGCGAGCTCGGCCATCTGGACTTCTTGCAAGTGCTCTGCCACGACGAGATCGGCCGCAGGGAAACCCAGGCCATGGCCCGCCGCGTCCGGCGCGCCCACTTCGACCAACTCTGCACCCTGGAGGAGTTCGACTTCGGCGCCAGCCCGAAACTGCCCGCTGCCCAGATCCGTGACCTGGCCGCGCTTCGCTGGCTACACGCCGGGGAATCGGTCATCCTCTACGGCCCGGTCGGAGTCGGTAAAAGCCATGTCGCACAAGCACTCGGCATGCTCGCCATCCGCCAGCTCGCCGAAGTCCGGTTCATCAAGACCAGCCGCGCACTGGCCGACCTGGCCGGCGGACACGCCGACCGCACCTGGGCAAGACGGCTGGCCGAACTGACCCGGCCCGCCGTCCTGATCCTCGACGACTTCGCCATGCGCGAGCTCAACCCGCAACAAGCCGACGACCTCTACGAGCTCATCTCAGAACGGGCCAACAGCAACCGCAGCCTCATCATCACCGCCAACCGGGCACCCCAAGACTGGTATCCCTTATTTCCCAACGCAGTCGTCGCCGAATCGCTGCTCGACCGCCTGATCAATAACAGTCATCAAGTCTTTATGAACGGGCCAAGCTACCGCCCCAACAAACGGCCCAAGGGGGCCACTCGCACTCCCCAAAACCACAACGAGTAGAAAGGACATCGAGGCCCACCCCATGGGGAATTACGTGATCACAAGCCCTGGGGAATTCCATGAGCGTCGACAGTGGGGCTCGTAAATCAGGCTAAGGCTATGCGGCCTGCGTGTATTCGTTGATCAGCCCGCCCAGAATCGGGCGCGGCCGGCTGCCCGCATTTGCCGGGCAAGGGGCACGGAGGTGAGAAGCAGCATCAACACGATGGCGGTCGCGGTGGCAGGGATGACGACGGGGATGTCTGATAACACCGACAGGGTTGCGGCCGGTAGGAGCAAGTCGGTGATGGACAGATCGTCGGTGAGCGCGACGAAGCCTGCCACCGCCATTCCGATCAACGCGATACAGATGGCAGGCAGGACAAGGCTTCCCGCGATAACAATCAGTGATTTGATCTGCATGCGGGAGCGACGGGCCCGTTGCAGGGTACGGGTGGTCAGCGCCCATCCGGCCGGCAAGCTGAGCAGGAAACCGAGCCCGATGAACGCAGCGCCGTAGACCGGAAAGTTTGCGCTGACTTCAATCAGCGCCGTCTCGCCGCGCCCATAGGGCGCGGTGGTCGTGTAAACACGCACCACCAGATCGTCTTTCGCCGCCCAGACACTGGTATAGCTTGAATCATCAGAAAGCGCATTGAAAGCCCACCCGGCCGTCGCCAAGCGCTGGCGAGCCGCGCGAAGGAACGTGCCGACATTCTGGAACTCCATCGGGTACGCGACGGCCACATGGTCATCAAGCGGATGAACTCCCGGCGGCAGCAGCCCGCGGACGTCAAAGCTCGGCGCAAGATTTTCCAGGATGTCATCGTCGAACGAGGCGACCTGATCCCCGTGCAGGTACCAATCCACTGGGCAAACCCGATCGCAATACACAACCCCACCGGGCAGATTCACCGGCGCCTTGAGCATAGCGATCTGCGCGATGGCCATGGCCTCACCCTCGCTGGGCATAGCCGCGAGCACGCGAATGATCGCCAGCCCAACAAGCCCGGCCACAGTCAACGCGAACACCAGCGCCGCGATCAGCGCCGCGGCCAGGTTGTACCGGCCACCGAGACGCCGCTGCCAGGACAACACCCAGCGTGGACGGGCAAGGCCAGAAATCGTCGCATACATGCCTGAGTAACCTAGCCACATATCCCACCGATGTCTGTCAGATCACCGCCAGCCATCTCCCCGTCGCAACCCAACACCGCTGTCCGCTTGCCGTTCGTGTGGTGAGAGCGAGTGGGTCGCGTTGCTCGCTTCGCTCGTGATCAGTGTTCGGTGCGGGTTCGGTGTTTATGCGGGGTATCAGTACGGCGATGCCATGGCGCTGCTTAATATTGTGGCCGGCTCCGCGTGGAACGCGCTGGTACGTCGCCGCCGGGTGCTCTGTCTGGTTCACATTAAGCAAGCAGACACGCCGAGGCGGAACCGTCGCGAGCTATTGTCAGCAGGCTGTGGCGCGGTCAGATTCTTCCGTCTGGACCGCATCACCACCGTTGCGGTTCAGGCGCAGCAGTTTCAGCTGCGACCAGTCGCCGTTGCGGATCAAGCGACCCCCAACGGCGGTGTTGTGGATCAGTTTTCCGGCAGCGAACGCAGCGTGGTGAGGTTGGCCAGGGCAAACGACTGCAGCAGCGACGGCGGGTCCCCGACAAACCGCGGTGGCGGGTTTCCCTTGAGTCCAAACGGGTGAATCCCCATGCTCACTTCCAGCACCAGATTCTCGTTGCGCACCAGCAGGTAGTACTGCGGATCGCCGGCAGCAGAAATCGGATCCTGGCCGGACATCTGGATCGCTCGTTGGCCAAGCCCGCCGATCGATGGCCCGTCCTTGACATTACGGATGTGACCCGGTTCTCTCGCTGCCTTGAGCTGGGCGTCGATGTGCCGGTTGACTTTGTCCTCTTGCGTCCCGTCGGGAAAGTATGTCGCTTGCACGCGTAGTGAATACCACCGGTCACCAACGTCGTTGCGGTCGCCTTTCAACCAACGCTGCATCACGCAGCCGCGGAACTCGTATCCGCGCAACGTCTGCTGTGACTCGGCGTTAAATTCCTGTTGCTGCTTCGGTTTGTCGTCTTTATCGCGGTCGACTGCCGCGATCGGATTGAGCGCGGTCAGGTCGACGAGGCACAAGTTGCCGGCGGGCCTATA
>NZ_BONY01000171.1 GCF_016862955.1 Rhizocola hellebori | reverse complement strand
GTCGGCTGGCAGTATGGTCTGAGCCTACGTGGCACGTAGGCTACGTGACAGGTAGCATACGTGACCGGTAGGCTACGTGGCGGGTAGCATACGTAGGGCGGTGAGCATGGCGTTCGTCAATCGCGTCGGCGAGATCGCCGCTCTCGATGAGTGGTGGCAGCGTCCCGGATCCCAGCTCGGCATCGTCTGGGGCAGGCGGCGGGTGGGGAAGTCCTACCTGATTAGCCATTGGGCCAGGGGCAAGCGGAGCATCTTCCACGTGGCGCGCAACCGCCCGCTGGGCCAGGAGCTTGCCGCGTTAAGCGCTGCTGCCGCTCCCGTTTTGGCAGCCGGCCGGCGCGATCTGCTCAGCCGCCCGTTCGTCAGCTGGGACGACGTCTTCGACACGCTTGCCGACGCGGCTCACCGTCAGCCGCTACTGCTCACGATCGATGAGGTGCCCGAGCTTTTGACTTCCGATCCCTCGATGGCGAGCGGCCTTCGAGCGATCTGGGAGAGGATGGCAGACACCAAGCTGCGCCTGCTGCTGTGCGGGTCGGCCGTGCGCACGATGGAGGAACTGCAGCACGAACGAGCGCCGCTCTTTGGCAGGGCAACGCTGAGACTGCGCCTGCAGCCGTTCGCTCCCCGCGAAAGCGCATTGCTGCTGCCGCGCCTGAGTCCGAGCGAGCGCGCCAAGGCTTGGGGAGTCTGCGGTGGGATGCCTTTCTATCTGAGCCTTTGGGATGACGGTCTGAGCTTTCGGCAGAACCTTGTGCGTTTGTTCTGCAGCGAGCAGGCTCTGCTGCTCAACGAAGGCGAGCTGGTTCTGTCCACAGAAGACTTCCCCGGGGGTGGCAGGGAGAGGCTTCCTGGTCGGTTGTTGCGGGCGATATCCGGAGGCAACACGCGATTCGCAGAGCTGAAAACCGCGGTCGGGGCTGATCCAACGCGCGCCTTGCAAGCCACACAGGAGCTTGATCTGGTGGAACGTATCCAGCCGGTTCGGGTTGAAGCGGATGGCCGCCGGGCGCTATACCGGATCGCTGACAACTTCCTGGCTTTCTGGCTCACGATCGTTGAGCCCCATCGAGCTGCCATCACCCAAGGGCTGGCAAGTCACGTCGCGAAGATTATGGAGTCCCAGTTCGACGACTACATGGGCGACCGTTGGGAAGAGGCGTTGCGCACGCACCTCACCCGGACAGTTGACGAACTCGATTTGCCCGAACCTGCGACGGAGGTCGGCCGGTTTTGGAAAAGCCGTCTGCGGCCACAGGAAGATCCATGCGAAATGGACGCGGTGGTGCTCGTTGGAAGGGGCCGTCGAGCGGCGATCGCCGGCGAGGCCAAGTGGGCCAAAACCGAGGACGGGCGCCGGGCTGTGCGTGCCCTTGACCGCAAGCTGCACGACTCCGGCCTGCCGCTGGTAGACAATCCGAAATTCGTCGTCTGTGCACGGGAGAGTGTCACTCACGCCGATCCGGAAACACTGGTGGTCACGGCGGACGACATCTTCGGCTAGCCACCTTCGCCATCATTGCGCCGTGTGCATTCTTCGATGCGTACGGTAGTTGTATGTCGTGACCAAACTGTGACTCACAGATCCGCGGCTGGGAACGTTCTGAGGGTGGGGCAGAGCTTTCCTGGGCTGTGCGGTGCGATCTTTGTGTCTCGACAGGAGTCGTGAGGCGTTGGCGGAAAACAGTGTGCGTGATGCGACGTGGCATGACGCACTCCTCGACAAGTTCGAGGTACAAATCACTGCGGTGGTGTCTGCTCGGCTGCAAGGCGAGCCGGAAGCTGTGGGCGACCTGGTGCAGAAGACCTTCGACACCGCTTGGGCCAAGAGATACAAGGTCCCGGATGATCCACTACCCTGGCTGTACAAAACAGCTAAATACCATCTCAATAACTACTATCGCTGGTCCTGTCGACGTAGGCCGGAGCTATCTGGACACGAGGTCCTCGAGGCAGCGATCATGCGTCACCTGTCCAACTCTGGTTCGGTGGAGCATGGGATCGACCTGCGTCGAGCCCTGGCCAAGCTGACGCCGGCGCAGTGTGAGCTGCTGATGATGGCCTATGTGGACGAGCTAAGCCGCGCCCAGATCGCCGAGATTCTCGGCATCAGCTCGGCCGCGGGTCGTCAGCGCCTTCAAAACGTCAGATTGAAGATCCGCCAGATCCTGGGCAACGATTATCTCAAGCAAGATCACGGCGACGAACGGGAGAGAGGTCGATGAGAACGTCCAACGATGACCGTAATCGGCTTGTCGGCCAGATCGAGCTCAACGTGGTACAGCCCGGGGGTGAGCAGATCCCAGCACCGTCTACCACCGGGGCGGAAATAAGGGCGATGGTTGAGGCGCGCAGCGGATACCGGCTCAAGATGCGCATACGGCGGATACTTGGCCTGCCAATTGATGTGTACCAACCCGGTGGGCAAGGGTCGATGGTGACCGCGGTCCGCATCATCACGGTGTCTTGCGTGGTGGTGCTCGCTATCGGGTGGATCTCGATTCTCGAAGCACTGGCACCCAGCGTCAGCTATGAACCGGCGGAGCGCCCGGGCCAGCTGGAGTGGCAAGCCGTCACCAGCAAGGTTCCTGCCTACGAGACTTTGCTGCAGCTTTCGGGGACTGCCGGCGCAGCCGGCAACGACTGCGGCACGGGGCTCTACACCCACGTTCGGTTGCAGACCTGGTCGGCCGAGGTAACCCCGCAGAGTTCCGGTGTGGTGGCCCACGACTGGCAAGCGTGGTGGGCAGAGGACAAATCTGCCTACGAAAGGCGTGTCACGCTGCCGGCAGTACCCGGCGGAATGTGGCTGACCCGGTTCACCGGCGACTACCTGCCGGGCAAAGTCGAAGTGACCGACTATCCGCCGGGAAAGTTCGCTGTCGTGGTGAACAAACCCTCGGCCGAGGTTCCCATTTTGGCGGGTCAACTGGCCTACCACCAGGCGGGCCAGGGACCCGAGCGGCTCCTGCGAGCGGTGGGCGACATGTATCGGTTCCATTGTCTGGCCCCACCTCAGCGTGTTGCGACGTTGCGCGTCCTGGCCGACATCCCGGAATTGCGGTCCTACGGATCGGTGGTCGACCGGGCTGGGCGTCGCGGTGTCGCCATCGGTGTGGACAGCGAGCATCCGCAATCGGGAAAGGTAAGGGACATTCTGATTTTCGATCCGGACAATGGCCGGTTGCTTGGCCAGGAGCAGATCGCTCTGGAAGCGCCATCCCATGTCCAGGCTCACGCACCTTACGTGGTGTCCTATGTGCTCTATCTTCTTGCTGAGCACACCAACGAGCGTGCGCGGTGACACACCTTGAGACGTATCACGTCGTCTCCACCGACCCTGCCCGGCGGGTTTTCGTGATACACGGCCGCAATGGGCAGGCCCGATTGGCGATGTTCGACTTCTTGCGCGCCTTGGATCTGCGGCCGCTGGAATGGGAAGAGCTGGTTCTCGGCACAGGGCAAGCAACGCCGTTCGTCGGTGAAACCGTCGCTCACGCCTTCACCATGGCACAGGCTGTCGTGGTCCTGCTCACTCCGGATGACTTCGTCAAGCTTGACGAGAAATTCTTAACCCGCACCGATCCGGGGTACGAGATACAGACGACGGGACAGGCGAGGCCCAATGTGCTCTTCGAGGCGGGGATGGCCTTCGCCGTCGACTCGCGCCGCACGATCATCGTGGAGATCGGTGACCTGAGGCCCTTCTCCGACCTAGGCGGCCGCAACGCGATCAATCTGGATGGGACCGTCGAAAAGCTGCACAAAATCGCGACGCGGCTCAAGGGGGCTGGCTGTGCCGTAAACATCGACGGTGCCGACTGGATGGACGTGCGCAGATTCGCCTGTCTCCCAGGATGTTCCACGAATGGGCCATCCTCATGATGAGCGCATGCGCCTAACGCCAGGCTGACAGCAGGTCCTCGGGCGTCAGGTGTTTGACCGAGTCCACTGTGGAGCCCATGCGGGAGACGGCGACAAGTTGGGTCTGCTCGTCGGCGCCGGGG
>NZ_BONY01000170.1 GCF_016862955.1 Rhizocola hellebori | reverse complement strand
TTGGTGCCGGCGCTGATGTGGGCAAGCCTGATCGTGCGCTGCGGTGCGGCAAGGACCCGCCTGGGGGCTTGCTGTGTTCTCGGTGGTCTTTCAGTGTTGCCAGGCCGCCCCCGGGGCTTCGCCTTAGCCGAGGGGCCTCGCCTCTGCTCGGCCGCGGGCTGCCTACTGTTCTGGTGGCAGCTACGTCTCTGCCTCGCTGCGTTGATGCAGCTGGCACGCCCCCTCACCGCCGGCGTTGGTGTGACCGGTTCTTTCTCCGCCGCGACCGATCGACAGCGGGAACCGCTGGCAGGGGTATGGGTTGCTGCGAGCTTTGCTCTGCACCCATAGACGCACCTCCATGATCAATGTGTGTGTATGGGTGCAGAGCAAAGGTGCGGCGAAAGCAATGCCCACCAGCCCGGCACCAGCCGCGCAACTCGCGGCCGCGGCAAGCCCAGCGGGAGCACCAGCCACAGCAGGTGCAATCACGAGGTCGCGATCATTGTTTGCACTGACCGGGTCGGGCGGGTGTTGATGCAGCATCGCAGTCACGATGCGCACGTGGAGCCAGGCTGGAGCCTAGGGAAGACGCGGTGACTGCCGCTCACCGCGAGCTGCTTGAGGAGACCGGGGTTGACCGGTGTTCGTGAGTTTGACCGAGTGGTGGATCAGGTTGGTGCTGACTGGGTCAGCAATGCTCACATGTTTTGCGGCGTCGCTGATATTTGGTGGCGGGGGAGGGGGTGCTGGCCGAGACTGGCTGGCGATGGGAATGTTGGACGGCGTTGCGGCGCGGGTGGCGGGCGGGAAGACGGTGGAGTTCCGGCCTAGTGGTTCTTCGATGGTGCCGCTGATCCGGAGCCGTCAGCAGGTCTCGGTCGCGCCGGTGGATCCGGCGAAGGTCGAGGTGGGCGACATCGTGTTGGCCCGGGTGGCGGGCACGGTCTACCTGCACCTGGTCTCATCGGTGGATCCGCGCTCGGGGCGGGTGCAGATCAGCAACAACCGTGGCCGGGTCAACGGGTGGACGACCTATGCGCGGGTCTTTGGGATTTGTGTTGCGGTGGAAGGGAATCCGCGGCCGAGGCTGGATGGCAAGGTCAGGGTGGGGTGACCGGGCGGGTGTGCAGGTAGACGCCGAGGGCGACGGCGGCCACGCAGACCAGGCCGGCCAGGGGGACGGCGGCGGCGCCGGCGAAGGTGCAGGCGAGCACGAGCGCGGCGCTGACCGGGAGCACGAGTTGCTCCGCGAGGCCGCTTTTGAAGTGCCTTGAGTGCAGCATCCAGACGCTGATCAGGAACAGCGCGGAGGGCAGCGTGACCGCGGCGGCCGCGGCGAAGGCGGAGATGTGGGCGACATGGACGGCGTGTTCGACGGCGACCTCCAGGCCCGCGCCGATCGCGGCAGCCGAAGCGAAGATGACGTAGTGGCCGTACCCCCAAAGGAAGCCTTGCCGGTTTGAGGCGAGATATTCGTGGATCGGCGCGGCGAAATATATCCAGTAGGCGGCGAAGACGATGAGCAGCCCGCCGCCGGCGATCGGCAACAGGGTGCTCACTGAGGATTTGTCCAAAGCGGACTGCACGGCGACGGTCGCGGCGGCGATGGTTTCGCCCAGCATGATGATGGTGAAAAGGCCGTAGCGTTCGGCGATGTGGTGCGGGTGCCAGCTGGTCGGGTGGGGGCGCTCGGCGATCCACGGCACCGCGAGATCGGCGATGGCGAGCGGAAAGAAACCCCAGAACCACGTCGACTGCGGCAGCAGGAGCAGCAGCACCCACCCGATCTGCACGATCAGCAGCCCGGCGGCGAAGCGCAGCGCGGTGCTGCGGGCCGGGCCGGTCTCCCCAGCGGCGGCCCGCAACCATTGGCAGATAAGGGGAGCCCGCATGATCACGTAGCCGATGACGGCCACGGTGAAGTCGCCTTCGAAGGCGCGCGCGATCCCGGCGGAGAGCACCAGCACCCCGGCGATCTGCACGAGCGTGGCGATGCGGTAGAGGACGTCGTCGTTGTCGTATGCGGAGGCGAACCAGGTGAAGTTCATCCACGCCCACCAGATGGCGAAGAAGACGACCAGGTAGCCGGCGATGCCGTGCCCGAAGTGGCCCTCTGCCACCGAATGCACGAGCCGCTGCCCAGCCTGGGCGACCGCGACCACGAAGCACAGGTCGAAGAAGAGCTCCAGCGGGGTGGCCGAGCGATGCGCCTCGTCGCGGTTGCGGGCCACCAGCGGCAGATAGCCGATGACGCTGCTGCCGTGGCCTGGTCCGGTGGGTGTCTGCGTGGTCACCCGCGTGAGTCTACTGAGTATCATCACCGAGTGATCCACTTGACCGGTGCCGAGGACGTGACCAGGGCACTCGATGGGCATGTCTACGGCCGATTCAGTACCGGGATGATGGCGAACGCGGCCGGGCTGGCCACCCACGACGCGGTGCTGTGGTGGGGAGACACCCACTTCGGGCGGCTTGCCCACGGGTTCGGGCCGGACGACTCGGTCAGGCATCTGGTCGCCGCCGCACACGACCTGCGCGGGCCGGTCAAGCGCACCAACGTGCGCCGCGCCCAGGCCCAGCATTCCGCCGACGCGTGGGACTTCCGGTGGACCACCAGCGTTGCGCCACCTCAGCCGGGCCAGGACGAGGTGGTGCAGGTGCACGACATGGAAGCGGTAAACGGTCTCCTCGACGAAGGTTTCCCCGACAGTTCGGTGCGTCCCGGCGATCCGATTGTTCTTTCGTGGTACGGCATCTGGGCCGGCCGCCAGCTAGTGGCGTGCGGTGCCGACCGCAGCACCCGCCCACCCGGCAGCGACGCGCCACCCAGCACGGGAATGATCGGCGGGGTCGCGGTGCACCCGGCGCATCGCGGCCGGGGTCTGGCGGCCGCCGTCTCGGCCGCGTTGACCACGCGCCTGGTCACCTCATACGGCTTGTGCTGCCTGGGCGTGATGGCCGGCAACGAGGTCGCGACCCGCATCTACCTGCGGCTGGGCTATCACGACGTGCTGCCCCTGATCGGCCTGTGACCCGCCAATCTGAAGAACCTTCGCTAGCATGCCGGGATGGATTGGCACCGGTGGCACGAGAGCTACGCCGACCCCGAGTCGGAGCTCTCCCAGCGCCTTGAGATGGTCCGGGATCAGGTGCGCTCGGCGCTGGACGCGTGCCCGCCCGGCCTGATCCGGGTGGTCAGCGCCTGTGCCGGGCAGGGCGATGACCTGATCGGCGTGCTGCGGGACCATCCGCGCCGCAACGATGTGGCCGCCCGCTTGATCGAGCTGGACGAGCGCAACGCTGGGGTGGCCCGCGCCGCGGCCGCCGCGGCCGGGCTGGGCGCGGTCCAGGTGATCGTGGCCGATGCCGGGCCAACCAATCACTACCGCGGGATGGCCCCGGCCGATCTCGTTCTGCTGTGCGGGGTGTTCGGCAACATCAGCGATGAGGACATCGAGCGCACCGTCTCCATTTACTGCGCGCAGCTCTGCAAGCCCGGTGGCCGGGTGATCTGGACCAGGCACCGGCGCGAGCCGGACATGGTGCCGAGGATCTGTGAATGGTTCGAGGGCAACGACTTCGCCGGGGTGTGGCTTTCCGAGCACGGCTTGGACTTCGGCGTGGGCGTGCACCGCTACACCGGCGAGCCTTGCGACCTGGAGCTTGGCGGGCACATGTTCACCTTCATGCCGTCTAGGCAATAGCCGCGGCGATCACCTCGGCGTCCTCCAGGATCAGGGGTTGCCATTGCGGCGCACCGGCTTTGCCGTGTTTGGGGTCGACGCCGATGAACTGACGCCCGCCTATCCGCACCCGGAACTGCCGCGCCCGCCAGTCGGCGCAGGCCCGCTGGCGGATCTTCTCGGCGGCGTGCCAGCTGTGGTCGGTGTAGCTGACGATGGCCGAGTGCCCGTGGATCTGTCCAAACGGGACGAACCCGCCGCCGGCGTAGTACTCCATCCACGGCTCGTGCAGCTGACAACCCGACTCGGCCCACAGCGGGCCGGCCGCGCTCTGCGGCTCGGTGAACGGGCCGCGCCATAGCAGCTCCTGCGGGCGCAGGTTGAGCCGCATGCTTGCGGTGCTGGCGGTCATCGGCTCGGCCAGCTCTCGCCAGCACCCGGCGGTGA
>NZ_BONY01000169.1 GCF_016862955.1 Rhizocola hellebori | reverse complement strand
CTTCAAGACGAAACCGTTGAATGCGCTTGAGAACGGCTGGCCTGCCGATGCCACCCGGGCGGTCCAGCGTCGAGCCGCTTCTATGCGCAGCGCTGGACAACCTGCGACATCTTGAGCAAAGCTGTCACATATCGACCAGCAGACAGGACGACCTCATGACGGGCTTTCCAGGCGGGCAGATCAACCACATCAACCCGATTCTCAACGTCTCGAGCCTGCGCGACAGCATCGACTTCTACACCAGGGTTGTCGGGCTGGAGCTTTACCACACATTCGGGGAACCCGCCGACTTCGCGATCGTCGGGCGCGACGGTCAACAGATCTATCTAGCCGAGCGGGCTCAGGGACAACCAGGAACCTGGCTCGCGGTGTTCGTATCCGACCCAGCAGCGATGCGCGAGTACCTCGCAGCCAACGGCGCACACCTGGTCGACGCCGAGCAGTCCGATATGGGGGAGTACCGTGTGCAAGACCCCGATGGACACGTGCTCCGACTCTTCGGTTGACATGTACTCACATCTGATGGCATAGCGCCGAATGCGTCGTGTCCGCTGACACGAATTCCCAAACCGCGATCCGAACTATCCGCCGATCATGACGGCTGACCGCGACCCCCAACCAACCCGTCTAACGATGGTCATCAGTCGGTATCAGCACGCCCGCGATCCGCCCGAGCGCGATCCATTCCACCTGCCAAAAACAGTCTGGTTCAGCGTCAGCTCCAGGCTGATCGCCGAGGGACCACACCCGAGCCGCGCCGCGATCGTGTCGCTATGACTTCCCGGCGGCCAGCCGACTTCGTAGAAGCGGACGGCCGCCGCAGCGGCCCGGGTGCCGGCGTGGTCAAATCGGGATACGCATCCTGAAGTTGCCGGGCCCGCCCCGGCGCGCCGACACGTTCTCACCCGCTAAACAGGCAGGCGATGCCGCAGAACTCATGGGCAGGCTCGGCTGCCTACGCGGTACCAAATTGGGGGCTAGCCTTGTTCGGCCCGGCTGTCCAGGTATCGCGTTAGGTGGGGCCAGCTGGCGAACCCGTATTCGCGGGCGACGATGGACTGTGCGGCGCTCAGCTGAAAGCTGCTGGCATCGTCGGGCACGGCACCGCCTTGGAGCGACACTCGGGCGATGGCCTCTGGGTCGCCAGCCCGTACGGCTCGCTGCAATGTACGCGCCTGCCGACGGAAGTTGTCGATGTGGGGACGCTCGGGCATCTCCAGGGTTGACACAATGATCTCCTCTTTGTCTGCCTGACGTCCGCTTGGTCAGGCCGAAAGAAGAGCGATCGTGACACATGTCGTCACACGCCAGGTGGGCTGTGCCCATTCCCGCGGACTGGTGGCTTCCTGACAGCCGCGGCCAGTTTACCTGCTGTGGCGGCGTGGCGGCGACCCTGCCACCACGACACACGCGCGGTTGCGGCTGTCAGCACGGCGGTGACAGCAACCAGGGTCCTCTTCAGAATCGCTTTTTCGCGTCGATCGGTGCACCCGCGGTGCTTCGGTGCGACAGCGTGGCATCGCCAACTGAATCGCGGTGGCAAGAGCCAGTCGATGTTCATCGCCATGATCTAAATTGATGTTGCCGTAGGTCCAAAATAGATCGTTTGCGCGTTGATCGTGGACAACCATCCAGAATGCTCTTGAACGGCGCGGTGGCTGGGCACGGTGCGCCAGCCACAATGGGTTGCGTGGGAGATGGCTTCATTGAGCTAGGTCGCTATGACGAGCCGACCGAGCACGTCGGATCCCGCCACACGCTGCTGAAGGGCCGCATCGCCCGCCCTTGGATCGCTGCCGGCTTGGTGGTTGTCTCACTGTTTACGCTAGGCCCTGCGGGTGCCAAACCGCTGCCGGCTGTGCAACTTGTTGCTGACATCAAGCTGCACGTGGAAGGCGAGATGGTCGTTGTTGGCGGCGGCCTGTTCGTCAGCGAGCCGGGCGTGTTGACGGCGTTGGACTCTCGCACCGCTCGAGCTCGCTGGCGAGTGCAGACGGGTCTGCACTCACAACTTGTCCGTGGTGACGGCGATCTGCTGATCGTGACCGGTCGGACAGTGGCCATTGCGGCGGAGGGGTCGAGGGCGATGTCCCTGGCCATTCATATGGGTACCGGCGAGGTGCTCTGGCGCCTGCCGGGAGACCTTATCGTGGCGGGCGGCTTCGTGATCTCCCGGGAATTCGGCTTCGCAAGCCCTGCCCCGACCAGCCATCTGACTGTCCATGACCTTGCGGCGCGACCAGTCTGGTCGGTCGAGCTGGCGGCGCGGTTGGTGCATACAGTGGACCAACTGCGGCAGGTCGTGCTCACCCTGGATGCTGCCAGCGGTGAGCTGGTCGAGTACCGGCTGGACAATGGAAGGGTCGTAGACCGCACTGTGCAGCCCGAGCTTGTCGGAGCCGTCGGCCTTGGTGCCTTTGGCCAGGAGGTGCTCGCTTTCTTCTCCGATGGGCACAGTTTGGTGCGTGGCGCTTCGGGGTTTGTCAGCGAACTAGGGGTGTTCAGCGCTGCCGAAACGGAACAAGTGGACTGCGGCTTGCTGTGGTGTGCCTTCTCGCATAGCGCCTCTGGCATCGAGCTCGTCGACAAGTCGAACGGCGAGGTCGTTTATCGCAATGAGGGATGGATTATGGCTGTCCACACCGACTTCGGGGTCGTTGGAATCGATCTATTCTTCGGTGGGCCGATCACGATCGGTTTCTTCGACCCGCTGACGCGCCGCCAGCAACACCTGTCTGGTTGGTCTCCGGTGGGATTGCGCACCGACAGTCGGGTGGTGCGGTGGCACGGTCCGCTCTACCTAGTGTCCTCCGCCAACAGCCGCACTTTCTTCGCAGTACTCGAAGATGCCAGAATCCACGTTGCAGGATCAGTTCCCTACAAGAACCTGCTGCAATGCGTTGCGACGAGCTATCTCATCGCCTGCAGGGCGGAGTCAACGATGGTAAAGGCCTGGCACCTCATGTGACAACGATGCAGGGCGTAAGCATCCATCCAAAGTAGAGCTTGGATAGGGCAGGCCCTTCGACTTGAGGGTCAGGCAATCTATGTGTTGGCTGTGCAGCCGAGAGGGTGAAACTCCGTTGCTGTTGTCCCGCTGATCGTTGTCGTGCCAGGCGCGGTGATGCGGCGGCTGCGGTTACCGGGCGGTGGGAAATCTGTCCTCCAGCTGGCCGAGGAGGACTGCAGGACCTGGCTGAGTGGCTATTTGGGCCGCCGCCGCTATCCGTCGTATGGATGTACTTGGCCCACCGGTCAGCAGGTCATTTGCACACGGAATCCTCTGGTGATCTACCAAGTGCTCCAGATTGAGTGACTGAGACGACGCGAACATTGACTCCAAACGACCGCCGGAGTGAGACAAGATGTTGCTTCACACATGTCTAAAGCTCTGTGCGGCCTTGGGCGTATGCCTGACACTCGGTGGTGGGACGGCAAGTGATCTTCCGCAGCGGACGGAGCAGGTGTCCATCACCGCACCGACCGCGGCCCAAGTCGACCAGGCCATAAGCGACATCGTTTCGGACGCCACCGCGCAGCAAGCCGACCTAGCAGCCTGTTTGGGCGTCAGCGAGGAGACCGTCGCCAAGCTGACTGCGCTGAACGTTGTCGTCGACACGTCCACCTTGCGCCTCAGGGCGGATGGCATTGCCGAGATCAAAGGGTCGGCGCGGCGCGACAATCAACAAGAGATTCCGGTCGTTCTTTCGTTCCAGCTCGTTAGCGGTAAGTGGACATTGCTGGATGGTTCCCTAGGCGCGCTGGATAGCTCCATAAGCGCGAAAGCCACCCTATGACCTGGCCCGGGTGTCGGCGGCGGGCGATCCAGATAGCCCGGTCGGGCGGATCGCCATGCGATCTTGCTTTGCTTGCGCACTACCCAAGAACCCGACGTTGAGCTCGTCTTGATGAGAAGCCCGACCGCGATCGATGCAATAAATTCGTAGGATCATCCTTTGATAGCCACGCGTCCATTCGCCAGATGCGCAGCGGACTCGCCTGGCCGCGTCCGAAACGGAACGTGATGGACAAGACCAACAAGCGCAACGGATAGATCTGTCGGCGCAGCGACGACACCGACCGATGACCCATCCAGCACAGGACACGGCGTTTCGAGGCTCGATCTTTCTTGCGCTTTCGTTGGAAGCGCTACTTCACAGGGCGCCGTGGGTCCGCTAGCTCGTCAAGGGCGATCGTCTGGGCCGATGGCCCGGGGATCCTCAGTCAA
>NZ_BONY01000168.1 GCF_016862955.1 Rhizocola hellebori | reverse complement strand
CGCCAGAATTACAGTGCCAGAATTGGAGCGCTTTGATGTTGACGATGTATTCGACCACCTGGTGTGGCTACTGCTTCCGTCTCAAGAGCCAGTTCGATCGCGAGGGCATCGCCTACAACGTGGTCGACATCGAGCATGATCTGGCCGCGGCCGAATATGTGATGAGCGTCAACGGCGGCAATCAGACGGTGCCCACGATCCGCTTCCCGGACGGCACGGCTCTGACGAACCCGACCATCCACGAGGTCAAGGCGAAGCTCAGTTAAGCCACTTCGGAGCGTCGAGGCGGACGACCTTGACCCGCTGCCGGCCGGAGCGCACAGCGCCCACGGATGCCAGAGCTTTGGCCAGCTGCAGCGCGGAGTCGAGGTTGTCGGCCTCGGCCACCTGGCGGCGCTGCTCAGGGGCGGTGCTCTCGTCGCGCAGCGGGGCATCATCGGAGAAGGAGGCAGCAACCTCCTCGGGGCCGAAGGACCTTACTTCAGTCCGGACGATGAGAAACCGCATGAGCTAACCCAAGTCCATTGGTAGAACTTCCACGTTGGCGTTGATGCAATGCTGGGACATTTCTACTGGTGGAATCAAGCAAGACTCCACGAACGGCGAGCAGCGCCGCCCGAACGGGTGACTGAGGGTGAGTAACGATCAGTGGAGCTGATCTTCCAGCCAGCGCTGTGACCGATCTGCGTCCAATGCCGATTCTCGTAACCAGTCGAATACCTGGGCGTAACGTCGCACGCTGTTTTGATCGCTAAGCACCAGCTCACGAGCGAGCGTCTCGACGACGACCGTCTCCGGATCCTCCGGATCCGCGAAGTGATATATCGAAAACCCTGTGTACGGAACGAAATTTGGGCCCACGATCGAGCAGTTCCGAAGTACGCGGATCGTCACGTTCGGTAGTGATGCCAGTGTCGCAAGATGGCCTATCTGAGTTGCACGGATCGCGGCCGTACAACCCCGGCCCGTGACCGCTTGCTCATCGACGATCGCTTCGTAGCGGGGAGCATCGGGATGGCGGCTGAGAATCGACTGCCGGCCCATCCTCGCGGCCACCTCCACGTCCACCGATGACAGCTCTGCACACGCCGGGGCTGACGCGATGCGCAGCCGCGCGTAGTCCGGCGTCTGCAGCAGGCCCGGCACGAGGCTCGCGCCGTACTCGAAGATGCGAGCGCTTCCCGCTTCGAGCTCGGCATAGCAGCGCTGACGGGCGGTCATCACCGGATAGGCGCGCAGCCACCGGCGCGTGTTGCCGGCGTCGCGGGCGATGGCTACCAACTGATCGCGGTCTCTTCCCCGTACCCCATAAAGGTCAAGAAGATCGAGAATATCGGCCAGATCGGGTCGGCTGCGGCCGTTCTCCAGCCGGGAAAGTTTGGACTTCGCCGCCCAGCCCACCTGCTCAACCACCTGATCACCGGTGAGGCGGGCTAACTCGCGCAGCCTGCGCAGCTCTGTTCCCAAACGCTGTCGCCGCACGGTAGGGCTGGAACCTCGGTGCACGTGCACACAAGTTAGGGCATCCTGACCCACAATGTCCGGTTGACACGCGGTCGGACTTGACAAAAGAGTTCTTTCGAAAGATATCCTTTGACACATGAGCGAGTGGCCCACGCGCGAGATCACCGATCCCACGATGCTGCGGGCGATGGCCCATCCGCTGCGGTTGAAGCTCCTCAACGATCTGGTGATCAACGGTCCTTCGACCGCCACCGAGCTGTCCGAAAGACATCAGGAGTCGGCCGCCAACTGCTCATGGCACCTTCGCCAGCTGGCCAAGTTCGGTCTCATCGAGGAGGCGGCCGACCTGCCCACCAAGGGCCGGAACCGGCCCTGGCGCTGGGTTCCGATGGGCAACCGGTGGGGCGACGCCAGCGAGTCGCCGGAGCTGAACATGGCCGGCGATGAGCTGATCACCCAGATGATGGGTTTCGAGTTCGCCGAACGCCAGGCCTGGGAGACGCGCAAGCGCAACGAGACGAAAGATTGGTACGACGCCTCTTTCGCCATTCAATCCATCGCCTGGATGACCGCTGACGAGCTCGCCGCCATCAACGAGGCGATCCGCGAGCTGCTCATGCAGCACGTCGAGCGCCTCGACGATCCCGCGAGCCGCCCCGAGGGCGCGCGGCCGATCCGTTTCATCGCTTGGGGAAACCCAGCCCACTAGCCGACAGGAGTGCACCCCCATGCGCAATGTCCTTCGCCGCCAAGACTTTCGGCGCTTGTTCGCCGGGCTCTTCTTCAGCATGACCTCCGAATCGGTCCTCCTGCTTGCCCTGGCCATCTGGGTCAAGGACCTGACCGGCTCCGACGGCATGGCCGGAGCGGCGATCCTCGCCGTCGTCGCGCCGATGGTGTTCGCACCCCTGATCGGTTTCGTGGTCGACCGGTTCAGGCGAAAACCCTTCCTCGTCACCGTGCTGCTGATGTCGGTGGTGCTGCTGGTCCCGCTGCTGCTCATCAACGGCCGCGATGACGTCTGGATCCTCTACGCGGTCGCCATGGGCTACGGGCTGTCCATGATCTCGGTGAGCGCCGCGCTGAACGGCCTCATCAAGGAGGTCATGCCCGAGGAGTTGCTCTCCGAAGCCAACGGCGCGCTGCAGACGGTCAAGCAGGGGCTGCGTCTGGTGGCGCCGCTGGCCGGCGCCGGGCTCTACGCCGCGACCAAGGGCTGGGGCCTCGCCGTGGCCGGGATGATCGGCTTCCTGCTCGCTGCTCTCATCATTTCTTCTTTGCGGGTACGCGAGGAAATGCCCCCGCGCTCGGAAATGCATTGGGTGGCCGAGGTTGGCGCGGGGGTCAAGCATCTGTTCACCACGCCGGGATTGCGCCGCGCGCTGATCGGCGTCTCCGCCGCGATCATCGTTTTCGGGTTCGGCGAGCCGGTCTTCTTCGCCCTCGTCGACCAGGGCCTGCATCGCGAGCCGACATTCCTGGCCGTGCTGGTTTGCCTGCAGGGAGTGGGCGGCCTGCTCGGCGGGCTTACCGCGGCGAGGCTGGTCCGCCGGGTGGGAGAGCTGGGCGCGCTTGGCATCGGGGTTGCCCTGCTCATCCCGATGCTCGTCACCAGCCTCACCCCGCGGGTGTGGCTTGCCTTGCCGTGCATGGTGCTCGGCGGCTTCGGGTTGCCCTACGCCATCGTCGGCCTGATGACGCTGCTGCAGCGCGAGACACCGCAGGAGATGATGGGCCGAGTGTCGGCCGCGATGGACGCGCTCATCAGCGCCCCGCAGGCGCTGGCGATCGCTTTCGGCGCCCTGCTCGTCGAGCTGATCGACTTCCGGGTGCTCTTCGCCGCCATGGCCGCGCTGGCGGTGGTCGCCGCGACCTACCTGTGGCTAGGCCGGCACCTCAGCCTGCCCTCAGAGCGTGTCGAGCCAGTGCAGGACGAGCCGGTACGAGATGGAGCTGCGGTTGGGCAGCCGGAAAGCGTCTGACACCCGGTCCTTGACCGCCCGCACCTCGTCGCGGGTGAACCAGCGCGCGTCGGCCAGCTCCTCCGGGTCGATGACGATCGGCTCCTGCGGATCGCCCAGCGCGGTGAAGCCGAGCATCAGCGAGCGCGGGTAGGGGTGGGGCTGGCTCCCGAAATACGTGATCTTCCGGATGCCGACCCCGGCCTCCTCAAAGACTTCCCGGGCAACAGCGGCCTCGGCCGTCTCCCCCGGCTCCACGAAGCCCGCCAGGGTGGAGTAGCGGCGAACCCCCTGCGCGGGCCACAGCGCGCCCGAACCGAGCAGAGCACGGCCCTCAGGCCCCGGGACGCCATCGTGGACAAGCATGATGACGGCCGGGTCTGTCCGCGGAAAGTGCAACCCGCCGTTGGCTTCCCGCCGCACCCAGCCGCCCTGCTCGATGACGGTCGGCTCACCCGTCGACGGCGAGAACCGGTGATCGGCGTGCCATTGCACCAACCCCAGCGCCTGGGCGAACAGGCGCCCGTCGCGGGGGCTCAGCTCGACGCCGACCTCGAACAGATGGGCCAGCTCGGCTTCTGGCTCCGGTTTCGGCTCGCCGACGACCGCGAAATAGGCGGTGCCTTCGCTGTCGACGCCGAGGAAGAACCTCTCCCCGGTCAGGCCGTCAGAGGAGATCAGGATCAGCTGCTTCTCCCTGACCAGGGCGCGTCCCTCACTGGTCACCATCAGCACGCTCGCGCCCTGCCACGCCTGCGCAAGCCACTGCTGGTCGCCGCGGCGCTTGGCCGCCCGATCGAGGGCAGGCCACGACCCGGCAAGCCCGGCCGCGGCCGCATCAAGCTGCTCTTCGCTGATCGCCCTCTCCCTTCACCCGAAAGCAGCTTGCAGCGCCGCGCCGGTGTCTGGACTGAGCGATCATGAAAGCGCTG
>NZ_BONY01000167.1 GCF_016862955.1 Rhizocola hellebori | reverse complement strand
CCTTTCGGTTGGCTATTGGTGTTGGTTGAGTCCGTGGGGCTGTCGCTGGCGAGCGGCGTCGGCAGCCATCGCGGCGAGTGCTGCGTCTCCGGTCGAGCGCCAGCCGTTGCCGACGTGCTGCCATCGGTTGATGACGAGGGTGGTTTCGTCGTCGTGCTCGTCGGCGAGAACGGCGGCGTTGCCGTCGATCGCACTGACTTTTATCCGGTTCTGCGGCATTCGCGCTTGCCGCAATGCGGTCAAGGTGGTGCTGTAGCGCCGTGACTTGGTGGAGAAGTGGCCGGGAAAGCCGAGGCGGTGTGCCCAGTGCTGCAGGCTTTCCCACTCCAGCGGCTCACCCAGCTCCCAGCAGGCTTGAATCAGCCGGTTCGTGTGCTTGGACCGATCCGCATACGCCGCAATGGTTTCAGCGTTGATCCGAGCGGCGTTGACGCCTGCGGTTTCGGTGCCTTTGGTGGCGTACTTGGCGAGGTACCCGGCGACGTGTTGCTCAGTCAGCTCCCCACCAGGCAGACCGGTGCGCACCACGTCGACCTTCAGCCCTTTCTGACCCCAGCCGATCTGCCAGCCGGTGTGTCCTTCGCGGTCTGGGTGTGGGTCGCTGACGAGCGCGGTCATGCGTGCCGCTTCTTCGACGGCCCACTTCAGATCGAAGGCCGACATGACAGGAACGGGTGCGTTGTCCTGGCTGAAGATGAGCGGAGGTGGCTCGATCGTGTCGGGGTTGTCGGGGTCGAAGCCGTCAAGGCGGACCAGGGCGTGAAGATGCACCACCCCGCGCCGTTGGTACTCGGCGACCTTGGCGTAGCGGACGCGTAGACCGCCGTCAGCGGTGGCGCCCATGATGCGGCGAGCCCGAAGCATCGTCCGCGACCAGAGCTTGCCAACGAGGTGGTTCCACACCACGTGGTGCTCGTGGTCGTAGCAGTCCAGGCAGAGCGGTTGCCCGAGCCGCCAGTCATCCTCGCTATGGATGGCGTTGCACCACAACGGCTTGCCATGCTCGCAGACAGGCTTGGCGCGGCGTGGCCGGCAGGGCTTCACGGTTCCCTTGCCGCCATTGCCGTGTACAGCGCCGAAACTTGGTGCGGTGAGCGTGACGAACACGGCCGGGTGGGTCGCCACGCTCTCGGGCACGCCCTTACCCCCGGCCAGGCCCGCCCTGATGAGTTGATAGGTATCCCACCGGTACACCTCGGCGCAGGACGGGCAGCGCGAGGCAAGCCTTGTGCCGCATGGCTTGTAGAGCACACGGTCGGGAAGGTCGTCCGTGGTGAACCGCGAGACCACGCGGCCAGTGGAGGCTTGCACGGTCAGTACCTCACCGCGGAGCCGGACAGGGCTGGTGCAGCCGCGAGTCTTGGCGACGTGGGTGAGCCAGTTGCCGAAGCCGGGCTTGGACGCGCGTGCGATGAGTCCGTCAGGGTCGCCGGTCATCTGGGTGAGTGGCAGCCCGGACAGCTGCTTCAGGAGGAGCCGTGCAGTCTCGTGCTGGTTTTTGGGCGCAGTGATCACAAGGCACCTCCTTTCAAGGTGTCCGGGCTGATGAAGCTAGGTGGCTACAGGAGGGGCTTCCCGGTCAGCGGGGAGACCGCCGTGCCGACGGTGACGAGTTGCCGTGATGGCTCGGTGATGCCGAGCGCCCGCATGATGTCGCCGGTAGTGGCGTTGGAGACCCGGAGGACGGCGCGTAGCTCGTCGCGGGTGATAGGCCGGTCGTTCTCGGCCATGAAGTCGGTTGCGGCTTTGCGGGCTTGGTCGAGCAGGTGAGTCGGAAGCGGTGCGGCTGTCGGGTTGACGGTTGGGACGGAAGCCGGGATCGGTTGGTGATCGTCCCGGACGGCGGGTATGGCTATCTCGACGTGCGTAGGTTCCTCCTGGGCAACTGGCGCGATGTAGGTCGGCAGGGTAGCGGGACGCTCGGGCTCGGGGTCTTTGCCGAGGATGAGCTTTGCCAGCGCAGCGAACGCGAGGGCTGGCACGACAGAGACCAGGCCGCCAGCGAAACCCGGTTTGGCCACGGCCAGCTGTGCAGTGATGGACAGGCCGAGCGCGAGCACGAGCAGAAAGGCGGGATAGGCGATGCCTTGCCCGGCTCGCTTGCGTCGTCGGATGACCAGCAGGGCCGCCACGGGGACGAGTTCGGAGATGACGGCGTTGGCCCAGCCGAACCAGTCGGCCTTGCCTGCTGGGCTGTTGGCCATCGTCCAGTCGTGCACGTGGGTGAACGAGCCCGCGCCCGCTGCCACGCCGACCGCGAGCAGGATCAGAACGAGGACGACATCCTCAAAGCGTTGCCCTGCTTGCGGTTTCCGCACCGGGCGCGGCGCGCCGGGGATGCGGTGGGTTGTCATTTGCTGCCTCCTGTCAGGGGTGCTCGGCGGGACACGGTGGCATAGACGCGCAGTCTTCTGCGGCGGCCGGGTTGCGGCTCGGAGACTTCGTGAAGCTCGGCGAGCTCGTCGAGCAGCCGCAGCCAGTAGGCGACGTTTTGCTTGGTGCCGACCAGGCGGACCTGAACGGTGTGCGGGCCAAGGTCGGTCATTGCGCTACTCCTAACGTGGTGCCGTAGGTCGCCGCCATGGCGCGGATGTCGTTGTCGTCGTGGTAGGGGAATCTGACCCGGCCAGGTCGGTTGCGGCCGTCGAGCATGACGTAACCGACGCCGGGTTGATGCTCGGAGATGAGGTGTGATGCTGCGCCGTTTCTGACGGCGTTTTCGCCGAGCACCATGTCGACCTCCGACTCTTCGTTGAGCGCCAACGCAATTCGGGTAGCGAACAGGTTGCGGTATGACAGGATCTCCTTCCTCGGGTCTTGCAAGGCTGCTATGACGTGTACGCCGACCGCCCGGCCCTTCGTCAGAATCTCGGCCATGGCGTGGTTGAGTCGTTCCTTGAGCTTCTTGTCCGGCACGTAGGCGGTCAGCGACGCAAACTCGTCGATGAGAATCACGATGGTGGGTTCGTCGGTGGTGGCGGTGTGGTCGCGTGCCATCCCCCGATATCGATTCGCACGCTGAATCACCACCTTCGCCAGGTCCTCCAGGGCACCGGCCATCTCGTGCGGCCCGTCGTAATGAAAGGCGCGGAACAGCTCCTGGCCGTAGGCGAATTCCATGCCGCCCTTGGGATCGAAGGCATGCACGTGCAAAAGCCCGCTCGTGATCCCATTTGCGATGGCGGAGACGATCGACCAGACGGCCGAGCCTTTACCCGAGCCGGTCCGGCCCGCGATGAGCACGTGCCCGACGAGCGAGACCGTGAACAGCATCCCGTCTTCGTCGACCGCCACCGGCAGCCGTCGCGTGTCCACCGTGGCCGGCACCGGGAACGGTGGGATGGTCGCGGCCAGGGTGTCGACGAGCCGGAACCGCAGCGCCACTCGATCGGCTTTCGGGCTTTCGATTGCGGTACACGACAGAGCTTTGAAGGTATGGGCGAAGCGTGGCGCTGCTTCGGCCCAGTCGTGCGGGTGCTGGCCCGGCAGCATTCGCGCCGTGACAACATCGCAGCGCCCATCGTGACGCACGTTGAGGAGGGACGGATAGAACCGCTCCCCGCCAAACGAGGTGGCCAAGCCGATGTTGGCGATTGTCGGCTGCCACAGCGGCCGGTAGCGAAGGTAGTGCCGCCACTTGGCTATGTAGAACCATCCCAGCCAGCGCTGGAAGGTGTCGCGTCGCCGCCACCACCACACGCCGAGCATGCCTGTGGCGAAGACCGCTGCCGCCGTTGCCCAATACCAGCCATAGGCGACCGTCAGGTAGGCCAAGAGCCCCAGTGGGGCGCTGAGCCAGTAGAACTTGGCGAGGTAGTACAGCGCTGCACCAAGGCCGAGTATCAACCACCAAAGCCCTTTGACGGCAAGCCATGGGATGTACGCCCAGAGCGGGATGTGGAACATGGGCACCCGCCAACGGCGAGGGTTGGGCGCGTCATGGGAATCGCCCGGAACACGGTTCTTGCTAAACACGGCTCACCTCCCTTCGCGCGGTTTTTCGCGTCTCGAACAGCGGCAGCTGTCCCCTCATCTGCCCTCTCGGGCGTGCGCCGACCGTCGCTGCCAGCCGGAGCGGAGCGGCCAAGACTCGGCGTTGCATCGTCGGCAGCCAGCGACCACGGCCCAGCACCGCCATCGCGTCAGCTGGATCGGTGACGAGAAGCGCCACCTGTCGCGGATCGACGTGGCCACGTTCGGCTTGCCGTCGTGCCATCGCCGCCAGCGATCCCGCTGCTTCAGCCAGCACCGCCACCCGAGCCAAGGCGGGCAGAGCGGCGAGCTCGATTTGCCGACCGGCTCGCACCATCGGCAAAGCGCCGTAGGTAACGAGTGTGCGGCGGCGCATTCTCAAGGCGTCCATGGCACCGCCAATCGAGGTGCCGTGGGCTTGCTCAGGTGCCAGCCACAGGGCCGACATACGTTGGCGTTCTGATGCCAATCGTCTGGCTTGACCCAACGGCCGCAGTAGCCACACTCGATTGCGAGGACCTTGACGAAACCCTTGCTGCGCTTGTATTCCATCCACTCGACGAGACTGGACAACCCGCGCGACAGCTTTTGGTTCATGGCAGATCACCCGGCCTGAAATCGAGTAGGTCGGCGGCCATCGACACCTGGCAGCCGCGAAACCCTTGGGTGATGCCGTAGAGGTGCGTGGTGCCGTTTGCCTCCCAATGGTTCCAACCGGCGATGCCGAGGAAGCTTGTCCACCGCACGAACGCGTCGTAGCGCGCGTTCATGTCGGCACCAATACACCGCCCCATCAGCGTTCCGGCGACGCCAAGCTGCCAGGTGACCAGGGGAAGCTGCTGGTCTACCGCAGCGTCCATCATCTCGTGCAACGCGGCGGCTGCCTTGCGCTGCCAGACCACGCAATCGGTCTTGGTGAACAGGAGCGACATCACTGACCGCCCCGCTCTCGCTTCGTCTGGCCGCACGACCGGCAGCAGTCCATTGGATGCGCCACCGGCACCCGGCCGCAGAAGAA
>NZ_BONY01000166.1 GCF_016862955.1 Rhizocola hellebori | reverse complement strand
GACGCTGTCGGTGACGTGGCGGCGGCCGATGTAGAAACGTCCGGCGATGGCTTCTTCGGCGCGTTCGAGGTCGAGGCGGCCGAAGAAGAGCGGCGTGCGGGGGTCGTCGGCCAGCTCGGCGACTCGGCGGGCAAGGGCGATGCCGAGGGTTTCCGCGGCGAAGGGGTCTCCGGCGACTATGTGCCCGGTGGCGTACATCTGCTCGGCGTGCACCCGCATCGCGTGCAGGGCGGCGCGGGAAGTGGACATGTGGGTGCGTTCGGCTTCAAGCTCGGCATCGAGATCGACTGGCATGGCCTGCGGTTCCTCCGGTCTGGTACCCGGCGCAGCGGAACGTGCGCGAACTGACCAGCCTAGCCGCTGACGCCCGGCCGCTCGACGCATTTTCGGTGGCAACCTGAGCGCAGCCCTGCGTGGTCTTATGGACTATGCGGAACACCTCTCTGACGCGGCGCGGACTGCTCGGCGGCGCGGTGGCGCTCACCGCGCTCAGCGCCTGCGACCCCGCACCTGACCCGGGCACCTCCGCGCCCCGGCCGAACCTGGCCGACGTGCCGCCGCTCGACCCGAAGGACTGGGGCTCGGTGCGGGCGCAATTCGCCCTCGACCCGGCTGTGGCGCACTTCGCCGCTTTCGTCTTCGCCAGCTCACCGGCCTCGGTACGCAACGCGATCACCATCCACCGCACCGGTTTCGACCACAACCCGGTCGAGTACCTGCACGCCAACGAGGCCCGCTACGGCGAAGCGATCCGGATGGCGGCGGCGGGCTACCTCGGGGTCCGCACGGACGAGATCTGCTTCACCAACTCCACGACGATGGGGCTGGGCCTGGTCTACAACGGACTGAAGCTCAAGCCTGGAGACGAGATTCTCACCACCGAACACGACTTCTACTCGACCCACGAGTCGCTGCGCTTTCGCACCGAGCGCGATGGCGTAAAGGTAAACCGGGTAAGGCTTTACGCCGATCCGGCCACGGCCAGCGTGGACGAGATCGTGGGCAACCTGGTCAAGGCGCTCACCCCGGCCACCAAGGTGGTCGCCATCACCTGGGTCCACTCCGGAACGGGCGTGAAGCTTCCGGTGCGCCAGATCGCCGACGCGGTCGCCGGTAGGGCGCTGGTGTGCCTGGACAGCGTGCACGGCTTCGGCGCGCAAGACGCCGGCCCCGATCAGCTCGGTGTCGACTTCCTCGTCTCCGGTTGCCACAAATGGCTTTTCGGCCCGCGCGGCACCGGGATCATCTGGGGCAAGCCGTCGGCCTGGGCCCAGCTGACGCCGGTGATCCCCAGTTTCGACTTCTTCAACAGCCCGAACCCGCCACATTCGGCGTCGCCCGGCGGCTACCACGCCTACGAGCACGAGTGGGCGCTCAGCGAGGCCTTCGCCTTCCATCGGGCCATTGGCCGCGATCGGATAGCGGCCCGGATTCACGAGCTCAACGGCCGGCTCAAGGAGGGGCTCGCGGGCACCAAATCGATCCGCTTGATCACGCCACGCTCCGCCGATCTTTCAGCCGGCATCGTCTGCCTCGACGCCGGGGGCCGCAATCCCACCATGCTCGTCAACGGCCAGCTCAAGGCAGCGGGCATCTCGGCCAGTGTCACGCCCTACAGCCCGCCCTATGTCCGGCTCGGGGCGAGCATCGTCACCAGCGAGGCCGAGGTCGACAAGGCCATCGAAGCCTGCCGCAAGCTCTAAGCCAAGGAGCTCACCCGGCGGCCCGCCAACACCGCGGAGCCGCCCAGGGAGAGCTCCAAGGCTTAACCTCGAACAGGCACGATGATTGGGCCGTAGTCGCCGGCGATGACGCGGACTCTGGCCCGATAGTGCTCGCGCAGCAGGTCTTCGGTGAGCACCTGGGCCGGGGGGCCGATCGCGGCCACCCGGCCGTCGGCGAGCAGTGCGAGCCGGTCGGCGTACTCGCCCGCGATCGACAGATCATGCATCGTCGCCAGCACGGTCAGGCCGTGCTCCGCGCGCAGGGTGTCGACGAGCTCGAGCACCTCCTGCTGGTGCCCGATGTCCAGTGCCGAGGTGGGCTCGTCGAGCAGGAGCAGCGGGGCGTCCTGGGCCAAGGCTCGGGCGAGGAAGACGCGCTGCCTTTCGCCGCCGGAAAGCGTCTCCAGCTCCCGGTCGGCGAAGCGGACCAGGTCGAGCTCGCGCAGACGCCGCTCGGCAATGGCCAGATCCTGTGCCGATTCCCGGCCCAGCGGCGGGATGTAGGGGGTCCGTCCTAAAAGGACGTAGTCGATGACCCGCATCCCCGGTGGGACCACCGGCTGCTGCGCCACTGTCGCCACAAGCTGTGCCCGTTTCCTTCTCGGCAGCGCGCTGATCTCCACTCCGCCGATCTGGATCGAGCCGGTGAACGGCAGCACCCCACCGATCGCCCGCAGCAGCGTCGACTTGCCCGCGCCGTTGGGACCGATCACCGTCACCCACTCGCCGCCCGCGACCTCGAGATCGACGCTGTGCAGGATCTCGGTGCCGTCCAGCGCCACCCGCAGACCGCCCACGCCGAGCATTACAGGCTCACCCCCTTGGTGGTACGCAGGACCAGCACGAAGAAGGGTGCGCCGAAGAACGCGGTCACCACTCCGATCGGCAGCTCGCCCGGGGAGATCAGCGTCCGCGCCACGAGATCGGCCAGCGCGAGGAACGCTGCGCCGAAAAGCAGGGAAAGCGGCAGGATCTGCCGGTACGACCCGCCCGCGAGCAGCCGCACGATATGCGGCACCACGATTCCCACAAACCCGATGAGCCCGGAAACGGCCACCGCGGCGGCTGTCCCTAATGCGGCGGCAGCCAGCAGGATCATCCGCGACCGCTGCGGGTGCAGGCCCAGCCCGGACGCTTCGGCGTCACCGACGCTGAGCACATCCAGCTCCCGCCGCATCGCCAGCACCACCACGCTGGTCACGATGGCGTAGGGCAGCAGCAGTTTGACCTCGTGGTATCCGTTGGTGGCCAGCCTTCCCAGCAGCCACGAGTAGACCTCGCGGATGGTGTCCACGTTGCGCTGCAACAGATAGGTCTGCACCGCCGCGGCGAAGGCCGACACGGCCACCCCGGCGAGGATGAGATTCTTGCCACGCCCCAACGCGTAGGTCGCTATCACCGCCGCGATGGCGCCGGTGAACGCCGCCGCCGGTACGAGCAGCTGATCGGACCGCATGCCGATCGCGACGGTCGCGCCCAGCCCCGCGCCCGCCGCCACCCCCAACAGGTACGGGTCGGCGAGCGGATTTCGGAACACGCCCTGGAAACACCCACCGGCCAACGCCAGCATCGCCCCCACCATCAGTCCTAACAGGACTCTCGGCAGCCGGATCTGGGTGACGATCGCGATGTCACGCTCGTTGCCGTTGCCCGCCAGCGCGTCGAGGACCGTGCTCAACGGCAGGTTCACCGGGCCGAGCGCAAGCCCGAGGGCGAAGGCGATCGCCACCGCGATCACCCCCGCCCCGAGCCACAAACGGCTGAGCCTGGCCGGTCTCACGCCGAGACTTTGGCAACCGCGTCAGTGATCGCCCGCATGAGGTCGACAACCCTTGGGCCCCAACGGCTAGCGATGTCAGTATCCAGCGCGACGACATGCCCCGTGCTGACCGCGGTCACCGCGTTCCAGCCCGCTCGCGCCTTCACCTTCTCCGGCGTCTCCCCCATGACCGTGTCGGCCAGGAAAATCATGTCCGGGTTGGCTTTGACGAGCGCTTCCGCGGTCATCTGCGGGTAGCCCGAGTTGGTGGGGTCCGCCGCATCCGCGACGTTGACCAGCCCGGCCATCGTGAACAGTGAGCCGATGAAGGTCTTCGAGGTCGCCGTGTAAAGGGCCGGATCGAGCTCGTAGAAGTAGGTCAGCGGTTTGGTGCGTTTCGGCAGATCCCGCGTCAGCTTGGTCAGATCGTCCTGGATCTGCTTGTTCAGCGCGGTCGCTTCCTGGTCGTGCCCGGTGCGCTTGCCCAGCTCGGTGATCTGGGCGTAGGCATCGTCGAGGGTCTTGGCGTCGCCGGTGATGTAAACCGGAATCTTCAGCGTCTCCAGCTGCGCCTTGATCTGCTTGGTATCCGCGCTCAGCACCACCAGATCGGGGTTCTTCGCGGCGATCGCCTCGGCATTGGGCGTGTAACCCGACAGCTCGGTCTTAGGCGCCTGCGCCGGATAGTTCGAATACTCATCCACCGCGGTCACCTGCTTCCCCGCCCCGATCGCGAAAAGCATCTCGGTCGCGGTCGGCGACAGCGACACAATCTTTTGCGGATACTGGGTTTTGGGCTCTTCCGCCGCCGGGGTGTTGGCACATCCCGACGCGATAAACACCGTGGCCAGGGCGGCGAGCAGTAAGCGTCTTCTCATCTCGGTCCTCCTTCGCCCTTCCGCGAGGGCGCTTGATATCGGGGGACCGCACGCAGGCGACCTGGCTCACCCCTCGCCTGAGAGGGGTATCACAGTTGCGGGACAGCGCCGGGATCTCACCGGCTTCGCTGCGTCACGGTCAACGACACGCTACTGCACGCCGCTGCGCTCTTCCTCATCGTCACCGGCAAGAGCCGACCGAAGCTTCTCCTTTTGCGCCTTACGCCGCTCAAGGCCCTGCTCCACCTGCGTCGCGACCTCATCGCGCATCTTGCTCAGCAGGAACCAGCCCAAAATGGCGCTTACCAGCACCGCAATCATCAGCTTCAGCATGAGGTTCATCGGCACCGGCACCAAAAGAACAAAAACCGCCGCCAGAAGCCCCAGCCGGGCCAGCGTGTATTTCACAGCAGGACTCACGCCCACCAGCCTAAGCCCCTTTCTCTACGCCGCCACGTCGTGGTCGCTCGCCGCATGCTCCCGCGCGGCACATCCCTGCGTGCTCCCCACCCTCCCCCAGCCGCCTCCGGCGGCCCCACCCCACTCCACCCTGCCCCGAGCCCCCACACCCCGGCACCTCGCACCCCACGCCGCGCACCCCCCGCATCGCGCACCCCCACACCACCCCCTGCACCGCGCACACCCACACCACCCCCCGCACCGCGCACACCCGCACCACCCCCCGCACCGCGCACACCCACACCACCCCCCCGCACCCGCGCACACCCACCCCCCGCACCGCGCACACCCACACCGCACCTCGCACCACACCCCCTCGCGCCGCGCACGACTGCACCGCGCACACCCGCA
>NZ_BONY01000165.1 GCF_016862955.1 Rhizocola hellebori | reverse complement strand
GGCGGCGCTGCCCGCGCGTTGCTTCGCACGCGCCAGTATTGCTGTCAGGAAACCGACAGAACCGTCGACTTCCTTCACATCGATGCACGCATCACAATTCGACCAACTCCTTGCAGACGCAACTCCATCTCTTGCTTGACGGAGCGCTACCCACCCCCACCCCGGGTGCGTTCCATTCCGAAGGCGAATGTCGCCTTCGGCCCGGGTGGACCGGCCGCCTCCATCCCCCCGAATGCGGCTGGTCCACCCGGCGCAACCGGATTGCGTTAGTGCCCATGCGCGCTGCGACCCTTACCCTTGCTGAGTGCCCACACGATGCGGCACCTGCTCGGAAGGAGGCGAGTCATGGTTGGCGACGAGAACTTCAGGGAAGAGCCTGGCCGGTTCACCCGTGCCCTGGCGCTGCCGGCGCGTGCCGTGCGAATACTGACCGGCGACTCCGATCGCCCCTCCCAACCCATACCCGCGGTGGAACACGAAGCCATCGTGGATTGCGCCCTCTATGTGGACGGAATCAGGCAGCAGCAGAAAATCCTCGACTATCGCAAGGCGCTGGAGTTCGCCCGCGAGCAGCGCGGCGCGTTTGTCTGGTTAGGACTGCACGCCCCCACGGCGGAACAGATGAAAGGCATCGCCGAGGCTTTCGAGCTGCATGAGCTGGCGGTGGAGGACGTGGTCAACGCCGGCCAGCGGCCCAAGCTGGAACAGTTCGGCGAGGTCCACTTTCTGGCGCTGCGCACGGCCCGCTATGTCGAGCACGCCGAGCTGACCGAGCATTCCGAGGTCATCGAGACCGGTCAGATCATGCTGCTCCTCGGCGATGACTTCGTCATCTCCGTAAGGCACGGCGACGCCTGCCGGCTGCGCCCGGTGCGGGAGCGGTTGGAGCTCAAGCCGGAGTTGCTCAAGCAGGGCCCGTGGGCGGTGGCCTATGGCGTGATGGACCACGTCGTGGACCTGTACCTGCACGCCACCGACGGCATCACCCAGGATGTGGATGTGCTCGAGGAGGCGGTCTTCGCCCGCAACCCCCAGTCGAGCGGCCGGATGCAGCGCATCTATCAGCTCAAGCGGGAGCTGGTCGAGTTCAAGCGCGCGGTTTTGCCGTTGCAGCGCCCGATGCTGAGCATCATCAGCGACACCCCGCAGATCTCCAAGGAGCTGCGCAAGTACTTCCGTGATGTCCAGGACCACCTGGCGCGGGTGGCTGAACAGGTCAACGCCTTCGATGACCTGCTGATCTCGATCATGCAGGCCCGGCTGGCCCAGGTGACGGTCGATCAGAACAACGACATGCGCAAGATCGCCTCTTGGGCCGCGATCGCGGCTGTCTGGACCGCGATCGCGGGAGTCTATGGCATGAACTTCAAGATAATGCCGGAGACCGATTGGAAATTCGGCTACCCGTTCATGATGTCGGTGATGCTCGCGATTTCCTTCGGCCTCTACCGGGCGCTGCGGCGCAACGGCTGGCTCTAGCTCACGGTCGCGAGTTGTGCTTGACCGACGAGTACTTTGAGCCGAGCTCGTCGGTCGCGTTGCTGATCGCGTCCGAAGCGTCGTCCGCCTTCGACTTGAAGTCCGTTTTCCGCATTGACGAGGCCGCCGATTCCATCTTGTCGGCGGTCTTGTTCATCGCCCGATCGGCGTGCTGAGCCGCTTTGTCCATGGCCCGGTCCGCCTTCGAGTTGGCCTTGTCGAGCATGGCCCGCGCGTCCGAGGACATCGAGTCGAATGAGTCCGACGGGTCGTAGTCAGCCCACTGCTGCTTCCTGCGCCGGCGCATGACAAGCGCTCCTGCGGCGCCCACGGCGGCACCCGCCACGAGCAGTCCGATCAGCATGCCTGTCTTTCTGTTCGACATCTGTTGCTTTCCCTTCGCCGTTTTCTTGCTCTTCTTCGCGAGCTTCAACGCGGCAGCCTGTGCATCGGCTGCGCCGTGGCGATAAGCCTCCGCCAACGGTGCGACCGTCGCAGCGGTGGAATCCCAGCTTTTCGCGGCGATCTCGCGAGCTTTGCTCGTGGTCGGCCCGACTGTCGAGCCGACGCCGTTGGCCGCATATGTGGCCGCCTGAAGGAAATGTTCCCAGCTGGAACCGAGTTCCTCGCGCATGAGCTCCGAGCGCGTCTTCTTGTGGAAGCCCAGCATCTATCCCGCCCCCTTTTCCCCTTGCCTTGAAGACGGCTGCGCCTAGCACCCGCCTTTACCCCCTTAGCCATCCTGCCCTGCCAGGGGCTGTTCAAACGGGCACATGGGAGAATCCGTGGGTAACCTGCCCACGAATATGAGGAGAAGGACCGTGGCCGACGCCAAGAAGGCTGTCCTGCATACCAGCAAAGGCCAGATCCGCCTGGAATTGTTTCCCAACCACGCTCCCAAGACGGTTCGCAACTTCGCCGAGCTGGCCGAGGGGACGAAGGAGGGCGCAAGCGACCCGCGGACCAAGCAACCCATCACCGGGCCCTACTACGACGGCACCCCGTTCCATCGGGTGATCGACGGTTTCATGATCCAAACCGGCGATCCGACGGGGAAGGGCACCGGGGGGCCCGGCTATGAATTCGGCGACGAATTCCACCCTGAGCTTCAGTTCGACAAGCCGTTCCTGCTCGCCATGGCCAACGCCGGCCCCGGCACCAACGGCTCTCAGTTCTTCATCACGGTCGGTGCGACCAGCTGGCTGAACATGAAGCACACCATCTTCGGCAAGGTCGCTGACGCCGAGTCGGAGGAAGTGGTCATGGCGATCGCCAAGGCGCCGACCGACCACTCGGACCGTCCGCTGGAGCCCATCACCATCGAGCGAGTTGAGATCGAGCGCTAATCTCGCACACATGAGTTCTCCCGCCTCGGGTAGTGAGCCGTCCGTTCCGACCTGCTACCGCCACCCTGGGCGGGAGACCTACATCCGCTGCACGCGCTGCGACCGGCCGATCTGCCCCGACTGCATGGTGGTCGCCTCGGTGGGCCACCAGTGCCCGGAGTGCGTGGCCGAGGGCAAACGCACCCAGCGGCAGGCTCTCACCCATTTCGGTGGCTCTGCGGCCGGCGTGCACGGTTATGTCACCAAAGCGCTCATGGCGCTCAACGTGGCCGTTTTCCTCCTGGTACTGGTGATGACCAAGGGACGCGCGCTGACCGGCGGGATAACCGACCTGCACATCTGGGGCGCGGTCAACGGTTCCGGTCTGGTGGAGGCGAATGACGGGTCACTGATCCCCATCGGCTACGGCGGGGTCGACGGCGGGGAGTACTACCGCCTGGTAACCGCGATGTTCCTGCACTACGGGATCATCCACTTGGCGCTGAACATGTACGCGCTGTGGGTGCTGGGGCGGTCGCTGGAAGCCGCACTGGGCCCGATCCGGTTCGGGGCGCTCTACCTGCTGGCTGGGCTGGGCGGAAATGTGGCCTGCGACCTGTTCGCGCCGGACACACTTTCCGCTGGCGCCTCCACCGCGATCTACGGTCTGTTCTCCGCCTACTTCCTCATCCTGAGAAGGCTGGGCCGGGACGCCTCCGCCGTGATCCCTATCATTGTCATCAATGTGGTGCTCACCTTCACCATCCCCGGTATATCGATCGCCGGCCATCTCGGTGGCCTGGTCACAGGCGCGATCGTCGGTGCCGGTCTGGCTTACGCGCCGCGTGAACATCGCACGCTTGTTCAAACATTGGTGCTGGTAGCGACGTTTTTAGGGCTCATGGCGATTACCCTCGCCCTGTCGCTGAGCAGGTAAACGCCTGGTTTGCCCGGTCCGTGCGATCTACCTGCTCTTCCGACTAGACTCGGGCCGATGTTTGATGCTCACCATGGAGAGAGTCAGTGAAGCTTTCGATCTTGATGCCGGTCTATAACGAAGAGGTCCGGCTCGGCGAGGCACTCAAACAGTCTCTCTCCGTGGAGTACCCGTGCGACGTCGAGCTGGTGGTCGTCAACGACGGCAGTCAGGACCAGACGGCGGAAATCCTCGACGCCTGTGACGATCCGCGGGTGCGTGCCGTGCACCACCCGAAAAACCTGGGCAAGGGCGCGGCCATCCGCACCGCGGTGTCCTCCGCCGACGGCGACTACATGGTCATCCTCGACGCCGACCTGGAGTATGACCCCAAGGACATCCCGCGCCTGCTGCAGCCGGTCCTCGACGGCAAGGCCGCCGTGGTCTACGGCAACCGCACCTTCGGCGGTCACGCGGCCTACTCGTTCTGGTACGTGATGGGTAACAAGGGCGTCACGCTGGCCGCCAACGTCATGTTCAACTCCTACATCGGCGATCTGGAAACCTGCTACAAGCTGATGCCGCTTGAGCTCTACCGCTCGCTCAACGTCAAGGCACGCGGGTTCGGGATGGAAGCCGAAGTCACCGGCAAGCTGCTGCGCCGCAAGATCCGCCCCTATGAGATCCCGATCAGCTACACCGCCCGCACGCGTGAAGAGGGCAAAAAGATCACGTGGAAGGACGGTGTGGAGGCGCTCTGGATCCTCTTCCGCGAACGCCTCCGCCCCATCAAGGCCGCGTCAGGAGTACCTTTCCCACGTGCTCATTCGCCGCGACCAACCGGTGAGCAGCAGCAGCCTCAGAAAGCGGAATCCTCCGATCGATCACGGGCCTGATTTCGCCTGACTCGATTCTGGGCCACACGTCATTCAGTACCCCCAAAATGATTTGGGTCTTCTGCTCTTTTGGTCTTGTCCGCAGGGTGGTGCCGACCACGGTGGCTCGCTTGGCGAGCAACGCCCCCAAATCAAGCTCGGCCTTGCGGCCGCCCTGCAACCCAATCACCACAAGCCTTCCGCCGGTCTTGAGCGCCTTGACGTTGCCCTCCAAATAGGGTGCCCCCATGATGTCGAGCACCACATCGGCGCGGACCTGCGAGAAATCCTCATTCTCGTAGTCAATGCACCTGTCCGCCCCGAGCGTCACCAGCACCGGATGCTTCGCCTTCCGAGCCGTCACCACCACCTCGGCCCCCAGCGCCTTGGCATACTGAATCGCGAAAGTTCCGATGCCGCTGCCGCCCCCGTGAATCAACACGGTCTCGCCGGCTGTCAGCCCCGCGACCATGGTCAGGTTCGACCACACCGTGCAGGCAACCTCCGGCAAGGCGGCCGCCTCTTCAAGACCAATTTTGTCGGGTACCGGCAGCAGATGCTCCCGCGGCACAGCGACCTGCTCCGCATAACCGCCCCCCGCCAGCAACGCGCAGACCTGTTCCCCCTGCGGGGTCAACCCCGAGCACTCCAGCCCCGGATACTCCGGCGCCCCGGGCGGCGGCGGGTAAAGCCCAGCCACCTGCAACAGGTCAGCCCGGTTGACCGCGCTCGCCCTGACCTGCACCACCACCTCACCCGGCCCAGGCTGCGGATCGGGCACCTGCGTCCAAACCATCTCCCCCGGCGCGGGGATCGTTATCGCGTACACATGGACACGGTAGTATTTCGGCTCTCGGAGGGTTCGCCTAGTGGCCGATGGCGGCGGTCTTG
>NZ_BONY01000164.1 GCF_016862955.1 Rhizocola hellebori | reverse complement strand
CCGCCGGGCCGCCGGGCCGCCGGGCCGCCAGGCCGCCGGGCCGCCAGGCCGCCGGGCCGCCAGGCCGCCGGGCCGCCAGGCCGCCGGGCGGCAAGACAATGCCGACCCGACAGGAATCCTTGACCGCGAATGTCAGGTGACGGCTTTCGTGGGGCGAGAGGCGAAGACAACTGCGACAAGAGCTAGGGCTGCGCCGACGAGGGTTGGCGCGGTGGGTGGGCCGGATGCTGTGGGCAGCAACAGATCGATGAGGACGGCGCCGATGACCTGGCCGGCGATCATGCCCATGCCGAGGAGCAAGACGCCTATGCGCCCGACCACCGCCGAGGCCACGCCGATGAAGATGATGCCGAGCAATCCGCCCGAGTAGAGCCAAAGGTTGCTGGGCAGGGAATGCGGCAGGCCGCGCACAGCCAGGTCTATCGCTAGCAGGAGCAGCAGGGTCACCGTACCCGCCGAAAAATTCACCAAGGTGGTGGGCAGCACCGATCCGGATGCCTGGTAGACCCGGCCGTTGACGGCTTGCTGCCAGGCGAGCCCGAAGCCGGCGATGGCGGGCAGGATGGCGAGAACGAGGGCTTGGGTGTCGGAAAGGCGGTCGCCGACGGCGATGACCACCGCGACCACGCAAAGCGCGGCGCCGATGGCGCGGGGGGCGGTGACCGGACGGACCCCGCCCGGGGCCAGGCCGGCCCGGTCAACGATGAGGCTGGAAATGCTTTGCCCGGCCACGATGGCCACGGTGAAAACCGCTACCCCGATGGTGGCGACGGTGAGGCCCTGGGTCGCGACGAGGAGCGCGCCGCAGCTTCCGCCGAGGCACTGCCACCACAACAGGGTGCGCGCCCGCAGAGCCTCTCGGATGGCACGCAAACCTTTGCGCATCAACGGAATCGCACACACCAGCACGACGAATCCGCTGCCGAAGGAGAAGACGGCAGCCACGATCCCGTCGCCGATCCGATGGCCGAGCTCACCGTTGATGCGCGATTGGGCTGCTACGCCAAGACCGGCGACGACCGCGAGGACAAGACCTACGCCCTTCGTCACTCGAAGTCGACCAGCGAGTAATTCGCCAGCTTCTCCAAACGGTGCCAGGAATCGATTACGCGTACGGTTCCGGACTTCGATCGCATGACGATGGACTGCGTGTAGGCGCCCCCGTCCCGGTACCGGACCCCCTTGAGCAGATCCCCCGAGGTGACCCCGGTCGCGACGAAGAACGCGTTCTCCCCGCGCACCAGATCATCCGTGGTGAGCACCCGGTCGAGGTCGTGCCCGGCAGCGAGTGCCTTCTGCTTCTCGTCGTCGTCGCGGGGCCAGAGCCGAGCCTGGATCATTCCGCCGATGCACTTGAGGGCACAGGCTGCGGTGATTCCTTCGGGCGTGCCGCCGATGCCCATCAGAACGTCCACAGTGGACTGCTCGCGCGCCGCGTAGATGGCGCCGGCGATGTCACCGTCGGAGATGAACATGATCCGCGCGCCCGCGTCGCGGATCTCCTGCACCAGCTCGGCGTGGCGCGGCCGGTCGAGGACGCACACGGTGACGTCAGAGACGCGGGAACGCTTGGTGGCGGCGATGCGCCGCAGATTTTCCGTGCAGCCCGCGGTGATGTCGACCACATCGGCGAAGTCGGGCCCGACGGCGAGCTTCTCCATGTAGAAAACGGCACTGGGGTCGAACATCGAGCCGCGTTCCGCCACGGCCAGCACGGCCAGCGCGTTGGGCATGCCCTTGCTCATTAGGGTGGTTCCATCGATCGGGTCCACTGCGACATCGACCTCGGGGCCAGTGCCGTCGCCGACCTTCTCGCCATTGAAAAGCATGGGGGCGTTGTCTTTCTCGCCCTCGCCGATGACCACCGTGCCCTGCATCGGCAGCGAGTTGATCAGTTTGCGCATCGCGTCAACGGCGGCGCCGTCTCCGCGTTCTTTGTCGCCGCGGCCAACCCAGCGGCCCGCGGCCATGGCCGCCGCCTCGGTGACCCGTACGAGGTCAAGCGCCAGGTTGCGATCAAGGTCTTGGGGATTCCGCGCAGCCATGTGGATATCCTGGCATGTCACATGGGTTAACGCTCGTTCGGGCCCACGCGTCTAACCTGGCATGCTGTGACCGTGACATCGGAGAAGAAGACCCGCACACCACGTGACTTGGCGCTGTCCCTCATCGTGCTTCTTGTTCCGGTCTTCCTGATTGTGCTCGGCTACCGCTACCTCTACGGCGGCGACACCATCGTCACGGTTGACCCGGCGGAGGCGATCGCCAGCGCTCAGCGCGCCGGGATGTCCCAGCTGCCACCGAATACCGCCCCCGAAGGCTGGCTCGTTGTCCACGCCCAGTTTCGGGATGGGGCCCTTCGCATCGGGTACCTGACAAAGGATCATGAAGGCGTGCAGCTGGTCCAGTCCCGCGCTGATCTGTCCTCGACCGTGCAGGCCAAGCCCGGCGAAACAAGGCTTCTCGGGCGCAGCGGCGACATCACGGTGGTGGTGGTTGCCGCGCAGGGGGCCGACGCCAGCCCCCTGGCGCGTCTGCTACCGATTCCGGTCCAGGCGAGTGCTAGCCAGTAGCGACTCGTCCATCGAGGTCGGGGTGAGGCCGAAGGTCTGCTCGGTCAGCGACGAATCGATCGTGAACGGCTTGGCGAACTGGTAGTAGGTGGCCCGCAGCTCCTTCATCACCTTCGAGAACAGTCCCATCGTCCACAGCATCGCGTAGGGCACCGTCGAGATTTTGGCCTTGCCCAAACCCGCGAGCTCGTTGGCCCGATTGGCGGCCTGCCTGACCGACATCGGGGCGGCCGTCGGCACGAGCCACGCCTTGCCCCAGGCGCGTTCGTCGCCGGCGATGGCGACCAGGGTCTTGGCGACGTCGTTCACGTTGGTCCAGCTGTGGGGTGCGTCGGGGTCGCCGAAAGCGAAGGCGCTCTTGCCATTCACCGTGCGCTTCAGCACCACGTCGCTGAGCACGCTGTTGGACTCGCTGCCGATGAAGTCGCTCGCCCGCGCCTCGGTCACCCGGACCTTGCCGGCCAGGTGCGCGGCCAGCGCGTCCTCCCACATCTGGCGCCGCACGCGCAGCTTCGGGTGCTCAGCCCTCATCGGGGTAGCCGCGGTGATCGGCCCGCTGACCGGGCCGTAGCCGTAAAGGTTGCTGAACGTGACGAGCAGCGCCTGATTGGCCTCGGCCGCCTGCAGCAGCGACGCCGCGAGCGGGGGCCAGTCGGTGAGCCAGGTGTGATAGGCGGGGTTGGCGCAGTTGTAGATGGCGGTCGCCCCCTTGCTCAGCTCGGTCAGCTTGGCGGGGTCGGTCGCGTCAGCCGCGACCAATTCGATGCGCTCGGCCGAGGGTCCCCGGCCGCTGCGGGAGATCACCCGAACGGTCTCGCCTCGCTCAGCGAGGAGCAGGGCGGTCCGTGAGCCGACAGGTCCAGCGCCGACGATTACGTGCATTTCGAGCTCCTCGCTAGAAGTGAGAGCAGTGCTCTCTCATAAGAGCACATGTCCGCCAATCGAGTCAAGAGCACTGCTCTCGTTTCGTTGCTATGCTCTCTCCCATGAGCAGCAACTCGATCCGAGCCCGGGTACGTCAGGAGCTGACCAGCGAAATCAAGGCGGTCGCCCGGCGACAGCTGGCGACGGAAGGAGCCAACCTTTCGCTCCGCGCGGTCGCGCGTGAGCTGGGCATGGTCTCCTCCGCCGTGTACCGCTACTTTCCGAGCCGCGACGACCTGCTCACCGCTTTGATCATCGACTGTTACAACGAGATGGGCGAGGCCGGCGAAACCGCCGCTGCCGTCACAGGCACCGCGCTTGAGCGCTGGCTTGCCTTCGGTCATGCCATCCGCGATTGGGCCCTGGCCCACCAGGCCGAGTACGCGCTCATCTACGGCTCCCCGGTGCCCGGCTATCGCGCTCCACGGGACACGGTCGAGCCGGCCGCCCGGACCACGGTGGTGCTCGCCCGCTTCCTCGCCGACGGCTACACCTCCGGCGAGCTGCGCGTCACCTACGCCGATGACGCCGCGCCGCCGCCGGAGCTGGAGACCGAGCTGGTGCAAGCACTTCCCGTGATCGCGCCCGATATCCCCATCCCGCTGCTCCTGCGCGGCCTCACGGCATGGATCCAGCTCTACGGCGTCATCACCTTCGAACTCTTCGGACGGTTCAACAATTTCATAGAGTCGAGCCGCCGGGAGTTCTTCGATCACCAAATGCGGGTTATGGCGCGGGAAATCGGGCTGTAACTTTAGTCCCCGTGATCGTAGTTGTCGGTGAGCAGGTTGTTGATCTAGTTCCGGCCGGCGAGGGCCTCCTCAAGGCGGCGCTGGGCGGTGGACCCGCCAACACCGCGATCGCCGCCGCCCGTCTCGGCGCCTCGGTGGCCATGGCCGCCCGCACCGGGCGGGACAGCTTCGGCGCCGCCTTCACCGAAAGGCTCGCCGCGTCCGGAGTGGACACCCGCTACGTTCGCTCCACCACCCAGCCCTCGGCCCTCGCCCTGGCCGCCGTCGACCGCACCGGTGAAGCCCACTACGACTTCTGGCTCGCGGGCGCCGCCGACTTCGGCTGGCGCGCGGCCGAGCTCCCCCAGCTCGACGCGGGCACCACCATCCACCTGGGCTCGCTGGCGGCCTTCCTCCCACCCGGCGCGGACACGCTGGAGCGTTGGGCGCTAGGCCATCAAGACCGGTGCACCATAAGCTTCGACCCCAACATCCGGTCCGTGGCATTGCAAAGGCCTGATTCCTTGGTACGCCTGGAAAGGCTCGCCGAGCTGGCCAACGTGATCCGGGTCAGCGCCGGAGACCTCTCCCACGCCTACCCGCACATCGATCCACTTGTCACCGCGAAACGCTGGCTCAAGAACACGAACCTGGTCGTCCTCACCCACGGCAAATCCGGCGCGACCGCCCTGACCGCCGAAGCGACCGTAGAGGTCAGCCCGCCTCCAGTGTCTATAATGGACACCATCGGCGCCGGCGACACAGCAACCGGCGCGCTCCTAGCCTGGCTCCAGTCCCACGACTGGCCCACCACCGAGCCCGCCCTACGCGAAATGCTCACCTTCGTAGTCGCCGCCGCCGCCCTCACCTGCACCCGCATCGGCGCCGACCCACCCACCCTCGCCGACACCACCGCCCTCACCCCCTAAACCCACCCCACCGCACCTCCACGCCGCACCCCACCCCGCACCTTCACGCCGCACCCCCACCCCGCACCTTCACGCCCCACCCCGCACCTTCACGCCGCGCCCCGCGCCGCACCCCCACCCCGCACCTTCACGCCGCACCCCCACCCCGTGCCCTCACGCCGCGCCCCGCCACGCCGCCCCCCACCTTCACTCGCACGCCGCACCCTCATCTCTGCCCCGCACCGCCGCGCCGCACCCTCACCCAGCGCCCTCGCCGTCGCCGCTGCCCCGCACCGCCATGCCGCACCCTCACCCAGCGCCGCTGCTACGCCGCACCCCCGACTCCACCCGCACGGCCACACCCGCATCCCCAGCCCCGCGCCCACGCCGCACCCCCGCCTCCACCTCGCGGCGCCCCCACCGCATCACCTGCCCCGCCCGCACCCACCGCCACCAATGGGCGCGAGATCCAGGCGGTTCCGGAAGAGGGGGGCGGCTGGCGGAAGCGGCGCAGCGGGCAACGAGAGCCGGCGGCAGG
>NZ_BONY01000163.1 GCF_016862955.1 Rhizocola hellebori | reverse complement strand
GGTGGGCCTTAGCGTAGGCGGGTTAGTAGGACCTCGACGCCTTGCGTGGTGCTGCCCGGACCGGAGTAGATGCCCTTGAGCGGTGGCACATCGCCGTATTCGCGGCCGCGGCCCACCGCCACATGATGTGGCCCGATCGGCACCCCGTTGGTCGGGTCGTAGCCCGTCCAGCGATCGGTCCACCACTCGACCCAGGCGTGGCTCTGCCCCGCCACCTCCTCGCCGATTTTCGCTTCGGCGTTGGGGTGCAGGTAGCCGGAGACGTATCCGGCCGGGATGCCCATCGAGCGCAGCAGGCCCACCACGAGGTGGCTGATGTCCTGGCAGACTCCGCTTCGCTGGCGCCAGGCGTGCACGGCGTCGGTCTGCACGCCGGTCGAGCCGGGCAGGTACTCCACGGTGTCGCGGATCAGCTCGCAGACCGCGATGGCGGCCGCCTGGGGCGTGTGATGCTCGGCCTTGATGCCGGCGGCCAGCTCGGTGAGCTCCTCATCCAGCGCGGTGCGTGGGGTCGGCAGCGCGAACTCGTGCCAGCGGTCGGCCCCGGCCAGCTCGGCCCAGCTGGGCCCCTCCGGCGCGACCGGGGCGGCGGTCGTCTCCACGAGCGCGGAAGCCTTGACCGCCAGCGATTCGTGCGGACGGGTGAGGTCGAAGGCGGTGACGATGGTGCCCCAATAGTCCTCGTATTTGAACACCTTCGCCGACGGGACCACCTCCACCCGCGCGTCGAGCACCGCTTGCCGAGCATCGCTGCGTGGGGACATCCGGGCCTCGTTGTACGAGGAGGCCACCGTTCCGGCGTACTGGAACCAGGTGCGGTGGGTGATCCGAAGCCGCCAGCTTCCGTTGCCGTTGTTCATACGAAAGCCCTTGGCGCCCAGGCGATAGCGGTGGTGGCACGGAAGTAGCGGCCGGAGACGGCGGCGTTCACCTGAGAGCACGCGCTCTCCACATTGGATAGAACCGTGCTCAGGCTGGCCAGCAGGTCGTCCAAACCGCGAAACTCCAAGTCTGTTCGGGCCCGGCCGATGATGCGCTGCGCCTCGGTGGCCACCCCGGCGCGGCTGGCCTGGCCGGGCGTGCCCGCATGTTCCAGGTCGGCCAGGCACGACTCCGCAGCCGACAGCGCGGCAAAAACCGATCGGGGGAAAAGGCGGTCGAGGAGAAGGAACTCGGCGGCGTGCCGGTCGTCGAGCGCGCCGCGATAGGTGCGCAAGAAGGTCTCCCACGCGCCACAGGAACGCAGCAGGGTCAGCCAGGACTGGATGCTGCCGCCCGCGTCGGCGTGGGTCGACAGCAGCCGGGCCGTCATGTCGGCCCGCTCAAGACTGCGGCCCAGCATGAGGAAGAGCCAGCCGTCGTCGTGACTCATGGTGGCTTCGGTCAACCCGGCCATCAGCGAGCACCGCTCCCTGACCCAGCCGAAGAAGGCATGCATGCCCTGCTGCTCGATGCGCAGCCGGGCCGCGGGCAGGCCGAGCCACGTCGCGTTGAGGCATTCCCACATCTCACTGGAGATGGTTTCCCTTGCGCCACGGGCGTTTTCGCGGGCGGCGGCGAGCGCGCCCACCACCGAGCTCGGGCTGCTCTGGTCGAGGCCGAGCAGGCCCACCACCCGAACCGTGGACACGTGCTGGTCGGCGGCGGCGACGCCCATCACGGTGAGCAGGGAACGGCAGGCGATCTCCTGATCGATCCAGGGGTCGGCGAGCATGCCGTGCACGTGCACGTCGAGGATGCGGGCGGTGCCTTCGGCCCGCTCTATGTAGCGGCCGATCCAGTACAGGGACTCGGCTATCCGGCTCAGCATGACAACCCCGCCTGCTGTTGCTGCTGCTGTTGCTGAACCGCCCCGGCGGCCGCGCCGGGCCCGGGGTCGGGTTGACGCGGCTGCGGCAGCGTGCGCCCGGCCACCCGGTCGTCGGGCCCCGACGGCTCGTCATGGGCAGGGGCGAGCACCCAGGTGTCCTTGGACCCGCCACCCTGGCTCGAATTCACCACCAGCTCGCCCTCGGGCAGCGCCACCCGGGTCAGCCCGCCGGGCAGCACCCAGACCCGTTCGCCGTCGTTGACCGCGAACGGGCGCAGGTCTACGTGCCGCCCGCGCAGCCGGTTGCCGATCAGGGTCGGCACCATGGACAGCGCCACCTCGTGCTGGGCTATCCAGCCCCGGGGATCGGCGGTGATGCGGGCCCGCAGCGCTTCCAGCTCCTCCTGGCCGGTGCGCGAGCCGATGACGATGCCCGAGCCGCCCGAACCGTCGACCGGCTTGAAGACCAGCGAGTCCATCCTTTCGAACGCGTACTCGAGCACCTCGGGCCCGTCGTCGAGACGGTAGGCGGGAACGTTGGGCAGGATCGGCTCCTCGTTGAGGTAATAGCGGATGAGCGCTGGGACATAGGTGTAGAGCAGCTTGTCGTCGGCGACACCGTTGCCCACCGCGTTGGAGATGGTCACGTGACCGGCCCGGGCGGCGTTGAGCAGGCCGGCCACCCCGATCACCGAGTCGGCGCGGAAGTGGACCGGGTCGAGGAATTCGTCGTCTATCCGCCGGTAGATGACATCGACCCGGGTTTCGCCGGCCGTGGTGCGCATCCACACCTCGTTGCCGGAGCAGAACAGGTCGCGCCCCTCCACCAGCTCGACGCCCATCTCACGGGCGAGCAGGGTGTGCTCGAAGTAGGCGGAGTTGTGCACGCCGGGGGTGAGCACCACCACGGTGGGATCGGTCACGCCGGCCGGGGCGGCGGCGCGCAACGCGTGCAGCAGCTGCGCCGGATAGGACTCCACCGGCTGGATCCTTGTCGCCGCAAGCACTTCCGGCAGCACGTGCCCGATCGCGCGCCTGTTCTCGATCACATAGCTGACCCCGGACGGGATGCGCACGTTGTCTTCGAGCACCCGGAACTCGCCCGCTTCATCGCGGATCAGGTCGACGCCGGCGACGTGGATGCGTACCCCGTTGGGTGGATTGACCCCGGCCGCCTCACGGTGAAAGTGGGCGCTGGTCACCACGACCCGCCTGGGCACCACGCCGTCATTGAGCACGTGAGCCGGGCCGTAGACGTCGGCCAGGAACATCTCGAGGGTGCGGATGCGTTGGGAGACACCGGCTTGCACCTTCGCCCACTCGAGCGCGGTGATCAGCCTGGGCACGATGTCGAGCGGGAAGGGCCGCTCCACCCCCTTGAGGGCGAAGGTGATGCCCTGGTCGAGGAAGGCGCGCGCGAGCACCTCCGAGCGCACCGCGAGGTCGGCGCTGGACAGTGACTGCAGCGTGGCGTAAAGCGCCTCGTAGCTGGGCCTGGGCACGCCCAGCTCGGAGAACATCTCGTCCCACCCAGGACCGAGGCGGTATTCCTCGAACAGATCCGCCATCTGCTCACATTACGACAGGTTCATTACCGACGCATTACTGGAAAGTGTTGCACTGGCGGGGGTCGCCGGTCTGGTAACCCTGGGTGAACCATTGCTGGCGCTGCTGTGCCGAGCCATGGGTGAACTTCGACTCGTTGATCCGGCCACCCGCCTGTTGCTGGATTTTGTCGTCGCCCACCGCCGCGGCGGCTTGCAGCGCTTCGTCGATATCCTGCTGGGTGATGCTGGTGAACAGCGGCTTGCCGGTGGCGTCGGTGGTACGCGACGCGGCGTTGGCCCAGACCCCGGCGTAACAGTCGGCCTGCAGCTCCATCGCGACCGAGTAGCGGTTGGCGTTGCCCGGGTCGCGTTGCTGGGCGCGGCGCACCTCGGCCTCGGTGCCGAGCAGGGTCTGCACGTGGTGCCCGTACTCGTGGGCGAGCACGTAGGCCTGGGCGAACTGGCCGGGCGCACCGAAGCGGCGGGCGAGCTCGTCGTAGAAAGTGAGGTCTATATATACGTGGTTGTCGCCGGGGCAGTAGAAGGGGCCCATGCCGGAGCTGGCGGCACCGCACGCGGTGTTCACGCCGCCGCTGAACAGGCGGGTGGTGGCCTTCTGATAGGGCTGGCCGAAGTACTGGGGCAGCGCCTGCTGCCAGTAGGCCTGGATCGAGTTGATGTAGAGCAGGTTGCGGCAGTCGGTGCGCTGAAAACGATCGGGGTTCTGTGCTGAGCAGGCCTTCTGCAGATCGGAGTTGTCCGCGGGCTCGTTGGCCACGTTGCCGCCGCCGAGGCCACCGAGGTTGCTGAGCTGGCTTCCGCCGCCCAGGCAGAGGAATCCCCCTATACATATGGCGGCGATGACGAGAACGGCGATGCCGAGCTTCGGGTTCTTCTTGAACATCGGCAGCATGGCGGTCAGACAGCCGGCGCCTGCGCCGAGCCCGCCGCCGCCCAGGCCTCCGCCTCCGCCGCCGCCGCCTCCGCCGAGGCCGGGGAACCCGCCGCCGCCGGAGCCGCCGGCCCCGCCGCCGGAGCCGCGAAGGTCCTCGACCTGTGACGGATCGAGGTCAGCGTTCTCGTTAATGCTCACGTTCATGAGCGTAAGTGCCTTTTAAACCGTTTTCGAGGTGTTTCGAGAACCAGTAAGATTGCGAGGTTTGCTGTCCGCCTTGGGGGAAATCATGATCACGGCCACCGGCCTCGAATTGCGCGCAGGCGCCCGCATCCTGCTGGGTGAGGCCGCGCCGCGGGTGCAGCCCGGTGACCGGATCGGCCTTGTCGGCCGCAACGGCGCGGGCAAGACAACGATGCTCAAAGTGCTAGCGGGCGAGGGTTCGCCCTACACGGGCCTGGTCGACCGGCGTGGACCGGTGGGCTACCTGCCCCAGGATCCCCGCACGGGTGATCTTGAGGTCACCGCCTCCGATCGGGTGCTGTCGGCCCGGGGCCTGGACACCCTGCTCGCTCAGATGAAGCAGCTCGAGCCCAAGCTCGGTGAGGATGAGCAGCTGCTGCGCCGCTACGGCCAGCTCGAAGACCAGTTCGCCGCGCTGGGCGGATACGGCGCCGAGGCCGAAGCCGCGCGGATCTGCTCCAACCTCGGCCTGCCCGACCGGGTGCTGGCCCAGACCATCGGCACCCTCTCCGGTGGCCAGCGCCGCCGCATCGAGCTGGCCCGGATCCTGTTCGCCGACGCCGGGGAGGCCGGCACCCTGCTGCTCGACGAGCCCACCAACCACCTCGACTCCGACTCCATCGCCTGGCTTCGCGGGTTCCTCGCCGGTCACAAGGGCGGGCTCATCGTCATCTCCCACGACGCGTCGCTTCTCGAGGCTGTCGTCAACAAGGTGTGGTACCTCGACGCCAACCGGGCCACCCTCGACGTCTACAACGTGGGCTGGAAGGCGTACCTGGACCAGCGCGAGACCGACGAACGCCGGCGCAAGCGGGAGCGGGCCAACGCGGAGAAGAAGGCGGGCGCGCTGATGGCGCAGGCCGACAAACTGCGCGCCAAGGCCACCAAAACCATTGCGGCACAGAATATGGCTAAGCGGGCCGAGAAGATGCTCTCCGGCCTGGAGGAGGTGCGCGCCTCGGACAAGGTGGCCAAGGTGCGCTTCCCCACTCCGGCCTCGTGCGGCAAGACGCCGCTCACCGCGGACGGACTGTCCAAATCGTACGGTTCATTGGAGATATTTACCGATGTCGGTGTCGCGGTCGACCGTGGTTCACGCGTGGTCATCCTCGGCCTCAACGGCGCGGGCAAGACGACGCTGCTGCGCATGCTCGCGGGTCTGCTGACGCCGGACACCGGCGAAGTCAAGGCGGGCCACGGGCTTCGGCTCGGCTACTACGCGCAGGAACACGAGACCCTCGACATCGCCCGCACCATCCTGGAGCACATGCGCTCCGCCGCGCCCGAGCAGACGGACACAGAATTACGTCGCATCCTCGGCGCGTTCCTGTTCAGCGGCGACGACGTGGACAAGCCGGCCGGCGTGCTCTCCGGTGGCGAGAAGACGCGGCTGGCCCTGGCCACACTCGTGTGCTCGGGCGCCAATGTGCTGCTGCTCGACGAGCCGACGAACAACCTCGACCCGGTGAGCCGGGAACAGGTTCTGGACGCCATCGCCCGGTACCCGGGAGCGATAGTCCTTGTCACCCACGATCCCGGCGCGGTAGCGGCACTCAAGCCGGATCGTGCCATCCTCCTTCCCGACGGCGACGAGGATGCGTGGAGCGACGATCTGCTGGATCTGGTGGAGCTGGCCTAAATATTGGCG
>NZ_BONY01000162.1 GCF_016862955.1 Rhizocola hellebori | reverse complement strand
GACACCGAGATCACCAACCTGGTCAACGGGCGTGAGTTCTGGATCATCCCGATGGTCAACCCGGACGGTGTGGAATACGACATCGCCACCGGCTCGTACCGGTCGTGGCGCAAGAACCGCCAGCCCAACACCGGATCGTCCAATGTGGGCACCGACCTGAACCGCAACTGGTCCTATCAATGGGGTTGCTGCGGCGGCTCGTCGGGCAGCACCGGCTCGGAAACCTACCGCGGCCCGTCCGCGTTCTCCGCGCCGGAGACTCAACGCATCCGCGACTTCGTGCTCTCGCGGCGCATCGGCGGGGTACAGCAGATCAAGGTCAACGTCGACATCCACACCTACTCGGAACTGATCCTGTGGCCCTACGGCTACACGACCGCCGACACGGGCTCGGACATGAGCGTGGATCAGCGCAACACGTTTGCCACCATCGGCCAGCAGATGGCTGCCACCAACGGGTATACCCCCGAGCAGGCCAGCGATCTCTACATCGCCGACGGCACCATCATCGACTGGATGTTCAACAACCAGGGCATCTTCTCCTACACCTTCGAGCTCTACCCCAACTCCAGCGGGTCAGGCGGCGGGTTCTATCCGCCCGACGAGCAGATCGTCCCGCAAACTCAGCGCATGCGGGCCGCGTTCCTGATGCTGTCCGGCTACGCCGACTGCGTCTACCGCGCGATCGGCAAGGAATCGATCTACTGCGGCGTTCCCGGCGCACCCGTGGTCGCCAACCCGGGCAACCAGGCCACCGTCGTGGGCACCGCGGTCACGCTGAACAACAGCGCCACCGGCGGGACCCCGCCCTACACCTGGTCGGCCACCGGCCTGCCGCCGGGCCTGTCCATCAACTCGTCCAGCGGTCAGATCACCGGTGCCCCAACGACGGCAGGCACCTACAGCGTGACCGTCAGCGCCACCGGCGGCGCCACCGGATCGGCCTCCTTCACCTGGACCATCAACCCGGTCGGCGGCTCCTGCATCGGCACCAACAACACCGACGTCACGATCCCGGACAACACCACCGTCTTCAGTGACATCGTCATCGCGGGCTGCGGCGGCAACGCCTCGACCACCAGCACCGCGGCCGTGAACATCATGCACACCTACAAGGGCGACCTGATCGTGAACCTGGTCGCGCCCGACGGCAGCCTCTACCTTCTGCACAACCGCGCCGGAGGCAGCACCGACAACATCATCCAAACCTTCACCGTGAACCTGGGCGGTGAAGCCGCCGACGGCACCTGGCGCCTGCGAGTCCAAGACGCCGCGTCGCTGGACACCGGCTTCATCAACACCTGGACGCTCACCCTGAGATAAAAGCTCCACCCACCCCCCTCGGGCGGCTGCCTCCCCCTGTGGCAGCCGCCCTCTATGTCCCCGGTGATCGGGTGCGGCGGTAGGGTGCGGGGATGGCCAACCCACGCCGTGAGCAGCCTTCCGAGCCGGCTGAGCCGCGCCTTTCCGCCGCGCTCCGCCCAGCCGACGATGATCTTGAGGGTTTGGACGGCGCGTTTCAGCTCTTTGTGCAGGGGCGGGACTTCTCCGGCGCCGACCTGGCCGAGGCCGAGATCGAGCAGTGCCGGCTGAGCAAGGTCAGCCTGTCCGGTGCGCGCGGGTCCGGTACCACCCTGGTGGATTGTGAAATCGAACAGAGCGACCTGGCCAATGCGGTCTTCGAGGGCGGCGGGTTGCGCCGGGTGAAGGTCACCGACAGCCGGCTGACCGGGCTGACCTTCCTGGACGGCATGGTCCGCGACGTGACCTTCCAAGCGTCCAAAGTGGACATGGTCAACTTCCGGTCGAGCACGCTGCTCAACGTGGCCTTCATCGGCTGCGATCTGACTCGCGCCGATTTTTACGGTACCGATCTGCGCGGCGCCGTCTTCACCGACTGTGTCCTGATCGGGGCCCAGTTCAGCCAGGCGAAGATGGCCGGCACCCGGCTGGCCGGGTGCGACCTGTCCGGGATCGGCGGGGTGGCCAGCCTGGCCGGGGCGACGATCCGGGCCGACGACGTGTTGGCGCTGACCGAACTGTTCGCCGCCGAGCTGGGCATCAGGATTGAAGCTCCTGAAAGATAGTCAGCTGTAGATCGGCCGGTCCGTCGAGCCGGGCGTTGAGCGACTGCCATGGGGTGACCGTCGGCTCGGCGATGATCTGGGCGCCGGCCTCGGCCAGGCGGCTGGTGACCGCGGCGGAGTCGTCGACCTCGAACGCGACCCGGATGTGCCCGGCGACCCGCCTGCCGACCTCGACCTCGTCGATGTACTCGGCGTGCCGGCGATCAGTGATCTCCAGGGTGGCCCGTCCCGCGTCGAGGATGTGCACGTGCCCGCCCTCGACCTGGTAGGCGGCCTGCTCGGTCAGGCCCAGCACGTCACGGTAGAAGGCCAGCGCCTGCTCGTAGTCGTCGACGGTCACCACAAGCCTCAATTGCTTTACACCGCTCATGTTTGCGGCAACGATCATTGGGTGCGCCAGATTCCCACCGGCGTCTACGGCAGCGCGCAGGCGGCCGGGTACGCGTTCGACCGCCCGCCCGTGCACCAGCACCAGGTGGCCCGCTTCGCCGTGCGCGGGCGGGTGCTCGATGTGGGCTGCGGGGCGGGGCTGTCCGCCGCCGCGTTGCACGGGCATGCCGAGGTCGTGGTCGGCCTGGAGCCGAATGCGGGCATGCTTGCCTATCGTCGGCAGGTAGCCCCGCACGCGCATTTCGTGGTTGGCCGGGCCGAGCAGCTTCCGTTCGCCGACGCCGCGTTCGACATGATCACCGCGGCGGGATCCCTAAACTATGTCGACTTGGACCTGTTCTTCGCCGAGGCAAGACGGGTGCTGCGCCCGGGCGGCGTGGTGGTGGTTTACGACTTCTGGCCGGGGCCTTGGTACGAGATTTTCGAGCGGCGCTATCCGAGCGCGCCCGGCTACGCCCTCGACATCGAGGCGCTGCGCCCGCGCCGATATGAGCGCTTCGACGTCACCGTGTCCATGGACCACGAGGCCAGCTTGCGGTTCATGCTGACCGAATGCGCCGGGGCCGACCCTGGCTGGCTGAGCGAGCAACTCGCTACGCTTGGACCAGACTTTGTCTTTCACAGCTATCTAGCGGAAATCGTCCCCTGATAGGGCAGGATTAGCTTCGTGTCCGAAGTGGAAGTGTTCGACTCGCGCCGGTGCGAGCTTGGCGAGGGACCCCACTACGACGAGCACACCGGGCGGGTGTGGTGGGTCGACATCTTGGGCTGCCGCGTGCTTTGGCGCACGCCGTCGGCGGGGGAGTCGGGCTGGCTGAGCACGCCTGGCCATGTCGGCGCGGCCGTGCCCACCTCGTCGGGGCGGCTGGTGGTGTGCCTGCCGGAGGGGCCGACACTGCTCGATCCGGTCGACGGGCGGATGCGCCCGCTGGCCCGCTATCCCGACGCGAGCGCGGCGATCCGCTCCAACGATGCCAAAGCCGACCCGCAGGGGCGGCTGTGGCTGGGCACCATGGCCTACGACGAGCGCAGCAGCATCGGCAAGCTCTACCGCCTCGACGTCGGGGCGTCGCAGCTGCTGCCGGTCGTCGACGACGTGACGATCAGCAACGGGATCGGCTGGTCGCCCGAAGGCGATCTCATGTATTACATCGACTCCGCCACCCGGCGCATCGACACGTTCGACTTCGATGACGGGTTCCTGAAGAACCGCCGTCCATTTGCGACAGTTTATGACGGCATCCCCGACGGGTTGACTGTCGACGCCGACGGCGGGGTGTGGGTGGCGATCTGGCTCGGCGGCGAGGTGCACCGCTACACCCGCTCCGGGATGCTCGACCGCATCGTGCGGGTTCCCACGCCGCTGGTCACCTCGTGCACGTTCGCCGGGCCCGACTTTCGCACCCTCATCATCACCACGGCCAGCCTCGGCCGCCCCGACGATGCGGGCGCCGGTGTCACCTACGCGCACTATCCCGCAGGCGTGCACGGCATGCGCGCCAACGTCTTCGCCGGCTAGCCACCAGCAACCTAGGCCGTTCCGATACACCGCCGCTTAGCCCAGCAGGGCTGCGGCGCGTTCGGTGCGCAGGTGCAGCACGGCGCGGCCGTCGCGGTGGGTGGCGACCAGGCCGGCGTCGCGCAGCACGCCCAGGTGTTGCGACACCGCGCCCGGCGTCAGCTCCAGCAGCCGGGCCAGGTCCGCGGTCGTGTGCGGGGCGCTCAGCAGGGTCATAATCGCCGCGCGGCTGCGCCCGATCAGCGCGGCGACCGCGCCGGGGGCCGGTTGCGGTGTCTCCCAAAGGGTGGCGACACCGCGCGCCGGGTAGCGCAGTGTTCCCGCGGTGACCGGCTCCATCGCCGCGGCCACCCGCGGCCAGCAGAACACGCTCGGGCACAGCACCAGTCCGTGGCCGCGCAACGCCACCTTGCGGTTGGGGGTGGCCCGGTTCGGGTGCACCACGAGCTCACCGTCGCGCCAGGACACCTCGTCGTGCAAATCGGTGAACAGGCCCTCGATGCCGTCTTGCGCCAGAATCCCTGCGCGGTAGGCGATGTCGGCCTCCAGCAGGCGGGTGATCCGCTCCCAGTGCGGCTCGATCGCGGCCCGGAAGCACTGGCGCAGCGCGGCGACGATCCGGTCGAGCTGCGGATGGGCCTTGCTCGCCAACACCCGGCGCAGCTCGGCTTCCAGGGTGGGCATGCGCGCGTCCGGCGGCGGGATCAGATAGGCCGGTTTGATGGTGTCGTGTGACACCAGGCGCAGCACCAGTTTCAGGTCGTCGACGCCTTCGAGCCTGGGCCGGGCCCAATTCAGCCATGGCACGTGCACCGCGTGCACTCCCGGGCGGGTCAGGATCGCCAGCGCCATCACGGTTTCATAGACGGGGGAGATGGCGAATCGCACTCGGGCCAGCTCGACGCCACCCAGCTGGAGGCGGATCACTTGGTACCTCCAATTTAGCAATAACTAAATCCTAACCATGCCGAAGCCGGTGATCGCAAGCTGCACGCCATGAACCGTGACTGGCGACTGCTGCTGACCGCCTCCACCATCTCCACCCTCGGCGATGGCGCTTTCCTTGCCGTGCTTCCCTTGCTGGCCGCGAACATCACCACCGATCCGCGTCTGATCGCCGGGGTCACCGCCTTCGGCACCCTGCCCTGGCTGCTGTTCTCGCTGCCGGTGGGCGCCCTGGTCGACCGCGCCGACCCGCGCCGCAGCCTGCTGCGCACCCAGCTGGCCCAGGCCGCTCTGGTCACCGTGCTCGCCGCGGCCACCATGGCGCACACCATGAGCATGGCACTCATCTATGCCGTCGCGTTCGCGCTGGGCGCTGCCGAAACTGTGGCCAAGGTGGCCATTCAAAAGCTCATTCCTTCCGTGGTACCGGGTGAGCTGCTCGAAAAAGCAAACGGCCGCCAGAACGCGTCCATGTTCAGCGCCAAGGAGTTCCTCGGCCCGCCGCTGGGCGCGCTGCTGTTCTCCTTCGCCGCCGCGCTGCCGCTTTGGGCCGACGTGGCCACCTTCGCCATCTCCGCCGCCCTCGTCGCCCGCCTCTCGCGACGCCCCCACCCGACCGGCCACAGTGGACGGTCGATCCGCGCCGAGGTAGCCGACGGCGTGCGCTGGCTCGCCCGGCACCGGCTGCTGCGCACGCTGACGTTGCTGTCCGGCGCGGCCAACCTGGCCAACTACATGGCACTTTCCACGCTGGTCCTGTTCGCCACGTCCCGCCTCGGCCTGTCCGGCCGCGGCTACGGCCTGCTCGTCGGCCTCATGGCCGCCGGCGGGATCGCCGGCAGCCTGCTCTCCGCCCGCCTGGTAGCCCGCTTCGGCGGCCGAGCCGTCGTCACCACCACCATCTTCACCACCCCCACCGCGATGCTCGCCATCGCCACCCTCGCCCGAGACCTACCGACAATGGCCGCCCTAGCCACCTTCACCTCCTTCGGCGCGTCCCTATGGAACGTCGCCTCCGCCTCCCTGCGCCAACGCACCGTCCCGCTCGAGCTCGCCGGCCGCGTCAGCAGCACCGGCCTTCTGGTCACCTTCGGCGCCCAGCCAATCGGCGCCATCCTCGGCGGCCTCCTCGCAGCTTCCCCACTCGGCCTCACCGCCCCCTGGCTCGCCGCCGCCACACTCCGCCTAACCGCAGCCCTACTCGCCCTCCCCGCCCTACGCACCTGGCCCACCACCCTCTCGTCACCCATCAACAACACCCCCGCCTCCCCACCCCCAAACACCCCCGAGCCCGCAGCCCGCTAACGCCCCGCCGACCCGAGTGCCGGCGCCGCCGGGAGCACTCCCGGACCCCGCGGCCCGCTAACGCCCGGCCGACCCGACTGCCGGACCTGCCGGGTGGAAGGGCGCGAGTATCCCCCGAGCCCGCAGCGGCCCGCTAGCGCGGTCGACCCGACCGCTGGAACGGCCGGGCGCAACGGCTGGTGGGGTGTTGTTGCCAGCCA
>NZ_BONY01000161.1 GCF_016862955.1 Rhizocola hellebori | reverse complement strand
GGGCCGCCGTATCCGCCGCCCTGCGGCGGGTTCTGCGGGTTCCACTGCTGGGTCGGGGCGCCGTAGCCCGGCTGCTGAGGACCGCGCTGCTGCGGAACCCCGTACTGGGGGTTGCCCACCATGGTCGGATCGGCGGGACGCGCGCCATATCCCGGCTGGCCGTAACCGGCCGGCGAGGTGGGACGGTAACCGGCACCCGACTGCGGCGCACCGGCCGGGCCGCGGGGACCGGGCCGACCGCGGGTCGGCGCCTCTTCCTCTTCCTCGTCGTCATCGCCGCCGCGGCGCACCAGCAGCAGCACGATGGCGCCGATGCCGAGCGCGACAAGCAGACCACCGACGATGATCATGACCAGTGTCATGCTGTCCATGCCGCCGTCATCGGCCGGGGCGGTCTCGCCCACCGGCTCGGGAGTGCCGGTCGCCCCGGTAGCGGCGGTCGGCGTGGTCTCGGCGATCGGGGTCGGCGTGGGGCTGGCGACCGTCAGGTTCTCCATGCTCAGGTCGAACGGGAGCGCGTCCTGGCCGGCGGCGAGCGTCAGGGTGCGGGCGACGCCGCCCACCATCGAGAACGGCGACTTGACCGCGGTGATCGCGATCACCCCAGGGGCGATCTTCTTCCCCGGCCCGTCGAACGTGTAGATGCCATTGTTGTCGGCCGTCGTCTGGTGGGACTTGCCCGCACCGTCAACCAGCGTGACGATCGCACCCTTGATCGGCTTGTTGTCCGCAATGTCACGGACCAGCCCCTGAATCTTGCCAACCGACTGCGAAGCCGCTCCGACGGTCAGCTGCTTGGACTCCTCGGTGGATCCGCCGCCGGGCCAGGTGACCTTGATGCGCACGGACACACCGGGGGCAGCCTTACCCCGGATCTTGATCTGCTGTGGCGTCCACTCGGCCCCAGGGGCGAGGTTCGGCGCCGACTGATTGCAGCCTTGGATGCAGCTTCCGGTGATGTCTGATGAGGTGTCGACGACAACGGTGAAGGTAGCGGCGGCATCGCCTTCGTTCTTCAGCTTGAACTTCAGCTCAGCTTCCTGACCAGCCGAAACTTCATCGGGGTTGAGATCCACTGCGCTGATCTTGCCGTTTGCGGCGGCGAATGCCGGGGAGGTGACACCGGTCAGGGCACCGACCGCCACAATCGCGACCACGCCAATGCGCGCTAGCCAGGATCGTCGCTGGGTAGCCACGTCCACCACCTTCCAAAGCCTGATGATCCCCTCGGATGGTTTGGGGGGTAGGGTCCGAGGGAAATACGCCTTCGCAACTATGCCTTGCGAGGGGGGCCGAACGCGAGCCAGGGGCGGACAAATGCGAGTAAGGGTCGCGTCGTATCGTCCACATATGCCCCCAGCGCACGAAAAGTCTGCTGCGGTAGAGGCGGCCGTTGCCAGCCTTGCCAGCGGGGCGCAACCTGCGCGTGAGATCCTTCGCAGCGCTGTGCGCTCCCTTCTTTCCGATCTTTCAGACAAGGCTCCTGGCCGTTCGGTGGAGGTTCGTGTTCCGCCTTACGGAGCAATTCAATGCGTGGAAGGTCCACGCCATACCCGGGGCACCCCGGCGAACGTCGTCGAGATGGATTCGGTCACATTTATCGAGCTTGCAGCAGGATTGCGGAGTTGGTCAGATGCAGTCCGAGATGGCAGAATTCAAGCCAGCGGTATTCGAGCTGACATATCACACCTTTTCCCCATCAGGGAATCCTGAACAGTTAGCAGCGAGAACGTGGCTCAGCGTTAGCCGCCACTCTCCCGTAGACTGACTGTCCGGCGACGGCGAACGCGAGGAGCAGCAGGTGCCCGGAGGCGACGGCCGGTTGAGTCACGAGCTCGACCCCTACCGGCCAGGCCCGCAAGACGCATGTGGCGTTTTCGGAGTCTGGTCGCCCGGTGAAGACGTAGCCAAGCTTGTTTACTTTGGCCTATACGCATTGCAACACCGTGGCCAAGAGGCCGCCGGCATCGCCGTCAGCGACGGTTCCGGTGTGGTGGTCTACAAGGATCTCGGCCTGGTTGCCCAGGTCTTCGACGAGCCCACGCTGGCAAGCCTTCGCGGCTATCTGGCTATCGGGCACACGCGCTACTCCACCACCGGCGGCTCCACGTGGGAAAATTCGCAGCCCACCATCCAGGCCAACTCCGCCGGCACCACCATCGCCTTGGCGCACAACGGAAACCTTGTCAACACAGCCGAACTCGCCCGTCAGGTAAGCGAGCTGGGCTTTGATACGCGCGGTGCGACGAGCGACACGGTTCTGGTCACCATGCTGCTGGCCGGCAAACCTGACCTGTCCGTGGAGGCCGCCGCACTCGAAGTGCTGCCAACGGTCAAGGGCGCCTTCAGTTTCGTCTTCATGGACGAGAACACCCTCTACGCCGCCCGCGACGCGCACGGCGTCCGCCCACTGGTGCTTGGCCGGCTGGAGCGAGGCTGGGTGGTCGCGAGCGAGTCGGCCGCATTGGACATCGTGGGCGCCACCTTCGTCCGGGAGATCGAGCCGGGTGAGCTGATCGCCATAGACGAGCACGGGCTTCGCTCGTCACGGTTCGCCAACCCCGATCCCAAGGGCTGCCTGTTCGAATTCGTCTACCTGGCCCGCCCCGACACCACGATCTCCGGTCGCAACATGTACGCCGCCCGGGTCGAGGTGGGCCGCCGCCTGGCCAAGGAGCACCCGGCCGAGGCCGACCTGGTGATCCCGGTGCCTGAATCTGGTACACCGGCGGCGATCGGCTATGCCGAAGCGTCGGGCATCACCTACGGCAAAGGGCTCGTGAAAAACGCTTACGTAGGGCGCACTTTCATCCAGCCCTCGCAGACGATCCGGCAGCTGGGCATCAGGCTCAAGCTGAACCCGTTGCGCGACAACGTTCGCGGCAAGCGACTGGTGGTCGTCGACGACACCATCGTGCGCGGCAACACCCAGCGGGCCATCGTGCGCATGCTGCGCGAAGCCGGCGCGATCGAGGTGCACGTGCGCATCTCCGCCCCGCCCGTGCAATGGCCCTGCTTCTACGGCATCGACTTCGCCACCCGCGCCGAGCTGATCGCCACCGGGCTCGACACGGAAGGCATCCGCCGTTCCATAGGCGCTGACTCACTTGGGTTCGTCTCGCTCGAAGGTCTCACCGCCGCGACCGAGCAACCGGCGAACAGACTGTGCCGCGCCTGCTTCGACGGCCGGTACCCGATCGAGTTGCCCTCGGAGAACCTGATCGGAAAACACGTCCTCGAGGGTGTCGACCGCAAGGTCGGCAACGAAGAACAGAGCGACCAGATGGCGGCAAGCCGGTCGTGAGCAAGTCCCACCAGCCCCAAAGGGGAGAAGCCGTGACCCATGTGACCGAGCGTTCCAGCATCCAGCCATGGTCGGCCGGCAACGGCCGTAAGACGGTCACCTACGCCGACGCCGGGGTGTCCATTCACGCCGGCGACAAGGCGGTGGAACTGCTGAAGAACAAGGTGCAGCGAGCCCACCGGCCGGAGGTGCTGGGCGGGCTCGGCGGGTTCTCCGGTCTGTTCCGCCTCGACATCCAGAAGTACCGCAAGCCCGTTCTCGCGTCGTCGACGGACGGCGTGGGTACCAAACTGGTGATAGCCCAGCAGATGAACATCCACGAGACGGTCGGCATCGACCTTGTCGCGATGGTCGTCGACGATCTGGTGGCGTGTGGTGCGGAGCCGCTGTTCCTGCTCGACTACATCGCGTGCGGTGAGGTGGTGCCGGATCGGGTGGCCGAGATCGGCGCCGGCATCGCCGACGGCTGTCGCTACGCCGGTTGTGCGCTGCTCGGTGGCGAGACCGCCGAGCACCCCGGCGTGATGCGGCCGGACGAATACGACCTTTCCGCCAACGGTGTGGGTGTGGTGGAAGAGGACGACATCCTCAGCCACGAGCGGGTTCAGCTCGGCGACGTCGTCATCGCGATGCGGTCGAGCGGCCTGCACTCCAATGGCTATTCGCTCGTGCGGCACGTGTTGCTGGGCCAGGGGCGGATGAAGCTGGAGAGCGTCATCGAGGACCTCGGCGACCAGCGCACGCTCGGCGAGGAGCTGCTCACCCCCACCAAGATTTATGCGAAGGATTGCCTCTCCCTGATCGCCGAGTGTGAGGTGCACGCGCTGGCACACGTTACCGGCGGCGGCATCCCGGGCAATCTGGTTCGGGTGCTGCCCAAGCATCTCGACGCCATAGTCAACCGCACCACCTGGGCTCCGCAGCCCATCTTCGACCTCATTCAGCGCAAGGGCCGCATCGAGCCGCGCGATATGGAGTCCACCTTCAACATGGGCGTGGGCATGTTCGCCGTCGTCGCGGCGGCCGACGCCGACCGCGCGCTGGCCCTGCTCATGCGCCGTGGCGTGGAAGCCTGGCCGGTCGGCGAGATCATCAGCGGCACGGGCGAGGTTCAGATGCTCGGCTCGTACACCCGCGGCTAGCTAGAGCAACCGTCGCGGGCCTGTTCCCTCCCGGGCGAGCACGTCGCCCGGGTTGTAGAGCGCGCAGCTCTTCAGCGACAGGCAGCCGCAACCGATGCAGCCGGTGAGGTTGTCGCGCAAGCGTTCCAGCATGCCGATGCGCTCGTCGAGCTCGGCGTGCCATTGCCGCGAAAGCTTTTCCCAATCCTGCTTGGTCGGCGTCCGTGACTCGGGCAGCTCCGCCAGCGCGGCTCGAATGCGCTCCAGCGAGATGCCCACCTGCTGCGCAATGCGGATGAACGACACGCGACGCAACTCGGATCGCTCGTAGCGGCGCTGGTTTCCGCCGGTGCGCTCGGCGCTGATGAGCCCCTGCTCCTCATAGAAGCGCAGCGCCGAGGGGGCCACCCCACTTCGCGCCGACAACTCGCCAATGGTCAGCATCACAGCCCTCTTGAGTTCAACCGAACTTTAACTTGCAGGCTACTCCCATGAAGGTTGTTGCCCCGCTCCTCCGGCGGATCACCGGGGACGAGAAGCACGCGCCCAGCGCTTTCTCCACCCTTGATGTGCTCTGGGTTCTCTATGACGGCGTGCTCAACGTGGCCCCCCGGCGCCTCGACGACCCCGAACGCGACAGGTTCCTCCTTTCCAAAGGTCATGGTGTGGCCGGGTACTACGCCGTGCTCGCGGCCAAGGGCTTTCTCCCCGAAGACTGGCTGGACGACCTCGCCGGGCCGGAAAGCCCGCTCGGTCACCACCCGGACCGTCTCCGCGTGCCCGGCGTCGAAATCAGCTCCGGCTCGCTCGGCCACGGCCTGGGCCTCGCGGTCGGCACAGCGCTTGCCCTACGCGCCCAGGGTTTACTCAAGCCCCGCGTCTACGTGATGCTCGGCGACGCCGAGCTCGACGAGGGAAGCAACCACGAGGCCATCGCCTACGCCGGTGCCCTCGGCCTGGATTCGCTGACCGCCATCGTCATCGACAACCACTCGGCCTCCTATGCCCCGCCCGGTGGCCTTGGCACGCTTTTCACCGTGCACGGCTGGACTTCGTCCACAGTGGATGGACGCGACCACTCCGCCATCCGATCGGCGTTGCTGCCCCGCGGGCCGCATGCCGTCATCGCCACCGTAGAGAAGAAGGGGAGCTAGCATGCGTGAAGCATTCATCAAGGAAGCCCACGACATCCTCGACGAGGATCCACGCGTCGCCCTTGTGCTGGCCGAGATTTCGGCCGACCCTTTCGCCAAGGCGCTGGCCAACCACCCCGACCGCGCGATCAACGTCGGGATCCGGGAACAGCTCATGATCGGCGTCGCAGGCGGGCTCGCCCTCAACGGCCTACGGCCAATTGCCCACAGCTACGCCACTTTCGTCGTCGACCGGGCCTACGAGCAGATCAAACTCGACCTCAAGCACCAGGGCGTGGGCGCCATCCTGGTCAGTGTGGGCGCCTCCTACGACGGCTCGCCGATGGGCTACACCCACATGTCCCCCATGGACGTCTCGCTCATCGACACCCTGCCCGGCTGGATAGTTCACACCCCCGGCCATCCCGCCGAGGTCGGCCCGCTGCTGCGCGCAGCCACCGCCCACGACGAGCCGGTCTACCTGCGCCTGTCCACCCAGACCAACGCGACACCCCACCTGGACGCGATGCGCCTCAAAGTCTTGCGCCACAGCACCTCCGGACGCACCATCGTCGCCGTCGGCCCCATGCTCCAACCCGTCCTCGACGCCGCCAGCGACCTCGACGTCACCATCGCCTACACCCACACCCCGCGCCCGTTCGACCACATAGGACTTCGAGCCATCGCCGGCGACGCACCCGACATCGTCATCGTCGAGCCCTATCTCGAGGGCACCTCCGCGCACGCCGTCGCCGAATCCTTCCCCGACAAGCCTTTTCGCCTACGCAGCATCGGCGTCAAACGCCAAGACCTCCACCGCTACGGCACCCCCGCAGACCACGCCACCTGGCACGGCCTCGACGCAGCCTCCCTGCGCCCACACCTGACCCCAACGCCCTAACCGCCCCAACCGCCCGCGTGCTGAGGCGTCGCGACCGGTCGGAATCGCAATCTTGGCGACTTATGGTCGCTATAACGGCCATAAGTCGCCAAGAATAACTTTCA
>NZ_BONY01000160.1 GCF_016862955.1 Rhizocola hellebori | reverse complement strand
GCGCCCGCAAGCCAGGGATTGGTTGACGCCGCAATGACCGCCCATACCGCAGCCTGTGCTGCGAGCGCGATTCCATACGCGACAGTGGCAGTGACCTTCGTCGCCACCTTTGGTGTTAGCCACCCGGCCACCACGCCGCCGACCGCTCCAGAAGCGATCAGCAACCCGTAGCCGACCGCGCCAAGGCCTAGCTGGTCTTGCGCGAAGAGCACCATCGTGGCGAAGCCGAGGTTCCACGCGAAGTTATAACAGCCCATCCCGAGAGTGAGCCGCCGCAGCTCCCGATGCGTGGCCAGATAGCGCATGCCCGACCTGACCGATGCCCATAGCTTCGGGTGCTCAGCCGTCGCGCGGGGTGTGGCCGGCAGCATCCGCACCAGCACCGCCGATACCAGGAACGACAGCGCATCAAGCCCGAACGGCAACCACCGCGCCACCGCGAACGTGGCTGCGCCAATGGGCGGCCCTGACAGCGACCGCCCAAAATTGTCGATGCTCCACAGCGCCCCGTTGGCCTTGGCTAACGGCTCCTTCTGCCGCCCAACCAGATCCGGCATCACCGACTGTGCCGAAGGATCGAAGAAACACGACCCGACGCCCACCAAGAACACTGTCACGATCAGCGCCGGAATCGACGCTCCACCAAGGAAAACCAGGAATGCGAACACGGCAAGCACCGCGGCCCGCCCTACGTCGGCCAGCACCATCACCCGGCGCCGGTCCCACCGATCGACCAGCGCGCCCGCAGGGATACCGGCCACAATCCAAGCCGCGTAAGTGGCTGCCGCCACCAGCCCGATCTGAAACGGGTCGCGGGTAAGCGAAGCCGCCATCAGAGGGGCGGCGGCAATGAGAACACCGTCGCCCGTGATGGATACCGCAGCAGAGGTCAGCAGAAGCCGCAGGCCCCGCCTATCGACGGTGTCCTTCGTGCCGTCTGCCTGACTCACCGTCATCGCCTAACCGGCCAGCCGGTCGAGGTCGAACTCACCGTTTGCTACCCCGGCGATGAAAACCGTCCATTCATGCTCCGTGTAAACGTGAATCGGACCCTCGCCTTGGTCCTTGCTATCCCGGACTCCGATGAAGCCCTGCGCGTACGCCACTTCGACGCATCCGCCGGTGTCGCTCCCGCCGCCCTTGCGCCACGTTGCGCCTTCAAACAACTCACGCTTGTCCATCTTTCCTCCCCTGGATACAGATCACGCCTTGGTGATCCTCTTGATATCACGGGTCAACTGATCGAGATAAGCCCGTGAATCAATCTCTGACAGGGCGTCAGCTGTCAACCGGTCGAACAGCTGCGCATAGGTGTCCACATCCGAGGCCGACGATAGATAGAGGTCCGCCGTCTGCGATTCGGCCAGCACCACAGCCGGGCTCTTGTTCTGGAACTCGTAGATGATGAACGGCACCAACGCCGCCGCCTGCCGCTTCGCCGAAAGCGGGATGATCCGCACGTCGATCGCCTTCAGGCCCATCCGCTCCCGCAGATGCCCTATTTGCTCATCGACCAACTTCGGCTGGTCACCCGGAAAGAACAGCAGCGCCCGTGCATCCAGCACCGCCCGATACCTCGGCGACCCCGGATCAGCCAGCAACTCCTGCCGCCCAATCCGCCGCTCCACGATGCCCTCGACATCGGCGTAACCGCCCACGGTCAGCAGCCATCGCGCATAGCCGGCCGACTGCAACTGACCCGGCACCATCCCCGAGTGAAACTGCCTGATCGAGTTCACCCGGGTCTCGATCGCCGCCACCTCACCCTGCCGCCGAGTCGGCCCGCCAGCCCGCACGATCCAGGCACCTTCCTGCCCGGACTCCTCAGCGTTCATGCTGATCAGCTCAGCTTTGACCTCTTCGGGCACCCCGTAGTAGTGCAGCAGCGTCGCCAGATCCCGCATCGAGATCCCGATCTTCGCCGTCTCCACACGCGAGACCTTCGACTGCGACCATGTCAGGGCGTCGGCGACATCCTCACCAGAGATCTGCATCGACTCCCGAATGCGCCGGAGCTCAGCCCCGACGAACTCCCGATAGGCTGCTTCGGCCACGTGAGCTCCAAGTTTGCACGCGTGCATGACGTGGCTCACACCTTACTTGCACGCGTGCAAGAACGGAAATCGCATCGAGAACTTCGTGTCTCGAGAACCGAGCCGGTGGTGCAACCTGACTTTCCGCAGCATCGGCCACTGCGTTCGGCTAGCAGCCTTAATCTCCAGGACCAGGCTTCGCAGAACTGCCACGACTGACCGGTAGCAAGCACAGTTCTGCCAGAGTAGGTGCCGATAAATGTCATGACAGGCTATATCTCGTTAACCAGAATGCTTAGAAGCTGACTGCGAGCACAGCCTTGACGATGGTGGTGAGAAATCTGTCCCCTACGCAGATCGAGTCGACCAACTCCTTTAACGATCTTGATGGCCCCTCGTTGGCTGAAGCAGCTGCGGCATTGCAGCTGCTTCCGGGCAACGCATCACGGCTGCTGCGACTTCAGCGGCTTGCCGCATTAGGTTCGTTTCTTCCAGAACGCGACAACGCCCGCACTATCACTCCCAGCCGCCTACGAGCCTTGCTAAAGGATGATCAGATAGGCGGATCAGATGTGTTGATGAACGAGGACGCGCACGGAGATGTCCTTGTTCAAAGTGTCAGTTTCTACGGCGGGTCGTACTTAGTCTCGACGGGATTTAGCGAGGGGGCCGTATCGAATGCCCACGACATTCTAAAATGCGTTTTTGGAGCATCTACGATCCCGGATGAGCACAAAAGGTCGGTACGGCCGTTCTGCGACGCTCTTCTAAGGTTGTCTGACGAAGTTATGAAGAGAGCAGGGCTAACAAGAGGAGTCGAAGGCACCCAAGACCGTGGTGGGCCTGTAGATGTGCCAGGCGCGACGCGGCTAAGCGAACTAGTGGCTTGCGTATCCTTCACTACCGAAGATCTAGCAAGGCTTGGCATCCGCGCGGACCTGCTTGAGCCGTTCACCTTCGAGCCGGGCGATCTCAAGGATCCATGTCGGGACAGTTTGGCAGACTCACGATTGGTCCTTCGGCCAATTATGCATTCGCGAGCGAAATATACAATCATTCTGCCTCTGGACCTTGTGACCACACTTCGCCACTTTCTAATAGTAAGTGCGGTGGTTGGCGGGTATGCGGCCGAACTTTCGCGCGCCTATCTCCAGCTCAACGAGCAGCTATGCCTCGATACGCTAGCGCAGCTAGGTGCCGAATACAGCTCAGAAATCACCGGGTCCGCCCAGGTGCGGCGTCATCACCTCACATTTGACTCAAAGGATCTCCACCTTGTCGTCCTCGTTGACGATTTGAGCGATTTGGATCTAACCAGCCCTTGGGGGGAATGGGATTCAACCTCTGCGGTCGACGAGGCTCATAGCTCAATGGCGGATTTCGATGGATCCAAGACGGAGGCTAGCGCGACATTGCACCTTGTGGTCTACAACTCTCCCGGACGCGATCTGTTCGTTGGATCGAACTACGAGCATGAGCGCAACGCGTTTATGGCTTTAGGCCAGGAAAGTTTGTTGGTGCTTCGTGATTCGCGCGTTGACATACTTGACGTTTGGTACTTCGCTCAGGCTATCTCGAACCTGACGGCTTCGACGCAGATCTTCTCCTTTGGTTTCATTGATCAGTACGCGCTTTACGTACAAAATAGAATGAGCTTCTACTTTAGTGATGATGCCCGCCCAACGTTTATGCAGTTCGCCCCAGGCTCTGGTACGGACTTTCGTATCAGCGTCGTCCAAAAAGAAGACAGGCATGGTGTGGTATTTCCTGACGAGAGGCGACCTGTAATTGATGTGCGCAAGAGGTATGGCTCTCTAGATACTCCCATATATATCAGCGTTCCGGGCTACTCAAGGCTCTTCATGGCGATCGAGATGGCTGACAGTACTGCCATAGTTACCTATGAGCGGATGGTAAACGAAGACTTCTTTCCAACGAGGATTCTTCTGACGGAGGTGGTGAGCTACTGGATCTGGCAAATCTGGAAGAATGCTCCATCTTTTATGTCACAACTAAGATCACAGGACGATAGCGTTCTATTCAGAGTCTCGGTTGAGGATGAAAACCCTTGGATCCAAGGAGTTCCGGCATCGCCGACAAACGATGCGGCGGTAACTGTCTCCGTAGATGGGACCATCGTCGATGTATTGATACGTAACGCCTTTAGGTACCAGGCATTGCAGGCAAATGAAGCGGAGAGGTCCTTAGTTGCCGCACTTGCTGCGGAGTTGCTGCCCGACGCTCGGCAGGATCATTCCCAATTCGTCGACCTTGTAGCCCCGTATGGGGATAAGAAAATGATGAATAGCATCAACACGCTCCAAGATCCTCTGGTTTGTCCCATTCGAGACGGCGAGCCACGGTATATCCATGGGCAGCCTATGGCGCAGCTGCTCGACGAGGTTGGTCTTTGGCTTAATGAGCACGTTGCTGAGATTCAAGTTGGTCCAGTTGCACGAGATGAGCGGAAGAATGTAATCAACACGTGCGTCAAGTACTATTTCGACGCGCTAAAGGCCCTGATGGCGATGCTATCTTCCGATGGACTCCTTGAGTACTTGGTGATACGAGACGAAGCGCTCCAGCAGGCGGCTGCACTCGCCAATCGTCGCAGACCCCACTACGTTTCATGTTTCGGCCCTGAGGCGGTACCGGTCGACGAGTTGGATGCGGAGATAAAACAGTCCATTGAGGCTCAGATCGCCAATCGATTTCTTATCGAGTACTCAGTAGCGGTCTCGCCTTCGGGTGAGCTCACAATGACTTCAGAGCTATATGACCGTGTTCTTTGCCTTGCGTCGGAGATAGTAAATAAGGGCATGCTTTCAGATGCCCTAAACTACAGTCTGGCGGATCCGGAGGTGTCTCTTCTTCCCTCGATAAGGCTTGGTGTCAGTCGAAACGACGCTTACTATCAAGCGCTTCGGACCTATTCGGGCAACCGAGCTCGATCCATACTTGACCGCGAACGCGGTCGTGTCACGACCCCCCAGGGCACCGACACGACTTTGAGTGGAGATTTGGAAGATGCGGCCGAAGATGAGTTCGGATTCTCATTTCAAGATCTTAGCGCGCTTCTCGGTGCGCTCGTCGATGAGGCATTTGAACGCGACCAAGATGTTGTGACCGTTGAGGCATCGGCGCTCGTTGAGATACTCCAGCGGCGAACATCGCTCGAACGACCGAGCATTGACTCGGCTATCAAAAGACTTACTCTTGGACCAAGTTCGGCCTTTGACAGGCCGACGCCGGCGGTCTATCCATGGCGGTTCAACAGAGATCTTTCCTATATGCGACGACCGCTTCTCTTGCTCGCTACCGAGCCTGAGACCTATGTCTTCGGGATGCGGCGGATCTACGCCACCTTGGGATACTGGCATGAATCGATTGTTAGCGCCAGATATCAGGCGAAGTCGCCCAAGATGAAGAGGTACTTAGGAGTCGCAAGAAACAAGATCACCGAAGGCTTCGCGCATTCTGTTGCTGTCACCCTCGATAAAGCTCCACGCATCGTTCGTGAGCGAGTTACGAAGATCGGGAAGGTCCGACTTGAAAGGGTCGCGGGACAGACATTGGGTGACATCGACGTCTTGGTGATCGACCCACCTGCGCGAGCTGTTTACGGTCTGGAGGTTAAGGACTTCGAAGTCGCGAGAACACCCGCAGAGCTATCGAATGAGCTTCAGCAGATTGTGCACGGGGAGAAATGTACGGTCAACCTCCATCAGTCGCGGTTGAGCTGGCTGAGCGAGCACCTGGATCTGGTGTTACGGCACTTTGGCTTGGTAAAGGAGGATCCGCGCAGGTGGTCCGTGGTCGGCTACATCGTTACAAGCGAGCCGCTGGTCGGACCGCTCGTCGTAGAATCGTCAATCCCATTTGTAACATTAGATGAAGTTGACGACATCATGAATCGTGGGCGCAGATCTGGCCGTACGTCTCGCCGGTCATAGCGTTACCAATCAAGCTTCAGCAGTCTGCCAGGCTTACCGGTCTGCCTGGCCACCCCCCGGGTCTATGCGCCCGACGCGCGACGAATTCCGCCGATCGCCCGTTGCCCCGGCGGCCTCGGTCGCGTGCTGCCGGAGATTCCTCACGGGCGCGCGCCCTTGGAGAGGTTGAAGACCGCCGCGAGCACGAGCACGTCGTCCACCGAGGCCAGCGTCCGCGCGTGCTCGACCCGGCTCGCCTTCGACTGAGACCAGCCAAATAGGTTCGCCAGGGCGTCACCGGCTTGTAGTCGGACGTGCTCAACAGATCGACTGACCTTTGGACAAGCTCGGGGGCGTCACCCGGCGGATCCTGCTTTTATCCTGTTCGACCCGAGAAGGAGCCCCACTCGATCGAGTCGGGGTCGTAGCCTGATGACAGTCGCCGATCGCATCGGCTGTTGCGGAAAACGTCTATATTCAACAGTCTAAAATTCCGACGTGGACTGCTCATGTTGCTGGCGCTTTTGCTGCAAGATTAGGCGGTGCGTCGAGAGCATGACACTGATGAAAGTCGAAACCTTGCCGGCAGTTACCTCCACCTTCGCTGGTCCTGGCTATCGCTGGGCATGGCGGTCGTCGCCATTGGTGCATTAGGGACACTGACTATCGTCGCGAGCATCAAGGACGTGGATGGCTTAAGTACAATAGCGCTTGCCTTAGCTGTCGTTGCCTTTGCCGCACAGCTCATATTGTCGCTGGCGCAGGGCATGGCGGGAGCACAGCAGCTTGCCCAAGCGGAGAGGATCAATGCAAGCACGCAAGCAGCGCTGTCGTCCTTGCAGAGCGCAACCAACGCTCTGCTTGTTACGCAGCGAGATCAATTTACCCAGGTATTGTCTGCGCTAGTACGTGCAGTTCCCCAGGCAGTCGAGGAAGGGCTCTCGGACGTTTCTGGCCAAGCAGAACCTGGAACGAGAGATGACGTCGCCCTTCAGGAGGCAATAGCTAAACGGGTGGAAGAGTTGGTTGCCCGCATAGCGCCAGGCGCCCCGCAACTTGTTCCGGTAATGCCGTCCGCTATGCAGTCGAGGTCAGCTGAGATCGGCTCGGCGCAGGCCATTGAGGCGTTAGGACGAACGCCGGTCTCCGGAATCAGACTTCTGGATGAGATGTATCGAGAAACGCTGCAAGGCAAGACGGCGTTTCCTGTGCGTACTCATGCAGTCCGATTTCTCGAAAAGCATGGCTTCGTGTCGATCTCGCGTGACATTGGTGGCAGTGCATTCGCCACGCTTACACCGTGGGGATACTTCGCAGCTAACTTGCTGCAGAGCGACCTATTACCGCGTGGACTAATACACAAGCGGCTAAGAGCATTAAACACCCTGGATAATGAGCAGCCTCAGAGCGACCAGTCCGCTGACCAGCAAAAGCCAGAAGGTAGCACGAAAGAGCCAGATTTGAGCAGCCAAGCGAAGGAACCGGTCGCTTGATGGGACACCTCTATATCTGTTATTCCGGCAGCAATACCGCGACGTACTTATGAACGCAGCACGGCGACCCGCATCTATATTACGCTTTTCGGCGACCAGCCTTTCCGCCTCGCTGGCGAGATTGGTCAACTTCCTCCAACCGTTGCCCGGCGGCCTTGCCCTTCGCCGAGGGCGCGCTTTTGGCTAGGGCGCTCTTTGCAACCGCCTTCGTTTGGGACGAGCTGGCCGCGTTTGTTCTGCCCTTTGTGCGAGCAACGGTGGTACTGCTGCGGATTGTCTTGTCGGTGGCGCTCATCCGATCAGCCCTGTCAGGGATCGTCTGCTTTGGTCCGAACCGATATGCCTTCAAGAAAGCCTGTGCGGCTCTATCTAGGTACGAGTGAAAGGCACTGCGAGGCCCCGACTCTGA
>NZ_BONY01000159.1 GCF_016862955.1 Rhizocola hellebori | reverse complement strand
TGCCGCGAAGGCAGTGCCCACCAGCCAGGAGGCGGCTGGTGCAAGCGATCGGTTGGCTGCCAGGGCGGCATGGTGTCGGCGGTCGTGCCTGGAGAGCTTGGAGATGATCTAGCGCTTGTGGGTCGGCGGCGCAGCCGCCGGGCGTGGCCAAGCACGCACGTGGCGTTGCCGCGCGGGAGCTTACGGCGCGGGACCACAACGAAGCGGCGCAAGGAAAGTGGCATTGCGGCGCACGGTGAAGGGGCGGTAGGTCTTGCGGGCAGGCGGGTGCTTGCGCGGGGACGGCTAGGGGCGGCGGCCAACGGTGAGGACGGGTTGGGAGGTCTCGGCGAAGAAGTCGTTGCCCTTGTCGTCGACGACGATGAAGGCGGGGAAGTCTTCCACCTCGATTTTCCAGACAGCTTCCATGCCGAGCTCGGGGTACTCGAGGACGTCGACTCGTTTGATGCAGTCCTGCGCGAGGCGGGCAGCGGGGCCGCCGATGGAGCCCAGGTAGAAGCCGCCGAACTTCTGGCAGGCCTCGGTCACCTGGGCTGAGCGATTTCCCTTGGCCAGCATGACAAGCGAGCCGCCGGCCTCCTGGAAACGGCTGACGTACGAGTCCATGCGGCCCGCGGTGGTGGGGCCGAACGAGCCTGACGCGAAGCCTTCGGGGGTCTTGGCGGGGCCGGCGTAGTAGACGGCATGGTCGCGAAGGTATTGCGGCATGGGGCGGCCGGCGTCCAGCAGCGAGGCGATTTTGGCGTGAGCGATATCACGCGCCACCACCAGTGGGCCGGACAGGGACAGGCGGGTCTTGACCGGCAAAGCCGAGAGCTGAGCGCGGATCTCGGCCATCGGGCGGTTGAGGTCGACCCGGACCACGGCCTCGTCCTGCAGCGCGACGTCGGGCAGGAAGCGGGCCGGGTCGGTCTCCAAGCGCTCCAGCCATACGCCCGACGGGGTGACTTTGCCCACTGCCTGGCGGTCGGCGGAGCAGGAGACCGCGATGGCGACCGGGCAGGAGGCGCCGTGCCGGGGAAGGCGAATGACCCGCACATCGTGGCAGAAGTAGCGCCCGCCGAATTGGGCGCCGATGCCGAAGTTGCGGGTCAGCTCCAGCACCTGAGCCTCCAGCTCGACGTCGCGGAAGCCGTGTGCGGTCATGGATCCGGCGCTGGGCAGGTGATCGAGGTACTTGGCGGAAGCCAGCTTGGCCGTCTTGAGCGCATGCTCGGCCGAGGTCCCGCCGACCACGATCGCCAGGTGATAAGGCGGGCAGGCGCTGGTGCCGATGAGGCGCAGCTTCTCGTCGAGGAAACGCATGAACGACGACGGATTCAGCAGAGCCTTGGTCTCCTGGTAAAGGTAGGACTTGTTGGCGCTGCCGCCACCCTTGGCCATGAAGAGGAACTTGTAGGCATCGGGGTGGCCGTCGGGGTCCTCGGCGTAAAGCTCGATCTGCGCGGGCAGGTTGTTTCCCGTGTTGCGCTCCTCCCACATGCTCAGCGGAGCCAGCTGGGAGTAGCGCAGGTTCAGGTTCGTGTAGGCCTCAAAGACGCCGCGGGCGATGGCTTGTTCGTCGCGGCCATCGGTCAGCACGTGCCGGCCCCGCTTGCCCATGACGATCGCGGTGCCGGTGTCCTGGCACATCGGCAGCACCCCGCCGGCGGCGATGTTGGCGTTGCGCAACAGGTCCAGCGCTACGAAACGATCGTTGGGGGACGACAGCGGGTCGTCGATGATCGACCTCAGCTGGGCAAGGTGCGCCGGACGCAGGAAGTGGGCGATGTCATGCATCGCCTCAGCGGTCAGCTGGGCCAAGACAAACGGTTCTACGGTGAGGAACTGCCGCCCACCCGGACCGAAAACCACATCGACACCCTCATCGGTGACGAGCCGGTAGTCCGTGGTGTCCGCGCCGATCGGCAGCAGAGGTGAGTAGGCGAATTCAGTCACGAGGAGCCAGTCTACTGGTTGAACGGAAGGTAGCCGAGGTCCCTTCGGTCGGCCAACAACAGGGCTCGGTTGTCCGAGGCCACCACCTTTGCGGCGCTGCGCACATCCTTGAGAACGCGGCCGGAGGTGGGGTCGAGCACGATGATGCGGTCCGGGCTGCGGTCGGCGAGGATCACCGCGTTACGGGTCACCGCTACCGAAGACTTGTCGGAGGCTTTCCGGCTCCACAGCGCTGTTTCGCGGCCGAGCAGGAATGTAGTGATCTTCGAGCCGTCGGCACTGCGTACCACGGCCCGGATCCCGTCGGTGGCGAGGATCTTTTCGCCCACCTCGGCCGTGAGCACCTCGCGGCCGTCGGCGGCGTCGAGCAGGGCCTCGCGCCCGTCGGGGCGCAGCGCCACCACCGCGTTCCCGCCCGCCACCGGCTCCTTGCGCTGATCGCATCCGGCACCGGAGATGGTGCGCAACTGGTAGCCGTGCTTGACCCAGACCTCTTTGCCCGTCGCGCCATCGCGGCCGGAGACGGTCACCAGACAGGTTCCGTCACGGGGAGTGGCGATGCTGTAGACAATCCGTCCACCTAGGACGGTCACCGAGGTATGCCCGTCTGGCTCCACCACGGGCAACGCCTTGCGTTCCAAGGTGTCCACCGGGTGGATCCGGTTGTCTATCGGGAAGCCGAGCACCTTCGGCATCGGCCTGGGCTCAGCCTTGGCGTCGAAACGGTCGGAAGTCATCACCGCGCCCTGAGCCAGCTTGGGATTGTCGGCGAACAGCACGAAGCCGATGCCGGGCAGGCCGGTGCGCCACAGCTCGTCGCCGCTGACCGGCTCCTTCGCGGTGAGCTCGCAGTCCTTGGGGGTGAAGCAGGACACCTCGATGAGGCCGTCGCTGAAGCTCCAGACCGCCGCCGCCTTGTCGTCGGTCCTGATGACCCGGCCGGTCGCGGGATCCCTTACCTCGTAGCCCTTCTTCAGCAGCGTCCCGGACACCACCACCTCGCGCTCCGGCGACCCGGCGACGGTGGCCCAGTCTGCCTTGGCCTCCCACACCCGGCGGCCCGCCAACCGGGTGCGCACCTCGACCGACTCGCGCTGCTCCACCACCACAAAGCGGTCGAGGATGGTGACCGTCTTGGGAACCCCGCCGAGCCGCTCCTGCCATTGCAGCGCCGGCTCGGCCAGCGGCCGGCTCTCGGAGAACCACGCCCAAAGCCCCGGGAAGGGATTCCAGATCCCGGTCGAGACAAGCAGGGTCATGGCCGCGACTATCGCCACGAGCCATCCCGTGCTGGCCTTTGCCTGAGCCACGCAAGGAGGATAGCCGCCAACAGGCTCAACCCATGGAAGCCTTGCGCACCAATGGAAGCGTACGATATCGGACTTGTTCCGCAAGAGCGATCAAAGTGGACGCTCGCAAGATCCCTTGATAGGCCACGATTTCGTCGATGACCCGCTGAAGGTCCGCATTGGACCGTGCCACGATCCGGCACAGAATGTCGCCGGAGCCGGTGATGGTGTGGGCCTCCAGCACCTCGGGGATCGTCGACAGGTGCACCGCCACGATGTCGTGCCCCTCGTGCTGGCGAATCTCGAGGGTGACGAACGCCGTCACGGCGAAGCCGAGCGCGGCCGGGTCGAGGTCGGGGCCGAAACCGGTGACTATCCCGCGCACCTGCAGCCGATCGAGCCTGGCCTGTACGGTGCCCCGTGCCACCTGCAGACGGCGGGAGAGCTCAAGCACCCCGATGCGGGGCTCGGCGGCCAGCAGCTCGATGAGCCTGGCATCGATCTTGTCGACTGAACTGGGCAACTTGTCCACCTCCAGGCCCGATATTGGCACACAATTGCGCACTCTGCTCAGGTTCTAGGGGCGCATTTGCGCAACTCTACGCCCGATGACCACGATCCCTGTATGACCGCTGTAGCTGATGCACGGCCCAAGCAGGCCCACGACCCCTTCCCGGTGAAGGGCATCGACCACGTCGCCTTCCTTGTCGGCAACGCGAAGCAGGCGGCCCATTACTACTCGACCGCCTTCGGCATGACCCTGGTCGCCTACCGCGGCCCGGAACAGGGCCACCGCGACTTCGCCGAGTACGTCATGACCTCCGGCTCGGCCCGCTTCCTGATCCGCGGAGCCGTGCACGCCCACGCCCCTGGCGTGGAGCACCACGCCAAGCACGGCGACGGCGTGACCGAGATCGCCCTGGAAGTCCCTGACGTCGAAGCGGCGTACCGGCACGCGCTGAGCAAGGGCGCGACGACCCTGCAAGAGCCCACCATCGAGAAGGACGAGCACGGCACGGTCAAGGTGGCCGCCATCGCCACCTACGGCGAGACCCGGCACACGCTGGTCGAGCGGCACGAATACCACGGCCCGTTCCTGCCCGGATTCGTCGCGGCGGACCCGATCGTCGCCAAACCGCGCAAGCGCTACTTCCAAGCCGTCGACCACATCGTGGGCAACGTCGAGCTCGGCAAGATGGACGAGTGGGTCGAGTTCTATCACCGCGTCATGGGCTTCACCAACATGGCGGAGTTCATCGGCGACGACATCGCCACCGACTATTCGGCTCTGATGAGCAAGGTGGTCGCCAACGGCAGCCGCAAGGTGAAGTTCCCGCTCAACGAGCCGGCGATCGCGAAGAAGAAGTCGCAGATCGACGAATACCTTGAGTTCTATGACGGGCCCGGCGTGCAGCACATCGCGCTCGCCACCAACGACATTCTGTCCACAGTGGACACCATGCGGGCCGCGGGCGTGGAGTTCCTCGCCGTGCCGGACTCCTACTACGACGACCCGGTGCTGCGCGCGCGCATCGGCGACGTACGCGCCGAGATCGAAGAGCTGAAGAAGCGCCGCATTCTGGTCGACCGGGACGAGGACGGCTACCTCCTGCAGATCTTCACCAAGCCCGTCCAGGACCGGCCGACGGTCTTCTTCGAACTGATCGAACGACACGGCTCGCTCGGCTTCGGGAAGGGCAACTTCAAGGCGCTCTTCGAGGCCATCGAGCGTGAGCAGGACATCCGAGGGAACCTCTAGGATCGCGTGCTCGTGGGAGGATGGCGGTTGTGAGCTACACACCTCCGCCACCTCCATATGGCCAGTGGAGGCCGATTCCGCCAGCGCTGGCTCCAAACGGCCAGCCGCTCGCCAGCTTCGGCGACCGGCTTCTGGCCTACCTGCTCGACACTTTGATCATCACGGCCATTTCCATGGTGATCTTCATCCCGCTGATGGTGGTGTTCTTCATGGTGGTCATCGGCGAAGGAATCACCGCACAGGAAGCCGGCACCGATCCAGACCCCTTCGTCTTCCTCGGCTCCTACCTGGTGCTCTTCATAGTCACCTTCGCGTTCAGCCTGCTGCTGAGCTACCTCTACCTGGTGGAATACCAGCTCCGGCACGCCGGCCAGACCGTCGGCAAGAAGGTCATGAAGCTGTGGGTCATTCCGGTCGCCCCGACAGAGGCCTTGTCGCGCAACCACATGGTCAAGAGATGGCTGGTGCAGAGCGTCGCCGCCGGGCTGGTCGGGATCCTCGGACTGCTCGACGGGCTGTGGCAGCTGTGGGACAAGCCGCTGCAACAGTGCCTGCATGACAAGGCGGCGCAAACCGTCGTGGTGAAGCTCGGTTAAATATCTCCATGACGAGCAACCCCGGGTGGTACAAGGACCCCGCCGAACCTACGACCCAGCGCTACTGGGACGGCGAGGGCTGGCTTGGCGCATCCTTGCCGGTGACCGCCATCCCGCCCGAGGGCCCGCTTCCGCTGCCGCCACCGCCGCCGGCAGAGCCACCTGCCCCGGCGCCGGGACAGGTTCCGCCGCCGCCCTCGGGCATCCCGTACAGGATGCTGCCCCAGGCCCGCCCGCACGGGATGATCCTGGCCAGCCCCGGCGCCCGGCTGGTCGCCAGGATGATCGACATCGCCCTCATCCTGCTGCTGAACGTGCTGATCAACGGCTGGTTCGTCTACCAGTGGCTCACCCACGCCATCCCGTACATGTCCAAGATCATGCAGGCGCTCTATGACAACCAGCCCGTGACAGAGATCACTCGACCGGCGGACATGGACAACCTCCTGCTGGTCATCGCGCTGATCTTTGCTGCGCTATGGCTCATCTACGAGGTGCCGGCCACCGCGCGCGGCGGACAGACCGTGGGCAAGCGCGCGGCGCGCATCAAGGTTGTCAGAATGGAAAGCGAAGAGCCGCTAGGCTTCCCGCGCTCACTGTGGCGGTGGAGCTTCATGGGTCTGCCAATCCTGCTCCTCGGGTGCTGTGGCCCCTTCTTCATCGCCCTGCAGATGGCCGACGTGTTCTGGGTGGCCGTCGACCGGGTGCAGCGGATGGCTCTGCACGATCGCTCAGCGGCCACATACGTGGTGAAACTGCCGGGCGCTCCCCGCCAGAAAGGAAAATGATCATGCAAACCCGGGCACTCACCAGGGAAGACCTCGCCGCTCTGCCCAACTATGTTCCCGGCCGCAGCGTGCCCGGGGCCATCAAACTTGCCAGCAACGAGGTCCCGTTCGGCCCGCTGCCGGGCGTCGTCGAAGCGCTCGCCGAAGCCGCCACCGGCATAAACCGCTACCCCGACATGGGAGTGGCGGTGCTGCGCGACAAACTCGCCGACCGCCTCGGCGTCGCCCCCGACCGGGTGGTCACCGGTTGCGGCTCAGTCGCGATGGCCGAGCACCTCGCCCGCACCACCTGCATGCCGGGCGACAACATCCTCTACTCGTGGCGCTCGTTCGAGGCCTATCCGATCATCGCGGCCACCACGGCCGCCGAATCGGTCAAAGTGCCCAACACCCCCGAACACGGCCACGACCTCGCGGCCATGAGCAAGGCGATCACCGATCGCACCCGCATGATCCTGGTCTGCAACCCGAACAACCCGACCGGCACCAGCGTCCGCCGCGCAGAGCTCGACGAGTTCCTCGACCGCGTGCCGGAAGACATCATCGTGGTGCTCGACGAGGCCTACCGTGAGTTCGTCACCGACCCCGAAGTCACCGACGGCCTGCAGACCTACGGCGACCGGCCCAACGTGGTCGTGCTGCGCACCCTGAGCAAAGCCTGGGGCCTGGCCGGTCTGCGCGTCGGCTACCTCGTCGCCCAACCCGAGGTGGCCGCGGCCGTCCGCAAAGTCGTCACGCCTTTCTCCACCAACTCCGCCGCACAGGCAGCCGCCCTCGCCGCGCTCGACGCCGAAACCGAGATGCGGCGGCGCTGCGACATCATCATCAGCGAGCGTGAGCGGGTGCAAAACGTTCTGGCCCAATGGTTCCCGGGCATCCCGCCCAGCCAGGCCAACTTTGTCTGGCTGCCGCTGCACGACCGGGCCACCGAGTTCGCCCAAGCCTGCGAAACACACCAAATCATCGTGCGTCCCTTCGCCGGCGACGGGGTTCGCGTCACCATCGGCACCCCAGACGAAAACGACGCCTTCCTCGCAGCCGCCGAAAGCTACCTCGGACCCGAACCAGACCTCAGCCACGGAAACTAATGGCACTACGCAACCTTCCACGACGAAGCCGCAACGCGGTCATCGCCGCACTCACCGTTGCCCTCATCGCGGCCGCGGGAGTGACAGTCTGGCGCGTGCTGCGGCCCACCGAAGTGATAGCCGCAGCCACCTCCACCTACCCGGAAGCAACCATCCCCATCCCGGGCCGGGTCGGCTCGCTCATTTCCGCGCCGCTGATTGTTGAAGACCGCCTGCGGGTCTACGCCAAAAAACGTGAAGTGTGGTCCGACGGGCCCCCGTCCTACCACTACGAACGCAGCGCCTACTGGTCCTACCGGCGATGGCCGGCCCAAGTGACCGAGATAGTGCTGGTACACCAAGGAAACCGGCCCCTCATCGTCACCTCGTGGAGTGACGGGCTACTCGTCGCCCTCGAAGCCGAAAGCGGCAACGTGGCCTGGCGCCAACAGGGAGACACCCTCCAAGACGAATACGCCGGCCGCCGCACCGGCGCCCAAACCGTCTATCCCACCAGCAGACTGCTGACCACCGAGCAAGGCTTCATCACCAGCAATTCATATATCCGTGGGTACGCGGCGGACGGCACCGAAAACTGGAAACGCCTAACCCCCACCACACCCGAATGCCACGGCACCGAATTCACCACCCAGCACCAATGGCTGGTGCTCGACACCTGCACCAAAACACTGAAAAGACTCGACACCCGCACCGGAGCAGCCCTACCCGAGCTGCCCATCAACGCCGCGGTCGTCGAGCCCATAGCCTGCGTCAGCGGACACTCACAATGCCGCGCGATGCGCACCACCGGCGAAACCGCCCAAGGCTGGATCCTCACCGGCCCAGAGCCACGCGAGTCCAAACCATTGGCGCACCCCGGATCCACCCTCGTTCAGCAGATCGTCGCCACCGCCGACGCGGAAAACACAGTCACCGGACGCGACCCCGAAACCGGGCAGGCCCTCTGGACGTGGCAAGCACCCAGCCCCATCCAACTGCTCGCCAGCGGCACAGACCGGGTCTTCGTGCTCCTCACCGACCGCACCCTCGCCGGCCTCGACCTGAAAACAGGCGAAAACCTCACCCGCTCAGGCGTCAACTACCCGCCCGAACCCGAAAGCCCATACGCGATAAGCAACGTATACACAGCCAACCGGTACATCGTCCTCGAACGCGTCAACCCCAACATCCCCGCCGACGCCAACGACGACACCTACTACTTCACCCACCGGCCCGTGCTAGTAGCAATCGCCTGAAGTCTTTTGGGCATGCCAAAAGGGCCCCCATTCTGGGGGCCCTTTTAGGAAGG
>NZ_BONY01000158.1 GCF_016862955.1 Rhizocola hellebori | reverse complement strand
GGTCCGGCTTACCGGACCGCCCCCGCCCGGGGTCGCGATGTCGAGGCCGAGATCGTCATGGACTTCCTCGACGCGGTGAAGGGTGTCGAGCTTCCGCTGACCCTTCGGGCGCCTGGCGTCTGCGACACGTGCCATGGCACGGGGGCCAAGCCGGGGACGCAGCCGCGTACCTGCCCGCATTGCCATGGTTCAGGAGTGGTCAACCGTAATCAGGGAGCGTTCGGGTTCGCCGAGCCGTGCCGCGACTGTCAGGGCGTGGGCACGATCGTCGACGAGAAGTGCCCGGAGTGCGGCGGGACGGGCGGCATCACCAAGACCCGCACCCTTAACGTGCGGATTCCGCCCGGAGTCGCTGATGGGCAACGGATCCGGCTGGCCGGACGCGGCGAGCCGGGGGAACGCGGTGGACCTGCGGGTGACCTGTTCGTCAAGGCAATCCTGCGCCCGGACCCGATCTTCGGCCGGTCCGGCGATGACCTGACCGTCACGGTGCCTGTCACCTATCCGGAGGCCGTGCTGGGTGCCGAGGTGCGTGTGCCCACTTTGGACGGCATGGTGAAGGTACGTGTCCCGGCCGGGACGCCCAGCGGCCGTGTCCTGCGGGTGCGGGGCAGAGGTGTGCCAAAACGAGATGGCCATTCCGGCGATCTGCTGGTTACCGTCGAGATAGTGATGCCTGCCGAGCTTTCACCCGAGGCGCGGGAGGCCCTCGACCGCTACGAGTCCCTGACCCCGCCTGCCCGCCGCGACCATCTCGAGGATCTGAGGTGACCACAATGGACCCATCGGCGAAAGTGCTGCTTATTTCGGTAGCAGCTCAGCTGGCCGGAATGCATCCGCAGACGCTGCGTCAGTACGACCGGATGGGCCTGGTGGAGCCGAGCCGGTCGGCGGGTGGCGGCCGGCGGTACAGCCTGCGCGATGTCGAGCTGCTGCGGGAGATCCAGCGGCTGAGCCAGGAGGACGGCGTCAATCTCGCCGGCGTCAAGCGGATCATCGGCTTGGAGCACGTCGTCGAGGACCTGCGCGAGCAATTGATGCAGTTGAGCGAGGCGCTTGAGCGCGCACACGCCAGGCTGGCGCAGCTGGAAACCATTTCCGCCTTCCCGCGGACAGATCTTTTGCCGGTCAGCCGCGCTTCCACCGCGCTTGTGGTATGGCGTCCACGCTCTTCAGGCGAAGACTGACGACGTCTCCCCTGGCCAGCTAGGCTTGATCGGAGAGCAAGCCCGATCTTTCGGGCTGTGCCGACTGAGGTTGGGGGATCTCAATGGGCATCATGGACAAAGCCAAGGGAATGCTTGGTATGGACGACGACACCGACGCTGCCAAGGACGCTAAGGACAAGGCGGCGAGCGCGTCGAAGAGCAAGTCCGACCAGGTTTCCGGCAAGGCTAACGACATGATGGGCGGCATGAAAGACAAGGCCAAGGGGGCCGCGGACTCAGCGAAGGAGTCCGCTAAGAAGATGACGCCGGACAGCATGGACAAGCACGTCGATAAGGGCGCCGACGCGGCCAAAGACGGCATTGACCGGATGGGTTCATAAATTTTGAGTACGGGTGCGTCCGCTGCCTCACTGCAGGCGGCGGACGTGCCGCACCAGGCCGCCCTCACACCAGTCGTGGTAGTCGAAGAGGGTGGGCTTGGCCAGCAGGACCCGCGTGTTGTGCGCCCAGGTGGCCATCAGCTCGTCGCCTTCCTCCTCGGCCTCCTCGACTAGCTTGCGCAGCTTGCGCCGAGGATGGGCCTTGAAGCCGGTGCGGATGGCGTCGGCGGCGTAGATGTAGCAGCAGTGCAACGCGAAGCGGCGAGCCGGGCAGGCCGGGTCCATTGCGAGATCGAAAAGCGTTGAGACCAGGCGGTCGCCCGAGATGAGCAGGTCCCAATCTGGCGGCATCGAGCTCAGCGGCACCGAGTCGGGCGAATAGGCCCAGGCGCGCATCTCGTTGGGGCTGGGATCAACCGGGTTAGCGAACCCACGGAACACCTGGGAGGTTGCACTCATGCCGGTTGCCTCCTGCCCTTCAAATCGGGGAATCCCCGACAAATCGCACCCACTGACCAGCGGCATTGCTGCAGCGGCAACCTAGCGTGTACAGGGCGTAACTGGGAAGAGCTGTTCACCAATCCGTTATCTGCCTGGATACCGATGCAACCGCCGCAGAATAATCCCCCGGCCGCGGTTTCGGTAGCTGGATCAAGGTTGAGGTGTTCGCGCTAGCAAGTTGAGTCGGCTAGACTCAACTCTGCTATGGACACTCAACGTCTCACCACCAAGTCTCGTGAAGTCATCAGCTCGGCGGTGGCCATCGCGCAACAGCGCGGGCATGCCACCGTGGAGCCGTGGCACCTGCTGCTGTCGTTATTGGACACCGGCGGCTCGACCGCGCCGGGTCTGCTGCGCGCGGTCGGCGCCAATCCGGTGGAGATCCGCCGGGCATCGGCGCGTGCGGTGGAACAGCTGCCCACGGCACGCGGCAGCAGCGTGGCCGAGCCGTCGCTGTCGCGCGAGTTCGTCAACGCCATCAACGCGGCGGAGCAGATCGCCCGCCCGCTGGGCGACGAGTTCGTCTCGACCGAGCATCTGCTCGCCGGTCTGGCTAACGTGAGCGGGCAGGCCGGGCAGACCCTCAAGCGGGAGGGTGCCACCGAGGAGGCGCTTGTCGCCGCGTTCCCGAAGATTCGCGGTGGCGACCGCCGAGTCACCACCCCCGATCCCGAGCAGCAGTATCAAGCGCTGGAGAAATACGGCGTCGACCTGACCGCGCGAGCCCGCGACGGCAAGGTCGATCCGGTGATCGGGCGTGACACCGAGATTCGCCGGGTCATCCAGGTGCTGTCGCGGCGCACGAAGAACAACCCGGTGCTCATCGGCGAGCCAGGCGTGGGGAAGACCGCCATCGTGGAGGGCTTGGCTCAGCGCATCGTGGCCGGAGACGTTCCAGAGTCGTTGCGCGACAAGAAGTTGGTCAGTCTCGATCTGGGCGCGATGGTGGCGGGAGCGCAATATCGGGGCCAGTTCGAAGAGCGGCTCAAGAGCGTGCTGGAAGAGATCAAGGCCAGCGATGGTCAGGTCATCACCTTCCTCGATGAGCTGCACACCGTGGTGGGCGCGGGCAAGGGCGAAGGCTCGATGGATGCGGGCAACATGCTCAAGCCCATGCTCGCCCGCGGCGAGCTGCGCATGGTCGGCGCGACCACATTGGACGAATACCGCGAGCACATCGAGAAGGATCCCGCGCTGGAGCGCCGTTTCCAGCCGGTGCTCGTGGGTGAGCCGAGTGTCAATGACACCATAGGCATCCTGCGCGGGCTGAAGGAGCGCTACGAAGTGCACCACGGTGTGCGCATCACCGACGCCGCCCTCGTCGCCGCCGCCACGCTTTCCGACCGTTATATCTCCGACCGGTTCCTGCCCGACAAGGCAATCGACCTCGTTGACGAAGCTGCGTCGCGGCTGCGTATGGAAATCGACTCCCGCCCGGTGGAGGTCGACGAGATCGAGCGTCAGGTGCGCCGCTTGGAAATCGAGGAGATGGCGCTGGAGAAGGAGTCTGACCCCGCCTCCATGGAGCGGCTGGCCAAACTCCGTGCCGAGCTGGCCGATCGGCGCGAGCAGCTTTCCGCGCTGTCCGCGCGCTGGAAAGAGGAGAAGGCCCATATCCAAGCCATCTCGCAAAGTAAGGAACAGCTCGAAGAGCTTCGCAGCCAAGCCGACCGCGCCGAGCGTGACGCCGAGCTGGGCAAGGCATCCGAGCTGCGCTACGGCCGCATCCCCCAGCTGGAGCTGCAGCTGAGCAAGGCCGAGGCCGAGCTGAATGTGTTGCAGTCCAACGGCGCCATGCTCAAGGAAGAGGTCGGCGCGAACGACATCGCCGAGGTGGTCGCGTCGTGGACGGGCATTCCCGCCGGGCGCATGCTCGAAGGCGAGACCGCGAAACTGTTGCGGATGGAAGAGTCGCTCGGGGCCCGGGTCGTCGGGCAGCCGGAGGCCATCGCGGCCGTCAGCGACGCGGTGCGGCGGGCACGGGCGGGGGTGGCCGACCCCGATCGGCCGACCGGTTCGTTCCTCTTCCTTGGGCCAACCGGCGTCGGCAAGACCGAGCTCGCCAAGGCTCTGGCCGGGTTCCTCTTCGACGATGAGCGGGCCATGGTCCGCATCGACATGAGCGAGTATGCCGAAAAGCACTCGGTCGCACGGCTCGTCGGTGCTCCGCCGGGCTACGTCGGGTACGAGGAGGGGGGCCAGCTGACCGAAGCGGTGCGCCGGCGCCCGTACACGGTGGTGCTTCTCGACGAGGTGGAGAAGGCTCACCCGGACGTGTTCGACGTGCTGCTGCAGGTGCTCGACGACGGCAGGCTGACCGATGGTCAGGGCCGCACTGTCGACTTCCGCAACGCGATCCTGATTCTCACCTCAAACCTCGGCTCGCACGCGGCCCACGACTCCGACGCGGTCATGGCGGCGGTGAGGGGGCACTTCAAACCGGAGTTCCTCAACCGCCTGGATGACATCGTGGTCTTCCGCCCGCTGCGCCAGGAGGAGTTGGCCTCCATTGTGGACATTCAGCTCGACCGGCTCCGCCGCCGCTTGGCCGACCGCCGGCTCACGTTGACCGTCTCCGATGGCGCGCGGCAGTGGCTCGCCGAGCACGGCTACGACCCGCAGTACGGGGCGCGGCCGCTGCGCCGGCTGGTGCAGTCCGCGATCGGCGACAAGCTGGCCAAGGCGCTGCTGTCCGGGGCCATCCGCGACGGCGACAACGTGACGGTCGAGCGGGAAGGGCAGACCCTGACGGTCAGCTGAGGGCTCTCCTTCTCAGGAGGGACACAGGTTCCGCCTCAAGTTTCAGGCGGGCGGATGGCGATGGGTTTACGGTGATCGTATGTCTTACACGACGCCCCCATCCGGGTACCTCGTGCCAGAGCAGCCCGGTGGCAACCAGGCTCGCCCGGGCACAGTCAGCCTTGCCTCGCTCCTGCTCTACCTGATGGCCTTGCTCAGTCTTGTCACCGTGGCGCTGTCGATATATCAGGCGACGATCACCACGGAAGAAAAGCTGGTGACCATCTACAAAGACGGGGGCTACCCAGCCGACCAGGCGGAGGCAGCTGCCGCCCTGACCCCCGTGCTGTCCTACGTCGCGGCCGGGTTCGCCTTGTTGGTTGCGGTCGTCTACATCATCCTTGCCGTATTTGTGGGCAAGGGTAAGCAGTGGGCTCGCATCACCACCTGGGTCGTGGTCGGCCTCTTCGGCATCTGCTGCGGTTTGGTGGGTGTCGCGGCGCTGGGTGCCGGGAACAGCTTCAGCGGCATGGGCGCTCCCAGCGACATCGACACGGAGAAGATCGCTACTGACACGGCGGCGCTCCTGCCGAGCTGGCTCAGCCCGACCACGACGGTGTTGAGCATCATCTCGCTCATCGCGTCGATCGCCATCGTCGTGCTGCTGCTGCTTCCCCCGTCGAACCCCTATTTCCGCAAGCAAGAGCCGGTCTGGACACCACCGTCCTACCCGGCGCCGTAACTCCGAAGGCCATCCACGGCATGACGGCCGGGCGTCCCGCAAGGGGCGCCCGGCCATTTACAGTCAGGGCATGACAACGCCAGTCGCCGCCACTCCGCAAGCCGCGCCGGCCGCCACCGCCCAGAAGGCGCCGCGCCGCCGCACAGCTCTCGTCACCGGCGCCACCGCCGGCATCGGTAAGGCCTTCGCGGTGCGGTTGGCCAACGATGGCTGGGATTTGGTTCTGGTGGCACGCGATGCCGCCCGGCTCGACGAGTTCTGCCAGGCGCTCACGCAGACCTATTCGGTGCGGGCCACCCCGCTGTCGGCTGACCTTTCGACCTCGTCCGGTGTGGAGAGTGTGGAAGCGCGGCTGCGCGAGGAAGCCTTCGAGCTTCTGGTCAACAATGCTGGACTCTCCCTGAATACTCCTTTTCTAAAATCATCCGTTGAGCAAGAGGAGTACCTACTTTCGGTCAATGTTCACGCCGTGATGAGGCTGACACACGCCGCCCTACCGGGGATGGTTACTCGACGTAGTGGCAACATCATCAATGTGTCGTCGGTCGCGGGGTTCGCGGCCACTATGCCCGGTAGTACCTATCCGGCCAGCAAGGCATGGGTCATACATTTCAGCGAATCTGTTGGACTTTCGGTTGCTCGTCACGGCGTAAAGGTGTTGGCTTTGTGCCCGGGATTCACCCGCTCGGAGTTTCACTCCCGGGCCGGGATAGACATGAGCAAAACGCCGAATTGGTTGTGGTTACAGGCACCTAACGTGGTTGACGCAGCGCTCAAGGACTTGGGAAAAGGCCGCTCGGTGAGTGTTCCGGGATGGAAATACAAGGTTTTGGTGGGCTTTATGCGCCACACTCCCACTCGCCTACTGCGCCGGTTCGCGCGCACGGCGCGGGTGCGAACGGGGCGCGACACCGAATAGTGCACCCGGGTTAGCCAGGGTTCATCACGCGTTGTAGTCTCGGGTCCATGTCCGCACATGACGAACTCCGTAAATTCATCACTGACCTTGCAGTGGTGCGTGGAGAGTTTGTTCTTTCGTCAGGTGCGACATCGGATTGGTACCTGGACATGCGTCGACTGACGCTTGACCATCGCGCCGCCCCGCTCGTTGGACAAGTTATGAACGAGCTCACCGCAGACTGGGAATTCGACGCCGTAGGTGGACTCACCATGGGCGCCGATCCCATAGCCACTGCGATGATGCACACCGCGAATCGTCCTTTGGACGCCTTCGTGGTGCGTAAGGCGGACAAGGTACATGGCCTTCAGCGCCGGATCGAAGGACCCGGTGTGGAAGGCCGCAAGGTGCTCGCTGTCGAAGACGTAAACACTACGGGGAGTAGCGTTCTCACCGCGGTTGACGCCCTCCGCGAGGCGGGTGCCGAGGTCATCGGCGTAGCGGTTATTGTTGATCGAGGCGCGGGTGAGGCGGTTCGTACCGCCGGACTGTCATATCGAGCCGCCTATACGTTGGCCGACCTTGACCTGTCGGCCTAACGGAAGTCAGATCCGTACCTGCTAATATGTAGGTGGATCGATGCTGTTGTTGGAAGGATGGATCACGTGGGAACTGCCCTGGTGGAAACCCCGCTGCCTCAGATCTCGCCGCTTGCCGGCGAGCCTATCGAACGTGCCGATGCCGAGCGTCTCGCCGGTGTCCTCAAAGCGCTCGCCGACCCGGCCCGGCTCCGGCTTCTTAGCCTGATCCAGTCGGCTCCGGAGGGCGAGGCCTGTGTCTGCGACCTGACCGCTCCACTGGGTCTGTCTCAGCCGACCGTTAGTCACCACCTGCGCATCCTCACCGAGGCCGGTTTGCTGAACCGGGACAAGCGCGGCGTGTGGGCTTACTACAGCCTGGTGCCGTCGGCCATCGCCACGGTCGCCGAGCTCCTTACCCCGCCTCGGAAGCGCGCCACCAAAAAGGCTCGCTAAGCGACATAACAGTAAAGGGTGCACGGAGTTCCCGTGCGCCCTTTGCTGTTTAGCCGCTACGGTGAGTAAATTGGCCGATCTCCGAGTTGTGTTCACGTTGTTGGGGCCTAAGCTGACGGCCTAAGTAACCCGTCAGTAATGCCCGCCACTGTGAAGACTCGGAGCCACCCCATGTCTGGCCGCCATCGTCCGTCCAGTCTGTTCGGAAGCAGAGCCGTGCGCACCCCCGTTATCGTCATCGGCGCGTTGTCCCTCATCGGGTTGGGCGCAGTAATCCTCAAGTCTGTCTCCGCCGACGCGGACGGGTGCAGCGCTTCAGGAATCAGGCTCACGGTCGCTGCCGATCCGGCCATCGCGCCCGTGATCGCCGAAATCGGTACAGCCTGGACGGCCACGAGGCCATCGATTGAGGGTGATTGCGTCCGGGTCGACGTGGTGGCCAAGCCCTCCTATGAAGTGGCTACCGAGTTGGGTACCTATTCCGGCGGCCTGGTTGATGTGGCGGCCAAGCCCGTGCCAACCCCTTCGGACGCCGACCTTCCCACAGTGTGGATTCCGGAGTCGTCCTATTGGCTGGGCCGCGTGCGGGCGATCGACCGGGACATGTTCGACACCAACATCCTGTCGGTCGCGTCGAGCCCGATCGTGCTGGCCGTCCCAGAAGCGGTCGCGCGTGGGATGGAAAAGGAACTCGGACAGGGCATAGATGCCGCGATCATCAAGAAGCTCGCGCTGGATCCGGCCGGCAAGCTCAAGCTTGGCTTGGTGGAGCCGCGCCGCGACACCGCAGGAATGGTGGGCGCCATGGTGCTCTCCGACGCGGTGGTCGCCTCGCCGGCCGACCTTCCCGTTCTGGTCAAGGTCTATCGCACCCTGGGCGGCGCAGTTAATGATGTCAACGGTCTGTGGCAGGCGATGGGCGACGGCAGCAAGGGGATGAACGGCGCGCCCGTTAGCGAGCAGGCTCTGCTGACTCACAACGCAGGGGCTTCCGCGACGCCGATGGCCGCGGTTCCGCTCGCCGACGCGGCGACTCTCGACTTTCCTTACGCGGCAAGGGCACGCCAGCCCCGGCAGGTTGCCGCTGCAGCGGCTGCCTTCCGTTCCGCGTTGACCAGCCCCCAAAACAAGGCGCTGTTGGCTCAGCACAGGCTGCGCGCCGCGGATGGCACAGCCGGCTCCGGCTTCCCGACCGGACATGGGGTCACCGCTGGGGCCATTCACCTCCAACCGTTGACCGACATGGCGAAGGTGAAAAGCGCCTTGGCGGTCTGGGTTTCCGCGCGGACAGCGTCTCGGGTGGTTGCCATGGTCGACGCGACGTCGTCGATGGCGTTGCCGCTCAACGGTACCGCCAAGAGCCGGATGCAGGTGATGAAGGAAGCCGCAACCACGGGACTCACCTTCTTCACGGCGGAAAGCAAGCTTGGACTGTGGGCCTTCGTGGGCAAGGGACACACCAACCTGGTGCCGCTGGAGACCATCGGCCCGGCGGGTTCCACTCAGCGCAACAAGCTCATCGGAGCGGTGACCCAGGCCAACCCGGTACCGGGTGTGGACGCCTGTCCGCTGTACCAGTCGATCATCGCGGGCTATCAGGAGATGCTCAACGGCTACGATCCCGCGCTGTCCAACACTCTGGTCGTCTTCACCGACGGGCGGGACACCACCGGAACGGATATCCGCAAGGTGCAGCGCGAGCTTGAGTTGCTCGCAGACGTAACCAGGCCGATCCGGGTGGTGCTGCTGGGGATCGGCCCGGACATCAAGCTGGACGAGCTGCAGGCCATCGCCGATACCACCGGTGGAGCCGCCTTCCAGGTCAACAGCCCCGAGCAAATGCAGCTAATCTTCCTCACCGCTCTACTCGCCTAGCGCGCGCTAAAGCAACGCGCGGACAGCGCCGCTGTAATTCTGGCG
>NZ_BONY01000157.1 GCF_016862955.1 Rhizocola hellebori | reverse complement strand
CCCGATGCGTGGATCTTGCGGTGGGCTAGGCCAACAGGAGGCGGGTTGGCGGCTCCGAAGGTGGTGCGGGTATGCGCAGCTGGGCGCGGCCGGGGGTGATGGTGCCGAGGATTCTGGGCGCGGCAGCGCCTGTGCAGGAAGGGATGTTGCCGGGCAGGCCGTGCGCGGTGAAGTAGCCGAGCAGGGCGAAAGCGATGGCCTCCTTGGCATCGGAGGGCACGCCCAGCGTGCCTGACGTGACGACGTTGATGCCGTCGAGGCGGGAGCGGACCATGGCCATCAGCGTCGGGTTGGCGCAGCCGCCGCCGGAAGCGATGACGGTGTCGATCCCGTGGCGTTTTACTTCGGCCGCCACGATTTCGGCGGTCAGCGCGGTGACGGTGGCGACGACGTCGACTGCGGCGAGATTGCGTTGGGACAGAAGCGATTCGAGGTAGGCCAGGTTGAAGAGTTCCTTGCCGGTGGTCTTCGGTGGCGGCAGCGCGTAGTAGGGCTCGGCCAGCAGCGCGGCGAGCAGATCCGGATCGATCCGGCCGGCGGCGGCAAGCTCGCCGTCGCGATCGAAATGAGCGCCGCAGGCACGCCAGGCGGCGGCGTCGATGAGGGCATTGGCAGGGCCGAGGTCATAAGCGAGCGCAGGAAAAGCTCCCGGGTGGGTGGGGATGGTGAGGTTGGCTATGCCGCCTAGGTTCAGGGCGGCTGGGCGGCCGGGGAGGCCTGATAGGAGGAGGGTGTCCATCAGGGCGACCAACGGGGCGCCCTGGCCGCCTGCGGCTACGTCGCGGGCTCGTAGATCGGAGACTACGGGGGTGCCGGTGCGTTCGGCGATCCACGCCGGTTGGCCTAGTTGAAGGGTGCCATGCACTTTTCCTGCTTCGACCCAGTGGTAGACGGTCTGGCCGTGCGAGCAGATCAGGTCGACCTTGCCGGCCACGGCCAGCGCGGCCGAGGCGGCGTCGGCGAAAGCTTGGCCTATCAACGTGTCCAGGGTGCACACTTCGGCGAAGGTCAGCGATGCCGGAGGCAGCGCGGCGCGGAGGCGGGCGCGAAGCGCTGGTGGGTAAGGGATGCAGGCCGCGTGGCGCAAGCTGCCGTGCAGGGTGGTGCCCGCCAGCGCGAAGTCGACCACGGCGACGTCGATGCCGTCGTGCGAGGTGCCGGAGATCATGCCGAGCACTCTCACGCCGGGGCCTCCAGCGCGTCGCGAAGCCTGCCTCCCACCGCGGCAAGGCGTTGCCGGGCGGCCTCCACCGAGGACGACTTGAGGATGGTGACGATGGCGGTCTTGACCTCGAGGTCGGCCGCCTCCAGGGCCGCGTCCGCGGTTGCCCGGGAGCAGCGGGTCACCCGCTCGATGATGCGCAGGGCACGGTCTCGAAGCTTGCCGTTGGTGACCCTCATGTCGACCATGAGGTTGCCGTAAACCTTGCCCAGCCTCGTCATGACGATGGTGCTGATCATGTTCAGCACCATTTTCTGCGCCGTCCCGGCTTTGAGCCGGGTGGACCCGGCGAGCACCTCCGGCCCGACCGCCACCTCGATCGGGAACGCCACCTCCGCGCTCAAGGCCGTGTTCTCGTTACAGGACAAGCCAACCGTCAGCGCCCCTCGGTTCTTCGCCGCCCGCATCGCGGTCAGCACATAGGGGGTGCGGCCGCTGGCGGTGACCCCGACCACCGCGTCGGCCTCGGTCACGCCGAAGGCTTCCACCGCGGCCTGCCCGGCGGGGCCGTCGTCCTCGGCGCCCTCCACCGAATCGACCAGGGCCTCGTACCCGCCGGCCATGATGGCGCTCACCAAGCCCGCTGTCACGTTGAAGGTGGGCGGGCACTCGGCCGCGTCGAGGACACAGATCCGGCCCGCGCTTCCCGCGCCGAGGTAGATGAGCCGGCCGCCGGAACGCAGCCGCTCGGTGATGGCCTCGATCGCGGGCACGATCTGTGGCAGCGCCAGCCGGACTGCCACCGGCACGGTCGCGTCCGCGTCGTTCATCAGGGCCGCCAGCTGCTCGACGGAGGCGGTGTCGACGTTGGCATAGCGTTCGTCAACCTGCTCGGTGAGCAGACTGTCCAGCGCCTCCATCACCGCAGCGGGGTGGCGACGACGTGCCGGCTAGCCGGGAAGAAGCAGGCGTGGTGCTGGGGGGTGCCGCCGAGCCGGCCGAGCACCGGGCGCTCCGACACGCAAACCTCTGTCGCGAAAGGACAGCGCGGAGCGAACAGGCATCCGGCCGGCTCCATCTTCTCATCCAAGGGTTCTTTGGGTACCAGACGATCCTCCCCCGGCCGCTCCAGCCCATGCAGCACAGGAATGGCCGACAGCAGGCATTGCGTGTAGGGGTGCACCGGATCGGCCAGCACGGTCTCGACCGGCCCGCGCTCGACCACCTGACCGCGATAGATGACGTACAGCTCGCCGTCGGCCCCGACATAGCGCGCGGTCGCCACATCGTGGGTGATGAACAGGATCGACACTCCCAGGGTTTCCCGAAGCTGGCGCAGCAGGCCAAGAATGCCCAGCCGCAGCGAGACGTCGATCATCGACACGGCCTCGTCGGCGACGAGCACCTCGGGCTCCACGGTGAGCGCCCGCGCCACCACGACCCGCTGGCGCATCCCGCCCGAGAGCTGATGCGGGTACCGCGGAAGGACATAGGAAGGGTCAAGGCCCACCAGCGACAGGAGTTCCTCGGTCTGCGACGCGACCCACGAGGCCGGTTTTCCGGTCTGGGCAGCGCGCAGCCGCAGCGGGTCGCGCAACGTCGACTCGATGGTGCGGGTGGGGTTCAGCGCCGAATACGGGTCCTGGTGGATCAGCTGGACGCGGCGGAAGTGTGGCTCGCGAGCCTTGGGCTTGAGCGTGCTCAGATCGGTGTCGCCGACGATGAGCTGGCCACCGTCGTAGGTTTCCAGGCCGGCGAGGATCCGCCCCAGGGTGGTCTTGCCGCATCCGGACTCGCCGATGAAGGACACCGCTCCCCCACGCGGGATGAGGAAGTCCACGCCGCGCAACGCGGTCACCGATTGGGATCCGAGCACCCCGCCTCGGCTGGCGAAGGTTTTGGTGATGCCACGGCCTTCGATCACAGCTGCTCCGTTTCGTTCACCGCATGACACGCGACGCCGCCGATCATCGCCGGCGCTACGGTGTCGCAGATTTCCATGCGCAGTGGGCATCGCTGCCGGAAGACGCAGCCGGTGCGCGGGATCGTGCCCAGGGTCGGCGGCGTGCCCGGCAGCGGTTTGGCCGCGTCCACCGGCCCGGTCAGGCGCGGGATGGCGCTGATGAGCCCGCGCGTGTAGGGATGCCTTGGGGCGCCGAGGATTTCCATGGTCTGCCCGTGTTCGACGACGCGCCCGCCGTACATGACCGCCATCCGGTCGGCGACCTCGGCCACCACTCCGACATCGTGGGTCACGATGAGCGTGGTGAGCCCGCGTTCGGCGTGCACGTCCCGCACGATCTGCAGAATGTTCGCCTGTGTGATCATGTCGAGGGCGGTGGTGGGCTCGTCGAGCACCAGCAGGTGGGCGTTGAGGACGAGGGCGAACATGATGCCCACCCGCTGACGCATGCCGCCGGAAAGCTCGTGCTGATAGGAATCCAGCACCCGCTCGGCGGCCAGGCCCATCCGGCTCAACAAAACCTTGGCCTCGCGCAGCAGCCCGCGCAGGTCTTTGACGCGATGTGACCGGCCCAGGTCCAGCAGCTGTTTGCCCACTGTCTTGAGCGGGTTCAGCGAGTTCTGCGCGGCCTGGAACACGTACCCGATCTGGGCGCCGCGCACGCTTTGCAGCGCATGCTCGTCGAGCTTGGTGATGTCGCCGATGCCGTCGATGACCACCGAGCCCGCGGTGACCCGGCCCGGCTTCTGCACCGCGCCGAGCAGAGACAGCGCGAGCGTCGACTTGCCGGAGCCGGATTCGCCGACCAGGCCGGTGATGGTTCCGGCTGGAAGGCCGAGGGTGATGTCGCTGACCGCGGCCAGCTCGCCTGCGTCGGTGCGGTAGGCGATGGTGAGGCCCGAGATGGCCACGCCCGGAAGGGTTTCCGTGGAAAGCTCCACAATGGACATCGGTCAGCCCTCCCGCAGCCGGGGGTTGAAGATCTCCTCGAGCGCGTCGACGATGAGCACCACGCCCAGGGTCAGCAGCAGGATCGCGCCGAGCGGGGCCAGCAGGTAGGGCAACGCGTCCGGCGAGATCAGCGCGCCCGACTGGAAGACCGCCGCGTTGAGCATGACCCCCCAGTTGCTGGTGTCGAGCGGTAGCACGCCGAGGAAGTAGAGACCGACCTGGGCGTAGATGTAGCCGGTCACCGCCATCAGCAGGTTGGTGGCGATGAAAGGGGCCACGTTGGGCAGCAGCTCCTTGGTGACGATGTGCCGCGTGGGCAGGCCCAGGCCGCGCGCCGCCTCGATGAAACCGCGTTCGCGCAAGGAAAGCGTCTGCGAGCGCACGGCCCGCGCCAGCCCGCCCCAGCCGATGAGGCCCAGCACCAGCGCCATCTTCCACCAGGCCCCGAAGTTCATCGCCGTGGTGAGCACGATGAGCAGCGGGAAACCCGGGATGGTGAGGGCGAAGTCGGCTATCCGCATGAGCACCGAGTCGGCGGCCCCGCGCCTGTACCCGGCGTAGAGCCCGGCCGCGGTGCCGACGAGCATGGTGACCAGACCCGCCGCCACCGCCACCAGAAGCACGCCGCGCGTGCCGGTGATGACCAGGGCCAAAACGTCCACGCCTTCGAAGTCGGTGGACAGCGGGTGGTCCCAGCTGATCGGGGCGTACATGTTGTCGACGTTGTAGGGCAGGCGGTCGGGGTAGAACCAGGGCCCGGCGATGGCCATGAAGACGAACAGCGCCATGATGATTACGCCGAGTATCCGGCTGGGCCGGCGTTTGAGCGCCACCCAGACTCCACGCCAGAAGCGCTGGCGGACAGACAGTCTCATGCCTGCCTCCTCACCCGTGGGTCGATGAAGGTGTAGAGCAGGTCGGCGAGGATGTTCGCCACGATGACGGCAGCCGTGATCATCAGGAATGCCCCGCTCATCATGGAAAAGTCGCGGGCGCCGATGCTGGCGAAGAGCAGCATCCCCAGACCTGGGTAGTTGAAGATGCGCTCGATGAAGATGGAGCCGCCGAAGACCAGCCCGAACGAGATGGCCAGCACCGTGAACAACGGCAGGATCGCATTCCTTGCCAGATAACGGAAGCGGGTCATCCGGGTCAGCCCCCGCAGCTCCGCGGCGAGCAGGAAGTCGTCGCCGAGCACGCTGGCCACCGAGGAGCGCATGGCCAGCAGCCACCCGCCGTAGGAGGCGATCGCGAAGGCGGCCGCCGGAAGGAAGGCGTGATAGGCGACGTCGCCGATGAAGTCGTAGTAGAAGCCGGGGGCGACCTCGTCGCCGTTGTACTGCCCTCCGCTGGGGAACCAGCGATAGCGGCGGGTGAACACCGCGGCCAGCACGATGGCGATGACGAAGGGCGGCACGCCGTGCAGCAGCGAACCCGCGATCGACAGGCTGTGCCCCACCGCGGTGGAGCGCTTGAGCGCCGCCACCACCCCGAGCACCACGCCGACGAGGAAGCTCACCAGGATCCCGGAAAGCACCAGCAGCACCGTCCACGGCATCGCCCCGAACACCCGGTCGGCCACCGCAACCCCTTGCGAGTCAACGGAAACACCGAGATCGAGACGGATCAGCCCGGACAGGTACTCCAGATACTGCTTCCACACCGGCCCGTGCGGGACGAAGCCGTAGGTCACCGCGGTGGCCGACGCCGCCTGATCGGGCGACATCCCCTGCGCGATGAGCTTCTCGTACTGCACCTGCACCGGGTCACCCGGCATGAGCCGGATGAGGAAGAAGGTGAAGGTGACCACGACCCAGATCATGACGAGCCCGCGGGTCAAGTGACCCGCGAGCCGTCTGAGGAATCCCCTCATTGCTTCTTACTTCTTGGGCTGGATGTACCCGAGCTGCATCCACACTCCGTGGGTCAGCCGCAGGCACTCGCAGTTGTCGGGCGGGTAGTTGTCGTAACGCGTGGTGTTGATGAACTGCACGTTCACGTAGTTCCACATCTGGATCATCGGGACCTGCTCGTTGGTGTAGCGGGCCAGCTTGATGATGGTGTCCTTGGACTGGTCCACCGGCAGCTGGCTGAGCTGGTAGGTCAGCTCACCCGGGTTGAGCGTGCCCAGCCCGGCGACGGTCGCGGTTTCCGCGCTGCCGATCCAGTTGCCACTGGCGCCCGGGGCGTTGTGGGTGAGCTTGCCGCCGAAAGCGGTCCAGCCGTTGGCCGCGCCGTAGAGCCGGGCGTAGGCGTTGTAGGTGGACGGGCCGAGCGCGATCAGCCAGAAACCGGCCGCGTATTTGCCTTCGGCGATTTCCTTCTGGTACACGGCATAGTCAGCACTTGTCGTGGCCTCCACCGCTATACCGGCGTTGGTGAGCTGGCTGGCGATGTTCTTACCGGCCGCCACCCAGTCGGAGAATCCGTTGGGCACCTGGAGTTTGAAGGTGAACGGCTGCCCGGTGGCGAGCATCCACTTTCCGTCCTTCTTGGACAGTCCAGCCTGGGTCAGCAGCGCTTCGGCCTTGGCTTTGTCCACGCTGTAGGCGTTGAGCTTGCCGACCTCGGCGTCGCCGATCCACTGCTTGGCGGCGTCTTCGATCAGGCCCGAGGTGTGCTCGGCGGGCTTGCCGCTGTCGGGCGCGCCGACCTTCTGCACCTCGCTGCGGTCGATCAGGTAGGCCAGCGCCTGGCGCACTTCGAGTTTGTCGAAAGGCGCGATCTTCTGGTTGAACGCAAGCGCTGCGCTCACCTGGGACAGACCCTTGATCTGCTTGGAGCCGGAGACCTTGAGTATCTCGTTGACCACATTGGTCGGGGTGGCCGTGAACGGGGCCGAGTCAAGCTCGCCCGCGGTCAGGTAGTTCCAGATCTGCTCGTTTCCGGTGTAGTTGCGCAGCCGCACCTTGTCCGGGCCGATCTTGTCCACACCGTAGAAGTGGGGGTTCTTCACCAGGATCGCCTCGCTGGCGTTCACGCTGTCGAGCACGAACGGGCCAACTGACACGTCCTTGGCCGGGCCGAAGGCGATGAGTTTCTTGCCCAGCGCGGTGATTTCGTCGCGAGCCGCCTTGGCTTCGACAGCCTTGGCCGGGTCGGCGGAGCCGCCGAGCTTGACCAGATCCCAGAAGTCGGCGGGAAGCTGGGGACCGTAGACCGATTTGGGCAGCACCCACATGGCGAGCACACCGAACAGGAAGGTGTTGTTGCGCGCCCCCGTTGCCTGGGTGAACTTGATGGTCTTGCTGTCCACGATGGTGACCTCGCCCAGGGCGCCCGTCGTGCCCGGGGTGATGGCGAAGATCGAGCCACCGAGCGCGAAGGCGACCGCGGCCGAGGTCTTGATGTCCTCGGCGGTCAGGTCCGTGCCGTCTGACCACTTGGCCTTCGGCTGAAGTTTGATGGTGACCTCGCCGCCGTCGGCCGAGACCTGCCAGCTCTCGGCGACCGCGGGGTAATGCTGGTTGTGGTCGGTGAGGTGGTTCTTGCGGAACGCCAACGGCATGGCGTTGTAGCCGCTGAAGGCATTTCCTTTGCCGGCGTACGGGTTGATCGGCGCCTGCGGGTCGATCGCATGGTTACCGTCGATAGTCGTATATGTACCGCCGGCCTTGGCCTGCGGCTTGCTCTCGCTACACCCGGTGACCGCCAAGGCCAACGCCAAGGCTGCGGCGACAGCGGAGACTGACCTCTTCACAGCACCTCCAAAGAAAAGTTGGCGTGAGGTTATGCAGTCCGGCCGCGTCGCGTCAATAAATTTCAGGCAACGATCCTGGGATGTTAGAAAATAACTTACCGATAGAGGAGATATGGCCGTCTTTGGTCGTCGAATTCGGCCAATTCGACCCTCCAGGTGGCGGCTATTTCAGGCAGATCAGCGCCTTGGTCAACCATTGTGCGCAACCTGGACGAGCCGGTGAGCTTGTCGATCCAACCGTCCTCACGCCACCGGAAGGCTTCGTATCTGCTGGCTTCCACCAACATCGCTACAGCCGTGCCGATGGAGTCGAAAGTGGACACATCAAGGACCCGCACCTCGGCTCCCGCGCACAGCTCATCGGCGAACTTCTGGAAGGTCGGACGGAAATAGGCCTCACGGAACACGACTCCGGGCAGGTTGCGCGCGTTGAGGCGGTCGGCCCAGCGGTGATCGAGGCCGGGCGCGCCGATCAGCTCGAACGGGCGGGTGGTCCCTCTGCCCTCGGAAAGCATTGTCCCCTCGAACATCCCGGTGCCCGGATACACCAGCGCGGTCTGCATCGTGGGCATGTTGGGGCTGGGCATCACCCAGGGCAGATCGGGCAGCGCCTCTCGCCGCCACCCCGCGCACGGCACCACCTCAAGCTCCACCGGGGTGGAAAGGAACCGCGCGTTGTAGAAGCGGGCCAGCTCGCCGACGGTCATGCCGTGCTGCTGCGCGATCTCCCGCCGCCCCACGAACGAGCCGAACTGTCGCTGCAGGACGGGCCCGAAAGCGTTGCCGCCGAGGGGGTTCGGGCGATCGAGCACGACGTAGCGCAGGCCCAGCCCGGCGGCGGCGCACATCGAGTCGTAAAGGGTCCAGATGTAGGTGTAGAAACGGGCGCCCACATCTTGGATGTCGAAGACCACCGTCTGTGTGCCGGATTCGGCGAACATCCGCGCCCAGTCGGCCTCGCTTGCCGTGTACGCGTCGTAGACGGTCAGCCCGGTGCGCGCGTCGGCCTGCGGCCCCTCGCTGAATCCAGCCTGCGCCGAGCCGCGGAAACCGTGCTCCGGCCCGAAGACGGCCGCGATGCTCACCCGGCCACCGACGTGCATGAGGTCGACCAGGTGGCGCATCCGATGGTCGACCGAGGTGGGGTTGGCGATCACCCCGACCCGTTGTCCCGCAAGCAAGGCGAAGTCAGTGGCGACGAGACGGTCCATTCCGATCATCCTGAGAAGCTATAACATGACCGGGTGGCCGACGAGATCCCGTTTGTCCGCAAGGAGTTCAGCGACCAGGTGGCGCGGGTCATCTACCCGGCCTTGAAACGGGCCGGCCTTGGCCGGCAAGGCAAACGCCTTTGGTACGACCGTCGTGACGACACGTCCTGGGTGCTGGTGGAGATCCAGGTCTCCGACTACACCACCCGCACCAGACTCGAGTTCACGGTCAACACGGCGGTCTGGCCACCGGGCACGTGGGAGATCAGGCAGCGTGCCCACCCGGTCTACGCGGCCGAGCCGATTCCTTTCACCTCGAGCGCGCCGGTTTTCGCCCGGCCCCGCCAGGTGCGCCCGGACCTGTGGCCGGAGAAGGACTCTGTCGAGGTCACCCTCGGCGACGGGGTCGGCCGAGCCGCCGCCGACCTGCTGGTCTTCCTGC
>NZ_BONY01000156.1 GCF_016862955.1 Rhizocola hellebori | reverse complement strand
CGCGGGGCGCGGGGCGCGGGGCGCGGGGCGCGGGGCGCGGGGCGCGGGGCGCGGGGCGCGGGGCGCGGGGCGCGGGGCGCGGGGCGCGGGGAGGTTAGTGGGGTGGGCAGGCGGACATGGAGGGGGCGATGCCTGTGCCGCATTCGGCTTTGAGGTTGGCTAGCAGGTTGTGGTCGTAGACGAGCACGGTGAACTGGCCGAAATCTTGGCGGTCGATGGGGGTGCCGAATTGGCGGTCGGCTGCTGCGAGGGTGCCGTAACCGGGGCGGGCGGTGTCGAGGATGAGGAAGCGGGCGTCGTGGAGGGCCGGGTCGTACCAGGCTGCGTCGGACTCCCAGCGGTATCCCTTGATTTCGTCGCCGCCGGTGATGGGTGCGACGACGACGTTGCCGCCGGCGATGAGGGTCAGATCGTTGGCGTTCCAGTAGGAGCCGAGGCCGTGGGTCAGGTGCTTGCTTTCCAGCCAGGCGACGATCTCGCGTTTCGGCTCGGGGTAGGGCGGGGTGAAGGAGTTGAAGACGAAGACGACGCTGAAGAGGGCGAGCACAGCGGCGAGCGGGAGCGCGGCGCGGCGCGGGGGGAACCAGCCGGCGCAGACGCGGCCGGCGAGCGCGGCGCCCATGGGGAGGACGACGGCGACCTGGCGGGCCGACATGAGGTCGGTGGGGAGGGTGGAGGCGATGAATGCGGCGAGGTTGATGAGAATGGCCACGGCCAGAATCTGGCTGACACGATCGCCCAAAGGCTTGCGCAGCAACGAGAAAATGGTGACACCGACGGCGGCGAGGGCCAGGCCGAGGCCGGCCAGGCGCAGGATCGCGACGAGGTAGTCGGTCGGCGAGTTCATGTCGGGCAGGTACCCGCCGAAGTTGACCGTCATCACGTCGGCAAGCAGGCGCAGGTGGCCGAGCCACTTGGCCGGCGGCGCGAAATCGGTTGGCGGCTTGTGGGCGCCGAAGCCGCCGAGAGCCGTAATCAGTTTGAGTGTTCCCTGTCCTAATGGGACGGACAGCACGGCCGCGACCACCAGCTGCGCATCGAGCCCTTTCCAGTCCCGGGCGCGGATCGCGCGATAGAACCCGACCAGGGCCAGCGGCAGCACGCCGATGAAAAGCACCAGCGGGTCGGCGATCTGGCCCCAGGCGAGCATGAGGCCGATGAGGATGGGCAGCCACTTGCGGGAGACCGCCTTGTCGAGAACCAGCCAGGTCAGCAGGAGTGGCACGCCCGTACCCAGATGATTGGGGCCGCCGAAGGCCACGAAGAAGGCCGTTCCGGGCATGGGAAGCGCGATGATCGCTACCGCGATTCCCATGCGCACGAACGCGGTCAGGCCGGTGGTTTTCCCCTTGGCCAGCGCGGCGGCCAGAATGACCAGCAGGGTGTAGGTCATCGCGGCGGCGATCCGGAAGGTGTCCTCGCCGAACCCGTAGATCAGCTCGATCAGCGCGTATTGGATCAGCTCGGTGCTGTAGAACGAGACATCGGTCACAGTCCAGCCGCGCAGAATTGGGTTGCCGTGCAACATGTCCCACGCCTGCAGCGCGTTGCTCGCGCCGTCCGCGTTGATGGGCATGCTCTTTGCCATCCCGAAGTAGCCGAAGAAAGCGGCAACGGCACCGAGGACGACGAGAGCGGCGCGCACCGGCAGAGTCACGCGATCTTTGTACCAGGCGACCGAGGGATCCCGATGACCCGCGCCCCGGTGTAGCGTGCTTCTGTGCTTTCGGTCCTTACCCGCCATCGGGATCTTCGTCGTCTTTTCGGTGCCCAGCTGATCGTCTTCGGCGCTGACTGGTTCGTCATGGTGCCGTTGCTGGTGTTGCTCAACGACCTGACCCACAAAGGGCTCTGGGGCGGCCTGGCCCTCGGTGTCGAGACCGGCGTGGTGGCGCTGCTGCTGCCCTACGCCGGCACGCTCGCGGACCGCTTTGACCGAAAACATGTGCTCATCGCCAGCAACCTCGGTGTGCTCACGGCGATCTCGGGGCTCTTTTTCGTGCGCGGCCCGGCGGCTGGGCCGATCGCGCTGGTGGCCGTCGCCGTGCTGGCCGTGGCCAAGGCCTTCTATTCGCCCGCGGCCACGTCCTCTATCCCCAACGTTGTCCCGCCGGAGGATCTGCGCGACGCCTTGGCCATCACGAGCTCGGCTTGGGGCATCATGGCCATCATCGGTTCGTCGCTCGGCGGTGTCCTGAGCGGGTTCACGTCGGCCTACCACTGCTTTGGTCTTGTCGCGGCCGGTCTGGTCGTCTCGGCGTGGCTGACCTGGCGGGTGGACAAGCCGCTGCAGCAATCGATCTCCAAGGTCCATCGCCCCGCCTTCGCCGCGATCCACGAAGCTCTTCGTTATCTGCGCGGCGACCCGCGGCTCATGTCCTTGGTCACAGTCAAGTCGGCGGTCGGCCTCGGCAACGGTGTGCTGACCGTCTTCCCGATGGTGGCGCTCGCTTTCCATGTCGGGTCAAAGGGTCTGGGCCTGATGTTCGCCGCCCGTGGCCTCGGGGCGATCATTGGCCCGATTCTCTTTCGCCGGGTACTGAACAAGCCGGCCTTGCTCCTCCCCGGTCTTGCCCTGTCCATGACCGCATACGGCCTTGCCTACATAGGGGTGGCTTTCGCGACGTGGTTCCCGCTGGTGCTCGTTGGGGTTCTCATCGCGCACATCGCCGGTGGTGGCAACTGGGTGATGTCCAACTTCGCCATCCAACAGGCTGTCCCGGACGAGCTGCGGGGCCGGGTCAGCGCTACCGACACGATGATCGCGATGCTGGCGATCACCGTCTCGCAGCTCGTGATCGGCCTCTATGTCGACTCCGTGTCGACGACGGCGCTGTTCATCTGCTGCTCCGCCACGACGATGAGCTACGCCGTGGGCTGGTATCTGTTCACCCATCGTTACGTCATCCGCCGCCCGGCGCCCGCCCCGGCCAGCTGAACGGCCGAAACCGGGACTTGCCTTAGTCCGCTATCGTAGTGATATCACTTTGATAGAGGAGTACGAGATGGAGAAAAAGGCGTTCCGGATCTCCGGCTGGCTGGCCGTGCTCGCGTTGGTTCTGCTGCTCGGGGGCCTGGTGGCCTTCATTGCCTGGGCCATCACCGACGAGCTGAACGAGGGCGTCGTCGCGGCCGTCGTCGTGGCGACCGTCCTGGTCGTGGTGCTGCTGGCCAGTGGCCTCATCGTGATCAGCCCCAACGACGCGCGGGTGATCCAGTTCTTCGGGCGCTACGTCGGCACGATCGGCGATCCGGGCTTCCACTGCACCTTGCCGCTGACCGAGAAGAAGAAGATCTCCAAGCGGATTCGCAACTTCGAAACAGCGCGCCTCAAGGTCTCCGACGCCGACGGCAACCCGGTCGAGATCGCGGCGGTCGTGGTGTGGCGGGTGGTCGACACCTACGCTGCGAAGTTCGCGGTCGACGACTTCGTGGATTTCGTCGAGGTCCAGTCGGAGACGGCCGTGCGTCACCTGGCCACGAGCTACCCGTACGAGGCGCACGACAGCGGGCGCACGAGCCTGCGCGATAGCGCGGCGGTCAGCGAGGAGCTGACCAACGAGCTGAGCGAGCGCGCCATCCTCGCCGGCATCGAGGTCATCGAATCAAGGGTCACCCACCTCGCGTACGCCCCCGAAATCGCGCACGCCATGCTCGCGCGCCAGCAGGCTTCGGCCGTGGTCGCGGCTCGCTTCAAGATTGTCGAGGGCGCCATCGGTATGGTCAGCGGGGCGCTGGAGCAGCTGAGCGCACAGCACGTCGTTGAGCTGGACGAGGAACGCAAAGCACAAATGGTCGCCAATCTGCTTGTTGTCCTATGTGGAGACCGCTCGGTTCAGCCCATCGTCAACACGGGGTCGCTCTACTGAGGACAGTTCTCATGCCTGAGAAGAAGAAGTTGTTGTTGCGATTGGATCCGGCGGTCCACGATGCCCTCGCTAGGTGGGCCGCCGATGATCTGCGCAGCGTCAACGCCCAGATTGAGTACGCCCTGCGGATGGCGCTCAGGTCCGCGGGGCGTACCGTCAAGCGATCACTAGACGAGGAAGAGTTGTGACCGGTTCGTTCACCGTGAAAGTGCCCGCGACCAGTGCCAACCTCGGTCCGGGCTTCGACTGTCTGGGGCTGGCGCTCGACCTGCACGACGAGGTGACGGCGTCGCTTGGCGAACAGACGAGCGTCGAAATCCTAGGCGAGGGCGCGGGGGAGCTGGCCGACGACGAGAAGCACCTCGTGGTCCGGGCGATGCGGGAGACCTTCGACGAGCTGGGCGCCCAGCCCGCAGGCATCGTGCTGCGGTGCGTCAACCGGATCCCGCAAGCGCGTGGCCTCGGCTCCTCCAGCGCCGCCATAGTAGCCGGGGTGACCCTGGCCAACGCTCTGGGCGGCGGGACGCTCAGCCGGGCCGACGAGCTGCGCATCGCCGGGCGCATTGAGGGCCATCCGGACAATGTGGCGCCGTGCCTGCTGGGCGGGTTCACCATTGCCTGGATGTCAGACGGCGTGGCTTCAGCGGTGTCGTTGGCGCCTTCGCCGTCTTTGGTGGCGACTTTGCTGGTACCCACCGAAAAAGGTTTAACCGCACATGCACGGGCCGCGCTTCCGGCTCAGGTGCCCCACCCCGACGCGGCCTTCACCGCCGGCCGCGCCGCGCTGCTGGTGCATGCGCTCACCCAGGCGCCAGAGCTGCTTTTCGAAGCCACCGAGGATCGCCTGCACCAGGACTACCGGGCGCCCGGGATGCCGGCGACAGCGGCCCTGGTCCAGCGGTTGCGAGCGGCGGGAGTGGCCGCCACGGTGAGCGGCGCCGGGCCGTCGGTGCTGGCCTTGACCGCCCTGCCGTCCGATTTTGCAGTGGGCGAGGATTGGCTGACTCTGACTCTTGCTGCCGAAACTGGCCAAGTGACGGTTGAACCGGGTAACATTTGCAGCACGTTCAGACACGCCGAATAGTCCCGGTGTTGCCGCTGGTCGCAGTGGTTGATTACGCTCTAGCTAGCACAGCCGCGAAGCGCCCGATCCAATGCGGGGCGGCGCACCCGGAATAAGGTTCAGACGGCAACCCCGTCCACCCCCCGTCTTACGCCCCACGCAGCGCCGATCGCCGCTTCCGTCTCGTCTGGACGGTGCGTCTGAGCGATAAAACTCCCCAGTGCCCCTTCAGCGGGCCCTGCGGGTGTATCCGAGGCTTCCCGGCCGCCATCTTGAATTCCTCAGACCCGGGCAGCCCCGGCCAATCGAGGGAAGGAATCCATTGAGCGACACCACCGACATGACGTCGGATGTCTCCCACGTCGCTGACGACGCCTCCACCGGCCGGCGCCGCCGCACAGCTGGCAGCGGCCTATCCGCCAAGCTGCTTCCTGAGCTGCAGACCATGGCAGCTGGGTTGGGCATCACCGGCACCGGCAGGATGCGTAAGGGCGAGCTGATAGCCGCCATTTCCGCTGCACAGACCGGGGGATCACCGAGAGTCAGAGCCGCGTCCGCGCCCACCCGCGAAGAGGTGCGTGCGGAGGTGCCGGCCAGCGCCGACGCCCCCGCGCCCGCGGAAAGCCGCCGCCGATCCACCCGTTCGGCCAGCGCGCCGGAGTCTCAGCCGGAAGCCGCTCCGAGCGTGCCCGCGGCGTCCGAGAACGGCGACGGTCGCGTCCGTGAAGACCGTCGCGAGTCGCGACGGGAGCGCGGCAGGTCCGATCGCAACGATCGGGGCAATGACCGGGGGGACCGCAACGACCGGGGGGACCGCAACGACCGGGGGGACCGCAACGACCGTGCTGAGCGCGGCGACCGTGCTGAGCGCAGCGACCGCGGTGAGCGCAACGAGCGTGACCGTGGCGAGCGGGTCAGCGCCGACCGCGGCGAGCACCGCGAGCGCAGCTTCGACAACGATTCCGACGACGACTCGGACGGCCGCCGGAGCCGCCGGAGCCGGTTCCGGGATCGCCGCCGGGGACGTGACCGCACCGAGTCGGGCAGCGGTGGTGGCGGCGGCGGTGAGCGTGAGCCGCAGATCGCCGAGGACGACGTTCTAGTGCCGGTCGCCGGCATCGTCGACGTGCTGGACAACTACGCCTTCGTGCGCACGACCGGGTACCTTTCCGGCCCCAATGACGTCTATGTGTCAATGTCGCAAATAAAGAAGTACGGCCTGCGCCGCGGTGACGCGATCACGGGCGCGGTGCGCTCGGCTCGCGACGGCGAGCAGCGCCGCGACAAGTACAACCCGCTGGTCCGTCTGGACACGATCAACGGGATGGAGCCCGAGGAGGCCCGCCGCCGCCCCGAGTTCTACAAGCTCACTCCGCTCTACCCGCAGGACCGTCTGCGTCTGGAGACCGAGCCGCACATCCTCACCACGCGGGTCATCGATCTGGTGATGCCGATCGGCAAGGGGCAGCGCGCGCTCATCGTGTCGCCGCCCAAGGCCGGTAAGACCATGGTGTTGCAGTCCATCGCCAACGCGATCACGACGAACAACCCCGAGTGTCACCTGATGGTCGTGCTGGTCGATGAGCGTCCCGAAGAGGTCACCGACATGCAGCGCTCGGTGAAGGGTGAGGTCATCGCCTCCACCTTCGACCGTCCGCCGCAGGACCACACCACCGTCGCCGAGCTTGCCATCGAGCGGGCCAAGCGGCTGGTGGAGCTGGGCCACGATGTTGTCGTGCTGCTCGACTCGATCACCCGTCTGGGCCGGGCCTACAACCTGGCTGCGCCCGCCTCGGGCCGCATCCTGTCGGGTGGTATCGATTCGACGGCCCTCTACCCGCCCAAGCGCTTCCTCGGCGCCGCCCGCAACATCGAGAACGGTGGATCGCTCACCATTCTCGCCACGGCGCTGGTCGAGACCGGGTCCATGATGGACACGGTCATCTTCGAGGAGTTCAAGGGCACGGGCAACGCCGAGCTCAAGCTCGACCGGAAGATCGCCGACAAGCGGGTCTTCCCGGCCATCGACATCGACCCGTCCGGAACGCGTAAGGAAGAGATTCTGCTCGCGCCGGAGGAGCTCGTGATCGTGCACAAGCTGCGCAAGGTGCTGCACTCGCTGGAGTCGCAGGCCGCGCTGGATCTGTTGCTGGACAAGCTCAAGCAGACCCGCACGAACATCGAGTTCCTGATGCAGATCGCCAAGACGACTGCGGAGTAACGCCTGCTGAGGCCGGCCCGTTGCCGGGCCGGCCTCAGAAATCTCCGTCGGCGACCTGGAACACCGTGAGACCTAGCGAACGCCACATCTGGACGACCTGGTTGCGGTCATCGAAGACCGCCACGATGTGCCAGGCGTGCTTCAGCTCGCGCTCATAGATCTCCTGTTTGACGATGGAGTCTTTGCGGCTGTCGCCGGTGACGCGCATGTGCAGGCCGGCGTGCGGCACTCCCACGTGCTTGTCGAGCCAGGTCTCGGTCGCTTCGCGGCCGTCGTCTGTGCGGCCCGAGCAGTAGATGATCGTGTGACCAGCCTCATACATCGCCCGGACGGCCCGGATCACCGGCTGGTTCGGGGCGTCGAGGTGCACCTTCGAGGTGTCGTAGGGGCTGCGCCTGCCCATGATCGCGACCGTGCCGTCGAGGTCGACGAGGATCGCGTCCGGTTTCCGGTCGGGGGCGTCCAGCTCGACCACCGGCTCCCGCCCGGTCAGGTAACGCTCATGCATGCGGCGGATGACCGATTCGCCCACTCTTTCGCCCTCAGCCCGCTGAGCGTCGCGCTGGATGCACGTCTCCAGCGAGACGTGGGTGAAATCCACCACTTCGGCCTCGGCGCCCGCTTTGGTGGCGAGCTTGGCCAGATCACGGACCACCTTCGCGGCGAGGTTGGTGTCGTCGGAGATCACGTTGGCGCCCGCCTTGAGCAGGGCTTCGATCATCGCCTGCTGGGCCTTGGTGACCTGCCGCTCGGCCCAGTCCTCGCCGGTCCACCCGCCGTGCAGCATGCGGCGCAGCTCGTCCCGGTTGACCCGGACGGCTCGGCGCTGCGTCTTCGCCCAGGTCGTCTTGCCCGAGCCGGGCAGCCCGCGGGCGATGGTCAACTTCGCCATGCCCCTCATCCTGCCCCGTTTGCGGGCGAGATATAGTTACGGGTCGACTATCAGGTACTGGTTCACGCCACTGGCAACACTAGGCGACCCAGCGACCGCTTCTGAAAGGACCAAGGCCGATGAAAGCCGGTATCCACCCGCAGTACGAAGTGACGACCGTCACCTGTTCGTGCGGCAATCAGTTCACCACCCGCAGCACCGCCAAGGGCGGGCAGATCCACACCGAGTCCTGCAACGTCTGCCACCCGTTCTACACGGGCAAGCAGCGCATCCTCGACACGGCCGGCCGGGTGGCCAAGTTCCAGGCCAAGTACGCCAAGGTCCAGAAGAAGGACGCCAAGAAGGACTCCAAGTAGCTGTTTTACCGACGCCCGTCCCGGTTCCGGGGCGGGCGTCGGCTCGTGTCTGGGGGTTTGCGCAATGAGCAATGATCGTCTTTCCGGGCTGCTGGCCGAGTACGAGGAGCTGGAAGCGCGGCTGGCCGACCCGGCGATCCATGCTGACCAAGCGGCGGCGCGCAAGGTGGGCCGTCGTTTCGCTGAGCTGACCCCGATTCACAAGACCGCCCACGAGCTGACCGCTCTGCGCGCCGACATTCAGGCCGCCCGCGAGCTGGCCGAGGCAGACCCGGACTTCGCGTCGGAGGCCCAATCGCTGGAGGACCAGCTGCCGCTGCTGGAGGAGAAGCTCGCCGAGCTGCTGGCACCGCGTGACCCCAACGACGCCAAGGACGTGATCCTTGAGGTCAAGTCCGGTGAGGGCGGGGAGGAGTCGGCCCTTTTCGCCGGCGATCTCCTGCGCATGTACCTGCGCTACGCCGAACGCCACGGCTGGATCACCGAGGTGCTCGACTCGCAGGAGTCCGACCTGGGCGGAATAAAGGACGTTTCCGTGGTCATCAAGACGCGCGGCGTTCCCGATGGCGGCAACGGGGTTTGGTCACGCCTGAAGTGGGAGGGCGGCGTGCATCGCGTCCAGCGGGTCCCCGCGACCGAGTCCCAGGGCCGCATCCACACCTCCGCCGCCGGTGTTCTGGTCACCCCCGAAGCCGAAGAGGCGGAGATCGATATCGATCCCACCGACCTTCGCGTGGATGTCTTCCGCTCCAGCGGCCCGGGTGGACAGTCGGTCAACACCACCGACTCCGCCGTGCGCATCACCCACATCCCCAGCGGAATCGTGGTCTCCTGCCAAAATGAGCGTTCGCAGCTGCAGAACAAGGACAAGGCAATGCGCATGCTGCGCGCCAAACTGGTGCAGCACGCCGAGGAACAGGCCGCCGCCGCAGCCTCCGACGCGCGCAAGGCGCAGGTGCGCACTGTGGACCGTTCCGAGCGCATCCGCACTTACAACTTCCCGCAGAACCGCATCACCGACCACCGGATCGGTTTCACCGCCTACAACCTCGACCTGGTGATGGGCGGCGACCTCGACGCCACCCTCGACGCCCTCACCACCGCCGACCGCGCCGCCCGCCTAGCCGGAGAAGACCACCTCTCCCGCTAATTTCCTTTACGCCGCACCGTCGTGGTCGCTCGCCGTCAGCTCCCGCGCGGCACATCCGTCCGTGCTTGGCCACCCCCCGGCGGCTCCGCCGCCGACCCCGCACCCCGCCCCCCGCGCGGAGATCAGCGCGACATCGAGGCGCTCG
>NZ_BONY01000155.1 GCF_016862955.1 Rhizocola hellebori | reverse complement strand
GACACCGGCGCGGCGCTGCGGGGGTATCAGTGGAGGAGCCAGCGGAGGGCGTCGGGGAGGAGGGTGCCGCAGTGGTTGGGATTGTGGCCGCCGTCGCCGAGGACCAGACGGAAGTCGTAGCCGGATTCGGCTAGCGCTGCCGCCACCCGCAGGTTGCTGGCTAGCCAGTTGTTGTCGCGTTCGTTCCACTGAAAGTCGCGATGCGCGGCGTGCATGAAGATGCGTAAGGGTTTGCGGGTCGTGGTGGCGATGAGCTCCGGGTAAGGGTTGCCGCCCGGCATCTGGACGAAGCTGCTCACCGAACAGAAGACGCGCTGGAAGCGGTCGGGACGTAGCCATGCTGCGGTGAAAGCACAGTTGCCACCGCTGCTGCCGCCGCAGATCGCCCACCGCGCCGGGTCGTCGGTGATGGCGTAACGTGACGTCACCTGCGGGATGATTTCAGTGAGCAGAAAATTAACGTACCGATCGTCGAAGGCGTCGTATTCTTCGTTGCGGTTCTTGGGTTCCGCCGCGTCTTCGAAGACACCCGGATCGACGAAAATCGTGATAGTCAGCGGTATGTCGCCGCGATGGTGAAGGTTGTCCAGCACGATCCCGGCCCGGATGGCGCCCTGCGGGTCGAGATAATACATCCCGTCCTGAAAGACCATGAGACTAGCCGGTTCCGCACCGTCGTACTGCGCCGGAACGTGCACCCAGAACTTGCGAGAGGTCCCGGGATAGATGGCGCTGGCCGACCATCCAAACTCGACCAGCGCCCCGACCGCAACCCCTGACTGAACCACGGAATCCGGCCCGTACAGATACCGAACATCCGACAGGTCAACAGCCAGCGACCGATACGGCAACTCCACACTCACCCGAACACCATACGCGCTGGCATCACCACCCCTCGATCCAGATGTTGCGGTAGCGCACGTTGGCTCCGGCGTCGCCGTGGTCCTGCAGCTTGATCGGCCCGGCCGTGGGGCCTTCCGCGGCGCCGCCACCGGTAGGCCCGTTGATGGCCACGTTGTTGTGTACGGTGGCGCCGTTCCACACCACGGTGACTCTGGCGTCTTCGGTTTTGGCTCCGGCAGCGTCGAAGCGCGCCGCCCGGAACAGGATGTCGTAGGTCTGCCAGGTCAGCGGTGCCGTGGCCCGGTTGCTGTCCGCCGCCTTTTGGTGTAGATCGCTCCCGCTTCGGTGTTGTCCAATGAGGTGTCGCCGAACGAGTCAAGCACCTGCAGCTCGTATCTGTTCTGCAGGTACACGCCGCTGTTGCCGCGGGCCTGTCCGGTGACCTCGGGCGGATAGCTGGGTTCATACCATTCCACGTGCAGCTTGAAATCGCCGAACGTCTGCCGGGTCTGGATGTCGCCGCCCAGCGACTCGACGGAACCGCCCGCCATCGGCCAGGCCGCGGCCGCGCCGGCGGAGGTCTGCCACGACAACAGGTCGTCGCCGTCGAAGAGCTGGATGCGGTTGACGACACCGGCGTTGAGCGACCAGCTCTGGCTCGCCACCCCAGCATATTGCCAGATATGGATTTGGGTACCGTCGGCGGAGCTGCCGGCCAGGGCATCCATCACCTTGCCCGACTGCGGGTTCAGCAGGGTGCCGTTGGGTTGTGGCTGCCATACCTGTGATCCGGTGCCATTGCACGCGTAGAGCTGAACCAGGGTGCCGTTGGCGGTGGCGCCGCCGGCCACGTCGAGGCACTTGCCCAGAACCTGGAGTGTCTGTCCAACCCGGACGAAGCGCTGGGCGGAGGTGCCGTTGCAGGTCCACAGCTGGATTTTGGTGCCGTTGGCCGTGCCCGCGTTGTTGACGTCCAGGCACTTGCCACCTATCCCGGTGATCGTGCCGCCGCCCGCGGCGCCGGCGGCGAGCGTCAGCGAGTCGAGGTTGACATGGCCGGTGTCGCCGGAGTCGTATTTGTAGGCGATGGTGTTGGCTCCGGCGTTGAGCGTCACGTTTTCGGTCTGCGTCGCCCAGGTGTCCCAGGTGCCGGTGCTGGCCAGACTCACCTGTTTGGTTTTAACGTTATTGACGTAGAGGCTGACTGTCTTGGTACCCACAAAAGGATTGGGGCCATTGGAGAAGCGCAACCCGGCCTGGTAGACGCCGGCCGACGAGGCGTTGACGGTGAACGTCGTCGATGCGCCGGCGGTGCCGTAGCCGGCCACGAAACCGCTGCCGGAATATCCGGTGTGGTCGGTCATCACGGTGGCCCCGCCCGCCAGAGTGGCGTTCTCCGCCTCGTAGGCGCTGCCTGGTATGGCGTTGAGGGTGTACCAAGCCTCGGTGCTCCACAGCGACTGCCCTGTGGTGGAGGTGAACGGGCGAGGCGAACGCAGATACACCACCCGGCCCGATTGCAGCCCGGCGATGGTCAGGGTGACCTTCTTGCCGTCGGGGGACAGGACGGCCGAGGTGACCGAAAGCGTTTGCTCGTCGACCTTGGGGCCGCCATAGCTGGAAGTTGGAACATAGCGCCATTGCTTGGCCGTGTAGTGCGAGGCCAGGTTCGCCGCTGTGCTCGCGGAGAGGGGCTGGGTGTATTCCAGCTCGAAACCGGTTGGCAGCGCTCGCATGGCGAGGATGTCGAAGGTGCTGTTGGCGTTCGGGGTCAGTTTCTGCAGACCGAAGGAGAGTTTGCCGTCCTGGCCCCAGTTGCCGCCGCCGTGCAGGCCGCCCACATAGATCGCGCCGTCGGGGCCGAGGCTCACCTCGGAGACGCCCGCCTCCAGCCCTTGCGTGAGCCGGAACAGGGCGCCTTGGTATTCGCCGTTGACCTTCTCCAGGTAAGCCCGCTGCAACCCGCCATAGGTGACGTCACCCATGAGTACCTGTCCGGCGTAGATGCCTTGGGACAGCAGGACCGGGGTGCTCGGTGAGTTGGCGATTTCGTTCTGCGGCATGTAAAGCACCGGCGGCGTCACCGGGTTGGCGTCGAACTGGCCGGCCGGAGTGGTGTAGTGGTTGAAGAAGCGGCCAGGCTTGATGTGCACCAGTTTCGACGAGGGCAGCCAGCCGCCCTGGTTGTCGGTGACGAACAGGCCGCCCTCCGGACCCCACCCGATCCCGTGCGGGGTGCGCAACCCGCCTGCGACATAGCTCACCGCGCCCGTGGTGCGGTCCACCTTGATCGAGGTGCCCCGGTTCGGCGAACCCTGCGGGACGGTGGTGGCCCCGCCATAGTCGATGGACACCGACAGATTCAGATAGAAGAACCCGTCCTGATAAAGCAAACCGAAAGCGAATTCGTGGAAGTTGCCGTCGAAAGGCCACGTCGCCACCGTGCGGTAGACGTCGGTGACACCATCGCCGTTGGTGTCGTTGAGTTCGGTCAGCCGCGACTTCTCCGAAACGTAGATCTTCCCGTCGACTATCTTGAGCCCCATGGGTTCCTGAAGCCCCGAAGCCACCCGGGTCCGCGTCACCTGAGCCGGGCTGGTGTTGCCGGTGACGTTGCCCAGAATCCACACCTCACCGAGCGTGTTGAGCGAGCCGCCCCAGGTCGACAGCGCTAGACGCCCATCGGGGAACCAGTCGAACCCGGTGACCTGAGGCTCGAAACCGGCGGGACGCAGGTTGGTCAGCGTAAAACTCGGATGCACCGAGGTCAGCGGAAGGCCGTCGCCGGGGGAGTCGAGGATGCCTTCGCACTCCTTGCGGCCTGGGGCGGTGACCCGCACGACGCCCGCATCGGTGCTCAGCACCGAGTTGGGCACCGGCACGAACGAGGACGAGCCCGGTGTGCGCCAGTCCAGGGTGATCTGCTGCCCGCCCTCCCGCTCAAAATGCTCGATCCGCAGGGCGTGGTAGCCGGTGCTCAGCGTGACCGTGCCCTCCATCGGGGTGGCCCCGTGCAGCCCGTCGTGGTTGATGACCACAGCGTTGTCGATCAGAAGCCGGGACCCGTCGTCGCTGGTGAGCCGGAAGGTGTAGCTTCCGGCCTGAGCAATGTTGACGTTGCCGATGACGTGCGCCACGAAGTAGTTGTCAAACCCGAAGTCGCTGACCGCCGACCAGTTGATAGTGGGCATCAGCCTGTCCACATTGGGGGTTTGGCCGGGCTTGATGGTGCAGATCTGGGAAAGCGCGATCTGTACATCGAACACCCGCAATGTCACGCCGGGTTCTTGGGGCGGCACCGCCTGAGCGGAACCGGGAACGACAGCCACCGTCGCCGCCGTGATCAGTGTCGCCAGGGCCAGCCTGAGCCTCATCGCTTCTCCTTTGCGCGGGGTGCGATGAAGCAGCACGACAGACGTCGTCAGGCGATGCCACCCTCACCGGACCACAGAAATATCAGGTCATCTATGCGACGGTGGCATCGCCGAATGGCCGACTGTCGTGACGGCCACGATAAGAAACTTTTTCACCCCTGTCTATAACTGGAATGACCGAACGACCGAACTGGCCTGAATGGACCGGGCGATAGCGTTAGCGCGCCGAAGGGTGGGCCATGGGTGTTTTTCACAAGCCGAGGACGATTCGGCTGCTAGCTCGCACGCCGCAATCCCTTTCGTGGCGGGTATTCTTGCCTGCCGTCGTACTACTGGCTATAGGCGTGTCCTTGGGCTTCTTCAGCTTCGGCCTCTATGAGAGCACGGGTCGCAATTCGCAGCCCATCGAGGCACTCTCCCTCACCGTGGCCGTGCCGGTGGCGACGACCTCGATATCCACTCACCTCACTGTGGATCTGCTGGACAAAGAGCACAAAGAGACTGGCCTATATCTGGATGTGTTGGCGCGTGTGCCGCTGCCGGTGCATGATGCGTTCCTCAGGCTCTGGGTTCGCGGCCAGACGCCCATAAGGTGGTCGGAGGGGCAGGTTCTCGACCACAGCGATTGGACCTACGACGGCAGGCAAGAACGGATCTTGCGCCTCGCCACGTACCAGGAGCGTGCGTCCGATTGGTGGGATGATCTTAACTGCCCGGATCAACCTCTGGACGGATACGTGGCTGCTGGAGCAGCGGGGAGAACGCACGTTGGCTCGGCTGCCCAGCCTCGATCCGGAGTATTTCATGGAGGATGGGGCTGTCGCTCCCGTCGTCCAATCGATTGACTTGACCGGTCCTGAGCCGGTGATCAACCCAAAGCTTGTCCATCGAAGCACCAAGGAGATCAGCGTGCTCGCCCTGTGGTCCGACGCTCGGGTGGAGTTCGCCAATCCGGCGCTGGCCGATGTTGACTACCTACATTGGAAAACGACCAAGACGGAATCGGATCCGGTGACGCCGTTACGGCCACGGGTGACGTTTGTTGACGATGGCCGAGCCGCGCAAGTGGAGAATGCTATTTTCTCAGCCGGTGTGTGGGCCGGCCTCGCCGCCGCGATCGTGATCCTGGCCGTGGAGCGATTCCCGTGGGCGGCTGTGCGGGCCGTGGTTCGGCAGAGAAGGGTTAGCCGCCGATGGCGGCGGGAAGTTGATCGTGCCCGCAAACGCCAACTGCCGTGAGCGGGAGATCATCCCCGGGCGGCGATCAGGACGCGGTTGCCGTCCGGGTCGCGCACCTCCGCCATCCGCTCGCCCCAAGGCTGGTCCGCCGGCTCCTGAACGATCTGCACTCCGCCGGCGCTGAGCAGGGCGATGGCTGCATCGCAGTCGCTGGTGTACACCCAGAAGGCCACCCGATCATTGGTCATGGCGTGCGTTTTGTCGTCCACGGCGATGCCCAGACTCGATCCCCCGATCGTCAGCGAGACGTAGTCCGGGTCCCCCTCGGGCGGGAACTGGTAGGTCACCCGCGCGCCGAGCAGATCGCGATAGAAGCCCAGTGCCTTGGCCATGTCGGCAGTGGACAGAATCGGGAACAACTCGTCGAACATTGAGTCTCCTTAGTTAATACGAACGACCGTGTTTACCTGCGCCTCATGGGCGATAGCGTTTAGCCGGCGACGTGAATCCACCCTCCTAGGAGATCACAGTCCTCGCCCGGTGCGCGGGGCGCGCCGTCGAGCTTCTCGCCTTACATGTAACTATGTGAATGTTATGGTCGGCCTTCATCAATCGGAGACGCTGTGTGGCGCCATCGGATCAGGAGCTTGGTGCTGCGCTGGCTGATGGTGCTGGCTCTGGCCGTCACCTTGAGTACCTTGACGTTCCTTGTCGGCCAATGGCTCATGCCACCGCTGCTGCTATGGGCTGGTGCACACGCCGGGTTCCGCGGCGGTGCCGACCTGGTGGGCGCGGCCCGCGCCTTTGGCCCGCTGGGGATAGCGAGCCTGACCGCCACCGCTGCGGTGGCGGCAGGACGTGCTTGGGCGAGCAGAGCAATAGCCGTGGAAAGCGGCGCATCAGCTGCTAGGGAGAGATTGGTGTTCGGGGTCATCCCGCCGGTCGCCTGGTATTTCCAGCCCCGCCCGAACGAACAGATCGCGTTACGGCGAGCTTTGACCACCGGCGGCGCGGCACTGGTGGCATTGCCGGGCATGCGCGGCGTGGGCAAGTCGCAGATCGCCGCCGCCTATGCCCGCGAGTGCATCAAGTCCGGGTTCGGGCTGGTCGCCTGGATCAATGCGGAATCCGGGCCGACTGCCGACCTGGTTCGGTTGCTTGAAGTCCTGGGTCTAGGGCCGGCACATGAAGATCAGCTCACCCATGAGGCGCTGGTTCACCGTGTTCGCTCGGTTCTTGAACGCCACGATGGATTGCAGCGACTGATCGTCTTCGACAACGTGGAGGATCCCGAGGACGTACGCGAGTACCTGCCGACCACAGGAACGACAAAGACCATCATCACGAGCAATCATCGCGAGTTTGTGAGCATGCCGGGAATCACCGCCATTCCGGTAGACACCTTCACGCACCAGCAAGGCAGGTCGTTCCTCGCCGCGGCTACCGGCTATCCACATGGCGCTGACGCCGATGAGATCGGCCGCGAAATGGGCTGGCTGCCGCTCGGCCTGGCCCAAGCAGCCGCGTACATCACCCACAACGGACTCACCTGCCGTCAATACCTCGACGCGCTGGCCGAGCACGATCTCGATGAGACGCTCATGCAGCAGAAAGGCGCAGACCATCCAGGCGTGTTGAGAGCGACCGCCATGACGTTGGCCAGGCTGCCGCAGGAGGACTCGTCGGGCTTCACCAATAAACTTCTGGTGGTCTTGTCGATCATGTCGCCGGATGGTGTGAAACGTGAGCTGCTGACCGGTTCGGCGGCGCAGTCCGCGTTCGGGGCCGATGGCACCGCCATCGCCCGGGCGCTGCGGATCCTTGCCAGCTGCTCGCTGATTGCCATCGCTGCTTCGGTCTCACTCGGGCGTGCGGGTCAAACGGGTACCGACACGGCAACGGTGACCATGCACCGGCTCATCGCACGGGTGGTTCGCCACCGCGCCGGTCAATCGGATTCGACCGCGCTCGTCGAAGCTCGCCAACAGGTCCATCGGCTGTTGGCAGCCGCACGTCCTCCGGAGGTAATCGTCATCGACGACTGGCGTTCGTTGCCGATCTTTAGAACGCTATGGCCACATCTCGACTCCTGTGCAGCTTTGAATAGCAGCGATCGAAATGTCAGGCAGCTCTTTGTTGATCTAGCGCGTTATCAATGGTTAGTGGGCGACTATGTGCCGGCGCGAAGCCGTTGCGAACTCACCATCCGCGCATGGACTGATTGGCTTGAGTCGGGAGCGGACATTCCAGATCGCAAAGACCTTCGTGAACAAGTCTTGGCGATGCGCTTTAACCTCGCCAACATCGTCCGAGGACTCGGTGATCTCGCAGGCGCCCGCAGCATTGATGAGGCGGTCTTGGCCGAGCAACGGGTCCTGCTCGGACCGGCTCATCCGCACACGCTGCTGAGCGCGGGAGGATTGGCGGCAGATCTACGTGGCCTGGGCCATTATCGGCAGGCGTTGAGCCACGACACCGAGACTTACGCCACATGGCTCGACCAGTTCGGTCGGTCCCATCGGCGGACCCTGACCGCCCAAAGCAACCTTGCTGTCAACTACCGCCTTCTGGGCGACTTCCGCGCAGCCCGGCGCTTCGATGCCCAAGCATTTCAATTGTGGCGGGCATTTTATGGCCCCGATGACGCGATGTTCAGCGCCGCCAACTTGGCTCGCGACGTGCGGGACGCGGGCGCGTACCGGCAATCGGTAAGGCTACTGCGAGAAGTCCATCGGAACGTTGCCAGTCGTGCCGAAGGCCGCCCGTGGCGCGAGTCCGAGGTGTTGTGGAGTCTCGCGGTCTCGCTGCGCCTGGCCGGCGACGTCCACGAAGCGGTTCGGCTGCTCGAATTGGCGTTGAGCGGATTTGAGTCCAAATTGGGTGCGGAAAGTCACCAAGCAGCGGCGTGCCGGCTGAGTTTGGCGGTGGGTTGGCTGGCGATGGGCGATAGGCGCGCCACGCCTGAATTGCAAGCGCTGTTGACCCGCTACACAACGAAGCTTGGTGCCAAGCACCCGCTCACGCTGGCATGTCTGAGCAATCTCGCGGTGGCCGAGTACCTCTTCAATATTGGTGAGCCGGAATCTTCTGCACAATCGGCTGCTGCAGCTCTTTCCGAGGTGCTCGGTCCCGAGCATCCACACGCGATCGCGGCCTGCAACAACCAAGCCGTCGTCCAGGCGACGACCGGCCATGAGATCGGTGCCCGGCGGCGGCTTGCCGAGGCGACCGCACGGGCCCAGCTGAAGCTCGGCACCGACCATCCGGATGCGCTGAGTTGCCGGGCGAACCTCCTGCTCGCGGAGAAGCTGTCGGGCCGCTCAGAGGCCGATCGAGAGCTGGCGGAGGTGACCGAGGAGCTGGGCCGTCGCCTCGGGACTTCGCATCCTGTTGTCCTAAAGCTCCGCAAAAACGAATATCTATGTCAGACGATCGATCCGCACTCATATTGAGTGCAGTTTCGGCGACGCGGCCATCAGCTGGGGTCGTCTTGACGGGTTTTCGCGGCTACGCTGCGCCTCGTGCCTACCTCCAAGGACCTGTTCGAGTTGTTCTTCATGGGACCCGGGCTGATCTGCATACTGGCAGTGATCGTCATGGCGGCCAGCTCGCTGTGGAAGGCACGCCGCAAGCAGAAAACAGATCCGGCCAGTGCCGCACAACTGCGCCAGGACGCCGACCGGGCCTTGCGTTTCGGGCGGCTGCAGGAGGCGACCGAGCTGAGCCAGAAGGCGGTGGCGGCGGCCAGCTCACACAACGACCGGTACCTGATAGCGGTCGCCCATCTGACCTACGGCAAGGTGGCCGCCCGCGCCGGCGACGACGAGACGGCGCGGGAGCAGTTCGAGCTGGCGCGCCAGCACGCCGACCAGGCGGTGCTGGCGGCATTCATCCGGGCGAATCTGAGCCTGGTCCTGGGCCGGCTGCGAAGGGTGCCCGAGGCGCTGACCATGGCCACCGAGGCGGTGGCGGCCCAGGCTGCCATCACCGACCCGGAGGCCAGGCCGGGTGCGGGCTGGGCTCACGTGGCCCTGGCCTTGGCCCAGACCGACTCCGGTCAGGACGGCCGTGAGGCGGCGCTGCGCGGGCTGGAGATCTTCCGGGAGATCGAGGCCGAGCAGGCCCGGCCGTGGGGCGAGTCGTCTGCGTTCGCGTGTTACGCCACCGCCTACGCCATGCGGGCCACCCGCGACTCCAGTGCCGCCTGGTACGCGGCCGAGGCGGTCGCCTCGTTCAGCCGGCTGCACCTGGACGTCCCCAGCCTCTACGAACGCCGTCTCGCCGACGCCAAACGCCTCGAGAAGGAGCTCGGGCAGT
>NZ_BONY01000154.1 GCF_016862955.1 Rhizocola hellebori | reverse complement strand
GGCGCAACCACTACTGGAATAGACCCTAAACCTGACCGGTAGCGTTGCCCACCACGGCTAAGCCCAGCCGCTCGTTTGTGGAAGGCCCACCCCCTCACGTTCAGCCACGCCGTCGAGAACCCTTACCCCGACGGCGCTTCACCATGCCCGTCCCCGGCCGGCCAAGGACCGGCCTCTGGGCGGCATGAACCACCGACAACGCTTCAGCCCGCAGCGCCCGGACGCCGGGACCCCCACAGCACCACAAGCGGCAGAAGGTCCACCGCACCTACATCTCTGCCTCACCGCCCCAACGCAGAGATGCAGGTGCCACGAGAGCAGAAGACCGAGGGCGGCAAAGCAGCGCGGCGGGCAGTAAGGGTTGGCGGCGGCCAGGACATCTCGCGGCACCTACATCTCTGCCCCACCGCCCCAACGCAGAGATGTAGGTGTCGTGGAAGTAGTAGGCAGGGGCGGCACCTGCATCTCTGCATCACTCCCCTTACGCAGAGATGTAGGTACCGCGAAAGCAATGCCCACCAGCCGTGACACGCGGCTGCGGGAAGTCCAGCGGCGCCGCAACGGCACGGGGAAACCTAAAGGGCGCCAGCCGCGCCACGCCGTTGCGGGAAACGAGCGGCGCGACCAACCCGGAGCCGCGCGGCCGCCGGAAACCGAGCAGCGCGGGCGGGCAAGTGTGGGTCGGCGGCGCAGCCGCCGGGGGTGACCACGCACGGGCGTGGCGTGCCGCGCGGGAGCTTACGGTGAGGGACCACGACGCAGCGGCGAAAGTGATGAATGGGGGTTTAGGGGGAGGGTGGGGAGCGGAGTTCGGCTAGGCGGGCTTCGACCTTGCGGCGTTGGGCTAGGAGCTCCTGTTGCTGGCCGCGCTGTTGGGCGATGAGGGCGTCGAGGGTGTGTTGGGTCGTGGTGTAGCGGTCGGTGGTGGAGTTCAGGGCTTTGATCTCCAGCTGGCGGTGTTGGGCGAAGACGTTGAGCAGCGCCAAGCGGTAGCGGAAGTCGGTGGCGGAGTCGGCGTCGAGCAGCAGGTTGAACGAGTCTGCGCGGTGGCTGCGGTAGCTGGCGGCGGCCAGGCGGCCCACTGCGGCGCGGCGCTCTTGGCGCTGGGATTCCAGGCTTTCCAGCTGGCGGCGGATGACATCCGTTTGGGCGACGGTGACGCGGAGATCTTCGGCGATGGCCTGATATTGGGCGAGGTTGCGTTGCAGCTCGACGTCGGGCGAAGGCGCAGCCGGGGGTGCAAAAGCCATCAGCAGCGCCAGGAGGGAATTAAGCACGTAAGTGTTAACGACTGGCTGGCCCGGCCGTTGTCAGTGGTACCCCTGGAGGGTATGGTGGGCGGCATGAGCGCGGGTGTGAGTTACAGCCACTCTGACGACAAGGATGCCCTGCTGGCGCGGCTGCGCCGGGTTGAGGGGCAGGTCCGTGGGTTGCAGCGGATGGTGGAACAGGATACCTACTGCATTGACGTGCTGACCCAGATATCCGCGGCCACCCGGGCGCTGCAGGCTGTGGCGATCGGGTTGCTCGAGGGACACCTCGCTCATTGTGTCGTGGACGCGGCTCGAGACGGCGACCCCGAACAGAAGATCAAAGAGGCAACGGATGCGATCAGCCGGCTGGTCAGGTCATAGGAGTTAGCGGATGTCAGTCACCACGAAATACCAGATCACGGGCATGACCTGCGGGCACTGCGTGAATGCGGTCAGCGGCGAGCTGACCGCGCTGCCCGGGGTGCAGACGGTGGAGGTCGACCTGTCCACCGGCACCGCGATGGTCACCAGTGATGCCATCCTGCCGCTCGACGAGGTGCGCAACGCCGTCGACGAAGCGGGCTACCAGCTGGCGGGCATGGATGCCTGAACAAAGGCGCCTCGCCCTGTTCGTGGGCGGGTTGGTGGTCGCGCTGATCGCCGGGTTCGGGCTGGGCAAGCTCATCAATCCGACCAGCCCGACCGCCAACGCGCAGACCGGAGCGCCGGCACCGCAGATGACCGGAATGGATGGGCACAACCACACCGGCGCCCAGGCGACAGCGGGATCCGAGGTGGGCGGCTTGGCCATCAGCAGCCTCGGCTACACGCTGGTGCCCAACCAGGCCGCGAAGACGTTTGTCATCAACGGGCCCGATGGCAAACCGGTGACCACTTTCGCCACTGTCCATGAGAAGCCGCTCCATTTGATTCTGGTACGCCGCGACCTCACCGGCTATCAGCATCTGCACCCGAGCATGGCGGCCGACGGCACCTGGACGATGCCAGCCGGTCCCACCAGCGCGGGTCTGTGGCGTGCCTTCGCCGATTTCACGGCGCTGACCGCGGCGGGCGCCCAGGTTCCGCTCACGCTCGGCTTCGACCTCACCGTCAACGGCAACTATCAGCAGCAGCCACTCCCGGCGGCGGTCCGTGAGTCCACTGTGGACGGTAAGACGGTCAGCTATGAAGGCACCCCGGTCGTCGGGGCCACCTCGCCGATGCTGTTCAAGGTTTCGGCCGGGCCTCTGGAGCCCTATCTGGGTTCGTTCGGGCACCTGGTGGTGTTGCGTGAAGGCGATCTGGGCTACGTCCATGTGCATCCGGAGCCGCAGCTTTCCGGTGGCGCGGTGAAGTTCTGGCTCTCCGCGCCCAGCCCCGGCAGCTACCGCATGTTCTTCGACTTCTCGGTCGGCGGCAAGGTTTCCACGGCGGAGTTCACGCTGAAGGTGGCGTGAAGCTTGAGGTTCTGGTCATCCCGGCGGCACGTCCCTTGGCCGCGATGACCAGAGCCATCTTGCGCGACGCCTCATCGATCATTTCGTCGCCAAGCATTACCGCGCCTAGCTTTCCGCCCACCTCCGAGGTGAAGTAGTCGTAGGCGTCAAGGATCAGCTCGGCGTGGTCATAGTCTTGCTGCGCAGGCGAATACACCTCGTTAGCGGCGTCGAGCTGGCCGGGATGCAGCACCCACTTGCCGTCAAAGCCAAGGGCCGCACTGCGTTTGGCCACCTCGCGGAAACCGTCGACGTCCTTGATCTGTAGGTAAGGCCCATCGATGGCCTGCTTGTCATGCATGCGGGCGGCCATCAGGATGCGCATCAGGATGTAGTGGAACGGGTCGCCCGGGTAGTCGGGGTTAAGCGCCCCCACCACGAGCGACTTCATGTTCAGCGAGGCCATGAAATCGGCGGGGCCGAAGATGATGGTCTCCACGCGGGGTGAAGCCGCGGCGATCGCGTCCACATTGACCAGCCCGGCCGCGTTCTCGATCTGCGCCTCGATGCCGATGCCGCCGATCGGCAGCCCGAGCGTCTTCTCCAGCTGGGTCAGCGTCAGGTCGAGCCACTCGACGTGCGAGGCGGACTGCACCTTCGGCAGCATGATGCAGTCGAGGTTCGCACCGGCACCCTCGACGATCTCGATGACATCGGTGTAGGTCCATGGCGTGGTGAGGTCGTTGACCCGGACCACGCGGGTCTTCGACCCCCAACCGCCCTCGTTGAGCGCGGCCACGATGTTCTTTCTCGCCGACGGCTTCGCCAGCGGGGCGACCGCGTCCTCCAGGTCGAGAAACACCTGGTCAGCCGGGAGGCCTTGGGCCTTCTCCAGCATCTTGACGCTGCTACCGGGCACGGCCAAACATGACCGGCGAGGACGACCAAGACTCATTACGCGACGGTAACCTAGCGCCGAGCAGAAGGAGAACGGGACTGTGGAAGATCTCACGCGTCACATCGTGATAACCGGGGCCAGCTCGGGCATCGGGCGGGCAGCCGCCACCGAGATGGAGAGCCGGGGCTGGCGGGTCACCCGGATCGGGCGAAACCAGGAACGCTTGGGGCCCAACGGGTTGGTGGCCGATTTCGCCGATCTGGCCCAGGTACGGGCGGTGGCCGAGAAGCTGAAGGGGCAGCGAATCGATGTGATCGCCAACAATGCGGGTCTGGTCAAGGGCGGCACCACAGTGGACGGCTTCCACACCACCATGCAGGTCAACCACCTGGCGCCGTTCCTGCTCACCTACCTGCTGCGCGACCAGATGCCCGATGGGGCTCGGATGGTCAACACCTCCTCGGCGGCCTGGAACGTCGGTGCCGACCCGTCCCCGCCCGGGCGGCGCTTCCCCAGCAAATGGCTCGCCTATGCCACCTCGAAACGGGCCAACGTCTACTTTGCGGCCGAAGCCGCGCGGCGCTGGCCCACCCTGCGCTGCTACTCGTTTCACCCCGGCGTGCCGCGGACCCGGTTCGGGCCGCCGGCCGCGCGCCTGTTCTACCGGTTCGCCCCCGGGCTCACCACCCCGCAGCAGGGTGCCGATCAGCTCATCTGGCTGTCCACGGCCCCGCCCGAGGAGCTGGTCGACGGTGCCTATTACGTGAGCCGCCGCGCGGTCGCCCGTCCGGACGACAAAGCGGCGGCCTCCCGGCTGTGGGAGGCCACCGCTTCACTGCTCGAGCTTCCCGGCTGACGCCGGGCCGCCGCGCGCCTAATCGAAGTTGTTGGTTTCGGCGCTCCAGACGCCTGCGACGATCAGGGCGATGTAGCCGACGCAGCAGAGCACGCCGAGGCCGGTGATGATCCAGCCGACGATGATGCCGGTCTTCGCCATGCCCTCGCCGGACTCGCCGGTCTGGCGGATCTGCTTCATGGCGACATGGCCCAGGATCGCGCCCACCGGGGCGGTGATCCAGCTCAGGATGCCGACCAGGGAGAGGATCATCGACACGAGCGCCAGCGAGTTCTGCGGCGCCGCGACTGGATAGCCGTAGGGCGACTGCTGTCCGTACTGCGGCGTGCCGTACGGGGCCGGGCTGTATTGCGGCTGACCGTAAGGCGGCGTGGCCGGACTGGGCGACACCGGCGGCACCGAGGCGGGCGGCGGCGTCTGCGCGTACGGGTTGGTCGGCGCTTGCGGCGGCTGTGGCGCGTAAGGATCCTGCGGCGGGGGGCCGTAAGGGTCGGTCATAAGGGGCTCCCTTGACTAAGAAACGTCACTGACACTACGACACCGCCGCCTCAGTCGAAGTCAAAATCGTCGGTGTTCGACCCATTCAGGTCGTCCATCCAGCCGGTCATCGCGTCGGTGGCCCCGAGGATGGCCATGACGATCCCGATCAGCAGGCCGACCCCACCGGTGGCGATGCCGGCGATGGCCATGCCCCGCCCGGACTGACCGCGCTCGCGGGTCTGCTTGAGACCGAGGAAGCCGAGCACCATCGCCGTGCCGGCGGCCGGGATCCCGAGGAACGGGCAGCAGCAGCCGAGGATCACCGAGACAATTCCCGTGATCATTGAGGCGAGCGAGAGCCCGTTGGTTCCAGTTGCGGCCGGAACGGCTGGGTACTGGCCGTATGGTTGACCGTAGGGCTGTGGATAGGCGCTCGGCGGCGTGGCTTGCGCGTAGGGGTTGCCGCTGTCTGGGCCCGCCGGTGGCGGCGAGTAGGGGCTACCGCCGACTGGCCCCGTGGGCGGTGGCGAATATGGATTGCTGCCCTCCGGCCCCGAGGGTTGCGGCTGATATGGATCCTGGCCGCCGGGCGGTGGGTAAGTCATAGGGCTCTATCTCCTTTTCCGGTGAACCTTTTCACAGCTTGATTCCCTGAACGCACATTCGTGCTATTTCATTAGCTAGCTGAACCCTCGTTAACGCGCTGGAGGTTGCCGTGGCCCGTCTCGCTCGTACGCCTGGTCTTTCCGAGGAGCAGGTCGCCATCCTCGAGACCGTACGCGAGTTCGCCGACAAGGAGATCATCCCACGGGCACAACACCTCGAGCACGCGGATGAATATCCGGAGCAAATCATCGCAGGAATGCGCGAGATGGGCTTGTTCGGTCTCACCATCGCCGAGGAGTTCGGCGGTCTCGGCGAATCCCTGCTGACCTATGCGCTGGTGGTCGAGGAGCTGTCGCGGGGATGGATGTCCATTTCGGGCATTGTCAACACCCACTTCATCGTCGCGTACCTGATCGGACAGCACGGCAGCGATGAGCAGAAGGCGCGCTTGCTGCCGAAGATGGCGACCGGCGAGATGCGGGGCGCGTTCAGCATGTCCGAGCCGGAGACCGGGTCGGACGTGTCGGCCATCAAGAGCCGCGCGCAGCTCGACGGCGATTCGTATGTCCTTAATGGACAGAAGATGTGGCTGACCAATGGCGCTTATTCGTCCATCGTGGCCACGCTTGTCAAGACCGATCAGGGGGCGGAGTCGGTCTACGGCAACATGACCACCTTCCTGTTGGAGAAGGCGCCCGGCTTCGGGCAGACCGCGCCCGGTCTGACCATCCCGGGGAAGATCGAGAAGATGGGCTACAAGGGAGTCGAGACCACCGAGATGGTCCTCGATGGACACCGGGTGCCCACCTCAGCCGTGCTGGGCGGCGCCGACCAGGCGGGTCGCGGTTTCTATCAGATGATGGACGGCATTGAGGTGGGCCGGGTCAACGTTGCCGCGCGCGCCTGCGGCATCTCGATCCGCGCCTTCGAACTCGCGATCGGCTATGCCCAGCAGCGCAAGACATTCGGCAAACCGATCGCTCAGCACCAGGCCATTGCCTTCAAAATCGCTGATATGGGTACCAAGATAGAAGCGGCCCATGCCCTTATGGTCAACGCCGCCCGGCTCAAGGACGCGGGTCAGCGCAACGATGTCGAGGCCGGAATGGCGAAGCTGCTCGCCAGCGAGTACTGCCACGAGATCGTGACCGAGGCGTTCCGGATCCACGGCGGTTACGGCTATTCGAAGGAGTACGAGATCGAGCGGCTGATGCGGGAAGCGCCTTTCCTTCTCATCGGCGAGGGCACCTCGGAGATCCAGCGCACCATCATCTCTCGCGGGCTCCTTAAGGAATATGGGCTACGCTGACGGCCGTGCGACGTCTGCTCACCCCTAACTGGCTGCTGGGCCACGTTGCGGTGTGGGCGGCGGTCGCGGTGTGTCTGGCCCTTGGCTGGTGGCAGGCGGGTCGCGCTGCCGGGGGCAATACGCTCAGCTGGGCTTACACGTTCGAGTGGCCGCTCTTCGCGATCTTCATCATCGTGCTGTGGATTCGTGAGATGCGCGCCACGTTGCGGGGCAAGGCCGAGCCCGAAGCGCCGGCAGCGCCTAGGCGCGGGCCGGTCATCACGCGGCGGGAAGCTAACCTCGACGACGGCGATGCTGAGTACAACAGGTATCTGGCGTCCCTAAACGCAGCGTCTCCAAAAGAAGAGGAAGCTCGATGAAAGGTGCACTGACCCGCTTTCGCATCATGGCCTGGGTGGTCGGCGTGATGCTGCTCCTGCTCACCCTGGTCGCGATGCCGATGAAGTACTTCGGGCACAACGACCTCGGTGTCGCGCTCATCGCCCCCGCGCACGGCTGGCTCTTCGTCGTCTACCTCGGCGCGCTCGCCGATCTGGCCCGGCGGGTGTCGTGGCCGGTGACCCGGATCTTGCTCGTGGCGATCGCCGGCACCGTGCCGTTCCTGTCCTTCGTGATGGAGCGCCAGGTACGGCAATGGGTGCAAATCCCTGAGGAGACCTCGCCCGTCTCGGCCGGATAAGCTGACCCGCATGGGTGGGCAGGTGCTAGGCGACTCCGAGCTGCAGAATCTGGTTCTTGAGGACCTCAGTGACGCGGTGAACTACCAGCGGTGGCTCGCCGACCTGGTCCGGCCCTATCTGGGCGATGATCCCTTGGAGATCGGCAGCGGCATCGGCTACTACGCGGCGCTCTGGCTCGATGACGTGTCCCACTTCACGGTCACCGAGGGCGATGAGAGCCGTCTGCTGGCGTTGAAGAACCGCTTCGCGGGCGAGCCCAAGGTGACCGTGCGCGAGCTGCTGCTGCCGACCGAGATGAAGGCCGCTCACAGCTCGATAGTCGCGCTCAACGTCTGGGAGCACATCGACGACCAGGTGGGTGCGCTGAGGTCGGCGCAGGATCTGCTGGCCCCCGGCGGCAAGGTGGTGCTCGTCGTGCCGGCGTTCGAGTTCGCGATGAGCCGCTTCGATCGCGAGATCGGCCACGTACGCCGCTACACCACCGCATCCATGCGGGCCGCCCTCACCGAGGCCGGCCTGGAGATCGACGAGCTGCGCTACGTCAACCCGGTGGGCCTGCTGAGCTGGGTGGTCATGTGTCGCTGGCTGCGCCAACGGCCAAAGAACGGGCCCCTGCTCCGCGCCTACGACCGCTTCGTTGTGCCAACGTTGCGGCGGGCGGAACAGGGGCGGCGTCCTGCGTTTGGTCAGTCGGTGTTTGCGGTCGCCCACAAACCCGCTAGCTAGCTCACGCCTCCGCGCTGTGGCTCTGCGCGTGGGCCTCTTCCTGGGCCTGGGCTTGGGCCTTCACCTCGTCCATGTCGAGGGCGCGCACCTGGCGGATCAGCTCCTCCACCGCGGCCTCGGGCAGGGCGCCCGGCTGGGCGAAGACGATGACGCCGTCTCGCATGGCCATGATGGTGGGAATCGACCGGATGCCGTAGCGAGCCGAGATCTCCAGCTCCGCTTCGGTGTCGACCTTGCCGAAGGTGATGTCGGTGTGCTTTTCCGAGACCCGCTCGTAGGTGGGCGCGAACCGCAGACATGGGCCGCACCATGATGCCCAGAAGTCGACCAGCGTGATGCCGTCGGCACCCGTGATCTCGTCAAAGTTGGCCGCCGTGAGTTCGACAGTTGCCATTTATCTGCTCCGCTTCGAGTGATCTGGATGTCCCGTGCTGAATAACCGGCCTCTGCTATGGTTCATTCCCCGTAATGAGCGCCGCGAATCACCCTAACGTCACTCTTGGGGAGTTTTGGGCACCATCACCTTGCGTCGAAAGACACAGACCAGGGTGCCCTCCTGGTTGTAGCCGCGCGTCTCCACGCTGACCACCCCGCGATCCGGTTTGGACGCGGACTCGCGCTTGTCCAGCACGGTGGTCTCGCCGTAGATCGTGTCGCCGTGGAAGGTCGGCGCGACGTGCCGCAGCGACTCGACCTCGAGGTTGGCGATCGCCTTGCCGCTCACGTCGGGCACCGACATGCCCAGCAACAGCGAGTAGATGTAGTTGCCGACCACCACGTTGCGCTTGAACTCGGTCTGGGTCTGCGCGTAGTGCGCGTCCAGATGAAGCGGGTGATGGTTCATCGTCAGCAGGCAGAATAGATGGTCGTCATATTCTGTGACGGTCTTGCCGGGCCAGTGCTTGTAGATCGCCCCGACCTCGAACTCCTCGAAGTAACGGCCGAACTGCATTTTCTGCCCTTCCCGCAGCGAACGGCGGGGCCCTCCCCGGCACCCGCCGCCCACGCTCTCTTGATTTCGCCGATTCTGCCGCAGGTGGCGATGCGTGTATAGGCTTCGACAAGTTAACCAGCTCACAGTGAATCCGGCGGCATATGCTGACGACAGGAGGTCGTCGCCATGCCGAGCCAGCAAGCGTCCGGAAATCTCCTTTCAGCGAGGCGTTCCGTGCTCCTCGCTTTCGAACCCCACGAATGGGAGCTGCTCACCCGGCTCCCCGCCCGAGTCATGATCGCCGCCGCATCGACTGAACCGGACAGTGATCGCAGGACCGTCGATGAGGGGCTGGCAGGGATAAATGCCATCGCCGCCGGCGCGTCCTCGGAGTCCAACCTCGTGAAAGCCGCGGTGTCAGCCATTTACGCGGAAGCGGACCCGGACCCGCCCACCGCGGAACAGTTTCGTGATTCGGTCACCGGAATGACGGAGGTGTTCGTGAGCTGCAGAGCGGCAGCTCTGGTCCTGGACGCCCGAGCCACCCCGGCCGACGCGCTCGCCTACCGGCAGTGGGTCGAATCCATCGCCGACAAGGTGTGCGGGGCCGCCCGGCCCAGCGAGGCCCTCGGCCTCGATGGCGGCGCACACAGCGCAGCCGAGCAAGAATTCCTACACCAGCTCATCGAAGCGCTGCGAAATAGTTAATTCTGGTGCCGTTTCACACGCACCATGTCGCAGCGCCGCGCCGGTGTC
>NZ_BONY01000153.1 GCF_016862955.1 Rhizocola hellebori | reverse complement strand
ATGGGTGCAGAGCAAAGGTGCCGCGCAACAACACCTGACCTCGGCCTCCCCGCGGCGTGCGTGCCTCAGAGCGGCTGCCGCGATTTCGGGGGAAAGCGTTGCTGTGCGGCGAGTGGATCTCGCGTTTTCCCTGAAATCGCGATGATCTTCTATAGCGGGGCGCGAGGTGCGGGAGATTAGAGGAGGGTGTAGATGATGGTGACGTTGGCGCTGAGCAGGATGGTTGCCACGGCCAGGAGGTACCACGGGAGGTGGGCGCGGTGGATGGAGCCGAAGGCGGCAGCCATCAGAGCGGTGCCGGCGAGGCCGATCGAGATCGCGGTGGGCGGATACCAGGCCGGGCCGCCGAACAGGATCGCGATCATGAGGCGGCCGGCGGGCAGGAGGCCGGCGAACACGCAAGCGGCGGCCCAGAAGGCCATGCCGAGCATGCGGGCGCTCGGGGGCGGAGCGTCGTCCTCGGTGGGGAGGCGGAAACGGGTGCTGATCCCTGCTCGCAGGCGCTGCATGGGCGGGGCTGGCCGGCGCGGAGTGGGAACAAGCAGCAAGTCGTTGTCCGTGCTCATACCCACTCAACGCCGACACGCTGTAGCGGAAACGCTACCGAGGCGCCGCACGCCCTGTCCGGTGTCTGTTTGACGACATGTGCTATTTGACTCTTCGCACCGAAGGGGGTTGTGCAAGTAGGCTGCGCAGCGTGACGGACGCGCCGATCGGCATCTTCGATTCGGGAGTCGGTGGGCTGACGGTAGCCCGGGCGATACTTGATCAGCTCCCCAGCGAGCAGATCGTGTACCTGGGCGACACGGCGCATATGCCGTATGGTCCCAAGCCCATAGCCGACGTACGCGCCTATGCCCTGGAATGCCTCGACCGGCTGGTGGCTGAGCAGGGCGTGAAGCTTCTCGTCATCGCCTGCAACAGTGCGAGTGCGGCGTGCCTGCACGACGCCCGCGAGCGCTACGACATCCCGGTCGTGGAGGTCATCCGGCCGGCGGTGCGAAGGGCAGTCGCGGCCACCCGCAACAATCGGGTGGGTGTGATTGGTACCACGGCAACAATTAACTCCGGGGCATATCAGGATTCCTTCGCCGCCGCGCCCCAAACGCACGTCACGGCGGTGGCCTGCCCTCAGTTCGCCGAGTTCGTGGAGCGCGGCGTCACCTCAGGGCGGGCCTTGCTCGGCCTCGCCAGCGCCTATCTTGAGCCCCTCCAGCGCGCTGAGGTGGATACGCTTGTTCTTGGCTGCACTCACTATCCGTTGCTGGCAGGCCTGATCAGCCTGGTGATGGGAGAGCAGGTGACGCTGGTGTCGAGCGCCGACGAGACCGCTCGTGATGTCTATCGGGTGTTGATGGAAAAGGATCTGCTGCGACCGGATTCGGTCCAGACACCCACCCATGAGCTGTTGACGACGGGCGATCAGGAAATTTTCGATCGTCTTGCCCATCGTTTCCTCGGCGATCTCCGTCTGAAAAAAGGAGCCGTCGCATGAGGTTGACCGTTCTTGGCTGTGCTGGGAGCTTCCCAGGCCCCGAGTCGGCCTGTTCGGCCTATCTTGTCGAGGCCGATGGTTTCCGGCTCCTGCTCGACTTCGGATCCGGGTCGCTTTCGGCGTTACAGCGCTACGCCGGGCTCAAGTCGGTGGACGCCATTGTGTTGAGCCACCTGCACTGTGACCACATGATGGACGCATGCACCTATGTGGTTGTCCGGCGCTATGCTCCCGATGGTCCTTACCCGCCGATCCCGATTTACGCCCCGAGCGGCGCGCCCGAGCGGATAGCCGCCGCCTATAGCCTTGACGAAGGCCCACTGGACGACGTCTACACGTTCTATGCGCTGCAGCCGGGCAGCTTCCCGATCGGCCCGTTCCAGGTTCACGTCGACCGGGTGAACCACCCCGTCGAGACCTACGGGGTGCGGATCGAGCACGAGGGAAAGGTGCTGGCCTATTCGGGGGACACCGCGGTCTGCGATGCGGTGCTGCGGCTGGCCCAGGACGCCGACCTGTTCCTCTGCGAGGCGAGTTACCTCGACGGGGTCGACAATCCGCCAGGTCTGCACCTGACCGGCCGGGAGGCGGGCGAGGTGGCCACCAAGGCGGGGGTCAAGCGCCTGCTGCTCACCCATCTGGTGGCAGCGTGGGGTTCGGAGTCGCACACCCACGCCCATGCCAGTGAGGCTTTTGCAGGTCCCGTGGAGATTGTCCGCCCTGGGTCGCGCTACGACATTTGACTCCGGATAGGGTGTGGCGCATGGCCCGTCCTGACGAACGAAAGCCCGATGAGCTGCGCCCGGTGAGACTGATCCGGGAGTGGAGCCGCCATCCCGAGGGATCGGTCCTGGTGGAGTTCGGTGATACGCGTGTGTTGTGCACGGCCAGCGTCACCGAGGGGGTGCCCAGGTGGCGTAAAGGTTCCGGCCAGGGCTGGGTGACGGCCGAGTATTCGATGTTGCCGCGGGCGACCACCACCAGATCCGAGCGGGAAAGCGTCAAAGGCAAGATTGGCGGGCGCACCCACGAGATCTCACGCCTGATCGGCCGCGGTTTGCGCGCCTGCATCGAGCTGCGTGCGCTGGGGGAGAACTCGGTAGTCATCGACTGCGATGTGCTGCAGGCCGACGGTGGCACACGGACGGCGGCCATCACCGGCGCCTACGTCGCGCTGCACGACGCGGTCACCTGGATGGCGGCCAAGAACATGCTCACCCGCAAGCAAACCGTGCAGACCGCGTTGCACCGTTCGGTTGCCGCGGTCAGCGTGGGCATCGTGGCCGGGGAGGCGCGCCTCGACCTGTGTTACGAGGAGGATGTGGCGGCTCAGGTCGACATGAACATCGTCTGCACCGGAATCGGCGACTTCGTCGAGGTACAGGGCACCGGTGAGGACGGCGTCTTCGACCGCGCCCAGCTCAACGCGATGCTCGACCTGGGCCTGGCGGGCTGCGAGAAGCTGACCACCCTGCAGCGCGAGGCGCTAGGACTGCCCACATTGGACGCGGCGGGCCTGTTGGCGGTGTTCAAGAAATAATGAAACTGCTACTCGCTTCGCGGAATCGCAAGAAGCTCGAAGAGCTGCGCCGGATTCTGGCTTCCTCGCCCGACCTGCTCAAGGTGGAACTGGTCGGGCTCGACGATGTGCCGGAGTACCCGGAGGCGCCGGAGAAGGGGCTCACCTTCGCCGAGAACGCCTTGATGAAGGCCCGCGAGGGCGTGAAGTACACCGGGCTGCCCACGGTCGGCGACGACTCCGGGCTGGCGGTGGACGCGCTCAACGGCATGCCGGGCGTGTTCAGCGCCCGCTGGGCGGGCCGGCACGGCGACGACAAGGCCAACCTCGACCTGGTCCTGGCCCAGATATCCGATGTGGACGACGAGTTCCGGGCCGCGGCGTTCGTGTGTGCCGTGGCGCTGGTGCTGCCGGGCGGCAAGGAGCATCTTGTGCACGGCAAGATGCCGGGCCGCCTGATCCGCGCGCCGCGAGGCGAAGGCGGCTTCGGCTACGACCCGATTTTCATCGCCGACGGGCACACCAAGACCAGCGCGGAGCTCGACCCGGCGGCCAAGGACGCGATCAGCCACCGTGGTCAGGCGCTACGTGCGCTCGCCGGCGTGATCGCCAAGAACCTCGGGTGATTCCTCCTCGGGCTCCCGCCCGGGGGTCTTCAGATCGAACCGCAAGATCATGAAGCGGAAGATCGTGTAGTAGAGGACGCCATAGACCGCGCCGACCAGGAATACCAGCCATGGTTTCTCGTGGTTGGCGCCAAAGAAGTTCAGCCCCCAGTCGATGAACCCGGCCGAGAACGTGAAGCCGTCGCGGGCGCCCAGGGCGTTCATGATGACCATGGACAGCCCGGTCAGGATGGCGTGCACCACATACAGCAGGGGCGCCACAAAGACGAAGGCGAATTCGATCGGCTCGGTGATCCCGGTGAGGAACGAGGTCAGCGCGGCGGAGCCGAGCAGACCGGCGATCGCCTTGCGCCGCTCAGGCCGCGCCGTGTGGATCATCGCCAGGCATGCGGCAGGCAACGCGAACATCATGATGGGAAAGAACCCGGTCATGAAGCCACCGGCGGTCGGGTCGCCGGCGAAGAACCGGTTCAGGTCGCCGGTCTTGCCGTCGTACTCGCCGAAGGTGAACCAGACCAGCGAGTTGGGAATGTGGTGCAGCCCGGTGGGTACCAGGAGACGGTTGACGACACCGTAAACACCCGCACCGAGGGTGTCGTTGGCGACGATCCAGTTGCCCATGGCATTGAAACCACGGCCCAGGAACGGCCAGATCAGTCCAAACAGGACACCGTTGACCAGGGCGGCGCATCCGGCGAGGATGGGCACGAGCCTGCGCCCGCCGAAGAAACCTAGATAGCTGGGCAGTTTGGTGCGGTGAAAACGCTCGTATAGCAGGGCTGTGGTGATGCCCATGAGGATTCCACCCAGTACCCCCATGGAAACAATCGCCCCATTGACCTTGTCGTAGCCGGCCACCACGGTGTAAACGGCATCGAAGACAAGGAATCCCACCACGGCGGCCAGCGCCGTGGAGCCGTCGGACTTGCGGGCGAATCCGATGGCCACACCGACCGCGAACAGCAACGGGAGGTGGTCGAAGATGGCGTTTCCGGCCTGCAGCAACACCTGTGAGACGGCGTTGTTGGCGGAGACGCCGAGCCGGTTGGCGATGTCGGCCTGCCCGAACCGCTGGAACAGCCCGGCGATGGGCAGCACCGCGATCGGCATCATCAGGCTGCGCCCGATGCGCTGCAACACCCCGAAAACCGCGCTGCCACGACGAACACGGGGTTCCGGGGCGGCTACGAGTGTGGTCACGTTTCCCTCCGACGCTTCGAAGGAAGAGGGCGGGCAAGGGGAACCCAGATCTTGTACCGGTCAGCCCGGTAGAACGACACCGAGTACGACACCAGCGTCGGGCCGGCGTAGGAGTGCCGTTCGATGTGCAGTACGGCGGAGTGCGGGCGTACGCAGAGGAAGTTGGCCAGCTCGGTGTCGGCGGCACCGGCCTCGATGGTGTCCTCGCCCCAGTCGGGGACCAGACCGAACCTTTCCGCGAGACTTTGATACAGCGACTCGGGCGCGGGGGCGTCCATCAGACCCGGCACGAGCGAGTGCGGGAGCCAGGTGCGCTCGACGGCCATGGGCACGTCGTCGGCGAACCGCAGCCGCTTGAGGTAGATCAGGTCGGCGTCGACCTCGCAGGTCAGCTCACGGGCGAGGTGGGCGGTCGCGCGGACCATCGTGTAGGCGAGCACGGTGGAGCTGGGCCGCATTCCGCGCCGGGTCATCTCCTCACCGAAGGAGGTGAGCCGGGCCTGCAGATCGACCTTGGGTTTGGCGACGAAGGTGCCCTTGCCGGTGACCTTGAACAGGCGGCCCTCGGCGACCAGCGATTCGACCGCCTGGCGCACGGTCATCCGGGCGACACCGTATCTGGTGGAGAGTTCGCGCTCGCTCGGGATCGGCTCCTCCACCTGCAGCGAACTCTCGATAAGGTCGATGAGAATCTCGCGGAGCTGGAGGTGCTTGGGCTTGTGCTGGTCGAGCGTCAACCTTCTCTTCTCCTACGTGATCGGTGTCACGTCTAGACCGGACTAGACCAGACGGTGTCTACTGTTGTCAACCCTTACTGAACACGTGGAGGCCACATGACTGGGATGGTCAGCAAGGCCGAGCAGATCATCGCTGGGCTTGGCGGTGTGAACAATATCGTGGAGATCGAGCCATGCATTACCCGTCTGCGCAGTGAAGTGGTCAACGCCAACCTCGTCAACGAGGCCGTCCTGCGTGCGGCCGGTGTCCATGGCGTCCTGCGAGCGGGGAAGATCGTTCAAGTGATCGTCGGACCCGAAGCGGACACCCTCGCCGGCGATATCGAAGACTTGATGTGAGCCCCGTGGTCGTTACCGCTCCATTGACGGGCCTGATCGTCCCGCTCAGCGAGGTTCCGGATCCGGTCTTCGCGCAGCGCCTCGTCGGGCCTGGGCTGGCGATCTCGCCGACGCCCCAGCGCCAAACCATCCTTTCCCCCATCGATGGCCGCCTGCTCAAGCTGAAGCCGCACGCCTTCATCGTGGCCGAGGGGCGCACAGCCGTCCTGGTCCACCTGGGCATCGACACCGTGCTGCTCGACGGCGCCGCCTCCTCGCTCATCGCCGTCGAGAAGCAGATCGTCAGGGCGGGCGAGCCGATCATGTTCTGGGATCCGATCCTGGTCGAAGCCGCGGGGCTGAGCGCCATCTGCCCTGTGGTGGCCCTGGACGCCCCCGCGGACGCCGTCGCTGACCTCGCCCACGGTGAGGTCGTTGCGGGCGCTGAGCTGTTCACCTGGCGGGAGCGTATCTATGGCTGAGCGCCGCGTCGTGGTCGCGTCGGCGGTCGGTCTGCACGCGCGGCCCGCGGCCCTCTTCGTGACCGCGGTCACGAAGATCGGTCTTCCGGTCACGCTGACCCGCCGCGACGGCCGCACCGCCGACGCCCGCAGCATCCTGGCCGTCGTCACGCTCGATGTGAAGTGTGGCGACGAGGTGCTGCTGTGCGCCCACGGCGATGACGCCGAGGCGGCGCTCGACCGGCTGGCGGAGCTACTGACCCATGGCTGAACTGCGCGGAACAGGCATCGGGCGGGCAGTGGCCGCGGGCCGGGTGGTCCGGCTGGCCGATCCGCCGCAGCTGCCACCCGAGGCGCAGCCCGGCCCGGTCGAGGCGGAACGGGCGCTGGCCATAGACGCGCTGGCCCGGGTCGCTTCGGAGCTTCGCGCGCTGGCCCGGCCCGGCACCGAGGCGGCCGCGATCCTTGAGGCGCAAGCGCTTATGGCCACGGATCCGGCTCTCGTCGACGAGGTTTTGTCCACTGTGGAGCGCGGAATGGGGGCGCGTCAGGCGATAGTCGCCGCGTTGAACGGGTACGCGCAAGCGCTTTCCGAAGCGGGTGGCTACCTCGCGGCACGGGTGGCCGACCTGGAGGACATCGGCCGCCGAGCCTCCGCCATCTGCGCGGGCGTCACGCTGCCCCCACTGCCCCAGCCCGGCCATCCCTACGTGCTGGTGGCCCGCGACCTTTCGCCGGCCGACGTAGCCGTCCTGGACGATCGAGTGCTCGCGCTGATCACGGCCGAGGGCGGGCCGACCAGCCACAGCGCGATTCTGGCCCGCAGCATGGGCATCCCGGCGGTGATCGGCTGCGCTCAGGCGCTGAGCCTGCGCGACGGCCAGCTGGTGACCGTGGACGCGGCGCGCGGCCTGGTGCTGCACGGCGAACACGTTGGCACGACGGCAAACCAGTCCCCGGTGACCGGACCGGGCCGCACCGCCGATGGGCATCGGGTGCTGTTGCAGGCCAACATCGGCTCACCCGAGGACATCGCGGCAGCGCTCGCCGCGGGCGCCGAAGGCGTGGGCCTCATGCGCACCGAATTCTGCGACTCCTACGCCGAAGTCTTTCAAGCCTTTTCTGGGTACCGGGTGACCGTGCGGGTATTCGACGCCGGCTCGGACAAACCCCTGCCAGGGCTGTCCAACGCCGGCGAGCCGAACCCGGCGCTGGGGGTCAGGGGAGTGCGGGCGCTTCAAGCCAACCCCGAGATCCTTGACGCCCAGCTCAGGGCGATCGCCGACGCGGCCACCGCGGCCGTGGCCCAGGTGTGGGTGATGGCGCCGATGGTGGCCCACGAGCAGGAAGCGGCCTGGTTCGCCCGGCGGGCCGCGTCGCACGGGCTCACCGCGACCGGCGTCATGGTCGAGGTACCGTCGGCCGCCCTGACCGCCCGAGAGGTGCTCTCGCACGTCGAGTTCGCCAGCATTGGCACCAACGACCTCACCCAGTTCACCCTCGCTGCGGATCGCCAGGTGGGCGCGCTCGCGCATCTGCAGGATCCGTGGCACCCGGCCGTGCTGCGCCTGATCGCCCAGGTCTGCCTAGCCGGGCAGGCGCTGGGCCGCCCGATCGGTGTCTGCGGCGAGGCCGCGGCCGACCCGAGGCTCGCCTGTGTCCTGGTCGGCCTCGGCGTCACCAGCCTGTCGATGGCACCCGGCGCCATCGCCGACGTCCGCGCGGAGCTGCTGCGGCACTCGCTAGATCAATGTCGCGAGATGGCAAAGTCCATTTTAGAGTGAGCCCATGCGGCAAACACAGGTGTGTGTGGTCGGCGGCGGTCCAGCCGGTCTGATGCTCGGGCTTCTGCTGGCACGCCAGGGGGTAGAGGTCGTCGTGCTGGAGAAGCACGCCGATTTCCTCAGGGACTTCCGCGGTGACACCGTGCACTCCTCAACCCTGGCCTTCCTCGAAGAGCTGGGGCTCGACGAGCAGACGGCCAAGCTGCCCGGGCGCAGGGCGGGCAAGCTGCGGATGTCGTTCTCCGACGGCACTTTCACGGTGGCCGACTTCACCAGGCTGCCCGGACACTATCGCTACCTGATGTTCGTGCCCCAGTGGGACCTTCTCGACCTGCTGGCCGAGGAGGCCTCCCGCTATCCCAGCTTCACCCTGTTGCGCAACACCGAGATGACCGGTCTGCGGCGCGACCCCGACGGCACCGTCACCGGTGTGGTCACCGGCGCCGGGGAGGAGATCTCGGCCCGGCTCACCGTGGCCTGTGACGGCCGGTTCTCCACGGTTCGCCAGGAGCTTGGGCTGCAGCCCCAGGAGTTCGGCGCTCCGATGGACGTGCTGTGGTTCCGCGTCCCGCGTGAGGCGGTCGACGGCGAGGGGCTCGAGATGCACATCGGCTTCGGCGGCTTGATGATCTGCATCGATCGTGGCGACTACTACCAATGCGCTTTCGTCATCGCCAAGGGCGGCTATGACACGGTGGTGGCCCAGGGCTTGGAAGCGCTCAAGGAACGCATCGCCCGCCTCGCCCCCGCATTGCGCGTCGACGCGATCTCCAGCTGGGAAGACGTGAAGCTGCTCACCGTCCGCGTCAACCGGCTCAAGCAGTGGTACGGCCCCGGATATCTGCTCATCGGCGACGCCGCCCACGCGATGAGCCCGATCGGCGGGGTCGGCATCAACCTCGCCATCCAGGACGCCATAGCCACCGCGCGCATTCTCGGCCCAGCGCTCAGATCGGGCGCAGCGCTGGACCCGCTCGCGGTGGTGAACCGCCGGCTGTGGCCCACCGTCGTCACCCAGGCCGGGCAGCGCTTGGCGCAAAAGCGTTTCGTCGACCCGCTGCTGCGCGCCGAAGGCCCGGTGAAGGCGCCCGCCATTCTCGGCCTCCTCAGCAAGGTCCCCGAGTTCCAAGGCCTGCCCGCCCGCCTCATCGGCTTCGGCGCCCGCCCCGAACATCTCCGCGAGTGAAATGGCGCGAGGCCACCCCGGCACAGGGCCTGGCGTGTTCACTCCGGACGGCTGCGCGTGGAGTTCTGCGAACGCCTTCTGGTTGGTAATGAGCCCGACGTGATTGCGGCGGCCGTTCCCGCGCCGGCCAGCATCCTTGCTCGGCTCGTTCCTGGTCCACGCGCCAGCGCACGCTTTGCTCGCGACCTGCGCCCGGCACGTCAAGCTCGGCGACTGCGCGCTGATCCAGCGCGAAGACGAGAACTGGCGCGCCAACGTCCCGCGCTGGACCCAGACGTTCCTTGCCCGCCCTTTAACCGGGCCTGCACCTCGATTCCCACCTCACCACCGACCGCACATGGGTCCTGGCCAGGCCCGTGAGTCCTACGTGACTCGTAGGCTACGCAGCCGTCCATTTGGGGTCGCGGCCCAGGTAGGAGAGCAGGATCGCCAGGTCGTCGGAGTCGGCCGGTGGGGTGAGGGCTTCGGCGTAGGCGCCCCAGGCGCGCACGCCTTCCACAATCTGCTCCGCGGCTTTGAGCAATGAGCGAGCCATCTCGTTGGAGATGGGTGACAGCTGGCCGGTGGCGACAGCGATGTCCCAAGCGTGTACTCCCGCGTCGAGCGCGCAGGCGCCAACCGCAAGCCAGTACGGGGCTTGGAACGGTGGAAGTGGAATCGGCACCGCCTCCGCACCGGTGTCGACCGTCGCCCACGCTGCACGGGATGCGTCCACAGCTCGTTGAACGAAAACCGCTGCCGGGACGTCAAGCGTGCCCGATGGTGCGAACGGGTCCCAGTCGAGCTTCGGGCCGCCGGTGAGCTGCGCGACATACGCGAGCTGATCCCCGGCAGCATGCTGGACGACCTGGGTTACCGTCCACTGTGCACAGGGCGTTGGGTTTTGCCATGCGCCGTCCGGGACTTTTCCAACCACTGTGAGCAACGCTTCGTGAGCTTCGCTGAGAATCTCCATAAGGAGATCATATGCTGAAACATCATCTCGCCGGAGCCTAGCGCCAGGCAGCCAGCAAATCCTCTGGCGTCAGGTGTTTGACCGAGTCCACTGTGGAGCCCATGCGGGAGACAGCCAGAAGTTGGGTCTTCTCGTCGGCGCCGGGGG
>NZ_BONY01000152.1 GCF_016862955.1 Rhizocola hellebori | reverse complement strand
TTATCCCAGCTCAGCCCTGCCTTGATGGAACAGCGCGCTTCCTCCACATCAGGACGAACAGCACGACGATCACGATGCCGATGGTGTTGAGGATCGTGATCGACACCGTGACCAGCGGGTCGGCCGCAAAAGGAAAGATCATCATCAGGAGCATCGGGCCGATGTTTCGTACCGCCGTGGTCACCTCGGTCGCGTGCCTGATTCCCGCATTTTTGACCCGGAGACCGGTGACGAGAAGGTAGCCGCATCCGAGGCCTATAAAGGGGCCGGCGAGCGCCGCGATATAGCTCTCAGTCCCCCAGGTTTGCACGAACAGATTCCAATACGCGACCAGCGTGAAGTTGAGGTTGAAGAGCAGACACAGAACGGCTACCCGGACGACCCACCGCGCGAATGGCGGTGTCAGGTCGGGCCACCAGACCCTGAAGGCGCACCCGAGAGCCATTGGGAGCAGCAAGAAGAGCAGTAGCGGCCAGGCAACATCCCAGGCCGAGGTCTTGAGCTGCGCGTCAACCGCATCGATGGCGAGGGGTAACCCCAGCGGCATGGCGATGACGGTCGCGACAGTCAGGACCACTAACAGCGTCGTGGAAATGCTGACATCCGCCTTGGCCAGCCGGGCGAGGAGGGGAGCGAAAGGCATACCTGCCGACAGCGCTGCGACGCAGAACCCGACCTTGATCTCTCCAGGAATGGACGAGGCGATCGTCAGCAAATAGCCGATGAAAAGGAACGGGATCACCACGAAATTGATCACCAGCGCCCACGCGGCAATCTTCCAATGGGCAAAGGCCTCCGCCAGTATCTTGCCAACCGAGAGCCTGAGGCCTAAGCCGAACGCATTCAAAATGACGAAGAGCACCCCGAACCCATTGATCAGGACGCTCTGGCTGGGCTGACCTGTCATATCGTCTGCCTTCAGCCGTGACCGTTACGGGCTGCCGCCATGGTTCAAACCCTGCCCCAAAGCGGCTTCGCGTCGCACGAAAATCGGCCTCTTACTATCTGGCGCTACGCCCATCCGCCAGGACTATGTCAATCATGTCAGGAGTCGGTCGGCTCCCAGAGGAGGAGCTGGCGGTGATGGGTGAAGCCGTTGCGCAGATAGAAGTCGACCGCGCGGCGTCCGGAGTGGACGGTCACGTGCAGCAGCCCCCGCTCACGGGCCTCGGCTAGGATCGCGGCCATCAGCGCACCGCCGATGCCCCGATTGCGGTGCTCCTCGCGGACCATGACCGACTGGATGTCGCCGTACAACCGGTCCAGCGACTCGTTGCCGGGCACCCGTTCCGCGATGAGCAGCCAGGCGGCGCCCACCACGGCACCGTCGATCTCGGCGACGAAAGGCAGGTGCGTCTGCGCATGGGCGGCCACCCAGCCGGCGTACGCGTCGAACTTGTCTTCCTCGACGCCGCGCAGTTCCGCGAGCACTGCCACATCCGCCACACCGGCTCTGCGAACGATCACCCGGCGGAGTCTAGGCGCGGTTATTCGCTCGCGCAGTTCTCCGAGGCGTGATTGGCTGAATTCGGCAACTGTCCGTGGATCAAGGAGGCGCGCAATGCGAGCAACCTACATCGCTATCGAAGACTTCTCCGTCTATTCGAAGGATGTGGCGTTTGCTCCGCAGCACACTCAACCTCGGGATCCTGGCGCATGTCGACGCCGGTAAGACCACGCTTTCCGAGCGGCTGCTCTACGAAGCCGGGGTAATAGGTGAACCCGGCCGGGTCGACCATGGCACGACGCAGACGGATTCGCTTGCGCTGGAAAGACAGCGGGGCATCACCATCCGCTCGGCAGTCGTCTCACTGACGATCAACGGCACCTCGGTCAACCTGATTGACACTCCCGGGCACCCGGATTTCATCGCCGAGGTGGACCGGGTTTTGGGCGTGCTCGACGGCGCCATCCTGGTGATCTCGTCCGTGGAGGGCGTGCAGCCCCAGACGCGGGTTCTCATGCGTGCGTTGCAGCGGATGGGCGTACCGACGCTGCTGTTCCTCAACAAGATTGACCGTGTCGGCGCGGATGTCGAGCGAACGCTGGCACAGATCAGGCAACGGCTTGGCGTCACCGCGATCCCCATGTGCCGTGCCGAGGGGCTCGGCACGCGCGGAGCGCAGGTCATCCCCCCTTCGGAAGCAGACGAGGTCGGCCTGATCGAAGCGCTGGCGGCCCAAAGCGACCGCCTGCTGAAGGCGTATATCGAGGACGACACCACGCTCACACCTGAAATCCTGCGCGACGAGTTGGCCGCCCAGACCGGGCAGGGTCTGGTCTACCCGGTGTACGCGGGATCGGCCGTCACCGGATCCGGCGTCGAGGCGCTGATGGCCGGGGTGGCCAGCCTGCTGCCCACCGCCATGGGCGACACCGACGGGCCGGTCAGCGGCAGCATCTTCAAAATCGAGCGCGGTGGCGGAGGCGAGAAAATTGCTTACGTACGAATGTTTTCCGGCACCCTGCGCACCCGTGACCGGGTTTCCGCCGGGCCGGACAAGGTAACCGGGATAAACGTCTTCGACGACGGCGCCTGGGCCCGCCGGGATATCGTCGCCGCGGGCGAGATCGGCAAGCTGTGGGGGCTCGGCCAGATGAAGGTGGGCGAAGCGATCGGCGAGCCCCGCGGCACCTCCGCACGACATCACTTCGCCTTGCCCACCCTGGAGGCGGTGATAGTGCCGGTCGCTCACGAGAACCATGTCGCGCTGCGCTCGGCGCTGGCCCAGCTCGTCGAGCAGGACCCGCTCATCAATGTGCGCTCCAGCCAAGCACATCAGGATCTTGCAGTCTCGCTCTACGGCGAGGTCCAAAAGGAGGTCATCCAGGCCACCCTCGCCGCGGACTTCGGCATCGACGTCCTTTTCCACGAGACGACCACCCTCTACATCGAACGCCCGGCCGGCCCCGGAGAAGCGTTGGAATTACTCAATTCCGAAGGCAACCCCTTCCGCGCCACGATCGGGCTACGGGTCGAGCCCGCCCCCCACGGCAGCGGCAACAGCTTCGCGTTGGACGTCGACTTTCGTTCGGTACCACAATTCGTCTACGGCAGTTTGGATAACTTCGCCGTAAGCATGGAACAGTACGTGCGCGACACCTTGCGCGAGGGCCTGTATGGCTGGCCCGTAAGCGATTGCGCCGTCACCATGATCGCGTCAAACTACAGCTCGCCCGACGGCCCGCCGTCGACAAGAGGCCCACTCAGCACGGCCGCCGACTTCCGCAAGCTCACCCCAATAGTGCTCATGCGAGCCCTGGAAGCCGCCGGCACCGCAGTCTGCGAACCACTCTCGCACGTCCACATCGACGCGCCCGCCGAGTCGCTGGGCACCATCCTGCGCACCCTGACCAAACTGGGCGCGACCGTCGAAGCCCAAGCCGCACAAGGCGACGACATCTCCATCGACGCGGTGCTGCCGGCCTCCAGCGTGCACCACCTCCACCACAGACTCCCCGACCTGACCGGCGGCGAGGGCGTCCTCGAGTCCGCTCCCGCCGGCCACCAACCAGTCCGAGGCACCCCACCAAAGCGCCGCTAGCCAAGCTAGATGGCGTCCAGGATTTCCGATGGAATTCCCTGCAGCGCCACCGGGCGGCGGAAGCGTTCTACCGCAACCGGACCCACCGAAGTGGACCAGGGCGCGGAGGTGGAGGGCCACGGGCCGCCGTGTTGCATTGCCTCGACCACGGCTACGCCGGTGGGCACGCCGTTGAAGATGATGCGGCCGGCTCGCGTCATCAGCGACGGTAGGAGCTTGCGCGCAGCGTCGGCGTCGGCGGGGCCGGCCAGGATGGTCGCGGTGAGCGAACCCTCCCATTCGGGGTAGGTGTCGGCCACGTAGATGACGACCGAGGGGCCGAAGTGTTCCTCGCCGAAGGAGGGGTGCCATTCGCTGGCGATGACAGCGAACGGGGCCGGGTCGCCCGCGCCCGCGACCACTTCGCCCAGCGAGCCCGCTGAGGCGAGCCATTCGGTGTGGGCGGCGGCCATGCCCGGGGTGAGCATCCGGTGGGTGGTGCCGGCGGCAACTGCGGTGGCCAGCGCGGTCGCCACGGCGGGCGAGCTGGTGAGGACCAGACCCGGTTTGGTGCACAGCTGACCGGACGAGCCGGTGACCGATGCGGCCAGCGCAGCCAGGTCGCCGTCATAGCCGGGCAGGACGTAGACCGGGTTGATGGAACTCATCTCCGCGTAGACCGGGATGGGGTCGGGACGCGAGGCGGCGGCGTCCATCAGCGCCCGCCCACCGGCCAGGGAACCGGTGAAGCCCACGGCTTTGATGCGCGGATCGCGTACCAAGGAAAGAGACGCCTCGGGACCACCGGAGACCACTTCGAATCCGGGAAGCGTGGCCGAGCCGATGGAAGCCAGCAGCTCGCTGCTCAACGGCTGAGCCGGATGGGTTTTGACCACGACCGGGCACCCGGCCGCGATCGCGGAGGCGGTGTCCCCGCCCAGGACCCCGAACGCGAGCGGAAAGTTGGAGGCGGCGAAAACGGCGACCGGGCCGACCGGGACCGGAACGGTGACGATGTTGTCGGACTCCCGTCGCCACGGCTTGGCCGCATAGTCGGCATAAAGGCGCAGCTGGCCGGCGGTGCGTTGCAGTTCGCCTCGAAGGCGTGCCTCGGCCAGGCCCGTTTCCGCGCCAATGACCTCGACGACCTCATCGGCACGGGCTTCCAGCTCTGCGGCGCAGCGGTAAAGCGCATCACGACTCATGACGGGCAGGCTAGCGGGAGAGGATGATGTCTTCATGACCGAGTACCGGATCGAGCGCGACACGATGGGCGAGGTGCACGTGCCCAGCCATGCCCTGTGGGGGGCGCAGACCCAGCGGGCGGTGGAGAACTTCCCGGTGTCGGGCCAGCCGCTGCCCTATCCGCTGATCACGGCGCTGGCCCAGATCAAGGAGGCGGCGGCGCTCGCCAATGCGGAAACGGGTGCGGTGCCGTCCGAGATCGCCGAGGCGATCGCCGAGGCCGCGCGCCTGATCCAAGACGTCGATCACGCGCCGCACTTTCCCATCGACGTGTTCCAGACCGGTTCCGGCACTTCGACCAATATGAATATGAACGAGGTCCTGGCCCGCCTCGCGGGCGAGAAACTCGGCCGCGCCGTGCACGCCAACGATCACGTGAACGCCTCGCAGTCGAGTAACGACGTCTTCCCGTCGGCGATCCATCTCGCCGCGCTGAACCTCCTCGAAACCGAGTTCAAGCCGTCGATGAAGAGCCTGGTTCAGGCGCTGGACACCAAAGCGGTGGAGTTCACGCAGGTGGTCAAGTCGGGCCGGACCCATCTCATGGACGCCACGCCGGTCACGCTTGGCCAGGAGTTCTCCGGCTACGCCCAGCAGGTGCGCCGCGCGATCGACCGCGTCGACTCGGTGCTGCCCAGGTTGCGGGAGCTCCCGCTCGGCGGCACAGCCGTGGGCACCGGAGTGAACACCACGAGCGCTTTCCGCCGGGCGGTCTACGCCCACCTGCCGATGGTCGTCGAGGCCGAGAACCATTTCGAAGCGCATGGCGCCCGCGACTCGCTGGTCGAGCTTTCGGGGCAGCTGCGCACCGCAGCCGTGTCGCTCTACAAGATCGCCAACGATCTGCGCTGGATGGGCTCGGGCCCGCGCGCGGGGCTGCGCGAAATCCAGCTCCCCGATCTGCAGCCCGGGTCATCGATCATGCCGGGCAAGGTGAACCCGGTCATCTGCGAGTCGGTACGCCAGGTCTGTGCCCAGGTCATCGGAAACGATGCGGCCGTGGCCTTTTCAGGCTCGCAGGGCGATTTCGAGCTCAATGTCATGCTTTCGGTGATCGCCCGCAACCTGCTCGAGTCGATCACTTTGCTGAGCCGTGCCTCGGCCCTGCTGGCCTCGCGCTGCGTTGCCGGGATCCAAGCCAACGAGGAGATCTGCCGCGCCTACGCGGAAGGTTCGCCAAGCGTTGTCACACCCCTCAACCGCTTTGTGGGGTACGAAGAAGCAGCCGCCATAGCCAAACAGGCGCTGAAGGAATCCAAGTCGATCCGCGACGTCGTCATCGAGCGCGGCCACGTCGACCGGGGCACCATCACCGCCGGCCAGCTCGACGAGGCGCTGGATGTCCTCGCCATGACCCGGCCGCCCGCCTGAAACTCAGCCCAGACGTGACCGGCGGCGGGCCACCTCCGCGAGCGTGACCGCCGCGGCGACGGAAGCGTTGAGCGACTCGACGTTGGTAGTCATCGGGATGGTGACCCGCATGTCGCAGGTCTGGCCGACCAGGCGGGAAAGCCCGCGCCCCTCCGACCCGACCACGATGACGAGCGGGCCGACCGCGGCTTCCAGGTCGTAGAGCGAGGTTTCGCCGTCGGCGTCCAGGCCCACCACCACAAAGCCTTCCTGCTGCGCCTGCTTCAGGGCACGGGTCAGGTTGGTGATCTGGGAGACCGGGGTGCGTGCCGCCGCGCCCGCGCTGGTGCGCCAAGCCGTCGCGGTCATCCCGGCAGCGCGCCGCTCGGGCATGAAGACCCCTTGCGCCCCAAAGGCTGCAGCCGACCTGATCACGGCGCCGAGGTTGCGTGGATCGGTGACCCCGTCAAGCGCCACGAGCAGCGGCGCCGGGTGCTCCAGCGCAGTGGCCAACAGGTCCTCGAACGGCTCGTAGACGTAGGGCGGCACTTGCAGGCCCAGCCCTTGATGCAGCACGCCTCCGGTCAGCCTGTCCAGCTCGGCCCGGCTCACTTCGAGAATCGCGATCGCCCGGTCGGCGCTGGTGCGCACCGCCTCACTCACCCGCTCATCGATGTCGATGCCTTGCGCCACATACAGCGCGGTCGCCGGGACGTGGGCGCGTAGCGCTTCGACCACGGGATTGCGCCCAACCAGCAACTCCGGCGCGTCCTTAGGGGTCTGCGACTTTCGCCCCGGCGCGACCCTGGTTCGGGTCGGCACGGGCGACCTCCGGCCGCTGCCGCCGCGGCCCCAGGTGGTGTCCTTCGTCCCGGGCTTGCCGATCTTCGGGGCGCGCCCCTCGGTGGCCGCCGCCTTCTTTTCTTTGTCCTGCTTCCACGCAGTCTTCGACGGAAGCTTCTCTGTGCCCGAATACCCCTTGTGCCACGGACGCTCGTCGGCGGGCAGGGTCTTGCCCCGGCCCTTCAGGGTGTCCTTGTTCTTGCCGCCGGTTCCTTTAGGGGCACCAGCTTTGCTGGTCTGACGGGTGTTGCGGCGTTGGGAATTACCCGCCATTACGGTCGGCTCCGATCGTCCATCTTGGACCTTGTGGTGTGTCCTCGACGGCCACTCCTGCTTGCTTAAGCTGATCGCGGACCGCGTCGGCCGCGGCCCAATCCTTGCGCTCCCGGGCCGAGGTGCGCTGCTGCAGCGCCAGGGACACCAGTGCGTCAACGGTTTCGCGCATGCCCTGATCGCCACCGGTCGTGAAGGCCGGGTCTTGCGGGTCGAGCCCGAGCAGGCCCAGCATCGCGCGCACGCTTCGGGCTGCCCCCACCGCGGTCTTGACCTCGCCCGCGGCGAGTGCGGTGTTGCCCTCGCGGACCACCTCGTGGATCGCGGCCAGCGCGGCCGAGGTGTTCAGGTCGTCGTTCATCGCCTCTTCGAACTCCGCGCACACCACGCTCGGCTCGACCTCGCCGACCTCGCTGGCCCGCTGCACGAAGCCCTCGATGCGCTGGTAGGCGGTGGCCGCCTCGTCCAGGGCGCCCCAGCTGAACTCGATCCGGGCGCGGTAGTGCGGGGCGAGCATGTAGTAGCGCAGCTCGACCGGGCGGATGCCTCGTTCCTGCACCGCCGCGACGTCGATGACGTTGCCGACCGACTTGGCCATCTTCTCGCCGCCGAGGTCGACCATCCCGTTGTGCAGCCAGAAAGCGGCAAAGTCGTGCCCGGCCGCGCGGGACTGGGTCATCTCGTTCTCGTGGTGCGGGAAGACGAGGTCTGTGCCGCCGCCGTGGATGTCGAACTCCGGGCCCAGGAAACGGAAAGTCATCGCCGAGCATTCGATGTGCCAGCCCGGCCGGCCCCGCCCCCACGGCGATGGCCAGTACGCGTCCTGTGGCTCGGTCGGCTTGACACCCTTCCAGAGCGCGAAGTCGCGTGGGTCTTTCTTGGCCCGCTCCGGTCCGTCGGGTGCGGCGAGCATCTCGTCTGGCCGCTGGTTCGACAGCGCGCCATAGTCCGGATAGGACGACACGGAGAAGTACACGTCGCCGCTGCCGTCTTTCGCCGCGTAGGCATGCCCGCGCTCGATGAGCTCGGTGATCAGCACCTGCATCTCCGGGATGCACTGGGTGGCCCGCGGCTCGTAGGTGGGCGGCGCCACGTTCAGCGCCCTGTACGACCCGCTGAGCTTCACCTCGTTCTCGTACGCGATGGACCAGAACGGGCGACCCTGCTCGAGCGACTTAGCGAGGATCTTGTCGTCGATGTCGGTGATGTTGCGCACGAAAGTCACCGCGTATCCGGAGTGGACCAGCCAGCGGCGCAGCACGTCGTAATTCACACCGGAGCGAAGATGACCGATGTGTGGGCCCGACTGGACGGTGAGACCACACAGGTAGACAGACGCCTGGCCCGCCACGCGCGGCTCAAAGTCGCGCACCTGCCTGGTCAACGTGTCATAGAGTCTCAGCGCCACCCTGCAAGGATACGCGGCAGCTCCATCAGGTTATCGATGACCGCGTCCGGTTGCGTCTCGCCGGGGACAGGCAGGCCTTTCTTGTTCAGCCACACGGTGCGCATCCCGTAGGCCGCCGGGCCCACGATGTCGTGCTCATAGGAGTCACCGACGTAGACGATCTCCTCCGGGCGATCGCCGGCCGCTTCCGCCACGGCCGCGTAGAACGCCACAGCCGGCTTCTTCGGGATGCCCGTGCGCAGCGCATAGATCTCAAACGCGAACTGGTCCTTCAACCCGCATCGGTGAGCTTCGCTGTTCGCGTTCGTGGCGTAGCCCAGCTGGTACTCGGGACGCAGCTTCTCCAGCGTCTCCACCACACCGGCATAGGGCCGCGAGTTGGCGAAGCGCACCTCGAAAAAGATCTCGATCATCCGCTCCAGCTCGTGGCCAAGACCGAAGCGCTTCAATGTCCGCAGGGTCGCGACCGTGCGGATCTCCCGCGCCGACTTCTCCGGTATCTCCGCCCAGCAGTCATTCGCGTCGGTGCGAAACGCCTCCACGGTCAGATCGGGCACAGCAAGCTCGCCGACCAGCGCGGTGAGCCCAGCCGTCACCGCCGCCGGGGTGTCCACCAGGGTTTCGTCTGCGTCAAAGGCCACCGTCGCGATCATCAGAAAAAAGTACCCTGTCCCGGTGGATACTGCGCAGACCCTGGATCGTGGCATTCGCCTGCTTTCCCTGGTCACGGACGCCCCAGGCGGGATCACTGTGACCGAGGCCGCAGCGCGCCTCGGCGTGGGCCGCGCCGTGGTCTACCGCCTGGCCGCCACCCTGATCGAACATTCCCTCGTGCGCCGCGACGCCACCGGCCGCCTGCGCATCGGCGTAGGCCTCCTGCACCTGGCCCGCCGCGCCCAGCCTCTCCTGGCCGACGCCGCCCTCCCCGCCCTACGCCGCCTGGCCGACCGGGTCGGCGCCACCGCCCACCTCACCATCGCCGACGCCGCAGACGCGGTCGCGGTAGCGGTCGTCGAGCCCAGCGCCACCATGTTCCACGTCGCCTACCGCGTAGGCTCCCGCCACCCCATCCACCTGGGCGCCGCCGGCCGCGCACTGTCCCTCGCGCAAGGTTGGGCAATAAGCGAAGGCGAACTCCAACCCGGCGCATTCGGCCTAGCCGCACCGGTCCTCGACGTCCCCGGCCTCACTGCCAGCGTCGGCGTAGTCTCCCTAGCCCGCCTGGACGAACCCACAGTCGGCCCCCTGGTCCAGCAAGCAGCCGCCACCATCGCCAAAGCCCTCGCTTAGCCCTTTTTTATCTACGCCGCTAACCAGTGGTCATTCACCGCATGCTCCCGCGCGGCACATCCGTCCGTGCTCCCCACCCTCCCAACCCCGGTCAACGGTCGCCTATGAGCAACTACGGATAGTGCTGGATGACCGCTTCTTAGGCCGGCATAGTCCGCGAGCATCTGGTGAGCGCGTTCATCGGTAGTTCGTTTGTTTGGTTTGGTGGTTACGGACAGACCCCTCACCACTGACGACACCTCTGCGTAGATCAGCGCTGGTGCGTGAACACGTCGTGCCAAGCGTTGTCGGAGAAGCTCATCACCACGATTGTTGGCCAGCAGGCGAATGACGATCGATGTATCGACAACGACGGTCACCAGCGACGTCCATCTTCGATCATCTCGCGGATCTCTTCTGCGGAGACGTCGACGGGTTCGCGACCAGCGATCGTCGTCATCACCTCATTGATCGATGGCATAGCGGCTTCCTCGGCCATCAAATCGCGCAGGAGACCAGCCAACGACTGACTGCGAGCTTCAGCGACGGCGGGAACCGCTGGCAGGGGTATGGGTTGCTGCGGCCTTTGCTCTGCACCCAT
>NZ_BONY01000151.1 GCF_016862955.1 Rhizocola hellebori | reverse complement strand
GCCGCCCGCGCCACCCCCGGCCGCCCGCGCCACCCCCGGCCGCCCGCGCCACGCCCGGCCGCCCGCGCCAGGCCTGCGCCGCCCGCGTCAGCCCTGCGCCGCCCCCGGCATCTCTGCGCCGCCCCCGGCATCTCTGCCTCGCCCACCTAATCCAGAGATGTAGCTGCCACGGACCCCCACCGCCGGCCCAGGCATGCTCCGTTTCTCCGTGGTCTTCTCCGGTCGTCTCGGCCCGCCCACTGCTCCTGTGGCAGCTACATCTCTGCCTCGCCCACTTAATCCAGAGATGTAGCTGCCGTGGACCCCTCGTCCACCGGCTCAGGCATGCTCGGTTTATCGGTGGTCTTCTCCGGTTGTCTCGGGGCGGCTGCTGCTCTTGTGGCAGCTACATCTCTGCATCGCCCACCTAATGCAGAGATGTAGCTGCCATGGACCCCCTCACCACTGGCCCAGGCATGCCCGGTTTATCGGTGGTCTTCTCCGGTCGTCTCGAGGCGTCCATTGCTCTTTGTGGCTCCTGCATCTCTGCGTTGCCTGCCTAATCCAGAGATGTAGGTGCCGCGGAGGGACTCCCTCGCCGCCGGCGTTGTGTGTGTGCTCGGGTTCTTCGCCGCTGGCTAGGCGGTGGTGGGGAGGAGGAGGTCGGCTACTACGGGGAGGTGGTCGCTGGCGCGGGTGGTTAGGGGGTTTTCGACTACGTGGTAGGAGGCGATGGTTAGACGGGGGTCGATGAATATGGCGTCGATGCGGCGGTTGGGGGAGTGGGCTGGGAAGGTGTTGGGGCCGCCGGGATCGATCAGCGATGAGGCGAGCAAGGGCCACGACTGGCCATCGGCGGACTCGTTGAAGTCGGCGGCCAGCAGGGCAGGATCGGTGCACGCGTCGAGGGCGGGTTTGAGGAGCGCGGCCTGCGCGGGTCTTTCGGCCTCGTCGGTGGACAGGTGGGAACCGGCCACCACGAAGGGGGCGGCGCCGGGCACGGCGCAGCGGGCGAAGGCGGCGCCGCGCATGTGCCGGCCGGGCGTCAGCGGGTAGCGCATCGACCAGGAGTCGAGCACTTTGACCCGCAGATTGGTCACGATGAGGTTGCCCAGGCTGGGCAGGCCGCCCTCGGCGACGAGCATGCCGAAGGAGTGGGCCAGTGCGGCGCACTTGGTGCGCCAGCGCCATCGGCGCGGGGCCTCCTGGACCACGACCACGTCCGGGGCCAGCTCGCGGACCACAGACGCGAGAGCGTCGAGGTCGTCGCGCAGCGAATGCACGTTGTAGGACACAATCCGTAGTGGCACTCCCACACCAGGCAAGTTACCGCACTGGACAATCAATGCGGTCATCACGCAAGATGCCCGGGTGAGCTACACGGCTGGACCAACAGGATTCGACGCCGCGGCGGCTACGGCATGGCGTGACGGAGTTCCGGTCTATGACCGCGGCGCCACGATCTGCGTGATCGGCGCCGGGCCGAGCGGCCTGACCGCGATCAAGAATCTGAAGGAGCACGGCTTCGGAGTCGACTGCTACGAGCGAGAGACCGGCGTGGGCGGGGCGTGGAACTGGCGGCACAACCGCAGCCCGATGTACGCCAGCACGCACCTGATCTCCTCCAAGCCGTTCACCCAGTTCCCCGACTTTCCGATGCCCGACGAGTGGCCCGACTACCCCAAGCACACCCAGGTGCTGGCCTATCTGGATCACTACGCCGACCATTTTGAGCTGCGGCCGCACATCTGGTTCGGCACCGAGGTGGTCAAGGCGGAGCCGGCCGAAGGGGATCGCTGGGACGTCACGACCCGCGGCACGGCGGGTTATGGAAGCGAGCGCATCCACCGGTACGCAGGCCTGATCATCGCCAATGGGCACAACTGGTCGCCGAAGCGCCCCGACTATGAGGGGCTGGCCGAGTTCAAGGTCGAGACGATCCACTCGTCGGCCTACAAGGACGTGGCGCAGCTGCGGGGCCGCAAGGTGCTCGTCATCGGCGGCGGCAACACCGGCTGCGACATCGCCGTCGAGGCCGCGCAGCAGGCGGCCAGGTGCTGGCACTCCACGCGCCGGGGCTACTGGTACGCGCCGAAGTTCGCGTTGGGCCGCCCAGCCGATCAGGTGAACGACCTCATGCTGTGGCTACGGCTGCCGCTGCGGATGCGGCAATGGCTGGGTGCCAAGACGATGCGCTCGACCGTCGGCGACCTGACCCGCTTCGGGCTGCCCGAGCCAGACCACAAGCTTTACGAGACCCATCCGATCGCCAACAGCCAGCTCGTCTACTACCTCGGGCACGGCTCGATCACCCCCGTGCCCGACGTCAAGCGCTTCCACCGCAACAGTGTTGAGCTGAGTAACGGCGAGGAGATCGAGCCCGACCTGGTCGTGCTGGCGACCGGTTACAGCCCGGCCTTCGAGTTCCTCGATCCGGCGTTGCTCAACACGGATCCGCAGGGCAAGCCGCGGCTGGCGTTGCACGTGTTCGCCAAGCGCTACCCGACCCTGGCCGTGGCCGGGCTGCTGCAACCGGACTCGGGGCTGTTTCCGTTGGTGCACTGGCAAACCGTGGCCTTCGCCAAGCTGATGCGGTTGCGGGAAGCCGCGCCGGTCAAGGCTTCCGCGTTGCACCGCAAACTTGAGTCCGAAGTGGACAGACGCTGGACGGAGGCGAACGTGAAGAACTCGTCCCGGCACTGGTTCGAGGTCAGCCACGTCACCTACCTGAAGGCGATCGACCAGCTGTTGCAGGAGGCCACCCCCTAATGCTGTCGGTGATCAGGACACGCGAATGGGCGTTCCCCGTGCCGCCCGCGCGCCGCGAGGTGCTTCGCGCCACGCCCGAGGCCGACCTGGGCAAGCCTCCCGTGCTCTTCGTGCCCGGCTTCGGCCACGCCGCCTGGGTCTTCGCCGAGCACTGGCTGGAACACACGGCCGATCGTGGCTTCCCCGCGTATGCGATGAGTTTGCGCGGCCACGGCGCCAGCGCACCGGCGCCCAAGGCCGATCTGCGCGCATACGCGCACGACGTGGCTCAGGTCGCGGCGAGCCTGCCGCGACGCGCGGTGATCGTGGGGCACGGCGCGGGGGCATTGGCCGCCGCGCATGCGCTGGCCCGGTACCCAGCAAAGGCAGGGGTTTTGGTGGCTCCTGTTTTTGGCGGGCCGTCGACGGCGCTACGCAACCCATTGATCTGCCTGCCCGCCCTCTTCGGTGGCAGGCTGCGGTTGTCGGCGAATCAGCTGTTCAGCAGGGAGCTGCCGTCAAGCCAGGGCCGCACCTATGCCAAACGGCTGGGCCGCGCGTCGCGCAAGGCGCAGTGGCAGTTGCTCGCCGGGCGCAATCCGGAGGATCCCGTCGGCGATCCGCCGGTGCTCGTGGTGGGCAGCCCGGACGACCGGATAGTGCACGACTCGGCGGTGCGCAAGGTGGCCCGGCGATACGGTGGCGCGCCCCTGCTGTTCCCTGGAATGGGACACGATCTCATGCTGGACGCCCGCTGGCGCGAGCCGATAGACGCGATCTTGGACTGGCTGGAAAAAGCTTAAATACCGGCGCGTGCGAAGCAACGAGCGGCAGCTGCGATTCTGGCGCGTGCGAAGCAAGGTGCAACAAGCACTTAAACTACGGCGCCGTCGTCGTAGGGCTCGTCTTCTTCACCGCCGGGGCGCAGCCGCATGATCAGTGCTGCGGCGCCACCGAGGACGCCGGCCAGGCCGAGCAGCATGCTCACGCCGCCGGAGACCGGAAGAAGATCACGGTCGAAGAAGATGACGAAGCCCACGATGATCGCGATCACGGAGAGGATGGCTGGGAAAGGGACGCGCGGCAGCGGCGGGGCCGGGGGTGGGACAAACGTCTCCGGCGTATCGTCGGGCAGGTGCGCACCGAAGGTGTCCAGCCCGTCCAGCAGCGATGGCTGGTTGAGCACCGGCCCGCCCACGGGCCAGATCGGGCCTTTCGGCTCAGGCTGGGCTTCCTTGGCCGGCCAGTCAGGGGCCGCATCGAAGCCGGCCACGATCCTGGCGAACTCGGCATCGATGTGATCCGGCTCTGATCGTGACGAGTCAGGTTGCTGGTCATGGCTGTCAGGGCTCGGCACGCGTCCAGTCTGACACGCGGAGCACAGCGGCGGCAGTAGGCTCATGGCGTCCTGATATGCCGTCCCTCGTCCCCGGTGAGATCAGATGTTCTATTGGCTGCTGAAGTACATCGTCCTCGGCCCGCTGTTGCGGCTCATATTTCGCCCGCAGGTGGAGGGCCTCAGGAATGTCCCATCGACCGGTCCCGCCATTCTGGCCGGCAATCACCTGTCGTTTTCGGACTCGATCTTCATGCCGCTCGTGGTCAAACGCAGGGTCACCTTCGTGGCGAAGGCGGAATACTTCACCGGCAAAGGGCTCAAAGGCTGGCTTACCAAAAGCTTTTTTCTGGGTACGGGATGCATCCCCGTCGATAGGACAGGCGGCGACGCGGCACGGGCCGCGCTGGACACCCAGCTTCGCGTGCTGAGGTCGGGAAACCTGGCCGGGATCTACCCGGAGGGCACCCGCTCGCCCGACGGCCGGCTCTACCGCGGCAAAACCGGTGTGGCGCGGCTCGCACTGGAAAGCGGCGCGCCCGTGGTTCCGGTGGCGATGCTCAACACCGACGTGATCCAGCCCACCGGAAAGCTGATCCCGAAACTGATGCGGGTGAAAATCCGTTTCGGCGCCCCGATGCACTTTGGACGGTACGCGGGACGGCTGGGCGATCGGCTGGTGGAACGCGCCATCACCGACGAGATCATGTTCGAGCTGATGGAGCTGTCCGGCCGCGAATACGTCGACGTCTATGCCCAGAAGGCCAAGCTAGCGATGGTGTAGCTTGACCGCGCTGTTGCGGTTGATGAAGTCGTCCAGCTCGGCGCTGTCGGGCAGGTCGAGCTTGGCGGTGCGGGCCGCCCAGGCCAGGCTGAGCGCGCGGTCGCTCAGACTGCCGATCTTCCCGTAAAGGCCGGCCGCGTCGAGGTGGTCGCCGTTCATCGTCGCCAGTGCCGCCTCCACCCACGGCGTGCGCCGCGGGGTCAGCTGCAGCATGGCGCGGACACGAGCGATAACCTTGGGGCCCAACAGGAATGCTGCGTTAGCGGCGGCCGAGACCCACTCGGCAGAGGGCAGTGAGATCGCCGAGCGCCAATCCTGATCGAGCTCGGCCAGCAGCTCTTCCGCCTCCTCAAACCGTTCCTGGATGGCGCGGCAGAACGCCGCGTTGGCCGTGGCGGTGCGCAAGGGCCGGTGAAATCCACTCTGGCGGGCATAGCGCAGCACGCTCAGCACCGCGTCTTCGTCGGCCACTTCGCCCCGCAGCTCGCGAATCCAGGCCGTCACGAGAACGGGATGCGGATCCCACTCGGCTGCCGGGCGGCGCATGGTCGCGGTCGTCGCCGCTATCTGGCCCCGCCAGTCACCGGCCCAGAAGGTGCGCTGTTCTTCGTTGCCGAAGCTGGTGTCCAGCGTGACGCCAAAGACCCCGATGCTCTGCCGCTCGGTCAGCACGCGATCGGCGCGGCCGATGTCGCCCTCCTCAAGGCAGGCCCAGCCGAGATTCTGCATGGCGCGGCGATGGCTGACGAGCTGATGGCTGCGGCAGTGATCGACGACTGCTTCCAGCTCGCGCAAGCCGACCGCGCCAATCATGAACCTGGCAACGGCAGAGGTGATGCGGGCGTTGGCGTGCACCTCGGCCAGCGACAGCCGGTCACCGATGTCGGCAGCCGCCTCCGCGGCCGCGATCGCCGGGGTGGCCTCGAAGTTCATCATGTGCCCTCGGGCCAGCTCCAGCAAGGCTTCCGCCTGTTCCAGGCTCTCCGGCATGGACTCATAGCGGGCCACCGCTTCGTCCAGATAGGACAGTGCGGCGGTGCGGTCGGCTCGGGCCAAAGCGGCCATCCCGAGCAGGGTCTGTGCGCGTGCGGCGCCGCCGCCGTCCCCGCTGCGGATCAGTGTGGCGGACAGATCCTTGAGCTTGCTCAGCCCGCCGCTGTCGATGAAGGCGTCGCTGTTGCCGAAAAGCGCCAGCTCGGCAGCAAGCAGCTCCAGGGTCGGATCTTGCTGGAGCTTGATACTCAAGGCGCGTTCGACCGAGGCGGCCGCGGCGTCGCGGGCGTGCAGGGCGTAGGCGCGGCGGGCGGCGTGGTGCAGCGCGGCGCGGGCCGCGAACGCGTAGGGAGCGGTGTCCATGCCGAGGGTGCGGGCGATCTCGTGGGCGGCCCAGCGGTGGTTGGCCAGCACCTCGGTCAGGTCGGTGGCGCGGTTGTTGTCGCTGACGCGTTCCAGCCAGTCGGCCGTGCGCTGGTGACGGCTCACCCGCTCGGTGCGGGGCAGCCGCTGGTAACACACGTCTCTCACCAGCACGTGCCGGAAGCCGTATTCGAGCTGGCCGGCCATCACCGAGGCGGAGTGCTCGGTGACCAGATCGCGTTGCTGCAACCGCTGCAGCGAACGCACCACGACGTCGGTGGAGGTGCTCAGCGCGGCGGCTACGGCCCCCGGCCAGAACTGGGTGCCGACCACAGCCGCGGCCTGCAGCACGGCCCGGTCGGTCGGGTCGAGCAGATCGAGACGGTTGGCGATGACCGCCTGCACCGTCTGCGGCATGGTGGTCCTGTTCTGGTCGCTCAGCGTCCACTGCTCACCCATCGGGCGCAGCTCGCCTCGTTCCACCAGCATGCGGACGAACTCGTGCGCGTAGAGCGGGTTGCCGCCCGCGAGCTGGACCAGCGGGGCCATGTCCTCCTCGGGGAAGACGGCCTGGCCGAACATCAACCCGCACATGGTCGCGATGTGCTCATCGTGCATCGGGCCAAGCGAGAGCGACACCGCGCCGGTCACCGCGGTGGTCCAATCCGGACGCCTTTCGCGCAGCTCGGGACGGGCAGTCGCGATCACCAGCAGGGGTACCCCCGAGCCGAGGCTGCCGAGCATCTCGACCAGGCGCAGCATCCGGTCGTCGGCCCAGTGCATGTCCTCGAAGACGAGCACGGTCGGCCGTGATGAGGCCATCACCTGGATGAACCGCCGCCACGCCAGCTCGGTCTCGTCCTGGCCAAGCCCGGTCGTGGGCAGGCCGACGAGCGGGCCGAGCGCGTCGGCGAGGCGGGCCGCCTCCTGCTCGCTGACCATCGTGCGCAATGCGGTGTCCAAACGCGACCGAGTGGTCGCGTCGTCATCGGTGTCCAGGATTCCCAGCTGGGCCTTGACGATTTCGGCGAGCGCCGCGTAAATGACGTTCTCGCCGAACGGCGGGCAGTGGCCCACCTTCCAGTTGACTTTGGTTTTCGGAATCCGCGCGGCATGCCGGCGCAGCTCGCGAAGCACCCGGCTCTTGCCTATCCCGGCCGGGCCGAAGATTGTCACCAGCTGCGAGCTGTTGTCGCGGATCATGCTGTGCAGGGCGGTGACAAGCAGACCGCGCTCCTGCTCCCGGTCGACCATCGGGGTCGACTCGTCGCGATCACGGCGATGCAGCCGCGCGGACAGGGCCAGGAACAGACGCCGTTGCTGGGTGCGCCCGCGCAGGGTCAGCAGGGGCTGCTCGGCGTAGTCGATCTCGTGCTTGGTGGCGTCGGAGGTGATGTCGCAGACCAACACCCCGCCGTCGGGGGCGATCGTCTGCATCCGGGAAGCCGTGGCCACCACATCGCCGGAGACCATGGCTTGGCCGCCGTCATGGGCGGCGGTCAGATCGACCAGAGCTTCGCCGGTGGCAATGCCGACCCGGAACGTGGCCAGCTGGCCCAGCCTGCCACGGCTCAGCACGCGCTGGGCCTCCAGGCCCGCTCGGACGGCTCGAAGCGGATCGTCTTCGGTGGCGATCGGCGCGCCGAAAATCGCCATCACCGCATCGCCGATGTATTTCTCGATGACACCGCCGTATTGGCGGATCACATCGCGCAGCGAGTTGAAATATTCCTGCTGCAGCTTGCGGATCTGTTCCGGATCGGCCAGTTCCGAGAAGGAGGTGAAACCCGCCATGTCGATGAACAGCACCGTGATGCGGCGCCTGTCCTCACGATTGGCCGGAGCTTCCGCCGAGTCTGCCCGAGCCCCACATGACGTGCAGAAAGAGGCGTCGATCGCCAGTGTTCGTCCACAATGGACACACGCTCGGGTCAGGCGTGTTCCGCAGCCGCCGCAGAACTTGTCCTCCGGTCCGGCCACTCGGGAGCAGTTGGTACAGGTCGAGGTGTTCACATCTCCACCAGGTCATGCGGAGCGTTAAGTATTACCCAGCCAAGGCAACGACGGTACTGGTGAGATGACTGTGTAGCCAAACCGACACGGGCCTTTCAGATGCCGTACACCCGGATAGAGTCTCGTGGCACTGATCGCTGAACGATTGGCGTGGAGGCGCGAGCGATGTTAGTGCGTTTGGCAGTCGCCTGGATCGACCCATTCGGGAGGCCATTCAACGCGGGCGACGTGGTCGACATCGATGCGATTACCCTCGCCGAGCTGGAAGAGCAAGGAGTGGTGGAGAACATGACTGATCCCAAACAGGCCTATGTCGGGCCGACCGGGGGCGAAGAGGACGGCTACGTCGGACCCACCGGCACCGAGAAGAGCAGCTACGTCGGCCCAACCGAGGAAGACGGCGACTACGTCGGCCCGACCGATGAAGACGGCGACTACGTCGGCCCCACCGGCACGGGCAACGACTAATCAGGCGCGTGCCAAGCAAACGCGCGGCACATCGCCTTGAGCGGAAGAGAATGCGCTCGGGTGTGGCGGATCGCGTTCAGCGATCCGCCATCCCGGCTCTGCGCCGAAGCGCTGGAACGTCCATCACCACGATGCGGCGGCCCTCCGTGCGCAGCCAGCCGCGGCTGGCGAACGACCCGATGGCCTGATTGACGCTTTGCCGCGAGCCGCCTGCCATCTCGGCCAGCTGGCTCTGGTTCAACTCGATCGTGATCATTGGCGCCTGGCTCTCGCCTGCCAACCGGACCAGTGTCTTGGCCACCCGACCTGGCAGATCGAGGAAGACATGGTCGGCATTCTGCTCGGTCAGCCGCCGGACCAGGGCACCGAGCGACCGCATCACCGCGTCCAGAATTCGCGGGTTGGCGTGGATCAGCTCCATGAACGCGCCGCGCGAGAGCGCGAGCGCAGAGCAGTCTTCCAGCGCTTCCGCCGACAAAGAACGCGCCGAACCGTCCAAAAGGGACACTTCGCCGAAAACCTCCGGTGGCCGTAGCACGCTGAGCACAGCGCGCTCCCCGGTTGGGGAGGTCCGGAATACCGCGACAGAGCCGCGTTTGAGCACAATCAGTGAATCGCCAGGATCGTTCTCGACAAAGAGCAATTGTCCCTTGCGAAACTGGCGTGGCACCGCGGTGGCTATCACCCGTTGCCTCACCTCTGGTTCAAGCCCAGCGAACAACTCCACCCCAGTCAGAGCGTCCGCTGGCTCTGGGTTGCGTATCTCCACCCGCCCATCCCCTTCTTGCCGTCCCCCCGGAAACTCCGGTTGACGGCACGCACCGCCTTTTACCTGCGCATGTCAGATCATCGCCTGACCACGTCGCCCCGTCTACCCCATCGACCGGAGCATCGTCCAATCGCGGATTACCCACGCGTCAGACGCGTGCCATAATCCGCGAGTGCTGGCTGACCATACGATCCGGGCGGTGCTTCGCACATCTTGGCACCTTCGGCCAGACGGCTTCTCTGTATTGACCGGAGGGATGACCTCCGATACCTGGTTGGTTAGTGCCGGTAGCAACCGATACGTAGCGAAACTAGTGCCTCACGCTGCGCGCAATCAATTCGAGGCCGGTCTGAGCGCCGCGGAACACCTCCACCAGCGCAATCTTGACGCGGGCCGGCCGGTGCGGGCCATCGATGGTCAGCTGTCGTGTCCGATCGAGGGACAGGTCCTCGGATTGATGAATTTTGTGGACGGGCGCGCCCTGGACGCCGCCGACCCAGTGGATCAACAGTGGTGGGGTGATCGGCTCGGCCGTGCCCATCAAGCACTCACCGGCTTCACCCATCCCGGCCTGCCCGCGTGGCATTGGGTCCGGCCGGAGGCCGCCCACCTGGGCATCGCGGCGTGGCTGCGGCCCGCGGTGACCCGTGCCGTGCACACGCTGGAAAAGCTGCAGGTCACCGACAGGCTCACGTTCGGTACCCTGCACGGCGACCCTTCCTGCGGCGCGTTCCTGCTCGACCAGACCACCGGGCGGATCGGCATTATCGACTGGGGTTCGGTGGTCTCCGGCCCGCTCGTCTACGACCTCGCCTCCGCGGTCATGTACGCCGGGGGCATCGAATGCGCCACAGGCCTGGTCAACGCCTACGCGGCCACCGGGGTGGTGCCGATGGCCGAGATCGAGGCCGCGCTGCCGACCCTGCTCAACTTCCGCTGGGCGGTGCAGGCCGACTTCTTCGCCGCCCGGGTCATGCGCGAGAACAACGAAGAAAACCGCAAAGGCCTCCACGACGCCCACCAAGCTCTAACCGTCTGAAATCGCAGCGCCGCCGGCTTTCGCGCGGTGTGGCC
>NZ_BONY01000150.1 GCF_016862955.1 Rhizocola hellebori | reverse complement strand
TGCACCGTCGTCCCGGATATATGACTCAACAATCACGATCTCAAATTCGATGCGATGCCTTACGTTTGCATCGAGGAACCTCTCGGCGATTTCACGCGCCTCGTCGCGGCTGATCATCAGCTCATCCCATACTCGTGTAGGTAACCCAGAATCTCACGAATCCGTCGTCAAGGTTCGCGCTGCCACCCACCTGTCCATCCAGAAATCTGATCACACCTCGCTGATTGACGGCGTTGAAGACGTGGCCGTCGCGCACACCGCGCCGCCTGCGCCAGCAGCGAAGGCGGACTTGACGGCGCCGGAGGCCATCTGAGCGGCGGCTCTGAGGCCCATTCCTGAGGTGATCAAGCAACGCGACCGAGGTGCCGCCGAGGGCCTGTCCAAGCCGGTCGCAGGCCGTTCCCGCGTGAGCGGGATAATACGGTGCTGCGTGAGCATAATATGCGGCCTGCGTATTGCCCGTTATCACTACAAGGCTTGCCGGCAGCCCCGGTCACGAGACACCGCGCCACACGGTCACCCGTGACGACCCGTATAAGCATTCAACGCCGCCACAACTTCCCTGAGCGCCTTAAGGTACTCACGGCTCGCGGCCACGACCTTTTGATCATGCAACGTATCGGCCGATATCTCTGCGAGTCGCTGGCTCAACGAGGTTTGCTCGTCGAGCCGGCCATGATGGTGGCCGCCGTTCAGGACTGTGCTGGCAATGCCCGCGATGTAACCATCGGTCTGCAGCAGATCCATCAACCATGCCTCCAAATCCTCACCATCGGCGTGGTCTGGAAAACCGAGGCCCTCCCATTTTGCTACTGCCACGCGTAGCGCATCACTCGTCGACATGTCAATCCCAAAAGGCTACGAGTCTGCCGGTGTCGGTCCAGCAGCCACCGACTCTCTGAGTCTTTCCAGCTGCATTTTGCGTCTTGGTCTTGATCTGGATACCCGGGGACCCGTCTTTGAGTGTGACCAGCAACCAAAGAACCCACGATCGCAGGTAGTCGACCTTGCCACCGCCGGTGTTCAGCGACGCCCTATCCTCGGCGGACTGATCAACGAATACACGCGGGCCGCATAACCTAAACCCGATTTACGAGCCCCACACGCTAGTCGCCTTGCCAACGACTCCGAGCCTATTCAATCCCTTTGGGCCGATGACAGCCATGAGGGCTTCGGTGCCGGCGCGGCCTGAGGCGGATCCGTAGTTGCCGTTACTCCAGTCGTTGGTGATCGGGTCGGCTATTCCGTGCCAGAGGATTGAGCCGGCCGCCCCTGGATCGTCGATGGCCAGGGCCGCCAGGTCGTAGACGCCGCAGCCTGCACCGGAGGCCATGGCGATGGTGCTGCTAAAGAATGAGATTGCAAGCACTCATTCCTGTCTCCTGCTCTAATAATCAGGCAGACACTCGATTGCTTGCCTTAGGTCAATAGGAAGCACCGAGAGATGGGGTGCTGCGGTTCGTCTTACCAGCCTTGAGGCCACGACGATGCGAAGCACATCGGCCTCATCCTCAATCAGCTGAGACAAGGTTTCTATGACGGGCACAAGCGACGCTTCGGCCTCTTCGTCAAGCGCATCCAGGCCGGTATCATCGTCGGTGAATATCGCATCAACCACACGCTGAGCGTCCGCTACAAAAGCCGACGGGTCCCTTGTCCCGACAAGCTCCTCCGCTCCGTCCCAATCCGGAAGCCAGTCCGGTAGAAATGGTGTTCCCATTACTAGTATCCAATCCCGAGAAGATCAAGTAACGACAGACAGCTCGGGCATGGAGTCATGGGCGTGCCGTGGGCGCTGCCGCCGGAATTGACACCGCGAACCCTCATCGCAGTCATTGAACCACGAACAATATCGTCGCCAACCGTCTCGGCGGCGATCAAACATGCCACCTCTGCGCAACCGCCATGATGCCCGGAGCTTCTCAGCATGATCTCTAGAAGGCCGCCTTCTCGAGGTGCCATTCCGTGGCCACTATGTCCAAAATGAGACTTACCGGTAGCTGAGGTGAACTTGGCCGCGACGTGCGGTCCGCCTTTGCTTGTGTATCCGTTCTGAAGCGAGTCCGCGTAGCCGCGCAAGCCTGCGCCCGCACTGCCACCCCCGCCAGCGGTGAATGCGGATTTGACCGCGCCGGAGGCCATTTGAGCGGCGGCTCTGAGGCCCAGTCCTGAGGTGATGGCGACGCTTGCGCCGAATGCTGCGGCACCCGCGACCGCTGTAACAGCTCCGGCTACGGCACCGATGACACCGCTTAGGAGGGCTTCTCCGGCTAGTTGCCAGCCGGTTTCGTGGTCGGCGTCGAGGCTGTTGGTGACCAGTGAGCCGACCGCTCCGCCGACGAAGCCGCCGATGGCGGCGCAGCCGACGGCGGCGATGCCAAATGAGCCGGCGAGGCAGAGTCCGCCAACGATCGCGCCGGCTAGGACGCCGGCGACCATGCCGACTGCGCTGGCGTTGCGGCACCAGAAGTCTTTCTGGCAGGCGTTGTCTTCGCGGATCTGGTCGAGGATCTTGTCGTACTGGGCTAGCGCGTCGCCCTCGAGAACGGTTTGTGAGGAGTCGGGGCCAGTGAAGTTGCCCTCTCCGTTGGCTTTCTTGACGGTGTTGCCGCACTGGTAGGTGCCGGTTCCGCCACCGCATTCAGGCTTGAGGCCACTTGGGTCGCTGTTGGTGACCGGTGACCCGTTGGCGTAGCCGTAGGCGTTCCATTGCCGCGGGTCGGTCAGGTCCATGATCGGGTCGACAGAGATGAACCGTCCCGTCGATGGGTCATACTCGCGGGCACCCAGGTGGGTGAGTCCGGTGTCGTCGTTGGTGCCGCCTACATGGCCCTTCGTGCCTGTCCATGTGGGTTGCGTGCCGCGTGTTTCGCCGTAGGGCAGCGCGCGGCGCCGGTTGGCGGTGAGGGTTATCGAGTCGATTTGCGCGACGTTGGTTCCCTGGTGGTCCGAGCAGGTCCACTTGAGGCCGGAAGCGTCGCGGACAGCGATGGCGCCGTAGGACCTTCGGCCCAGCGGATTGGCGGTGCCGATCCGTTCAAGCTCGGTGCCGTCTGACAGGTACAGGATGGACTCGGTCGCGTTTTTGGCGATGAGTCGCTGGCCGCTTGTGGCGTACACGTAGGTGGTGGTGACGCCGCTGTCGGTCAGCGTGGCGAGGTGTCCTTCCTTATCCCACGTCAGCGCCTGCGCGGCTCCGATGTCGGTGGTGCGGCTGGTCGTGTTCCCGGCCGCGTCGTACTCGAAGGTGCGTGTAGCCGCTCCTGCTTTCGGCCCGATGGCATCGACCTGCTTGACCTGGTGCGGCTTCACCGCGGCGGCGGCACCGATCTGGTAGGTCCAGACGGTGTCCCCCGCCACGTCGTCCTTGTCCGTCTGAGTCAGGCGGTTACCTAGCGCATCGAACGTCCACTGACGCCAGTAAGGGTCAGCACCTGTGCGCTGCGGTGTGGTGCAGGCGCCGGACAGCTGGGTCCAGGCTTCGGTCAGCCGGCCCACGTAGTCGTAGCTGAAGCATTCCTGATGATCGGCGACGTTGTCGGTCTTACCTGCCGTGCTGAGCACGTTGCCGGCCGCGTCGTAGCTGTAGTCGGTGGAGTATTTGTCGGTGAAGACGCCTGGTGTGGTCTCGGTGGCCACGGTGTTGCTGGTGAGTCGCCGGGTCGCCGGGTCGTATGTGTTGCTCTTGCGGACCTGCTTGCCTGAGGCTCCCGACAGTTGTGTGGCGAGCTGACCGTCGTAGGTGTAGCTGGCGTCGGCGATGTAGGTGTCTTGGCCTGAGGTTAGGCCGTTGGCGAAGCCCTGATCGGAATAGGTGTAGGTGAGGGTTTCGGCTGGCAGGCCTGCGACGCTGGGAACCGACTGGGTGGCGGGCGCGCCGCTGAGCTTGTAGGTGTTTGTCACCGTGTAGGTCAGGGTGCCACCTGCGGACCCGAAGCCGGGAATGGTGTCTGTCGTGGACAGCGGCCGGTAGCCGTCGTCGTATGAGCCGATCGCTGAGGTGTAGGTGTTGGCGCCGTCGATGCGTGAGGTCGAGGTGAGCATGCCCTTGGCGATGGTGTCGTAGACCCAGGTCGCCATGATGGCGCCGATGGCCGAGTCGGCGCGCAGCGTGGTCTGACGGCCAAGGTTGTCGTACTCGTAGAACAGCTTCTGCCCACGACTGTCGGTGGTGGACAGCCGTTGCCCTGCCGTGTCGTAGGTGGACGTAGCCGTGCCCGCGTCGGGGTCCGTGGTCTTGACGGTGCGACCGAGCAGGTCGTACTCGTAGGTCCACTCATTGCCTGCGGGATCGATTGCCTTGACCAGACGGCCAGCGTCATCGGCGGTGAACATCGTCTTGTCGAAGGCGCCGGTGAATCCGGTCGCTGACTGATACTGCCGCTTCTCGATGACACGGCCCCGAGCATCGAAGATCGCCTGCGTTGCGGACGCGCCGGCGGGCGGGATGATGCCGATGCGGTCGCCTTCATACTTGGTGCTCGTCTGGGACTGCTTGACGTTCTTTGACCACAGCTGGCTTGCTGTTTGGCGTGCGGCGCCGTCGTAGACCATCCGCGTCTGCGAGTCGACATCGTTGTCGTTGTAGGACACCAGCGTCGACGTCGGACCTGAGGCGTTGTTGTAGAAGGTTGCCGCCTTCACCGCAAGGCCACGGTCGTCGTATTGCGTGTCGGAGATGGTGCGTTTGCCGTCTGGTGCGGTGGACTGCGTTTGGCGTGATCGGAGAAAGCCATCGAGCAGTTCGTAGGAGACGATCTGATTTCCGTTCGGCCCCAACACCTTCGTCTGCACGACGTTCGGTGCGCTGCCGCTGACCGTAAAGGCGTACTCGATGTCCGGTGTGCCCGAGGTGGGGTTGCCTGGCTGCCACGTCTTGATCAACCGGCCGGCGGTGTCATAGACGCTCGTCGTGGTCTTCCCGTTCGCGTCGACAACGGTGACAGGCATACCACGCGAGAACTCGAGGTTGACGGTGGACTTGTGACCAGCCGGATTCGTGGTCTCCACCTTGGTCGGCCGGCCCGCGCCGTCATGGGTGTAGACCGTGGAAGTCTGGCGGCCCAACGCATCTTTGACCCAGACGGATCGGCCCCACTGATCGAAGCCGCTCTCGCCGACCGTCACGTACGTCGGCGCGGTGCCGTTGTGGGCCGACGCCTGCTCGACCTTGGTCACCAGACCTCGGGTGGGTGCAGTGCCGAAGGTGGTGCTCGAGTCGAAGAACGATCGGGTGTCCGACAGGAGATCTGCCGGATAGCTCGCAGTCTGCCCACAGCCGACGCCGACGGTCTCCACGCGCGATGTGGCGTCCACGATCCATGCAGAGGTGTTTCTCGCGTACGTCATCCGGGTGCACACGTCGTCGGTGGCGATGGCGCTGTCGCCGAGGTCCTCGACCTGGGTTGGCATGCCGTAGACGCCGTCATAGGTCGTCTTGGTCTGGGTGGTCCGCCAGCTTGAGGTTGCGGGCAGCCACGTCTTGGTCGTCGCGGACGCCGTGCGCTGGAATCCGCCAACCGCCGTGGGGGGAATGGCCCAGGTAGGTGTCAACGCTCGCTTGCTGGTCTGCTGCCACCAGGGATCCTGGACCGTTTTCGTCAGCGGCTGGCCGCCTGGCCCGTCGTAGGTGATGGACTCGCGCAGGAAACCCGCCAGGTAGGTGTCGTCCTGCAGGGCAACGCCATCGCTGGTGGTGATCGTGGCTTGGCGGGTGCCGTCGTTGTCGCCGTCGACGCGGTCGCCGTGCATTCCGCGCATGTAGAGGTTGGACACGTGGGATTTCTGTCCGTCCACCGTGCCGGTGGTGATCGTCACGGTGGAGTAGCCGCGCCAGATGTTCCATGTCCGGCTCGCCAGCGCAGCGCCGTGGCGGCCTGCGTCGTTGTGTGCCCATAGCTCCGAAGCGGAGGACCCCGCCGTGGAATAGGCGTAGGCGTGGGTGACCGGTGGGGATCCGCCCACCAGGTCCGAGTCGACAACCTTGCCCACCCGGTATTTAGACCACCATGTCCACGCGCCGTTGACGTTCTGCGGATAACAGCGCTTCGAGTTGTGATCCGGGTCGGGTGTGTTGGCAGCCCCTGCCGGGCAGTCGGTGTTGTCGTAGTAGACCTGGGTCTGGCCACCGGTCCCGTTGTTGATGCTGGTGAGCCGGTACTTGTAGGTCGGCTCCACCGCGCCCGCATCGAAGTGGGCCCGGTTCTGCATTGCCGTGCCGGTGAACTGAATCGACGGCTCAGTGATCGTTGGCCCCGTCCCCGCCTTTGCGGTGTGGGTGACGCTGGCAAGCCACAACGAAGGGGAGGTGTTGTCGCCGGTGGCCGGATAGCTGTGGGTCAGCTCCCACTTGTCGACGTCCTGATAGGACGACGTGCTCGCGTTACGTGCCTGGGTGGTCACGCTGGTCAGGCGAAGCGCGGTCCAGAACGAGGGTGACATGTTGTTGGAGCACGATGTGGTGATACACCGCAGATCCCATGGCGTGTCGTACCAGTTCGCGGCCACCGGCGTGGATCCGTTCCAGCAGGTGCCCCAACAGCGGTCGGCGTAGTCGAAGACCACCTTCGCCGGCGGTGTCGCGGTCGGCGAGGACTCACGCCCGCCGCGTGTGCCGTATTCCACCCGCTGCAGGTATGAGGCACGGTCGTAGGAAGCCACCACGCCCGGATTGCCGGCCAGCCCGGTGTTGTTGGTCTCTTTGCCGTACCAGTAGGACATGGTGTTGCCGTGCGGGTCGACAACGTAGTCCAGATTCCAGCGCCAGGGCTGCTGGCACCACGACGCCGCGAAGTCGGCGGTGTTCAGGCACGCCTCGCCGGTGTGGTTGGCGAACACGGGCACCATCAGCCTTGACGCGGTCTCCCGGTCACCGGAAGTCCAGCCAGGCAGTTTGTTCAGGCCAAAGAAGTATTGGGTGCCGTCGGCTGTGGTGGCCTTCCACCGCTCGCCGTCGGCGTCGACGATCTGCTCGACCTTGGTGGCGGAGTCGTCAGACGACTTCCAGGTACCCGTGGCGTCGTCCAAGATGAGCTCAACGCTCTTGCCGCCCAAGGACATGGTGGCGTTCGGCAGGCGCCAGCACCGGTCGCCGGTGCTGTTGAAGTGGAACGGGCCGAACTGCGGCAGACCCGGCTTGCCGGTGCCCTGGAACACCCACATCGCGCCGCCGACATCGCGTCCGACGATGTCGTTGACCGTGTCGCCGTCGAAATCGGCGGCAAAGATGGTGTTCACCGCAGACCAGCCGGTGCTGATCAGACCGCTCCAGCCCCGCGACGCATTGCCCGGCGTCGACGTGTTCACGTGGGCGTACAGCTCGCCCGAGGCGGAGAACCCGGCGATGTCGGGCTTGCCGTCACGGTCGTAGTCCAGCAGCGGCGCGAAACGAGTCAACGCCCCCCACCCGGTACCGAGCGTGCGGACTGTCACCGTCGGCGCCGAGCCGACCGCACCGGACAGCAGCCAGACGTAATACACGTCGCTGTCGCGGCCGGTGATGTCGACGCGGCCGTCACCGTCGAAGTCGCCGACGAAGAAGTGCTGCACCGAACCCCAGCCGGCCGTAATCAACGTGGAGGTGCCGCTGAAAGAGACCGCGCCGGATGTCGAGGTGTTCTTGCGATACCGCATCTCGCCCGCGCTGTTCACACCGGCGATGTCAACCTTGCCGTCGCGGTCCACATCGATCGGCGGCACGATCTTGCCGTAGCCGGCGAAACCTGTCAGCTGTGTGCCCGGCCCGATCGTCGGGGCCGATCCTGCCGCGCCGGTCAGCCGCCACCACCACACCGAGGAGCCGTCAAACCCCACCAGGTCAGTGCGGCCGTCGTTGTCCAGATCGGCCGGCCACAACTGCGATATGCTCCCCCAACCCCCGGACACGAACAGGCCGGTCCCCTTGGACGGGTCACCCGGTTTGGACGTGTTGAAGTTGATCCACATATCGCCGTTGGCGGTGATACCAAGAAAATCCGGCCGCTTCGCGGCATCGCCGTCGAAGTCGGCAAGTGGCACCATTCTCGTGAAGACTTCCCACCCGGTGCTGAGCAGAACCCGCTGAAGCACATCGTCGGCGCATGACCGATAGGCCCGCTCCACGAAGCCCGCATTGATGTCGGCGAAGCCCTCACCGACCTGTGACGTCTGCGCACCTTCCACGGCGGTGCGCCCGTCGACCATCGCCGATGAGTAGCTCAGACCCAGCTTCGGCGCCAACCCACCAGCCACCGGAGGGGCGGTCAGCGGGTGAGACCACGAGAAATCGCCAGCCTGCGTTCCTGCCGACCACGCCGCCGATGATGACAAAGACGTGTTGGCGTAAGCCCCGGGACCTGACTGCACCCCGAACAGCTGCGGACCGTCTGCCATAGCGACAGTCCCGTCGGCAGCAGACTTCGACGCCACCGACTGCTGCTGTGATACAGCAGCAGACTCGGCCGGATTGACCGACACCTGAGCCGACAGACGCAGCGTTGTGGTGTCCGATTTGGACGACGGAACCGGGACACCGCGGCGGCAATGCTCAAGCGCAGGCGTCGACACCGCACACGCGGGCATCGCCACCAGCCGAAGCCGCGCGGCCCAGTCGCCGCCGTAGGCAGCCACAAACCCGGAGTAGTCCAGATCAATCATCGCCTGACCGGCACTCACCCCATCATCGCCACGGGAAAGCCGTAGCAGCAGCCCGTCCACGCCGGCGGCCTCGGCCGCCGACCGATCCAGAACCTCCACCCTGACCCTGGAAACCGTGTCAGGAGCCGCGGGAACCGCATCGGCTGGCCGGCCGGCCCCACAGACGCAGGCGACACCGTCGAGGTGGCGTTCTCGCCGATCAGACTCGGCGCCCCTCCCGTCACCCCCAGCGAACCCGTCGACACAGGCCCCGCCGGTGTGGAGATCGTTTCCTGTGCCCGCACCGGCAATCCGCCAACCGACACCGGCGCCGTCACAGAGCGGGCTCGTCCACTAGACACATCCACCAATGCCGAAGCCGCCGAAGGCCACACCACAGGCCGGCCCGAATGCTGCGGCATTTTGGCAACAGCACCCGGCGCACTCTCCAACGACGCCACCGGAACCGATTTGTCCGAGTTAGTGGAAGTTGCGGCCTGAGCCGCAGTCGGCGGCACCACGACCAACAGCCCAGCGATCAATGCTGAACCCACGGCAGCGGCAATAGATGAACGCGATACGCGCAAACGTGAACCCACGAGTTCCCCCGGAAATGACCAGCCAGGACCTTCGTGATCACGGCGGGGCGAGACTACACGCGAACAAGACTCGCATGTCAAACTCGGTGGCGCTCAACGCCAACCGCAGCGCCAGCCGAAGGACTATCAGGATCCGGTGTCATCACGGCGATGGCAATACGACTTCGCCGCCGAGCTGGTCGCCGGCCACGGCCGGATCGTGGCCGAATACTTCGACATCGGCTACTCCCGCGAAATTTCCTGGAACGACCGGCCGCAGGCCGCCCAGCTGCTGGCCGCGATCACCGATCCGGATCGCGGATTCGAGGCGATCGTGGTCGGCGAGTACGCGCGGGCGTTCCACGGCGGCCAAGCCATCCACCTCGCACCGATACTGCGCGCGCATGGCGTGCAACTGTGGCTACCCGAAGTCGACGGACCCATCGACCTTTCCCACCCGACACATCAAGCGCTGCTGATGCTGCTAGGCGCACAAGCCAAACAGGAAGTACAGCGAGCCCGGTTCCGCACCACCGCCGCCATGCAAGCACAAGCCCGCCAACAAGGCCGCCACCTAGGCGGACGGCCACCCTACGGCTACCGCATCGCTGACGCCGGACCACACCCCAACACCGCCCACGCCGCATGGGGCCGACGCCTGCACCGCCTGGAACCCGACCCACAGACCGCACCACACGTGAAATGGATCTTCGCCCGGCGGATGGAAGGCCACAGCATCGCGCACATCACCAGAATGCTCAACGAGAACGCAGTCCCATGCCCATCAGCGGCCGACCCCGAACGCAACCCCCATCGCCCCGGCAAGACATGGCACCTTCGCACCGTGGCCGCGATCCTGGCCAACCCCCGCTACACCGGCCGTCAAGTCTGGAACCGGCAACAGACCCACCGTAAACCCACCGACGACGCCGTACCCGGCGTAGCCGCGCTACGGAAGCTGACCGCCTCACAGGACTGGGCAATCTCCGACCAACCGGCCCACGAAGCCCTCATCAGCGAACCCGACTTCATCGCCACACAGAACATCAGCGCCCGATACCAGCCAGCCGACGGCAGCAACCGCAAGTACCTGCTGGCCGGGCTGCTGCGCTGCGCAGCATGCGGACGCAGCATGGAATCACAGTTCAGCCACGGCAACACCGCCTACCGCTGCCGCCACGGCCACACCAGCGCCCAACCCGCCGCCCGAGCACCAGAAATCGACCATCATCACGTCCACCAGCGACGGCCCAGAACAGGATCGAGGCATCCCACGGCAGCGCCGCCAACAGCAAGCACAAAAACGAGGCATCGCCAAACGCTGATGCCTCGCGGGGGTTTGCGTGTCCGAGGG
>NZ_BONY01000149.1 GCF_016862955.1 Rhizocola hellebori | reverse complement strand
AAAAATCAGGGTTGAAGATCGGCGCAAACCATCGCCAGACAATCGGGGGTGCTTAGCCTGCGTGGCAATCGCTTCACTACCGGAAAGGATTTGCCATGCGTAGATTGGGCGCGCTTGCCACCGCATTCGCGGTCGCCGCGCTGACCATCGTGCTGTCGGCTCAGCCGGCCAGTGCGGACGCCAACTTCGTCGTAGGAATGCCGGATGCGGTCGCCACCAGTGCCGGGGGCACCGTCGAGACCTGCGGTGCTTCGGGTTATGCCAGCACCTACGTCTACCCCGAGGGCGATGCGGCCATCATCTTTGGTGGTAGCACGAGCTGCACGCGGGCGATGAAGATGAACGGCACTGCGGCGATCACGCCGACGCCGGGCTCAATACCGGTGGCGAGCAACACCTTTACCAAGATTCTCTCGCTCTCCGGAACTGCCTACGGCATTTATGTCACGGTACCGGGCGCGAACTTCGCCCTGACCCACACGACGTCGATCTGGGCGCCGATCGGCTTCTCCTGGACCAGTGTGCCGCCGCATTGCACGGTGTCCGGCTCGAAGCTGACGTGTACGATGATCACCTTCTTCTCAGTCGTCTAAGATCATCGTATGACCGAAGGCCACGCTTACCAGGTGACGGCCGAGTTCTACGACCTGCTGCAGGCGACGCAGGAGGACTCGGTGGCGCAGCGCCTCCTGGGCCGGTGGCTCGGCGTACCCAAAATAGGAGTCATCGACGCAGGGGCGGGCACGGGCCTGGTCACGGCCAGACTGGCCCGCCTCTGCGAGGTCACGGTCCACGCGATCGAGCCGGCGGCGCAGATGCGGGCCATCCTGCTCAGCCGGTTGGCGGGCCGGAAAGAAGAACTGGCAAGGGTTCGGGTGCATGCCCGGCGAATAGAGGAGCTGGGTCTGACCCGGGTCGCCGACTTCGGTTGGTGTCTGAACACCTTGGCGTGTCTTGACCATAAGGCTCGTTCGCGCGCGCTGGGCGCGCTCGCCCGAGCCATGGTGGCGGGCGGAACCCTTGTCCTGCAACGTCCTCCGGCCCGCCACGACCCGGGCCGCAGCGACCTGGCCCGCCTGGAGCTGGGCGGCGACACCTACAGCGGCGAGGTGATCTGCACCGAGCTCGACGTCCGGACCGTGCAATGGCGCTTCGTCTACCGCGTCAGCCGGGAAGGCGCGCTGATCCGCGAAGCCAGCGAAACGTTCACCGGTTACCTGGCAACCGAGGCCGAGCTTGACGAGCAGCTTGACGCGGCGGGTTTCGTGCCGGTGGGCGCCGACGAACCCGACATCGTCATCGCCAAACGCAAGGGCTGAAACGCTATCGGGCCACTTCGGCCACATTGGACAGTAGCAGCGCCTCGGCGAGGCACACCTTGGCGAAGTCGCCAAGGTGCAGGCTTTCGTTGGCGCCGTGGGCGCGTGAGTCGGGATCCTCGACGCCGGTCACCAGGATGGTGGCGTCGGGGTACAGCTCGGCGAAGATGTCGACCACGGGGATGGAGCCGCCCATGCCCATGTCGACCGGCGCGGTGCCCTGCCATGCGGTGGCGAACGCCGCGCGTGCGGCGTCGAGGATCCGGATGTCGCCGGAGACGCTCCAGGGCTGGCCGCTGAAGCGCTTCGTCACCGTCACCTCGGCCCCCCACGGCGCATGTGTCATCAGGTGGTCGCGCAACAGCCCGAAGGCGCGCTCGGCGTTCTCGCCCGGGGCCAGGCGCAGCGAGACCTTGGCCGTGGCCACCGGGCTCAAGGCGTTGGGGGCGCTGGCGATGGGAGGCGCGTCGATGCCCACCACGGTGATGGCGGGTCTGGCCCATAGCCGTTCGGGGATCGAACCCGTCCCGATCAGGTGGACCGAATCGAGCAACCCCGCCTCCGCACGGAAGCGCTCCTCCGGATAGTCCAACTTGGCGGCATCGCCGCGCACCAGACCCGCCACCGCGGGATCGCCCGCGTCGTCGTGCAGCGTGGCCAGCAGCCGGCACAGCGCTGTCAGCGCATCGGGTGCCACCCCGCCGAAGATCCCGCTGTGCACCGCGTGTTTGGCCGTGCGCACCTGCACCAGAACGCTGACACCGCCGCGCAGCGACGTGGTCAGGGCCGGCTGGCCGACCGCCCAGTTGGCCGAGTCGGCGACCACGATGACGTCGGGTGCCAGCTCCTCGCGATGCTTCTCCAGCAGCGGCCGCAGCGATGCGGTGCTGTACTCCTCCTCGCCCTCGATGAAGAGGGAGATTCCCACCGGTGGGCTGCCGCCGAAGGCGCGCAACGCCGCGACGTGAGCCATCACGCCCGCCTTGTCGTCGGCTGCGCCGCGCCCGTAGAGGCGGCCGTTGCGCTCGACGGGCTCGAACGGCTCACTGTCCCATTGCGACAGATCACCCACCGGCTGCACGTCGTGATGCGCGTAGAGCAAAACCGTTGGCGCGCCGGGCGGCGCGGCTCGGCGGCCGATGACGGCGGGGCGCCCATCGCCTACCCGTTCCGGGCGCGCGTTTTCCACGCCCGCTTCGCGAAACAGCCGCGCCACCAGCTCGGCCGACCGGTCCACCTGCGTGAGGTCGAAGCCATCGAAGGCGATGCTGGGCAGCCGGACCAGCTCTTCCAGATCGGCGCGCACGCCCGCGTGCTGCGCGGTCACCACATTGACAAGGTCCTCTTTGGCCGCCATTTTGGCAGCCTACGGCCCGCAGCCCGCCCAGTCGAGGGGCTGGTCAGCCGTCGAGGGTGATCTTCCTGGCGAGGATGTCGACTGCCTTGATGTCCGGGGGCGAGGACAGCTTCTCGCCCGCGATCGCCATCAGGGCCGCCGCGATCTGGCCGTTGAGATGGGCCTGCCGCGCGGCATCGCTGGGGAACGCGTCGAAGACGCCGAACGATGTCGGGCCGGTCTGGAAGGCGAACCAGACCACGGTGCCGTCCTCCTGCTCGGCAAGCTGCTGCGCCGAGGCGAGCAGGTCTGCCACCTCCTGCGCGTGCTCAGGTTTGGCTTCGATGGTGGCGAGCAGGCCAACGGTGATCATGGGAGAACCTCCACTGATGTGTCCTGCCGACCATTATGTACCAGACATCGCCCAGTTCGCCCTAGATCGGGTTAAGTCGGGCACGGTGTCCAATGTAGATGGTGATGTGGCGGGTTCACCCGCTTGGGCTAGGTCGGCCGGTCACTGCGATGTGGAGGGAGCAACGATATACACGGCTCATCCAGGTCAACTACGGTGAGCGTCGACCTAATTGACAAAGGCCTGAGATTGGATCGAGCTCGGACATGCCTGTCTCCCAAGCACTGGTGGCTTCAGAACCCGTCCCGGCCTCGGTCACCCGTCGCGTGCTGGCCTGGCTCGTCGACTACACCATCGTCATGATCCCGGCGGGAATCCTGGTGGCACTCGCCATCTCGGTGCTCGTGCACGGCCTGCCGGGTTACCTGGGCGCGGTGGCGGCCCAGTTCGGGTGGTCCCAGCTGGTCAAGCTGATCACCCAGCACGGCTCCGGCGCGGGCGCCCTGGGAACGGTCGCGTCGAAGGAGTGGCTGGGCTTCGCCGCGCCGCTGATCGGCGCCCTGCTGGCAATACCGATGCTGCAGTTCCTCTATCAGGCGGTCATGCTGGCCTGGCGCGGCCGTACCGTCGGCAAGATGCTCACCGGAGTCCGCTTCGGGCTGGCGGTGCCGGGCACGCCACGGCTGCGGGGCCGCCGGGTGCTGCGCCGCGCGTGCAGCACGACCTTCCTGGAGACCGGCCTGGTCAGCGTCGCGCTGGTGCTGGTCGTGGTGGGGCAGTTCTTCCTCGGCATGCTGGTCTGGGCGGCCGCGGTGGTGGCGTTCTGGATCAACGCGCTGGCGGTGCTCGGGCGGCGTCGTCGCACGATCATCGATCGGATGTCGGGCACCGTGGTGGTGCGCCGGGCGCTGGTGGCCAGGGTGCCGGGCGGCGCTGTCGAACTCGCCCTGCGGACCACCCAGCTGGCCCGGGTCGCCGGCCAGGCAGGTGCGGCGCAGGCCGGCGAGCTGGGCCGCAGCGCCTCACGCGCAGCCGGAGATCTGGTACGCGGCGGTGCACAGGCGCTCGCGGGCAGCGCGCCGATCCAGCAGGCGCTGAACTCGGCCATCGGTCAGCGGGTGCGAGACGTTGGCGGCCTAGACCGGGCGCGCCACCTGAATGGCCACAGCCCGGCCGAGGACCCTCAGCGCTTTTCGTAGACCGAGACGTGGCGCGTGCTGGCCGCGGTGAACGGGCTGCGGTCCCAGTCGCTGTAACGCTCGCGCAGATGCATGCCGGCCAGCTGGGCCATCAGATCCAGCTCGCTGGGCCAGCAGTAGCGCAGCCGCAACGGATTCAGGGTGGTGCCGCGCTCGTCGAAGGTGACCCGCTGATAGGTGACCGTCTGCGCCACCGGGTCGTGCAGCATGAACTCCATGTTGACCGCGTCCTCGGAGAGGAACCGCGTCGCGACCCGTTGCCCGCGATCGAAGTCAGCCACGTTCTGGATGAAACATTCGATGACGAACAGCCCACCCGTCTCCAGCACCTCGGCCACATTGCGGAAGCAGTCGACCTGACGCGCCTGGCTGGGGAGGTTGAAAATCGTGTTGTACACAAGGAACGCCAACTGGTACGGGCCTTCGACACCGGCCACGTCCGCCATGTCACCCACCACCGCGCGGATCGCCCGCCCGCCAGCCTTGGCGTGCATCCGCTCGATCATCGCCGCCGAGCCGTCTATCCCTTCGACCGTGTAGCCGCGCTCGGCCAGCGGGATGGCCACTCGGCCGGTCCCGATGGCCAGCTCCAGGACACGGGCATCGCCCCGGGCGAGGCCGGCGAGGAAGGCGACGGCTGGCGCCGGGTCCAGCGAGGTGAACTCGTCGTACCGGTCGGCGTAGCGGTCGCCGAAGAACGCCGGATCATTGAAACCAGTCACGTCGGCTAGCCAATCACGACAGCCGGTAGGATGCCCGGCGGAGGGGGGAACAGTGGACGACGAAGTTGATGAGCTCACCGAGCAGATCGTGGTACAGCTGCCGATGGGTCTGGCCGAGGACGATCTGGATTTGCGAAACCGTCTGGGCGACGCGATCGAGGCCAAGCTGGCCGAGTTGGAGCTGGGTGAGTTCGACGGCGGCGACATAGGCAGCGGCACCATGAACCTGTTCGCCTACGTGGCTCCGGAGCATTGGCAGCAAGCATTTGCGGCCGTTCACTCCATTGTGGACGAATTCGACCTCCTCGAGGTCGCGCTCATCGCCCGGCGGGACACCAGCGACGAGGACGCCGACCTGGTGATCGTGTGGCCCGAGGGCAGTGACCGTGAGTTCAGCTACTAACCAGATCACGGCCGGGCAGTTCCATGCGGCCGACGGCGTGGACGACTGGCGCTGCCTTTACCATCTGGTCTCGGCCCATTTTCCGACCGGCTCGCTGGCCCAGGGCGTCGCGCTGGTGGACGAGATCGGGCGGCTCGCCGATGAGAGCGAACAGCAGATCGTCAACGTCGACCTGCGCCACGCGGGCGTCACGGTGAGCCTGAAGCGGCGCGACATCGCGCTGGCCCGGCGGATCTCCGCCGCTGCCAAGGAATTGGGCCTCGTCGCCGACCCGGCGGCGGTGCAGCTGATCAATGTCACTCTCGACGCGCTCGCCGGCGCGGAGGTGCTGCCGTTCTGGCGGGCGCTGCTCGGCTACCACCAGATCGGCGACGACTATCTTTTCGACCCGGCGAACCGCGGCCCCGGCTTCGGGTTGCAGCAAATGACCGCGGCGCGGCCACAGCGCAACCGCATGCACCTCGACATTGCCGTGCCGCACGACCAAGCCGAGGCCCGGATAGCCGCCGCCCTGGCGGCGGGCGGCCGGTTGGTCTCCGATGCGCACGCGCCGAAGTGGTGGGTGCTGGCCGACGCCGAAGGCAACGAGGCGTGCGTCGCCACCTGGGTCGGCCGCGCCTAGGGAGCTGCCGCGATGGCCGCGACCAGGGTGCCGAGGGCGTCCAGGGAGTGGGCGCTGACCACCGCGTCGCAATGCGGCCAGGCAGCCGCCATTCCACCCACGAGGGGCTGATAGTGCGGGCTCTGGGTACGGGGGTTGACCCAGATGATGCGGTGGGCCACCCGCGACAGCCGGGCCATCTGGGTGCCGAGCACGCTGGGGTCGCCGGTCTCCCAGCCGTCGGAGATGATGAGCACCACCGCGCCGCGGGCCATGCCTGCCCGGCCGAAACGGTCGAGGAAGTCCTTGACGGCCAAGCCGATTTTGGTGCCACCGGACCAGTCCGGGGCCAGCCGGCCGGCCTGGGCGAGGGCACGGGCGGGGGAGCGCTGGGAAAGAGCCGGTGTCAGCCGGGTCAGGCGGGTGGCGAAGCTGAAAACCTCGGCCCTGGTGCCGGTGCTGGCGCAGTAGAGCAGCTGGATCATGGCTCGTGCGTAGGGTTCCATGGAGCCGGAAATGTCGCAGAGCATGACCAGGCGGCGCGGGCGCAGGGTGTGGCGGCGGCGCACGAGCTTGACCGGATCGCCGCCGAAGCGTTGCGCCATACGCAAAGTGGTGCGCAGGTCCAGCCGGGGCCCGGTCATCGAACGGCGATAGCGGCGGGAGCGGCGAAGCGGAGGCGACAGCCGCAGCGAGCTCATCGCGGCCGCGAGCAGATCGAGCTCCTCGGCGGTGAGCGTGCTGAAGTCCTTGTGCCGCAAGCGCTCTACCGCACTCGCGTAGATGGCGGCCGGTGACTCGGAGTCGGGGTCGGCGTCGTCACCTGCGGCTTCCGAAGCGGTGACTTCGGTGGGGCGCGTGGTGGGGCGGTGTGTCCGGCTGGACGGGGAGTCCGGGGAATCGGAACCGGCGAAGATGGCGTCGAAGACCGGGTCGAGGATGGCGATGTCGGCCGGCGTGGTGGCGAGCGTGGCGTGGGCGCAATAGCGAAGCTGCGCAACGGTTTCCGGCGCGACCAGGGTCACCGCGCGGGTGAAGCGGGCCACCCGGTCGGGACCGGTGGACAGGCCCGCGGCGCGCAGCGCCACGGCGAACCGTGCGGTCACCTCGGCCAGGTCAGCCATCGACGATCTTTGCCAGGCCGTTTTCCAGTACCACGGAATGATCCTCGGCATGCTTGAGAACCGTGCCCAACGTGGCTGATGCGCCCTCGACGGTCAAGGCCGGCAGGCCAAGCAGGATGGCAGCGGCAGCCCAGTTGATGGCCTCGGCCACGCCTGGTGGTTTGGTCAGGCCCAGCCCCCGCAGCCGGGAGACGCCGTTGGCGACCTGTTCGGCGAGGTAGGCGGAGGCTGCCGGAACCCGGCGGCGGACGATCTCGGCCACGCGCGAGTCGGGTGGGTAGTCGATCCAGTGGTACAGGCAGCGGCGGCGCAACGCGTCGTGCAGATCGCGGGTGCGGTTGGAGGTGAGGATGGCGATCGGCGGCAGCACGGCCTTGCGGGTGCCCAGCTCGGGAATGGTGACGCTCGACTCGGCGAGGGTCTCGAAGAGGAAGGCCTCGAATTCGTCGTCGGCGCGGTCCACCTCGTCGATCAGCAGCACGGCCGGGCGAGGGCCGGGGTGTTCGATGGCGGTGAGCAGCGGTCGCGGCAGCAGGTAGGCGTCGCTGAAGAGGTCTTCGTCGTGCAGATCAGCGCCCCGGGCTTCGGCCAGGCGGATGCCGAGGAGCTGCCGGGGATAGTTCCACTCGTACAGGGCTTCGGCGGCGGTGAGGCCTTCGTAGCATTGCAGCCGAACGAGTTTGGTGTCCAAGGCGGTGGCCAGTGCCTTGGCGGCCTCGGTCTTGCCGACGCCGGGCTCCCCTTCGAGCAGGATCGGCTGTCCCATTTGGACAGCCAGGAACAGCGCTGTGGCAAGCGAAGGCGACACCAGGTAGCCCGCGCGGTCGAGGTCGGCGGTCAGCGTCGCCAGATCGGGCAGCTCAGGCATGGCTGGGCAGATAGGCGTCGGGGTCTTTGACGAAGCTGGCCTTGCAACCCGAGGCGCAGAAGTAGTAGCTCCTCCCGGCGTGCTCGGCACGCAGCGCGGTGGCGGTGATGGCGACCTCCATGCGGCAGACCGGGTCGATGGCGGTTTCGTTTGGTGCCATGGGAAGCACGCGCCTGGCAGCGGACTCCATCAGCCCGCCGGGTCCCCCGAAACGGACGCCGGCGGTGGCCGTGCGACCGGCGACGCCCAAGCGTTCAGCCACCACGGCGGGCGTGGCCGCGACCGGCGCGGCAGAGCCTGGGACGGTGGCAGGGCTGGGGGTGGCGGGAGAGTCCGCAGGCTCGACGGGGTGGGCGGCGATGTGCGGGGTGTGGGCGATGAGCTCGGCGAGGATGGAGATGGCGACCTCGGGGGCGGTGCGGGCGCCTATGTCAAGGCCGGCCGGGGTGTGGATGCGCTCGCGCGTGGCGTTGACGCTGGCCAGGACCGCGTCGCCGCGCTTGTGGCTTGCCACCAAAGCGAGGTAGGGCACCTGGGCGTGAAGCGCGGCCTCGAGGAGATGCTCCTCGTCGCCGCCGTGCGAGGCCACCACGACGGCCGACACGTCCGGCGGCAGGGTAGTTATCCGATCGACCGGATGGGTACGGACGTCGTAACCGGCGGCGTTGCCGATCGTCTCCAGGGCCCGCGCCACCGGAGAATCCCCGAACACGTAGATCAGCGGGGCCGGAAGCATGGCCTCCAGGAAGATTTCCAAGCTGCCGCCGGACAGGCACGGGTTGTTGACCACCACGAGTCCCTCTTCCTCGCGCTGGGACTCGGGCTCCGGGGTGATCCGCAGCAGGGTGGACGCGCCCGTTTCCAAGAGCCGCAGCCCCTGCAGGCGCACGGTCGACTCGGCGCAGTCGCCGCCGATGAAGCCGTCGAGCGTGCCGTCGGCCAGCATCAGGGCACAATCACCGGCCTTGGCGCTGGTGGGCCTCTGCACGCGGACCACCGTCGCCAGCACATATGGGGTGCGTGCCAGGCGCAGGTCTTCTGCCCGGCTCATTAGCTCGCTTCGGCGCACCTTTGCTCCTTAGGGACATGGCCAGCCGGACGGGACGATCGTGCATACACCACCAGCGTAGACCTAGGACTATCGTGGTGCCGTGACGCTCATCGACCTGAGCGCGGTCTATGTGACTATCTGGAGCTGACGATGACTGTTGGCATCAGCATGCAGCGGCTGCTGGAAATAGCATTGGAGCTACCTGAGGTGCAGCTGCACGAGTGGGACGAGCACCGGGCGCTGAAGGTGCGCGGCAAGAGCTTCGGCTACCTCTCACAGGACAACGACGTGGTGCTGCTCAAGGCGATGCGCCAGGAACAGGCCGCCCTGATCGAGCATGATCCGAAGACGTTTTCCGCCTCGCACACCTCGGGCAGGTTCGGCTGGGTGGAGATCCAGCTTGCCCGCATCCGGCCCGAAGAGCTGGCAGAGTTGCTAGATGAGGCGTGGACCCTATCCGCGCCAAAGGGTTTGGTGGCCGAACACAGAAAGCACCGGGACGAGGCATAGTGCCATTTGCCAATGTCCTGCTGGGACGGAGATGATGCGGCATGCGCGAGGTGCTTGACGAGCTGCTGGCCTGGTGGCGATCCGGCCGGCCGGTGGGCATGGCCACCGTGGTGCAGACATGGTCGAGCGCGCCCCGGCAGCCCGGCGCGGCGATGCTGGTCGGCCCGGAGGGCACGGCGGTGGGCAGCGTCTCGGGTGGCTGCGTCGAAGCCGCCGTCTACGAGCTGGGCACCGAGGTGATCCAGACCGGTCAGCCGCAGCTGCCCAAATACGGGGTCAGCGATGACGACGCCTTCGCCGTCGGCCTCACCTGCGGCGGGACCATCGAGCTGTTCGTGGAGCGGATAGACCAGGAGTCGTTTCCGCAGTTGGACATGGTGGCCGAAGCGGTGGCCGCCGGTGAGCCGGTGGCGGTGGCCACCATCATCGACGGGCGGCCGGACCAGATCGGCAAGCGCCTGGTGATCTGGCACGACCGCGTTTCGGGCAGCCTCGGCTCCGATCGCCTCAACGACGCCACCACCGACGACGTGCGCGGCATGCTCGCCTCCGGCCTCACCGGCAAGCTGCGCTACGGCCTTGACGGGGAAAGGCTCGGCGACGGTCTGACCCTGTTTGTGGCCAGCTTCGCCCCGAAGCCCAGGATGCTGGTGTTTGGCGCAATTGACTTCGCCGCGGCTGTTGCCCGCATCGGTTCTTTTATGGGGTACGAGGTAACGGTCTGTGACGCGAGGCCGGTCTTCGCCACGCCGAAGCGATTCCCGGGGGCCGAGGTCGTGGTCGACTGGCCGCACCGCTATCTCACCGGTGAGCTGGAGAAGGGCCGGGTGGATCAGCGCACGGTGATCTGTGTGCTGACCCATGACAACAAGTTCGATGTGCCGGTGTTGCAGGTGGCGCTGAGTCACGAATTCGCCTATGTGGGGGCGATGGGGTCGCGGCGCACCCATGACGACCGGATGGCCCGGCTGCGTGAAGCCGGGGTCACCGACAAGCAGCTCGCGCAGCTCGCCTCTCCGATCGGCCTCGATCTCGGCGCCCGTACCCCGGAGGAAACGGCCGTGAGCGTGGCAGCCGAGATCATCGCCCGGCGCTGGGGCGGCGGCGGCCGTCCATTGTCGACACTGACCGATCGGATACACCACGACCTCTAGCACGCC
>NZ_BONY01000148.1 GCF_016862955.1 Rhizocola hellebori | reverse complement strand
TTCTTTATGTGAGGGCCTTCCCGTTTGGGGAGGCCCTCACGTATTTACGGCAGGGTTGCCGCCGTCCGATTGCGGCATAGGAGAGGATGTACTCCGTGACTTCCACGGGTAATGACAAGTCTGGCCGGGACGCAGGCGGTGACCGCGGTCGCCGTGACGGTGGTGCGCGGGGTGGCGAGCGCGGCGGTGTCGACCGTTCGCATGGTAAGCGTGAGGGTTTCCGGCGTGACGGCGACCGGGCCCGCGGTTTTGATGGCGGCTACGAAAAGCCTCGTGGGACGGGTGATCGGGGCGGTTTCCCGCGCCGCGATGACCGTGCGGGTGGGTTCCGGCGCGATGATCGTGCCAGCGGCGGCAGTGGTGGTTTCCGCCGCGATGATCGGGGCGGGTCTGGCGGCGATCGCCGGGATGACCGTGCCGGTGGCGGCTTCCGTCGTGATGATCGTGCTGGCGGTGACCGCCGTGAGGGTGGTTTCCAGCGTCGTGATGACCGGCCGGCCGGCGGTTATCCGCGCCGCGAGGATCGTCCGGCTGGCGGTTATCCGCGTCGTGATGATCGTGCGGGTGGCGGCGACCGGGGTGGTTTCCGGCGTGATGACCGTGCTGGTGGCAGTGGTGGTTTCCGGCGTGATGATCGCGCTGGTGGCAGTGGTGGTTTCCGGCGTGATGACCGTGCTGGCGGCAGCGGTGGTTTCCGCCGTGATGACCGTGCCGGTGGTGCCGGCGGTGGGTTCCGTAGGGATGATCGCGCTGGTGGGGACCGGGGCGGATTCCGCGGCAGTGACCGTGGCGGCGATCGCGCTGGCGGTTTCCGCCGTGATGATCGTGCTGGTGGAGAGCGTCGTGAGGGTGGTTTCCAGCGGCGGGACGATCGCCCGGCTGGCGGTTATCCGCGTCGTGATGATCGTGCTGGCGGGGACCGCGGTGGTTTCCGTCGCGATGACCGTGCCGGTGGCGCTGGTGGTGGCTTCCGTCGCGATGACCGTGCTGGTGGCAGTGGTGGCTTCCGCAAGGATGACCGCGCTGGTAGCACCGGTGGCTTCCGCAAGGATGACCGTGGCAGTGGCGGCTTCCGCAAGGATGACCGCGCTGGTAGCACCGGTGGCTTCCGCAAGGATGACCGTGGCAGCGGTGGCTTCCGCAAGGATGACCGTGCTGGTGGCGGTGGTGGTTTCCGGCGTGATGACCGTGCCGGTGGCGGTGACCGCGGCGGTTTCCAGCGTCGCGATGACCGTGCCGGTGGCGGCGGGTTCCGCCGTGACGATCGTGGTGGTGACCGCGCTGGTGGGTTCCGCCGCGACGACCGCGGCGGCGATCGGGGCGGTTTCCAGCGCCGTGATGATCGCGCGGGTGGCGAGCGCCGTGAGGGCGGCTTCCAGCGGCGTGATGATCGCGCGGGTGGCGAGCGCCGTGAGGGCGGTTTCCAGCGGCGTGATGACCGTGCTGGTGGCGAGGCCGGTTTCCAGCGGCGTGATGATCGCGCGGGTGGCGGGCGCCGTGAGGGCGGCTTCCAGCAGCGTGATGACCGTGCTGGTGGCAGTGGTGGTTTCCGGCGGGACGACCGCGCCGGTGGCACCGGCGGCGGGTTCCGCAGGGATGATCGCGCTGGTGGCGCAGGCGGCGGGTTCCGGCGTGATGACCGTGCCGGTGGCGGTTTCCAGCGCCGTGACGACCGTGCCGGCGGCGACCGTGCTGGTGGCGCTGGTCGGCGCGATGATCGCGCCGCGGCGGGATTCCGGGGCGACCGCAAGTTCAGCAGCTTCGAGCCCGAGCCGGAGGACAAGGTTGCCGGTCCCGAGCTGACCGACGCCATGGCGGCTGACGATCTCGATTCGGCCGTGAAGGCGGAACTGCTTCCTTTGGCGAAGCCGGTGGCGGAGACCGTGGCTCGGCATCTGGTGGCGACCGGGCAGTTGATCGACGACGATCCGGCGCTCGCGTTGGAGCACGCTATCGCGGCGCGCCGGTTGGCGTCGCGGATCGCGGCTGTGCGGGAAGCGGTCGGCTTGGCCGCGTACCAGGCGGAGGAATGGACGACGGCAATAGCTGAGCTGCGTACCTATCACCGGATGACGGGCAGGCAGACCCATCTCGCCGTGCTGGCCGACTGTGAGCGCGCGCTGGGAAGGCCGGAAAAGGCCATCGATCTGTTCCGGTCCGCGGAGCGTGACAAGCTCGGGCGGAACGAAGCGCTGGAGCTTTTGATCGTGGCGGCGGGGGCGCGTGGCGACATGGGCCAGCACGACGCGGCCGCGGCCATGTTGCAGATCCGGGAACTGTCCGTGGAGTCCGAAGAGCCTTGGGCCCCAAGGCTTCGCTACGCCTATGCCGATGCGCTGCTGGAAGCGGGCCGCACCGAGGAGGCGCGCGAGTGGTTCGGCCGTGCCGCCGCGGTGGACGCCGAGGGCATCACCGACGCCGCCGAGCGTCTGCTCGAGATGGACGGTATCGAAATCGACGACGAGGACGGTGAGTACGAGTCCGATGTGGACGCGACCTCGCCCGATCGCGACACCGCCGACAGCGACGACGACGACGATGACGAAGACGACGCGGACGACGATGACGAAGACGACCGCGACGATGACGATGACGATGACGAAGATGATGAAGACGACGACCTCGATGACGAAGACGACGACTTCGACGACGAGGATGAAGACGATGAAGACGATGAGGACGACGAGGATGGCGCTGACCGCGACGCAGCCGGCAGCGGTGACGCAGCCGGAAGTGGCGACGAATCCGGAGACCGCCCGCGCGGCGGTTCGGGTGGCGGGTCACGCGGCGATGACGGGACGGGCCGCTGAGAGGTGACCGGACTGGTCGATCGGTATGAGCTCATAGTTTTGGACCTCGACGGGGTGGTCGTGCTTGGCGACCGCCCCGTCGACGGCGCTCCGGAGGCGTTGCGGCGGCTGCGCGAGATGGGCAAGACGATCCGTTTCGTGACCAACAACGCCTCCCGGCGCCGCGATGAGGTGGCGGCTCTGCTGACCGGGATCGGGGTGGCCGCGGAGCCGGGCGAGGTGCTGACTTCGGCAGCGGCCGCGGCACAGGTGCTGGCGGAGAGGTTCGCGCCCGGGTCGCGGGTTCTGGTGGTCGGTGCGCCGGCGCTGGCTGATGAGGTGACGGCGGCCGGGCTGACGGTGGTGACCAAGGCTGATGACGATCCGGTGGCGGTGGTCCAGGGCTACGGCCCGAAGGTGGGTTGGGAACACCTGGCCGAGGCGTGTGTGGCGGTCCGCGGCGGAGCGCAGTGGATCGCGACCAACACCGACAAGACCCTGCCGACGCCGCGCGGGCCGTTGCCGGGCAACGGGGCGTTGGTGGCCGCGCTGGCGACCGCTCTGGAGCGGCAGCCCGACCTCGTGGTGGGCAAGCCCGAACCCGCGCTTTTTCTTGCTGCGGCAAGGGATGCGGGCGCTGCCGGTACCCTCATCGTGGGTGATCGTTTAGACACGGACATCATGGGAGCCAATCGCGCCGCGATGGACAGTCTGCTGGTGTTGACCGGGGTGGCCACCGCCGAAGCGGCCCAGGGCGCGACGGGCACGCAACGTCCAACTTTCGTGGCGAAGGACCTCTCCGGACTGTTCGCGGTAGCGTGAGCATTATGGTGACGCAGAAGGTGAGTGAACCCGTGCAGGACGCGGTTAAGGCATATCTCGAGCTGGCTTTCGGCCTGACTGAGGCTTCCAAGAAGAAGGCGGAGAAGACCGTCAAAAAGGTGACCAAAGAGCTTGTCGGCAAGAGCGGTGCCACCGCAGCCCAGCTGCAGACACTGGCCGAGGACTTGCTGGCCACCGGAAACGCCAATCGGGAGGCGGTTTCCCGGATGGTGCGGGTGGAGATGGACCGCGCACTGAGCCGGGTGGGCCTGGCCACCGCCGAAGAGGTCGCCGCGCTCAACGACCGCATCGAGGCACTGGAGCGCCAGCTGCGCGACGCCAAGGCCGCGCCGGCCGCTTCGGACGAACCGCCGGTGGCGGCCAAGAAGACGGTCGCGAAGAAGGCTGTCGCCAAGAAGGCCACCGAGGCTGAGCCGGTCATCAAGGCTGCCGGGCCGGCGGCGAAGCGGCCGATGCCGAGGGTGGCCGCGGACAAGGAAGCGCCGGAGGCGATCGCGGCGGTGCATGCGGCCGCGGCCAAGGCGCCCGCCAAGAAAGCCGTGGCGAAGAAGGCCACCAAGGCCGCGAAGGCCACGCCATGACGGAAGCTATGGCGCCCAACGAAAACTCGACCGGGCACCACGCCGTGGACGCGGCGGTCGCCTCGGTGCAGAACGCGGCTGGGCTGTCCGCCCAGGAACAGCTCGGCGCCTACGAAGCCGCGCACCAGACCCTGCGTGAAGTGCTCTCCTCCATAGAGGAGTGATGGCGCGCCGGTTGAGGCTCGACGCCGAGCTGGTGCGGCGCGGCCTGGCCCGCTCACGCGAACACGCGGCGACCCTCATCGCGGATGGGCGAGTCGAGGTGCGCGGGAACGTGGCCAGCAAGCCGGCGGCGATGGTCGATCCCGCCGACGCGGTGCGGGTGACCGGCGAGCAGACGCAGACGGAGTACGTGTCGCGCGGCGGGCACAAGCTGGCGGGAGCGCTCGCGGCCTTAATGCCCAAAGGGCTGACGGTCGCCGGGCGGCGTTGCCTCGACGCGGGCGCGTCCACCGGAGGTTTCACCGACGTCCTGTTGCGCCACAACGCTTCCGAGGTGGTCGCCGTGGATGTCGGCTATGGACAGTTGGCTTGGCCGCTGCGCACCGATGCGCGGGTGCGGGTGCTGGAACGGACCAACGTCAGGACACTGACCCCTGAACAGATGGGCGGCAAAGTCGAGCTGACCGTCGCCGACCTGTCGTTCATTTCGCTGCGTCTGGTGCTTCCTGCACTTTCCGCGTGTACGGAGGGCGACCTCGCCCTGATGGTGAAACCTCAGTTCGAGGTGGGCAAGGAGCGCGTCGGATCCGGTGGGGTGGTCAGAGACCCACAGTTGCGCTCCGAGGCCGTCCTGCAGGTCGCTGAGGCGGCGGGCGCGCTGGGTCTCGGCGTGGCCGGGGTGGTGGCCAGTCCGCTACCCGGCCCGTCCGGCAATGTGGAGTTCTTCGTCTGGTTCCGGGCCGATGCCCCGCCCCCGGATCGGGAGGCGATCAGTGCGGTCGTGCACGCGGGCGTGTCGGATAGAGTTTCCGAATGACCAGAGCGGCGCTGCTCGTCACCCACACCGGACGTAAGGACTCGACGGCCCATGCCCGCACTGTGGCGCGGGATCTGAGCGATGCCGGGTTCGAGGTGCGGGTGGTGGCTGAGGAGGCGTTCGACCTCGATCTGCCCGAGGTGACCCCGGTTTCGGGGGTCGCGGCGGCGGCCGGGGTGGAAATCGTCTTCGCGCTCGGTGGTGACGGCACCCTGCTGCGAGCGGCGGAGCTGGCCCGTCCGGTGGGCGCGCCGATGCTCGGCATCAATCTGGGCAAGGTCGGGTTTCTCGCCGAGGCGGAGATTTCCGATCTGGACAAGGCGGTGCGCGATGTGGTGGCGCGCGACTACACCGTCGAGGAGCGGATGACGATCGACGTGACCGCGACGCTGGCCGGCGAGGTGCTTGCCGAGTCGTGGGCGCTCAACGAGGTCACCGTGGAGAAAAGCGCGCCCGAGCGGATGCTTGAGCTGATGGTCGATGTGGACGGGCGGCCCCTTTCCCGGTACGGGTGCGACGGCGTTATCTGTGCCACCCCAACGGGTTCGACGGCGTACGCGTTTTCCGCGGGCGGTCCGGTGGTGTGGCCTCAGGTGGAGGCGCTTCTGGTGGTGCCGATAAGCGCGCACGCGTTGTTCAGCCGTCCGCTGGTGACCTCGCCGACGTGCCGGATAGACATCAGCGTGGACCCGTACACGTCGCTGGCGGTGTTGTGTTGCGACGGCCGGCGTGTCTTCGACCTTCCGCCCGGAGTGAACATCACGGTGAGGCGTGGTGCGACTCCGGTGCGTGTAGCACAGCTGCGTCCGCAGCCCTTCACCGACCGTCTGGTGGCAAAATTTGCTCTCCCGGTGGAAGGCTGGCGCGGCAATAGTCGGTAGGTGGCGATAGGGTCTGCCTGTGCTGGAAGAGTTGCGCATCACCGGCCTTGGGGTCATTGAGGACACGACCCTCCCTTTAACCCGCGGGATGAATGTCATCACTGGCGAGACCGGAGCCGGAAAAACCATGGTGGTCACCGGCCTTGGCCTGCTGTTTGGCGGCCGGGCCGACGCCGGGCGGGTGCGTGCTGATCCCGGCCGGGCCACCGTGGAGGGAAGGCTGCGCCTGCCTCCTCACGCCGCAAAGGCTGTGGCGGCACGGGTGGCCGACGCCGGTGCCGAGCCCGATGACGACGGAAGCCTTCTGCTGAGCCGTGCGGTGACGGTGGAGGGCCGTTCGCGTGCCCACGTGGGCGGCCGCGCGGTGCCGGTGTCGCTGCTGGCCGAGGTGGGCGAGCTGGTCGTGGCGGTGCACGGTCAATCCGACCAGTTGCGCCTGTTGCGCCCCGCCGAGCAGCGCTCCTCACTCGACCGCTTCGCCGGGCCCGAGCACGAGAAGCTGCTCGTCGAGTTCCGTGAGCTTTTCGCGCGCTGGCGCGGGGTGGCCGACGAGCTGGCCGACCGCAAGCGCAATGTGCGCGACCGAGCGCAGGAAGCCGAGCTGCTCAAGCTCGGGCTCGACGAGATCACCCGGGTCGATCCGCAAATCGGTGAGGACGAGGAGCTGCGCATAGAAGCGCAGCGGCTGGAGCACGCCGAAGGCCTGCGCACTGCCGCTCAGCTTGCGCACCAGGCGATCGCGGGAGGCGGCGAGGTCGACTCCGAAGACGCCACCACCATGATCAGCACGGCGCGGCGTTCGCTCGACGCACAGTCCGCAGTGGACCCCAAGCTTGGCGAATATGCCGCCCGGCTCGACGAGGCGGCGGCGCTCATCGGCGACGTCTCGGTGGAATTGTCGGCCTATTTGGCCAGTCTCGATGCCGATCCGGCCAGGTTGCAGACCATCTACGAGCGGCGTGCCACGTTGCGCCAGCTGACCCGCAAATACGCCGACGACGTCGACGGGGTTATCGCCTGGGCTGAGCGTGCCAAGGAGCGGCTGTCGCTGTTGGACACCTCCGACGAGGCGCTTGAGGAGATGGAGCGCGAGCTGCAGCGGCTGGCCGGTGAGGTGGCGGTGCTCGCGTCACGGCTGCGGGCGGCGCGCCGCGAGGCCGCGGTGCACTTCGCCGAGCAGGTGACCGTGGAGCTGGCCGGGTTGGCCATGCCGCACGCCCGGGTCGAGTTCGTGGTCGCCGCGCGCGGTGCGGGCGAGCACAGCCTTGAGGTTGACGGCGAGCAGTGTGGCGTGACCGCTGACGGGGCCGACGAGGTCGAGCTGAGGCTGCTGGCCCATCCGGGCGCGCCGTCGCTGCCGATCCAGCGTGGTGCTTCCGGCGGCGAGCTGTCCCGCGTCATGTTGGCGATCGAGGTGGTTTTCGCCGGTGTCGGCGGTCCGCCCACCCTCGTCTTCGACGAAGTGGACTCCGGGGTCGGCGGCACCGCCGCGGTCGAAATCGGGCGGCGGCTCGCGCGGCTTGCCCGAAATCACCAGGTGTTGGTCGTCACCCACCTGCCCCAGGTGGCCGCTTTCGCCGATCGTCATCTTGTTGTGGCCAAAGACACCAGTGGGGCGATTACGACAAGCGGTGTTCGGGTAGTGGAAGAGACCGAGCGCTCACGGGAGCTTGCCAGAATGCTGGCGGGCCTGCCGGATTCAGATCTCGGCATCGCTCATGCTGAGGAGCTTTTGTCCGTTGCACAGCGTGAGCGGGCTGGCTGATCAAGAGTGTCGGTGTACGCGGACGACACATTCTCGTGCCAGGATGGCTAACGATGCGACTACCGACTTTGCGCCGGACCCGGACCGCCGAACCGGGGATTCTCGCCGGCACGGCGCGGCTTGACCGCCGGACCAAACGTCTGGTCGGCCGGCTGCGCCCAGGCGAGATCGCTGTGATCGACCATGTGGACCTCGACCGTGTCGCCGCTGATTCGCTGGTGGCGGTCGGGGTCGCGGCCGTTCTCAATGCCAAGCCGTCGATCTCTGGCCGCTACCCGAACCTGGGTCCGCAGGTTCTGGTCGAAGCCGGGATAACGCTCATCGATGATCTCGGTGAGGGGGTGTTCCAGCAGATTCGTGAGGGCGATGTCGTCCGGATCGACGGGAACACCGTCTTCGTCGGCGATGAGCCGGTGGCCCATGGGGTTCGGCAGGACGGCGAGACCGTGGGCAAGGCGATGCTCGACGCCCGCGAAGGGCTGTCGGTTCAGCTGGAGGCCTTCGCCGCCAACACGATGGAATACCTCAAGCAGGAGCGTGATCTCCTGCTCGATGGCGTGGGCGTGCCCGATGTCCGCACCGATATCGCGGGCCGGCACTGTCTCATCGTGGTCCGCGGCTACGACTACAAGCTCGACCTTGAGGTGTTGCGGCCTTATATCCACGAGTTCAAACCCGTCTTGATCGGTGTCGACGGCGGCGCTGACGCGCTGGTGGAGGCGGGCTACGCCCCCGACATGATCATCGGGGACATGGACTCGGTGACCGACGACGTGCTGCGTTGTGGTGCCGAGGTGGTGGTGCACGCCTACCCCGACGGTCGCGCGCCCGGTCTGTCCCGCATGCACCAGCTCGGCGTACCGGCGATCACCTTTCCGGCCGCGGCGACCAGCGAGGACATCGCGATGCTGCTGGCCGACGAGAAGGGCGCGACGCTGATTGTGGCCGTCGGCACCCATTACAACCTCGTCGAGTTCCTCGACAAAGGCCGGGCCGGCATGGCATCGACCTTCCTGACCCGCCTGCGCATCGGCGGCAAGCTTGTCGACGCGAAGGGCGTCAGCCGCCTCTACAAGCAGACCATCTCCGGCTCGTCTGTGCTTCTCCTGGTTTTGTCGGCGATCGCGGCCATGGCCGCTGCCGTGGCGGTTTCCACGGTCGGCAAGGCTTATCTCTCGTTGGCCGCCGAGTGGTGGGACAGTTTGGTCTTCAATCTCTATCGGCTTTTCTAGTGTGGTGTCGGAAGATCAAGAGGCTCCAAAGTGATCAACTTTAGGTACCACGTCGTTTCGTTGACCGCGGTATTCCTCGCGCTGGCGATCGGGCTCGTGGTCGGCACCGCCGCGCTCAACGGTCCCGCCGCGGACGCGCTCGGGGAACAGGTTGACGCGCTTCGCAAAGCCAACAACCAGCTGCGTGAGCAGGTGGGCGGGCTGACCGACCAGGCCAACCGGGAGGAGCAGTTCGTCACCCAGGCGGCGCCGATCATGCTGGCCGGCAAGCTGTCCAACCGCAAGGTGCTGGTCGTGTCGCTGCCTTCGGGTCGCGAGCAGGTCGACGGGATCTCCGCCATGCTCAGCGTCGCCGGGGCGAGCCTGGCCGGCACCGTCGTGCTGCAGGACAAGTTCTTCGAAGCGGACGAAAATGTGGCCCTGCTCGGCCTCGCCTCCCGGGCGCAGCCGCCGAGCGTGCCGAATTCGGCTCTGCCGTTCAACAGCGATGGTGTTGAGACGTCCAGTGCGCTGCTCGCCGCGGTGTTGCTGGGCCGATCGCTGCCCATCACCCAGGTGGATGTCACCGAGGTGCTCAGCGCCTACACCAAGGCCGGTTACCTCACGGTCGAGGGCACGGTGAGCGGGGGCGCCGAAGCGGTGGTGTTCGTGTCCGGGCTGCCGCCCGTCGATCGCCAGGCCGGCAGCAAGAACGCCGCCTATGTGACGATGCTGGTGCAGTTCGACAAGCACGGCGTGGCCGCGGTCGGCGGGGTGCTCGGTGGTGACGGCAACCTTGTCGCGGAGGTGCGCGACGACGCGGTACTGGCCAAGAGCATCTCGACGGTCGACAATGCCTCCACGGCCCAGGGCCAGGTGGCCACCGCCCTTGTCATGCACGAGGAGCTGGTGCTGACCCGGGTGGGCCATTACGGTGTCGGGCCGAAGTCGAGCTCGTTGCTGCCACAGGAAAAGAAGTGAGGCGCCTGCTGCTTGCGGGCCTGGCCGCCGCGGCGGCACCCGCGATCGTCAAGGCGATCAGCACCTCACAGTTCTCCAAAGACTTGGAGCGCACCAACTTCCGGGGCGCGACGGTGAGCCTCGCGGGTGGTCCAGCGCTGGCCGCCACCGCCACCGTCACCGCGGCGGCGGGCGCCGCCGACGTGCGCACCGCCGCGGCTGTGCTCACGGCCGGGTTGGGTAGTGGGGCGGTGGGGCTCTACGACGACATCGTCGGAGCGCGGCCGGAACAGAAGGGCTACAAGGGTTTCGCCGGTCACCTGCGCGGGTTGCGCGAGGGCCGGCTGACCGGGGGAGCGGCCAAAATCGCAGGCGTGGGGGCTTCGGCTTTGCTCGCGTCGGCGATGCTGCCCTCCCAGCGGCGCGGCTTCGGCCGCCTGGTCGAGGTGGCTCTCGGCGCGGGGGTCATCGCCGGCAGCGCGAACCTGCTGAACCTGCTCGACCTTCGTCCTGGTCGCGCACTCAAGTCGAGCCTGCTGGTGGCGGGCCCGCTCAGCGGTGGCAAGCACGGTGCGATCACTGCCGGGCCGATGGGAGCGGCGGGCGCGCTGCTTCCGCAGGACCTGGGTGAGGAGATCATGCTGGGCGACACCGGCGCCAACGCTCTCGGCGCGGTGCTGGGCGTGCGGGTAGCCGCGGGAACGGGCCGATTCGGGCGGGCTGTCGTGCTGGCCGGGATCGCCGCGTTGACGCTGACCAGCGAGAAGGTCAGCTTCACGAAGGTGATCGAGAAAACGCCGGGTCTGCGCGAGGTTGACGGCTGGGGCAGGCGGCCATAGCCGAC
>NZ_BONY01000147.1 GCF_016862955.1 Rhizocola hellebori | reverse complement strand
GAAAACTGAGCCTCGCGCCAGCCACGCGGAGCCTCCGGCCGACAACGCGGAGCCGGCAACCCAGAGGTCCAAGGCCGCCGGGTCGAGGACGGCGAGCACGCAGATCATTGGTGCCGCCACCCTGATCGCCCTGCTCACGATTGTCAGCCGGATCTTCGGGTTCGGCCGTAACGTCGTGCTGCTGGTGACAGTCGGGCCGACGGCGCTGGGTGACATCTACAACGCGGCCTCGGCCATCCCGAACATTATTTTCGAGATCGTGGCGGGCGGGGCCATGGCGGGGCTGGTCGTGCCGCTGCTGGCCGGGCCGATCGCCGCGGGCGACACCGAAGCCGTGCGGCGCACCGCTTCAGCCCTGCTCACCTGGACTCTGATCATTCTCACGCCGCTGGCGGTGCTGCTCGCCCTGCTAGCCGGGCCGATCATCTCCGCGCTGGATCCGACGGCCAGCGCCGAGCAGCATGCCGCGGGCGTGACCATGCTGCAGATCTTCTCGCCCATGGTTCCGATCTACGGGCTGGGCATAGTGCTGACCGGTGTGTTGCAGTCGCATCGCCAGTTCGCCTGGCCAGCCCTTGCCCCACTGCTTTCCAGCGTCACCGTGATGATCAGTTACGTGGTCTTCGCCGTGGTGGCCGGGACGAACCCCGATCTGTCCACTGTGGACAATGGCGAGATCTTGATCCTCGCGGTGGGGACGATGCTCGCCGCCGCGGTCCTCTCCGGCTGCCTGCTGATCCCGGTGCGCGGGCTGGGCCTGAAGTTGCGCCCCAGCCTGGACATCGAGCCCGAACAGCGTCAGCTGGTCTCCAGCCTGGCGCTGGCCGGCATGGTGACGATCGGCGTGCAGCAGCTGGCCCGCCTGGCCGCGATAAAGCTTGGGCTAGCCGCCAGCGACGGCGCCTACGTCATCTACAACACGGCACAGACGGTTTTCCTTTTGCCATGGGCGGTTTTGGCGGTACCGGTAGCGACCGCCACCTATCCCACGGTTGCCACCGCCTATGCGACCAGCGATACGCAGACGTTGACCAGCACAGTCTCCCGAACCGGGCGAGCGGTGGTGCTGCTGAGCTGTCTCGGCGCGGCCCTGCTGGCGGCGGTGGCGTGGCCGCTGGCAGACCTGTTCCTGCGCCACGATCCCGCCCAAGCGCGGGCGCTTGCCGTAGCGACGATCGCCTTCGCGCCCGGCCTTGTCGGCTATGGGCTCAGCGCGCTGCACCAGCGCACGCTTTACGCCGTGGGCGCACAGAAACTGGCCGCCGTGATGATGGGCATCGGGTGGGCGGTCACCATCGCCGCCTCGCTTGCCTTGAGCGCGCTGCTGCCGCTGCAAAGCCGCCCGGCCGCGTTGGGCCTGGCGAACTCGGTCGGCATGACGGCGCTCGGTGTAGCCCTGGCCATCGCGGTGCGCAAGCGCTGCGGCGAGTCCGCTATGACCGGAATATCCAGGGTGACCATCGCCGGTGTGGCCGCCGCGGTCGCCGGCGGGGCAGCAGCGCTGGTGCTGGTCTGGAGCCTGCGTCCGGAGAACCCGGGGATCTGGACCCTGATCGGCCTCGGCGCGCTCTCCACGGCCATGGCCGGTCTCGTCTTCGCGGTGGTGGCCGCCCTGGCCGACCGTTCGGAGGCGATGGCGGCGTGGGCCAAGCTGGAAAAGCTCCTGCAGCGCAGGCGGCGCAGTGCCACAGTATGACCAGCCACCCACCCCCAGCCGCCACCGCCGCTCCGCTCACCCCAGCCCCACGCAACCGCCCCTGAACGCGCAGACCGCGCACAAGCAGCCAAGCCACCCACAACAAGCGACACCCGCCGCCGCTGGCCGGGCGGCGGCATGGGCGGGGGCGGCATGTCAGAGGCCTGTGCGGCACAGCAAGGCGGCGCGGGCGGCACGGCGCGGATGGCACGGCGCGGATGGCACGGCGCGGGCGGGCGTGGCACGGGGCGGTGTGGCGTTGGCGTTGCGGTGTCGGCGGTGTGGCACGGCGCGGCCCGGGCGGTGTGGCGCGGGTGGCGCGGTGCGGGTGGGTGGTGGCCGATGGTGTGACGCGATGTGGGCCGGTGGTGTGCGGCGGTGGGGGCGGTGGCGTGACAGGGTGGGCAGTAGCCGGTGGGCGGAGGCCGGCGGTGGGGGCAGGGGATGCGGAAAGGGGGCGGTGTGACCGCGGACGATGACTCGGATTATCTGGGCGGCTGGGCGGGCAGGGCCATGCTGGTGCTCGCCTCCAGCACCGGCGGGATAGGCGCACATGTTGCCGGGATGGCGGGCCGGCTCGCTGCGTCTGGCGTTGAGGTGCTTGTCTGCGGCCCGGGCTCGACCGAGAAGCAATTCCGGTTCACCGAGCGGGGGGCCAGCTTCACGCCGGTGGAGATCCCGGCGAATCTGCATCCCAGCGACATGCGCGCGGTGCGGGCGCTGCGCCAGATCATGGTGCGCGACAAGCCGGAGGTGGTGCACGCGCACGGATTGCGGGCGGGCCTGGCGGCCGCGCTGGCGAGGCCGACCGTGCCGTTGGTGGTGACCTGGCATAACGCGCCGCTTCGCAACGGGCTGCGGGGACGCATGCACACGCTGATAGAGCGCATTGTCGGGCGGGCGGCCGACGTGACGCTGTGCGCGTCGGCTGATCTTGAGGATCGGGCCAAGGCGGTCGGGGCCAAGGATGTCCGGTTCTTCCCGGTGGCGGCGCCGCCGCTGCAGCGCACCCGGCGCAGCCGGGCGGCCGTGCGCGCGGCGCTGGGGATCGCCGAGGGGGTGCCGGTGGGGTTGTCGGTGGGCAGGCTGCATCCGCAGAAGGGGTATTCGATGCTGGTCACGGTCGCTGCGCGATGGCGCGACCTGACCCCGGTACCCAGAATATTGATAGCGGGCGAAGGGCCCTCCTATTTGGACTTGGCGGCGCAGGTCTCGGAGCTTCGGGCACCGGTCACGCTGCTCGGCCACCGCAACGACGTCGGCGACCTGCTTGCCGCGGCGGATCTGGCGCTGGTGACCAGTGTTTGGGAGGCGCGGCAGCTGTTCGCGCAGGAGGCGCTGACCGCCGGGGTGCCATTGCTGGCCACCGCCGTGGGCGGGATTCCGGAGCTGGTCGGCGATGGTGCCGAGCTGATCGAAGCGTCCAATCCCGACGCTCTGGACCGGGCTTTCCGCAAGCTCATCGGGGATCCCCAGGCGCGTGCCGAGCTTGCGCAGCGGGGCAGCCGCCGTGCGGCGACCTGGCCTAATGAGCAAGCGGCCGTGGAGAGCCTGCGAAATCTCTACGCTGAGCTGGCCAAAAGGACAGGCTGATGCGTCGCGTTCCGGCTTTGTTGATCACGATGGTGCTGGTGGCCCTCGCTTCGCTGCTCACTGGGGCCCAGGCCCAGGCAGCGCGGCCGCCGGCGGGATCAAGCAGCGCCGGATACGTGATTATCGCTGGGGTACCAGGTCTGCGCTGGGACGACGTCTCCCCGGAGGTGACGCCCACGCTGTGGAAGCTGGCGCAACGCGGCTCGATCGGCTCGCTGGCGGTGCGGTCGGCCCACCTGCCCACCTGCCCGGCCGACGGCTGGGTGACCCTGGGCGCGGGCAACTTCGCGGAACGCACCCGGGTCGCGGTGGTCGAGCAGTGCCCCGAGCTGCACGTGCTCATCGAGCGGCCCGACGACATCGGGGCGAACCTGCCCGACCAGCCGTCGGTGGTGGCCCAGCAGCGATCGTTGCCCTATGGCGCGGTGCCGGGGGCTCTGGCGGAGTCGATGCGCTGCACCACGGCCGTAGGCCAGGGCGCGGCGGTGGCGGCGGCCAAGCCCTTCGGGCGGGTGGACCGCTATGCGCCCACCCTTCCCGAGCAGCCCAACACCCTGCTGTCCACCTGCGTGCTCACCATCGTCGAGGTCGGTACCGTCTCCGGGCCCACCCCCGAGCAGCGCGCGGCGCAGGCCGCGGCGGCCGACGCCGTGCTGACCCGGCTTGAGGCGGCCCGCCCGGACGGATCGACCCTCATCGTGGCCGGGGTGTCCGACACCGACCGCAGCGGCCGTTTGCACGTAGCGGTCATCGATGGTCCGGGCTGGACGAACGGCTGGCTGACCTCGATCACCACGGGCGGGCGCACCGGGTACCTGGAATTGGTCGATCTCGCCGCCACCGCCGTGCACGTGCTGGGCCGCCCGGAGCCCAAGCGCCTGTTCGCCGGCAACCCGGCGACGCGCACCGAGGGCAAGCCCGAAGATCTTCAGGAGGCCAAGGCGGCGCTGGCCGACGCGGACCGCCGGGCGTCCTCCTCACTGAGCACCACGGGCTGGTTCTTGACGCTGCTGGCCGGCCTGCAGATCGTGCTCTACCTCGCGGTGATCCCCTTGCTGCGCCGCAGTTACCTGCACGCCGGCCCGACCGGTCCCACCTCGCCCCCGGCCCGGCTGGTCAGCCTGCTGGAGATCCTGCTCATCGGGGCCGCGCTGGTGCTGCCGGCGGCGGTGCTGGCCGACGTCGTGCCCTGGTGGCGTTCAGGACCGCGGGGAGGCCTTTTCGCGGGCGTGACGCTGGCCCTGACCGTTCTGCTCACCGCGCTGGTGGTGCGGCTGCCCAAGGCCCGCCAGACGCTTCTGCCGCTGGGGGTGGTCTCGGCCATCGCCGCCGGGGTGATCAGCCTCGACCTGGTGACCGGGGCGCGACTGCAGCTCAACGGCGTAGTGGGCTACTCGGCGCTGCAGGGCGGCCGGTTCTCCGGCATGGGCATCGTCGTCATGGGGGTCTTCATCGCCGGGGTGCTGATGCTTTCCGGGTGGCTGGCTCACCGTGTCCCGCAACATCGGCGCACGCTTCTGGTGGTTGGGGTGGGGGCGGTCGCGGTTGTTCTCATAGGCAGCCCGAGCCTGGGCGCCGACGCGGGCGGTGCGGTGGCGCTGACGGCCGGGGTGTGTCTCACCGCCGCGCTGGCCGCCGGAGGCTGGCTGACCTTCACCCGGGTGGCGTGGGCGCTGCTGGCGGGCGTGGTGGTGACCCTGGGCTTCGCGCTGGTGGACATCCGCCGGCCGGTGGACCGGCAGGGAAGTCTGGGCCGATTCCTCAACCAGCTCGCCGACGGCACCTCCTCGCTCACGCTGCACCGGGTGGGCGCGGCGAACGTGGCGGCCTTCAGCTCAAGCGCGCTCACCGTGCTGGCCATCGCCTCGGCCGTGTTCGCGTGGGCGGTGCTGCTGCGGCCGTGGGGTGGGCTCAAGCGGCTCTTCGGCATCTACCCGGCGATTCGCGCCGCGGCCATCGGCATGATCGTCGCCACCATCATCGCCGGCGTGTTGGGCGGCGTCGCCCTCAACGTGGCGGCGGCGGCCGCCGCCACGGCTCTTCCCCTGCTCACGGTGGGTGCGATGCGTGCTCTTGAGCATGCCGCAGACCGCACCCGCGCCGCCGAATCCTTGCCCGCCGACACGGGCGAGGCCGTGTCACCTGGGTAGGATCCCGAGCGATCAGGCAATTGGTGTTACTGTGAAGTCCCGTGGCACGGACGACCAGACACATATTCGTAACCGGAGGCGTCGCCTCCTCGCTGGGCAAAGGCCTCACGGCTTCCAGCCTTGGCAATCTGCTCACAGCCCGGGGTCTTCGGGTCGTCATGCAGAAGCTCGATCCATACATAAACGTGGATCCGGGCACCATGAACCCTTTCCAGCACGGCGAGGTCTTCGTCACCGATGACGGGGCCGAAACGGATCTGGACATCGGCCACTACGAGCGCTTTCTCGACCGGAACTTCTCGGCGAAGGCAAACGTGACGACCGGGCAGATCTATTCGGCGGTGATCGCCAAGGAGCGACGCGGCGAATATCTGGGCGACACGGTCCAGGTGATCCCGCACATCACCAACGAGATCAAGTCCCGGATCCGGGCGATGGCCGCTCCGGATGACGAGGGCCAGCATCCCGATGTCGTGATCACCGAGGTGGGCGGGACAGTCGGCGACATCGAGTCGCTGCCGTTCCTGGAGGCGATCCGCCAGATCCGGCACGACATCGGCCGAGACAACTGCTTCTACCTGCACGTCTCGCTGGTGCCCTACCTGGCCCCGTCGGGGGAGCTGAAGACCAAGCCCACCCAGCACTCGGTGGCCGCGCTGCGCAACATCGGTATCCAGCCCGACGCGCTGGTCTGCCGCTCCGATCGCGAGATCCCGGAGAACATGAAGCGCAAGCTGGCGCTCTACTGCGACGTCGATCAGGAGGCGGTGGTCTCCGCACCCGACGCACCGTCCATCTACGACATTCCGAAGGTGTTGCATCGGGAAGGTCTTGACGCTTATGTGGTACGGCGGCTCGGCCTGTCTTTCCGCGACGTCGACTGGGCCGCCTGGGACGACCTGCTCGAGCGCGTTCACAACCCGCAACACGAGGTCACCATCGCCCTGGTCGGCAAGTACATCGACCTGCCCGACGCCTACCTGTCGGTCTCCGAGGCCATTCGCGCGGCCGGTTTCGGCCACCGGGCGAAGGTCAACATTCGCTGGGTGACCAGTGACGACTGCGAGACCGCTGAGGGCGCGGCGAAGGCGCTGTCGCAAGTGGACGGTGTCGTCATCCCCGGCGGCTTCGGCGTGCGCGGCATCGAGGGCAAGATCGGAGCCGTGCGTTACGCGCGGGAGCAGAAGATCCCGACGCTGGGCCTGTGTCTGGGCTTGCAGTGCATGGCGATCGAGGTCGCCCGCGATGTGGCCGGGATCCCGAGGGCCAGCTCGTCTGAGTTCGACGAGCGCACCCCCGACCCGATCATCTCCACCATGGCCGATCAGGAGGACATCGTCGCGGGCAAGGGAGACATGGGCGGCACCATGCGCCTCGGCTCCTACGTCGCCAAGCTGACGCCGGGATCGCTGGTAGCGCAGGCTTACGGGACAACCGAAGTGACCGAGCGGCACCGGCACCGCTACGAGGTCAACAACGCCTACCGGGCGGCACTCGCCCAGGCCGGCTTGATCACCTCCGGCACGTCGCCCGACGGGAAACTTGTCGAGTTCGTGGAAATGGACCGTGAAGCGCATCCATATTTCGTGGCCACGCAGGCTCACCCCGAGCTGAAGAGCCGCCCGACCCGGCCGCACCCGCTGTTTTCGGGCCTGGTTGGCGCTTCCATCGCCTACGCTCAGGCGGACCAGCTACCCGGGGTATCCGCAGGAGTCTGAATTGTACGAAGTGGTGGGAAGCACCGAACGGTTTCGTGGCCCGATCCTTCGGGTCGTCACCGACCAGGTGACCATGCCGGATGGAAAGGTCGTCGACCGCGACATCGTGCACAAGTTCAACGCGGTGGGGGTAGTCGCGCTCGACGACCAGGACAGGGTGGTCCTTGTCCGCCAGTACAGGCATGCGGTCGGGGCCTACCTGTGGGAGCTTCCCGCGGGCCTGGTCGACGTCGACGGCGAGGACGATGCCCAGACGGCATTGCGGGAGCTGGTGGAGGAAACGGACTCCTCCGCCGGCCGGATGGAGCACCTGCTCGATCTGCACCTGTCGCCCGGGTTCACCTCCGAGCGCATCCGGATCTTCCTGGCTCGCGACATCACCGAGGTCGCGCCGGAGCTTCGGCATCAGCGGGCGGGGGAGGAAGCCGATATGCAGGTGAGGTGGGTGCCGCTGGCCGAAGCGGTGCAAATGGTACACAGCGGAGAAATAACCAATGCTGCCAGCGTTGCCGGTTTGCTGGCGGCCGCACTCAAGGCGTGATCCACTGGAGTCGTGAATCGTTGTGCTGACGGCGGCGGTGTTGTGCCATTAGCAAATTGTCAGTGTTGATCTCCAGTGCCTGACAAAGTGTCGGGCCCGGGCTGGGTATACCAAACCTAGACTGCCGCTTCGGGACGGTGTTTCGTGCGCGGCAACGGGGCCGCTCACACCGTCGTCGGGCTCAGGAGGGTAATCGTGAAGGTCGGCATCCCCCGCGAGATAAAGAACCACGAATACCGGGTGGCCATCACCCCGGCCGGGGTGAACGAATTCGTTCGCCACGGGCATGACGTGGTCGTAGAAGCAGGCGCAGGCCTCGGATCGTCGATCACCGATGACGAGTACACGGCGGCCGGTGCGCAGATCCTGACCAGCGCGGACGCCGTGTGGGACTCCGCCGAGATGATCCTCAAGGTCAAGGAGCCGATCGCCGAGGAGTACGACCGCATGCGCCCCGGGCAGGTGCTGTTCACCTACCTGCACCTGGCCGCGTCCAAGCAGTGCACCGATGCCCTGCTGACCCAGAAGGTCACCGGCATCGCCTACGAGACGGTGGAGACCGCAGACCGTTCCCTGCCGCTGCTCGCCCCGATGAGCGAGGTCGCCGGCCGGCTGGCCCCGCAGGTCGGCGCCTACCACCTGATGCGTTTCGCCGGTGGCCGCGGCGTGCTGCCCGGCGGAGTGCCGGGCGTGCGTCCCGCGAAGGCCGTCGTCATCGGCGCGGGCGTGTCCGGCATGAACGCGGCCCAGATCGCCAACGGTCTCGGCTTCGAGGTCATCCTGCTCGACCTGAACATCAACCGGCTGCGCCAGGCGGACAACCTGTTCGAAGGTCGCGTTAGGACCGTCATGTCCAACGCGTACGAGCTCGAGCGGGCCGTGCTCGAAGCCGACCTGGTCATCGGAGCGGTTCTGGTACCGGGCGCGAAAGCCCCGACCCTGGTGAGCAACTCGATGGTTTCGCGGATGAAGCCGGGCAGCGTGCTGGTGGACATTTCCATCGACCAGGGCGGCTGCTTCGAGGACTCGCACCCGACCACCCACGCCGACCCGGTCTACCGGGTGCACGACTCGGTTTTCTACTGCGTGGCCAACATGCCCGGCGCTGTTCCGCAGACGAGCACCTATGCGCTGACCAACGTGACCCTGCCCTACGCGATCTCGCTGGCCAACCACGGCTGGAAGGACGCGCTGCGCAAGGACCGCGCGCTCGCCTTGGGCCTCAACACCTACGACGGCCACCTGACCTACGGCCCGGTCGCCGAGGCGCACCACCTCAGCCACCTCTCGCTCGAGCAGGTCCTCGCTTAACCTATGTCTGAGCTGCGTCACCGCGTGTCCCAGTTACTACTCGACACGCGGTGACGTACAGTCGTCCACGATGGGTGGAAGGACGTAGCAGCATGGCAGGCAACGACCGAGTTGGGGCATGGACCTCATCGATGCGGGCGGATGCGTCCGGGTTGGACCTGAGCGCTGATCTCGGTCCGGCGGATCCAGCCGCGTACACGGCACGCAAAGACATCCCCGAACCGATGCCGACCGACCGGCATGGACCGGCCCGGATCATTGCGATGGCCAACCAGAAGGGCGGCGTCGGCAAGACCACCAGCGCCATCAATCTTGGCGCGGCGCTGGCCGAATACGGCCGCAAGGTGCTGCTGGTCGATTTCGATCCGCAGGGCGCGGCTTCGGTGGGTCTGGGCGTGAACCCGCACAACCTCGATCTTTCGATCTACAACCTGCTGATGCAGGACGATGTCACGGTCGAGGACGCGCTGATCAAGACCGACGTGGCGGGTTTGCACCTGCTACCGGCCAACATTGACCTTTCGGCGGCGGAAATCCAGCTCGTCAACGAGGTCGCGCGGGAGATGGCGCTGTCGCGCGTGTTGCGCCACGCGCGCAAGGACTACGACTACATCCTCATCGACTGCCAGCCGTCGCTCGGCCTGCTCGCGATCAACGCGCTGACCGTGGCACACGGGGTGCTTATCCCGCTGGAGTGCGAGTTCTTCAGCCTGCGCGGGGTCGCGCTGCTGCTGGACACCATCGACAAGGTGCGCGAGCGGCTCAACTTCGACCTCGAGCTCGAAGGCATCCTCGCCACCATGTACGACAGCCGCACCACCCACTGCCGCCAGGTTTTGCAACGGGTCGTGGAGGCTTTCGGCGACAAGGTGTACCAGACGGTCATCACCAAAACGGTGAAGTTCCCGGAGTCCACGGTGGCCGGTTCGCCGATCACCTCGCTCGACCCGGCCTCCTCGGGAGCGCGCAACTACCGCCAGCTGGCACGTGAGGTTATCGCCGCTCAAGCCGCGCGATAGGGTCTGCAGTGTGAGTGAGGCCGTAACCACCCGTTTCACCGTGCGGCTCACCAACTTCGAGGGCCCCTTCGATCTTTTGCTGCAGCTCATTGGCAAGCACAAGTTGGAGATCACCGAGGTCGCGCTGCACGTGGTGACCGATGAGTTCATCGCGCACATCCGTTCCATGGGTGATCAGTGGGATCTCGATGAGGCCAGCGAATTCCTGGTGATCGCGGCGACGCTGCTCGACCTGAAGGCCGCGCGGCTGCTTCCGGCTGCCGAGGTCGAGGATGAGGAGGACCTCGCGCTGCTCGAGGCGCGCGACCTGCTTTTCGCCAGATTGCTGCAATATCGCGCCTTCAAGCAGGCGGCCGCCGTGCTGGCCGAGCTTGCCGAGGTCGGCGATCGCCGCTGGCCCCGCAGCGTTTCGCTGGAGCCCCAATATGCCGCCGCTTTGCCTGACTTGGTACTGGGCATAGGCGCCGATCGTCTGCTCAAGCTGGCCGTGCGGGCGTTGGCGCCCAAGCAGCAGGTGCCGAAGCAGGTGTCGATCGCGCACATCCACCAGGTCCGCGTCTCGGTGCGGGAACATGCCGAGGTTTTGCGTGACCGTTTGCGCTTCCTTGAAGAGGCCAGTTTTGAGACGCTCGTAGCTGACTGTGTTAACACACTTGAGGTAGTTGCTAGATTCCTGGCACTCTTGGAGCTCTACCGCGAAGGGCTCGTGGAGTTCAACCAGGAGATAGCGCTAGGCGAGCTGGTGGTCCGATGGAGCGGCTACGACGGGGCAGCTGAGCTGGACATCGACGAATACGAGGATGGGGAAGTAGACACCGATGAGTGACCTGGAAAAGCAGGCGTCAACATGGGTGCCTCCGTGGCAACGTCCCGCCGCCAAACCCGCCTCCGAGCCAGGCCAGGACCTGCGCGAAGCCGCCGAACAGGCCGCCGCCCGCTGGTCAGCCACCGAAACCGACGCAGAATCCGACTCCGACGCCCCCGACTCTGCCAACGGCCCCGACTCCGCCGCGCACTCCGACTCTTCCGGGCGCTCCGACTCTTCCGGGCGCTCCGACTCTTCCGGGCGCTCCGACTCTTCCGGGCGCTCCGACTCTTCCGGGCGCTCC
>NZ_BONY01000146.1 GCF_016862955.1 Rhizocola hellebori | reverse complement strand
CGCGAGCCGTAGGCAGAGGCGGCACGAACACAAGCAGCACGGCGGGCAGCCAGAGCCGGCGGCGGCGGGGAGATCTTGCGGCGGCTGCATCGACGCTGTGTGAAATGGCTGCGGGATTCCCGAGGGGGGTCAGCGCAAGCAAGTGCGGCGCTGTGTGGGGATGCGGGGGTCGCGGAAGGGGGACAGAAGAGTGGGCTAGGGGGTGGCGGCGACGCGGGTCCAGGCGGTGACGATGTCGGGGGTTTTTAGCACGACGTCGGCGGCGACAGTTTCGTGGCGTAGGCGATCGGCCAGGGTGTCTATGCTGACCTGCTCGGCGGTGGCGACGCCGAAGCGTTCGATCAGGGGGAGCATGCTGCGGATCGCTTCGGTGATCCAGTCGTAGCTGGCGGCGTCTGGGCCGGTTTCCACAATGGATTCTAGGCGCATCGCGGGGGCCGGGAGGCCGGCACTGGTCATGGTGTGGTGCAGCGCGAGGCCGGCGTTGGAGGGTATCCCGGCGCGGGCGGCGGTGTCGCAGATCCAGCCCCAGGCGGTGTGCCACAGCGGGGCTTCGGGCAGAGTGCGTACCGAAGAGGGATGGAAGTTGAAGTCCTGGAAAGCTACCACGCCACCTGGGTTGAGGCGCTGGGCCAGCCGCCGCAACGCGGCCGCGGGATCGGCAACGTACATGAGGACCAGCCGACCCACGATAGCGTCGAACCGGCCGGGCAGGTCCACATCGGTGCAGTCGCCCTCGACGAAGGTGACATTGTCCAGTCCGAGCGAACGGGCGCGGTGCTCGGCGGCTTGCAGGATCTCCGGATTTTGGTCGATGCCAACGACACTGCCGGTTGGGCCGACTAGCTCGGCGGCGAGCAGGGCGACATCGCCGGCGCCGGTGCCGATGTCGAGAACCCGTTGGCCCGGGCCGATTCCGGCGTCGCGCAGGGCGCGCTCGGAGATGGGGTTGAGCAGACGGGCCGCCGAGATCAGGCGTCTGGTTTCCTGATCGGTGCGGCCCATCAGGTAGGTCGGTGTGCTCATGGCAGGTCTCCTCGGACACTGGGAAAGGTACCGTGAGTGTGCCGAGGAGACCGGCGGAAATCCTTGAACTGGCGGATGTTGGCGAATGAGTATTTCTACGCAGACCCCGTAGGCGGGACAGGCTAGCCGCCGCACCGGCCATCGAAGATATCGGATCTTCCATCGCCGTCGAAGTCCCCGGAGACGTGGAGGCCCGCCAGTGGGCAGCCGCTGGTGGCCAGGGGGATCCAGCTGCTTGCGCCGCCCGAGGAATAGCGCCACTGGCTGCCCGAGATGCTGAACACGTCGGTCCTGCCGTCACCGTTGAAATCGCCGAAACGTAAAGCGCTCAACGCCTCCGAGGCTGAGGCCAGCGGCTGCCAGCTGGTCGCGCCGCCCGAGGAGTAGCGCCACTGGTTGTTGGAGGTGGTGAACACGTCGGTCTTGCCGTCGCCGTCGAAGTCGCCGAAGGCGAGCGAGGTGATCGCGTCGCCGGACAGGGCGAGCGGTTTCCAGCTGGTCGCGCCGCCCGACGAGTAGTACCAACGGCCGCCGCTGGTCTGGAACACATCGGTCTTACCGTCGCCGTCGAAGTCGCCGAACCGCAACGAGTCCAGGGCCGCGCTCGAGGTGGCCAGCGGCTGCCAGCCGGTCAGCCCGGCGGAGGAGAACTGCCACTGCCCGGCCGAAGTGGTGAAGACGTCGGTTTTGCCGTCGCCATCGAAGTCGCGGAACCGCAGCGACGAAAGCCTTAACCCGGAAGCGGCGAGCGGGATGAACGCACCGGATCCGGAGGGTGAGTAGTACCAGCGCGCGCCGGTCGCCCGGAACACATCTGTGCGCCCATCGCCGTCGAAGTCGCCAAAGCCGACCTCGGACACGTCGAAGGTGTAGTGGGCCAGCGGCGCATAGCTGGCCGTGCCACCCGACGAATATCGCCAGGCGATCCGGCGACCGGTCTGATGGCACGTGCCGGTGGTGGTGCCGTAGGTGTTGGCGCCGATGGACAGGTTGCCGGTGAAGTTCGTCTGCCGCACAGCGGTGCTGGAACCGCTGTGGGCGAAGCAGTTGCCCGACACCCAGGCGCCGGTGAACGGACGGCCGCGGATGACGATCGCCGGCTGGGCGGTGGAGCGGAAGCTGTTCTGCTTGATATGAATGACATCCCCGGCGTAGGGGGCGCCGTTGCCGAGCGCCTCGTTCTCACCGTGCATGTCGAAGCCGTGCGACAGCGCGTTGTCGGTCACGACGTTGAACCGCGCGTCATAGCGCGCCGTCCGGATGCCGTTGCCGGCGATGGCGTGACGGTTCTGGGTGAAGGTGTTGTCCTCGATCACCGCGCTGGTGTTGTTGTACAGCACCACCCCATAGCCAAGGCCGGTGCGCCGGTTGTGGTGGATGTAGTTACCCCGGACCCAGCCCTCGATGGTGTCACCGAGATACACCGCCGCATGCGACCAGCCGTAGAGCTCATTGTTGTCGACCAGCAGGTCGGAGGCGTCGACCACCTCCAGCCCGCGTGAGTTGTCGTACTGGTAGGCGTTGTCGCGGATCTCCCGGTCGGGCCCGCGCAGCCGCAGCCCGGTGACCCGGATGCCAGCGCCCCGCAGCGAGAACTGCGCCCACGTCTCGGACTGGCCGAGGTCGAGCTCATCGTTGTAGAGCAATGCGCCCGCCGAGCCGTTCTGGCCACGGTCGCTGGCGAGGGTCACCCCGGCCGGGATGACAATGCGCTTCTGCCCGGTCAGATCGATCGACGCCGCCGGGTCGACGAAGACGGTATCCCCGGCGACCGCACCCGCCAGCGCCGCCAGCAGCTCGGCCTTGGTGTGCACCACCACGCTGGCGGCATTGGCCTCAGATGAGGGCATGGGCATCAATGTCACGGCGACCAGGACCGCCAGGAGGGTCAGCTTTCCACGCTTCATTACGGTGGTTCCCCTTACCACGTCGTGGTGCATCATCCAATTTAGATCGGTCGCTATGATGCCACACTTGGGGAGTTTCGGCGGGTTAGCTCCAGTTGACCGGAAGTATGCTGGCGAACGCGGCGATGGGCGCGCTGAGCAGGGCCTTCACCGGGCCGACCAGCAGGCCGGCGACGATGGCCACTGCAAGGCAGACCCGCCACCGCGGGGTGTGCTGAGGCGACCGTCGCAAATGGACAATGTAAATCATCGCAGCGACGGCCAGGGCCGGGCCTGCGGCGATGACCACCGGCGGAACGCCGCCCAGGGTGACCTCCGAGCCGGGCAGGCTGATGAGCGCGATGGCGCAGGCGGAGATGGCCAAACTGAAGTCGATCAGATGCGGGACGGCGGCGGGCACCTCGGCCTGACCGATGTAGGCGCGGAATCGGTACCCAGTGAAAAGCAGCAGCACAGTCAGGATGGCGAAATCGGTGGCCACCAGCCCGGCCACGGACGGGTCCGAGGACACGGCGGCGTAGACCGCGGCCACCGTCGTGGCAACCAGGCTGGTCAGCATGAGCAGCGCCACCAGGGCCACAGCGATGCTCGCGCGGGCCTTGCCCTGCTGAGCCCGCTTGCTCGCGGCAGTCACCGACTTGGCCAACAGCGGAACGCACAGCCCGAGCACCGTGATCAGGCCCAGCACCGCCATGCCCAGCGTGCCCGAATCGCCTCCCGCCAGCACGAACGGCAGCACCGAAGCCAGCAGCAGCCAGGCGAAGGCGATGGCGAGCCCGACGACCAGACGGTAGGGCTCCAGCAGGGTGCGGGTGGGCACCGCGGTCAGCCTTCCGAAGATGAACCAGTAAGCGGACAGCAGCACCACCTGGGTCAGGATGGCGGTGGGCACGATCTCGGCCAGGTGCTCGCGGCCCATGTCCAGCAGCGCTTCGTCGAGGGTGCGGGTCTGCTTCTGCCAGAACAGGCCGTAGGCCAGCACGAGCAGGACGAACGAGATGACCGAGGCGAGCTTGCCCGCGTCGCGCCAGAACCTGTTGCCGACCTGCTTGCGCACGAACCCGGTCGCGGCCTTGCCCACCTGGACGGCGGCCTGCCCGGCCCGGATCAGGATCGCCACGGCGAGGCCGGCTAGCGCGATGAGGAAGATGCCGCGCAGCAGTTCAGGGCTGGCGTCGAGGCCCACCAGCTCATGGAGGGCCTCGGCCAGCATGACGAAGAAGTCGTTCAGCCCCGACACGCGATCATCGTAAGTGGACAGTGGCGGTCCGGATAGCCCACGGACGGCTGAGCTATGACCGCGAGTACTTCTCCCACCAGGTGAAGGCGACCCGGTAGCCGGCCGGGGTGTCGTCGGCCGCGTGATTGGCCAGACCGTTCTTGCCGAAGTAGTAGTCGTGGATCTGGTTGCGGGCCTGCGTGGACAGGTCCGGGTCGGAAACGGCGGCGGCGTGGATGTGGTAAGGCCAGTCGCCCTGCGACGGGTTGCGCAGCCACGCCGCGAAACCCACTGTGCGCAAGGCTTTCACGGTCTGCCAGCGCTGCGTGGTGGTCAGCGCGCTGACCGAGATGTCGACCACCCCACCACCGTCATGGGTACCGGCGGAGGAAGGATTCGAGCTGGTATACGAACCTTGGGAAAGGGTGATGGCCCAGGCGAGCTTGGCGTCCGCGGCGACGAGCATGTTGCGGGTCCGGGTGTTGACGCGCTCGCCGGTGAACGAGTCGGTGCGTGAGCCGGTGGAAACCGTTCGGGTGACCGTGTAGCGGCCCTCGCCCAGCCTGGTCAATGAGGTGGGGCCGGGGATCCCGTTGGCGTCGATGCCGGTGTAGCCCAGCGATTGCTGCCACTGCGCGTAGGCCGACACGGTCGAGGTCCCGTAGTGCCCGTCGACCGAGCCGGAGGCCAGCAAACCGCGCGCGTTCAACGCCCTTTCCACCTCGATGACGTGGGCGCTGGCGCCGGGGGTGAGCCCGGTGTCCGGCTTGGGCGGGTCGACCTGGGCGGCCAGCAGCACCATCTCCATATCCACCACCGGCAGCGCGGCCTGCCCCGGCGTGGCGAAGGCGGCGTTCGCGGCCAACGCGGCGGCTGCGGCCGCGCCCTGCGACAGCACCCAGCGTCTTGTGCGGGTCATGGACATACCTCCATCGATTCGGGTCGTTCGTCAATGGAAGTATCGAGAGCCCGCTACAAATCACTTACAAATCAGCCATAGTTGCCGCGCACATAGAACCATTGCTCGTGCTCACGCACGAAGCTGCTTTCCTCCCTGAGCACACCGGGCTTTCCGTCCTGGCGGTAGTGCGCCTCGAAGAGCACCGTTGCTGAGCTGTCGAACAGCGAACCTTGCGACGTGGCAAGGACTTCCAGGCGGATCCAGCGTGTCGTCTGATCGAGATTCAAAGCTTTTGGCCTGGTACCCGCAAACCAGGTTTTTAAAAGGTAATCCTCATCGTTGCGCGCGAAGGCGCTGAACCGCGACCGCATGAGAGCCTCGGCGGTAGCGGCCTTTCGCAGCCCCAGATGCAGCGGCTCGCAGCACTCGGCGTAGGGCAACCCGGAACAGCAGGGGCATCGCGACATACCGGGTAATCTACCCGAGCCCTCGGTCATCGGTTACCGTGTATATATTATGTGGACTTCTCGCCGTGCCGTCCTGCTCGCTGCGGCCGCTGTGGCGGTCCTCGGTTCCGGTGGCTACGCGCTCGTCCGCTTCACCGGTGGCGAGCCCAGCGCCGCGCCGCCGCCCCGCGTCGTGCAGCCCGGCGCTCCCGGGCAGACCGGCCGGACGCTGTCGCCACAGGAGCTGGCGCGCATGTCGGCCCCGCCGCACACGCTCGCGGACACCCTGTTCTTCCAGCGGATGATCCCGCACCACGCGCAGGCGCTGCAGATGACGGCTCTGGTGAAGGGGCGCACCGTAAGCACCGAGCTGCCGCTGCTGGCCGAGCGAATCTCCGTCTCTCAGCAGGACGAGATCACGCAGATGCGGCGCTGGCTGACCACCCGCGGTGAGCCCCAGCCGCAGGAGCACACCGGGCATGCCGGGCACGACCAGCTCATGCCGGGCATGCTCAACGATGAGGAGCTGGCCCGGCTGGCGGCCGCGCAGGGGGCAGCCTTCGATCGGCTCTTCCTGGAGTTCATGATCCGCCACCATGAGGGTGCTCTGGTCATGGTGCAGCAGCTCTCCGACGGCGGCGGCGGGATCGAGCCGGACAGCGACCGCTTCGCCCGCGAGGTACGGGTCGACCAGTCCATCGAGATCCGGCGCATGCGCGATCTGCTGGCCGCCCTGAACTAGCGCGCTGAACTAGCCGCCAAATGCATGCCAAGGCGCGCCCGGCAATCTGGGCGCGCCTTGGGTTTCGCGAGTGGTTAGTCGAGCGCGGCGCACTGTCCCGTCGCCGGGCCGCGAACCGTGTTGGCCGCCCCGAGGTTGATCGGTGCGGGGGCGTTGCCGCTGCACACGAGCGGCCCGTTGATGGTGCTGCGGGCGATGACCGGCTCGATGCCCGGGGTGTTGCCGCCGTTGACCACCACGGGTCCGCGCACTGTCGAGTCGACGATGGCGGCGCTGCCCTTATTACCGGTGATCGCCACCGGCCCGGCTACGGTGCTGTGGTAGAGCTGCACCGCGTCGGCCGCGGGTGCGGCGACCGGCCCGTTGATGGTGGCGTCGAGCGACAGCAGCGAGCTGCCGGCGCCCACCAGGATCGGGCCGTTGACCGTGGCGCCGTTGAGGCAGGTCACGCCGGAGGTGATCAGCGGGCCGTTGTGCCGTCCGGTGATCGTCGTCGTGCAGGTGCGCAGCAGCTGGTCGAACCGGGCCCGCGCCACGGCGAAGCTGGGCGCCCAGGTCACCTTCGGCTGGTGCTGCGCGTTGAACTCGGCCAGCTGCACCTCGCCCGCGGCCGCGATCTCGGCCGCTGTCAGGTGCGCGCTGGGCTGCAGCTTGAACACGTCGAAGCCGCGGGCGATCTCGCTGCCGTAGATCTGGCCGTTGTACCAGTAGGCCGACCAGAACCCGCCCAGGACAAGCGCCTCCGGGCCGACTGGGCCACGGTCGAAGTAGCCGATTTCCCTTGCGTTTGCGGGATCGGTGAAGTCCATCAGCGATATGCCGCCCTGGTACCAGGCTTGCACCATGATGTCGCGGCCCGGGACGGGAATGATCGACCCGTTGTGCGCCACGCAGTTCTCCTGAAGCGTCTGCGGCACCGGCAGCTTGTAGTAGCCGGCGAACTCCATCTTGCGGTCGACGATGTTGAAGATCGCGTTGGCGCCCCACTCCGGCCGGTCGGTCTCCCGGCAGCGCGGACCGCTGCCGCCACCCCACTCATCGGTGAAGATGACCTTCTTGCCGTCGTTGCTGAACGTGGCCGAGTGCCAGTAGGCGAAATGCGGATCGCTGACCGCGTCGAGCCTCACCGGATGGGCCGGGTCGGAGATGTCGATCAGAATGCCGTTGCCCTCACACGCACCCGCCGCGAGTCCAAGCGCGGGCAGGGCGGTGATGTCGTGGCAGGCATCGGTGATCGGGGTCGGGCCCCACGGGCTGCCGGACGGATGCGTCGGCGTCGGCGGGGCGTTCTGCAGGCCGTCGATCGCCCCGGTCACCGGGTCGGCGAACAACCGTGGCTGGCTGACCACCATGGCCTGCTCGGGGTGGGCCACCGGCACCTTGATGACGTCGATGCGCCACCGTGACGGGTCCGGACCGGTGGCCGGATCGTTGCTGCATCCGGCGATCGTGGTGTCGCCACGTACCCCGGTGGTGCCGGAGACGTAAACGTAGACGTTGGCCGAGTCTTTCGGATCGGTCACCACCGAGTGCGTGTGCGAGCCGCGGCACAGCTGCACGGCGGCGACCTGGACCGGGTTGGACAGATCGCTGATGTCGAACACGCGCACACCCTGGAACCGGGTGCCTACCGTGGGATCGGTGCCGCAGTCGACCCGGCCCCGGGTCTGCTCCACCGACATGAACAGCAGGTTGCCTGTGGTCGACAGGTCACCCTGCCCGCCCGGGCAGACCACGCTGGTGACCACCGCGGGATGAGCGGGGTCGGCGATGTCGATGATGTTGAACCCGTTGTAGTTGCCCATGAACGCGTGGTGGCCGCGGAACGCCATGTCGGAGGTGGCGAAGGCGAAGTCGCCCGGGTTCGCCGGGTTGACGAAGCCGTCGGGCTTGTTCATGTGCGCCAGCATCTGCATGTTGCTGATCGCGGTCTGCGCGTCCAGCCAGCCGCCGCCCAATCCGATCCGGGGATCGGGGTCGGCCGATGCCGGTCCGGGCAGGATGCCCACGACCACTATGGTCGCGACGGCCAGGCCGAACGCCTTAGCAGCGCGCCTGGGAGGAAGTGGAAGACGAAATGCCATGTGTCACGTCCCGTGTGTGAGGGATCGTCAAGGTGACGGTGTGCTCGCGGGTCGCTTCCACACCGCCTTCATAGGCGACGATACCGATGGTGGGTAAGGCGTCAACCCATTGACGCCCGTCACTTCGGCTGAGGACGTGCCAAAATCACGACCGCCTCCATGGTGTCACGGCCGAGTCATCACCGAGTCATCACGCGCTCGTAGCGTCGCAATCTGCCGAGTGAAGTAGGAGGCAAGCAATGAAACTTCTGAGCCCTGTCCAGGTGGATCAGGTTGCCGCCAGCTGGCGGCTCGGCCTGGACACCGCCGAGGACAACCCGGCTGGGCCGCTGTTCCTGGCCGGCCGTTACGCGGTCGGGGAAATCACCGCCAGCGACCCAGCTCTCAACACGCAGAGCCAATGCCAAACGGCCTGGCTCACCAACTGCCCACCGATGTGCCACCCGATCGAAGACGTCGGCACGGCACAGTAGAAGCCCAGGCATGATCACCAGCATCGCGCGCATCCTGGATCCCGTGCTCGCTCCGGCACTGGCCGAGCTGGCAAGCTCGTTGCGGGCGGCAGCCAAGCTGTCGGCCGGCGACCGGGCGGCCTTGCACACCGCAGCGACCCGATCGCTGCGCGAAGTCGCATGGCAGCACGTGTGCAGGGTGGTGGTGCTGGAGCTGCACGTCGCCGGGCGGTGTGGCCGGCTGACCGCTGCCGACAGCCAAACCCGTTGGCAGGACTGGGCTGACCACCTTTCGGGGGAGGCCGGATGGGACGAGCTGGCCACCACCTACCCGGCGCTGCCGCCGCGGCTGAATGCCTTGGTGCGCAACAGATGCGCCGCGACGCTGCGGCTCGCTCGCCGCTACGGCGACGATCGGGCCGCGGTGGGCGGCCTGGCCGGAGGTGGCCTCGGCACCCTCACCGACGTCGAATTCGGTGCCGGGGACAGTCATTCCGGCGGCGAGTCCACCACGATTCTGCATGGCGGCGACGGCCGGGTGGTGTACAAGCCGCGCTCGCTTGAGGTGGATGCCACGCTTGGCGCGCTGCTGCCCCGGCTGCTGCCCGGCGAGCCCGTGGCCACCCGGATCCGGGTACCCGACGTGCTTGCCCGGCGCGACGCCGACGGCGATTACGGGTGGGCGCAATACGTCGCGCATCGCCACTGCCGCGATCACGCCGAGCTGTGCGCCTTCTACCGCGGGCTGGGCCACTGGCTGGCCGTGCTGCGGCTGCTTTCCGGCAGCGATCTGCACGCCGAGAACCTGATCGCGGCCGGGCCGGTGCCCACGGTGGTCGACTGCGAAACCCTGTTCACCCCTTCACCCCCAATCACTTCATCTGGGTACGGGCAAGCCGCCGACCGGGCGCGGCAGCTGCTCAACCGGTCGGTGCTGGCGATCGGCATGCTGCCGGGGCGGGCCGCCGGTCCGGGCCTGCGCGGGCTCGACCTGTCCGGGGCGGGCGCCTTGCCCGGCCAGCAACCGGTGTTGCAGGTCCCGGGTCTGGTGGACCAGGGCACCGACCGGATGCGGATGGCCACCGTGCGGCTACGCCCGGCGGGCGGTCTCAACCTGCCCAGCCCGGAGCCGGATCTGGTGCAGTATTGGCAACACGTCGAAGACGGGTACTTGGTGCTGACCGAGCACCTGCGTCAGCTGGACAGCGACGGCCACCTCGAGCCGTGGCTGGCCGAGTTTGCCGACTGTCCGATCCGGTCGGTCCGCCGGGACACGGCCGGCTACCTCGAAATCGGCCACATGCTGTGGCACCCGAGCTCGCTGCACCAGCCGCAGCCGGCGGCGCAGCGGGCAGCCGAGCTGCTGGCGACCCACGCACGCAACGTCGCCGGGGCACCCGATGCGCCCGCCGTTATCGCGGCCGAGGTGGCCGAGCTGCTTGACGGCGACATCCCGATGTTCACCACCACCGCGCGATCGGGAGTCCTGGCCGGGCCGCGGGGGACGCGCTGGGGCGAGCCGCAGGATCTGGTGGCGGCGGCGGTTTCCCGTTGGCGCAGCGCCGATCCGGCGGCCGACTGCCGGCTCATCCGGTCGGCGGTGGTCAGCGCCTATCTCGACGACAACCCGGCCCGGCAATGGCAGCCACCGCTGGTGGCACACAGCCGGTTCAGCGGCGGTGACGTCGACCTGCGGCGGCGCGCCCTGGCTGCCGGCATCATCGGTCAGCTTGCGCAGGAGGCGATCCGGGGCGAGGACGGGACGGCGACGTGGACCGCGCCCGCCTTCGGCACTACGGGGTGGGCGGTGCGGCCCATCCCCTGCGACATGTACAGCGGGTTGCTCGGGGTGGCGGTGGCGGTGGCCGGGTACCGGCTGGAGATGCTGGCCGGACGGGCCGACCCGGTACAGGACGTGGAGTGGCTCCTGGCCTCCACGCTGGCGACCGTGCGGCTCGCCGAGGACCGGTCGTGGGCGGAACTGAGCCGGGCCGAGGCGGCCGGAATCCCCATCCATCCCGAGCCGCCCGGCGCCTACACCGGTTTGGGCTCACGGATCTGGGGTTGGCTGCTGCTGCACCGGTTGGGCGCGGTGACGCAGGCGGAGGCGGTGGAGCGGGCCTGCCGATCGGCCGGCCGGATCGCCGCCTCGGTGGCCGCCGACGAAACCCACGACCTGCTGGCCGGCGCGGCCGGCGCCATCGTGCCGCTACTGGCCCTTTCCGCGCACGGCGACCGCGACCGCTGGCTGGCCGTGGCCCGTTCCTGCGCCGGCCGGCTACGCGCAACGGCCGCCGTGGACTGCACCGGCGCCCGCTGGCCCACCGGCCTGCGCCCGCAAGGCCTGGGCGGCCTGGCCCACGGCGCGGCCGGCATCGGCTGGGCCCTCGCCCGCCTCGCCGCCGCCTCGCCCGACGGCAACGAGGCAGCACCAGGCCACGGCACCGCGG
>NZ_BONY01000145.1 GCF_016862955.1 Rhizocola hellebori | reverse complement strand
TGCAGATCGTTCCAGCCCGACCAGCCGTTGGAGAAATACTTGTAGACGAGCCGGTTGTCGGCCGTCCGCGCGTAAACCTCCGTGGTGCCGTACTTCGGGTTGTAGAGCACGGCCGGATCGCCGGCGAACGCGCCGCCCAGATCCAGCCAGTCCGACCAGCCGTTGGAGTAGTACCGGTAGGCGATGGTGTTGCTCGCCGTGCGGACGTAAACCTCGGTGCTGCCGAACTTCGGGTTGTAAAGCACCGCGGGGTCGCCCACGATGTCGCCGCCGAGGTCGACCCACTCCGACCAGCCACCGGCCCAGTACGAGTAGGTGAGGTGATTCGCCGCAGTGCGCGCATACACCTCAGTCGTGCCGAACCGGGGGTTGTAGAGCCCCACCGTGTTGGAGGCGATGGCCGGCGGCTCCACGTTGCGCACGTAGAGCAGGCGGTTCGGAGTGTTAACTCCGGCATCCGCAACGACGTTAAGCGACGCGCCGTTGACCAACACCGAGTGCACCTGCGCCGGGGTGTAATCCGGATGCAGCTGCAGGATCAGCGCTGCCGCCCCCGCCACGTGCGGGGCCGACATCGATGTGCCGTCCATGAACTCGTACCCGCCGCCGATCGACGTCGAAATGATGTCGACGCCGGGGGCGAACATGTCCACACATGTTCCAGTGTTGGACCAAAAAGCACGACGGTCGTTGACATCCGTCGCCGCCACCGTGATCGCCTCCGGGATGGAGGCGGGCGAGAAGAGACAGGCATCCATAGGATTGCCCATCGCGTCCCCGTTACCCGCGGCGGCCGTGACGGTGACGCCCGCGGCGATGGTCCGCCGCACCGCGTCGTCGACGACCTGGTTCTTCAGACCGGACAGGCTCATGTTGGCCACGGCTGGCCTGACGGCGTTGGCCGTCACCCAGTCCAGACCGGCCACCACGGTCGATATGGTGCCAAACCCTTGACAGTCAAGCACCTTGACGGCAACGAGGTTGACGTCTTTGGCAACCCCGGTCGAGATTCCGTGCCCGCTGATCAGCCCGGCCACGAAGGTGCCGTGGCCGTCACAGTCGGCGGGGACAACACTGGGGTCTACAGCGTTGTAGCCGTAGGAGGCCCTCTGGTAGCCGTCTCCCGACCACGCCGAGTGGAAGATGTTGATACCGGTGTCGATGACGTAGGCGTGCACGTCGGTCGCCAGCCTCGGATACGTGTAGCTTCTGTTCAGAGGTAGCGAGCGCTGATCGAGCCGGTCGTAGTGCCAGGCAGGATTAACAATGGTGTCCGCCACTTTGACGACTAGGTCCTGTTGGACATAGGCGACGGCAGGGTCGGCGGCGAGCCGCTTGGCCTGTTGTTCCGTCATTCCCGTCACGGCGTAACCACGAAGCGCCGCCTTGTAGCGGTGCTTCACCTGGCCACCGAACTTGCCGCTCAGCGCATTGACTGTGGAGTCAACACCTGCCGCATTGTCTTTCAAGACCACGATGTAGTCACCGGCGACCGACTGGGCCGAGCCGGCATTGCGGATCTCGCCCTCGCCCGGAGCTGCAGCCCAGGCCCCACTTTCCGCCGACAGTGCGACAACGGACGCGAGCGCGACCGTTACCGACTTGGCGACCAGTGAGTATTTTCTGGGCAAGCGCCGCCTTTGGGCATCATTAGTCAAATGTCCTCCCGTGGTCCAAACCAAGACGCGCAGCCGTGAAACGACCACGGCTGCGCGCTATTTCGGGAGGAGACTATGGATCGTACGACCACATCGGCAAGTCGTCTTTAAGCTAAACGTTCCAGCCGTTACGGATTGGCACGTAATATACGCGGCTATTTGTACTGAGCTTGCGCCTCAGCATTCCTGGCCTCGTTGTTGCGAGCCCCGCTACCCGTGGTAATCAGGGTCTTCAAGCTTTCGCCGACGTAGCCGCTCCAAGCGTTTGTGCACACATCGAAGCACTCGTATTCGGGCACCAGCCCGACATGGGTGAAACGGATCTGAGTCTGGTCGCCGTGCTTCGAAATCTCGAATACCAGCTTGGTGTCGACCCATTCCGTCTCGTCCTTAGTGAACGAGAAATAGTTGTCAATGCAATGCCAGACAACCTTTTCGTCGGGTACGAATTCCACGATCTTCATGTGGCAGCGATGCACATCCAGGTAGCTGTAGGAGAACTCGGCGTCGAGATGGTCGGTCGGGCCTTCGACGTCCTCCGACCACCACTCGCGCACATTGTTGATGGCCGCGAAGGCGGCTTGCGGTGTCTGGTCGACGACGAAGGTGGTGGTAAAACTCTTGTCACTCATGACTTGTCTACTGCCTTTCGGTTGTGCATTCTCAAGCGGCACTCATTTGGGTGGCAAGTTGCGCGAACTGGATCGCGGCCAGGCTGGCCACGCCATTGCGCCAGCCCTCGGCCATCGGCTCGGAAACCGGATCGGGGAAGATGTCGTCCTCGCCGCTCTCCACGCCGTCGAAGATGGCCCGCGCCACAAGCTCCGGCGAGGCCTTCACGACGTCGAGGCCGGCGCTCATCTCGGTATTCGTCGGTCCGGTTAGGACGGCGTGCACCCGCACCCCGTGCTCGGAACACAACCAGCGCAGCGATTGCGTCATCGACAACGCAGCCGCCTTCGACACGGAGTATCCCGGGACCATCGGAAGGGCGGCGAAACTGGCCAGGGACAGGTTGTTGACGACCGCGCCGTGTGATTTGGCCAGCAACGGCAGGAAAGCCTGGGCCACGTTGAGCGGGCCGTAGAGGTTCACGTCGAGGTGTTGCTGGATGACCGACGGATTGGTGAGATCATCGTCGATCGAGACCCCGGCATTATTGACCAGGATGTCCAAGGAGGGCACCGCCTCGACGGCCCGCTGGATCTGTTCGGCGACGGTCACATCGAGCATGAGCGGGGTGACCCGCTCATCGGCGTGGGCCACGGGTATTCGCATTCCCGCGTAGACCCGCTTGGCACCACGTCTCAGTGCCTCCTGCACCAGGGCTTGGCCGATACCTCGATTGGCGCCTGTAATCAGAATTTCACTGTCGGTAACCTTGATCATTATGACTGTATTTCCTTCTGCGACAAGGGGTTTGATGTCCGCTATTCAGGCAGCGGTCATTGCAGATGTGTGCGCAGGGCGGTCAGAGGCCCGTCCCAGTCGCGGGCCAGAGCGGCGAGAAACTGCTGCGCGACCCGCATCGGGCCGGACTGCAGCCGATACCGGACCCGGCGCCGCTCGCCGGGCTCCGCGGCCACCAGGCCCGCATCGGCCAACAGCGCCAGGTGTTTGGCGATGCCCTGCCGGGTGATGGGCAGGGTGGTCGCGAGGTCTGTCGCGGTGGCCGGCCCGTTCGTGGCGAGCGCAGCAAGAATGGCCCGCCGGTTCGGATCGGCCAGCGCCGCGAACACGGCCTCCGCGACAGCCTCTGACGCTTCCTCAGGCACGGAGATAGGCAACCAATTCGTCGAGCTCGCTGGCCCAGCCTCCGGTGTTGCCTTCGTAGGCGTGGCTGTGCTCGGCGGGCTCAAGCTGGGCGAAGCCACTTTCCACGACGGTCACCGTAGTGCCATCGCTGTGCTCTGCCAACGTGAACTCCACGTAGGTGCGGCGCAGGTCGCCATCAGGCAAGCCATTGATGCCCCACGTATAGCCGAAGACCGTCTTCGGCTCGATCCGTTCGATGCGCAGCTGGGCGGCATCGCCGCTGGTCCAGGTCAGCTTCGCGGTGCCGCCGACCCTCAGGTCGATCTCCGCGCTGTTGCCGAACCAGGTGCCTAAACCTTCGGCCGTCGTGATGGCCTCCCACACCCGATCCAGCGGCCGATCTATGTGCACCGTGCGCTCAATGCGATCCGGAAATCCCATCGAAGCACCTCCTCATGTAGCAACCGTTCAGTTGCTATTACCGTATAGCAACCACATGGTTGCGTCAACCCGCCGCTATGGTGACTGGTCATGCAGGTTCTGCTCGTGCACAGCCCGCTGCTCACCAGGTCGAGCTGGGGCGGCGTGCCGGCGCGCCTTGCCGATCTCGGGTACTCCGTTGCGGTACCGGATCTGCGCCCGGCCCTGGGCTCGGGGCCGCCGTTCTACGAGCACCTGTTCCGGGCGATCGCCGAGCCGGCCCACGCGGACGAGGAGGTGACCGTGGTCGGGCACAGCAGGGCGGGGCCGTTGCTTCCCGGTGCGGTGGCCAACATCGGGGCGACCAGCGTGCGGGCGATCTTCCTCGATGCCCGGCTCCCCCATGGCGGGCGCACCTGGCTGGACACCATGACGGCCGATCAGCGCGCCACCCTGCTCTCGTCGATCGACAACGGCCTCCTTCTTCCGTGGGACCGCTGGTTCCCCTCCGCCGCGCTCGCCGAGCTGCTGCCCGATAACGTTATGCGGCAACGGTTTCGTGAGGAGCTAACCGGCTTGCCAGCCACGCTGCTCGACGAGCCGATGCCACAAACGCCTTGGGACGATCGAGTCGGCAAGGCCTACGTGCAGTTGAGCCCCGCTTACGCGGCAGTCGCCGACCAGGCCCAGGCCGCTGGCTGGCCGGTGGCCCGGTATTCGATGGACCATCTGGCACCGCTGACCCGCCCCCGGGAAGTGGCCGACGCCATCGCGGGCAGCATCGCGGCGAACACTGTCAATGCGCACACCTGACCAGGCTCGGCCGCGTAGCGTACAAGATGATGACTGGGCTTAAAGTCACGCGTCGCGGGCTGCTTACGGGGATAGGTTCAGCCGCAGTGGCTGCCGGGCTGAACGCTTGTGGCGCCGCGAAAACGCCGACCCCGGAGGTGGTAACGGGGTCCACCGGCGCGACGGGCGCGTCGCCCACGATGGACGAGGCGGCGCTGCGCAAGAAGATCGCCAGGATGCTGATCGTGGGTTTCCGCGGCGATCGGGTCGGGCCCAACGACTGGATCGTCAAGGCGATCAGCGAGCAGGGCCTGGGCGGCGTCATCCTGTTCGACCGTGATCTGTTGACCGGCGAGAGCCGGAACATCAACTCCCCGCCACAGGTCACCGCATTGATCAAATCCCTGGCCGAAGCGGCGCCGGGGAAGCTGATCGTCTCCATCGATCAGGAGGGCGGCAAAATCGCGAGGCTCGGGCCCTCCAACGGATTCCCGGCCACCCGGTCGCAGGAGGAGATCGGCGCGATCAACTCCCCGGCGGTCACCCGTGGCTGGGCCGAGGGCATGGCTCAGACACTGGTGCAGATCGGCGTGAACTTCAACTTCACCCCCGTGGTCGACCTCGCGGTCAACCCGACCAACCCGGCGATCGCCTTGCTCGACAGGGCTTTCTCCGCCGATCCGGCGGTCGTGGTCTCCTGCGCGACCGACACCATCGACGCCTACCGCCGAGCCGGGGTAAGAACGTCTATCAAGCATTTTCCCGGGCTGGGCAGCGCCAACGGCAACACCGACTTCGAAGCCGTCGACGTGACCGACACCTGGACCCGGGCCGAGATCGAGCCGTTCCAGAAGCTGATCCAAGCCGGCACCGTGGACACGGTCATGGTCACCCACTTTCTCAACAAGCATCTCGACCCGGATCGGCCGGTGTCGCTGTCCCATGCGGTGGTCACCGACCTGCTGCGCGGTGAGCTGGGCTGGCAAGGCGTCGTCGTCACCGACGACATGCAGGCCGAGGCGATCACGAGCCGCTACGGCCGCGACGAAGCCACCCAATACGCGCTGCAGGCCGGAGTCGACCAGCTGGTCTTCTGCAACCAGGCGGTCTACGACACCGCAATCGTTGAGCAGACGGTCGACAAGGTTCTGTCGATGGTGAAGGCCAATCAGATCACCGTGGCACAGATCGATCGGTCTGTTGCCCGCATCGACGCGCTGTGGCCGCCCCGGTAGCCGTTGCCGCCCAAGGCATCATTGACATCGGCCGCTACGGTGAACCACGTGTGGGGTCGTAAACCGGTTGGCCGGCGACAGCAGCTCACCAAGCGAGGACGGAAAGGGCAAGGGGTCGTCGTGCGGACCTGGCGCCGTAGCCAGCTAATCGATGGCAATTGGTTTACTCGCGCTTACGCGGAAGTCGCCTACGAAACGCAATGGGGCCAGCGCACGGCCACCATCAGAGGTGTGTACCAAGAGGGAGACGTGGTGCGGTTGCTCTATGACCAGGAAGGGGCAATGCAAGCCCCGGTCACACCGTGATGACGACCTTGGCCCGCGCGTGGTCCATCTCCAGGTACCTGATGGCTTCCGCGCCCTCGCTCAGCGAGTAGCTGCGGTCAATGGCCGGGGTGAGCTTTCCTGACTCGGCAAGCTTGCTGAGCGTGGCGAGGTTCTCCCGGCCGGGCAGGGCCGAGAAGGTGACCAGGCGTTGCCCGACGAAGCTGGAAAGCAGGCGCCCCTTGATGAACAGCCCCATGGGCCCGAGCAGGCTGCCGCCTTCGGAGACACCGCCGCCGGACAGGACGAGGATGCCCGTCGGCGTCAGCACACGCCGCAAGTCACGCAAGGAGCGGTTGCCGACCAGGTCCAAAATCACGTCGTAGGGCTGTGTGCCAAGGGAGAAGTCTTCCTTGGTGTAGTCGATGACCTCGTCCGCCCCGATCGAGCGGACCAGCTCCACATTCCTTGCGCTGCACACGCCGGTCACGTGGGCGCCGAAAATCTTGCCGAGCTGCACGGCGAAGGTGCCGACGCCGCCCGACGCGCCGTTGACCAGAACACGCTGGCCCGGCTGCACCCGGGCCACGTCGCGCAGGCCCATGAGCGCGGTGTTGGCCGCCAGTGGGATAGCGGCCGCCTGCTCGAAGCTGAGGTTGGCCGGTTTGGTGGCAATGACGCTCTCCGGCACGGTGATGTACTCCGCGAACGCCTTCGGGGCCTCCCCGAACACCTCGTCACCCGGGCGGAAGCCGCGCACGCCCGAACCGACCGCCTCCACCCGGCCCGCGAAGTCGGTGCCCTGGATGTTCACCTTCGGGGCCCGCCATCCCATGGCCATGCGGGCCAGGTAGGGGTCGCCGCGCAGGAAGTGCCAGTCGCGGGCGTTGACCGAGGCCGCGTGCACCCGCACCAGCACCTCGTGCTCGGCGGGCACCGGCTTGTCGACCTCCTTGAACTCCAGGACGTCGGACGACCCGTACCGGTCTTGGACAATTGCCTTCATCAGAACCTCCATGATCGAGGTGTACTGTGTACACCACTATAAGACCACGTTAGGTGTACGCCGTACACCTGTCAAGGGAAGCGGGATGATCGGATGGCGCGGCCCCCTCTGAGCAAGGAACGCGTGCTGCGCGCCGCCGTCGCCCTGGCCGACGACATCGGCATCGAAGCGCTGAGCATGCGCAAGCTCGCCCAGGAGCTCGGCGTCGTGCCCATGGCGCTCTACAAGCACGTGACCAACAAGGATGAGCTGCTCGACGGCATGGTCGACGTCATCATGGCGCAGATCGATCCCCCGGCGGTTGGCACAGACTGGAAGAGCGCGGTCCGGCAGCGGATTCTCTCAGCACGGCAAGCACTCCTGCGCCACCGCTGGGCGTCCCAGGTCATCGAGTCGCGAGCAGCCCCCACACCGGCCGTCATGGACTATCTGGACTCGATGATCGGCTTGTTCCGGACCGGCGGCCTGTCCGTCGACCTCACCCACCACGTCATGCACGCCATGGGAAGCCGGATCCTCGGGTTCTCCCAGGAGCTGTTCGACGACAGTGGGCCGGCGAACCCCGAGGAACAGGCGGCCGCCATGAGCGCTATGGCGCAGCGATATCCGTACATCACAGAAATGGCCATCGCCGCTTCCCACACCGACGAATCGGTGGTGGGCTCGGGCTGCGACGACCAGTTCGAATTCGAGTTCGCGCTCGATATCCTGTTGGACGGAATCGCCCGCCTCCACCGCGCAGCCATGGCCGGATAAGGGATTCGCTGCTATACGAGTGAGGAAGCGGGTTCTCCTTGTTCGTTGAGGCCGAAGCAGCGCAACCGTTCGGCGTTGGCCCTATCCCCGGCTCTTTGCCGCAGCCGGGCAAGATCGTAAAGCCCACTTGCTGATCCGCGGTTGACCGCCTCCAGGATCAGGACTTTGGCTGCGGCGTGATCGCCAGCCCGTTCGCAGTTACGGGCCAACGCGCGCAACGACATGTTGTCACCGCGGTCGGCGGCCTGACGGTAGAGATCGATCGCACTGTCCAGATCTCCCGCCTGGGCACGCAGCTCGGCAAGATATCGCAGCGGTGTCGGCACCCCGCGGCGCACGGCGGTCTGCGCCAATGCTTCGGCAGTCGCACGATCACCAGCTCGTTCGCTCATCCGGGCCAATACGCAAAGCGCGACATTGTCGCCGCGGTCGGCGGCCTGACGGTACAAATCAATCGCACTTTCCTTGTCTCCAGCATGTTCACGTATCCGTCCAAGGCTGCGCAGCCCCACTAAATCGCCGTGGTCGGCTGCTCGGAGAGCCCATCCAAGAGCCCCCACCGAATCACCGGCACCTTCGCACAGCCAGACGGTTGGGGCGCCTGTCAGCGCTGGGAATGATGGATCTCATCGGGGGCCTAGCGATCGCGGGCGCCCTCCGCCCAAACAGCGTGCATGCTCGGAGATACTCACTCGACGTCGAAACGAACGGGTGCCAGAGTGACGGCTTATGGCACCGGACCTCACCACCTGGGCTCAGGTCGACCCGGCGCGATACCCGTTCGACCCGGCAGACATCACGGCAGTGGTGCGCGCAGTGGCGCCCGCGCCCGAGTCAGCCGGGGAGTCGCAGACTCTGGCGTGGGTCGACGCCGTCAGCTTGGCCCTGGCCCAGCGATACGGGCCGTGGGCCTACCACTGGTATTGGACACCTGGCGAGCACGAGAGGTGGGGCTGGATCGGCGAGCGCATCCCCGTACCGGCTGAGGCACCGGCATTTGTCGCCGAGTCGCTTCAGGCCTGGCGGCGTTTTCTGGAGAGCCTTGCCGAGCAGTTCAACCGATTCCTGCGATCGCTCCCCCTCAAGCTGGACGAGCTCCTCCCTGCCTGGGAAGCTGCCATCGCCCAGGTGATGACGACCGTCATCGCCCACATCGTGGATGCCGACAGCTGGCAGGGGTGGTGCCGCCGCGCACTTCGATGGCTGCTCACCGCGGCCGGCGTGCCCGCCGAACATGCGCAAGCGCTGGTTGACGTGGCACTCGGCAAACGCTTCGACCACTGGGTGCCGGTGACCGCCACCATCATCGGCGAGGTGGCCGAACGCCTCGCCCGCGACCTGCTCGACCCGACCGGGATCATGCTGGTCGCCCGCATCGACAACTGGCCGGACACCTGGCCACAGCGCTGGCCGTCATGGCGGGCCACCAACACCGGCTGGGTGAGCGGCTGAAAGCGGTCACGCCGGTGGGTGTGCGCTGAGCCAGGCTGACGCGCGGCGTGCCGATGCGCGGGAAAGCCACGCGTCCTGGATCACCTCGGCCAGCTCCTTACGGGTCAGCTCGCCGAGCCGGCCGGCCCGCAGCAACACCGACGGATGGCCGTCAAAGTGCGCGGTGGTGAAGAACGGTGACGCCTCATCCTGGACCAGCGCCTGCTTATCGGCTTCGGACGCCACCCAGAAGACGATCACATCTTGGTAGCGCTGCCCGGTCGCCGGGTCGACCGCGTCCGGGCGCGGGTTGCGGAAGAAGATGAACGACTTCCCGCCCACCTGGTAGACCGGATTTTCCCCAGTCCCGTACTCGACGGTGACATGCGGCATTTCCAAAGCCATATCGTGTACGTCTTCGACCCTCGCCGGCCGGCTCCCCTTATCGGACACATCTCCCACCGTAGCCGGGCCCTGCCGTCGTCGTTCACTATGGTCGCGTGACTGCGCTGCCGAGAACCTTTCGCTTGACTATTTCGGCGAATTCGATGGGCGAAACGGTGTCCGCAGAAAGGTACCCGATGGTGGGGTTGAGGCCCGGCACGTCCACCAGCTCCAAGCAGGTTGTGCCGGAAGTCGGTGTCGAAGAAGACCCTCAGGCCGCCGGCCACGAGATGATTTCGGATCTGTTCCGCCACCTGCCGATCCGGGCCGCCGAATGAGATCACCACATCGAATCTCTTCCGGTCCTTCATGTTTCTGATGAGCCCTTGGTACTCATTGACCTCCAGCCCGCCGGCGCAGATGTCCTGCGCCAGCAAATGCACGTTGAGCAGCGCAAGTGAAGAGGCCCAGGAGCGGGCTGTTCGCTCGGCGCGGGACGGTCCGCACCATCCACCCTCGGCCGAATCGAATGCTTGCAGCAGGCGGGCGGACAGGTGAAGATTGTGGCTGGATTGAATGCCGCCCCAATGCCGAGTGCAGGCGTAGAGGATGGCGGCCCACGTCACCGAATGCCAGCGTGGCTGAAGCTCGTTCGAAATGTGCATGTCGCCGAGGCGCAGATCACCGTGTTCGTCAACGAGTTCCGAGATCAGTTCAGCCCGGCGCTGGCGATAGCGCGCCAAAGTTTTCTCGTTGATGCCCGCGAGGGCGGCCACGCGGTCCAACGCCGACATGGCCAAAACCGCGTTTATGTCAGGCGTCGCTGTCGAGGCCGCCACATCGAGGAAATAGGCGGCGGTCTGCGAGAGCGGCTCACGTACCGTTTCGGCGTAGGACGACCGCTGGCGGATGAGCCGTTCGAATAACAGCGCCGGATAGAACGCCAACGATGGGTCGACAAAGTCGCCGTGGCGAAGCGACCACGAACCGTCGACACGATTCTGCAAGGTGAGGAGCCGGAATAGGGCTGCAGCGTATTTTGGCGACTCGATGTCGTGGCTGCTATGTCCCTTAGCGACTCCGTATAAAACTTGCGACAACGACCAGCTGGTGGTGCCGTCACCCGGATCCTCATCGTGGCCGCGCAAATGCCCGTCGTCGCCGATTAACGCATAACCTAGCGCCTGCGTATGCTCCCTCAAATGGTCAGGCACGTGTGGCAGGGACGCCACGCCGTTGAGCACAGCGCCCGCTGAGGCCGAAGAATGTTGCTTCCGGCCGAACTGACCGGCCTCAAATCGACCGTCGTCGAGCAAACACTTGTGCAACACCGACACACACAAATCGCGGAACGAGCTGACGTCGAGCAGTTGTGACGCCACATCATGGACCGTCCAATGCACCGGACCTCCCTGTGTGGATGGCGGCCGCCGACCCGTGGGCTACGCCAGCGCTTCCCATTCCTCGTAGAACTTGCGCAGGTACTCCTCCATGAATGCATGACGGCCCTGCGCTATCTCCTTGGCAGATCGCGTATTCAGGCGGTCTTTTAGCAGGAGAAGTTTCTCGTAAAAATGATTAACGCTCGTCCCTTGATGGTGGAGATACTGTTGCGTGCTGGTGTGGTGAACCGTCGCGGTCGCTGGATCGTGTATAGGCCTGTCTTTCGCGCCGCCATAGGCGAAACAGCGAGCCACCCCGATGGCGCCCAATGCGTCGAGCCTGTCGGCGTCCTGCACGCAACGACCTTCAAGGGTGAGTGGCTTTGTCGGCGTGCCAGCTCCTTTGAACGAGATTCCGGCTATATTGTTCGCAACCAGCTCCGCCAGATCGGTATCGGCACCCTTTTCCAGCAGCCAGCGATGCGCCTCCCGAGAACCCGCCATCTCATCGCCGGTGAACTTGAAGTCCTTGATGTCGTGCAGCGCAGCGATCAGCTCCACGGTCTCGAGATCTGCCTGCTCGTCTTTCGCCAAGCGCTGGGCCATCCGGTAAACCCGCAGCACGTGATACGGGTCGTGCCCGGTGACATCACCTTCTAGTTCTTGAAACGCATAATCCAACGCTGCCTGGACCAGCGGCGTCGAGGCGTGAACTTGGGAGAGTTGATCCACGCTGGCATTTGTCATGCCCACAGAGTACTGGTATCACACTAAGTCAACCCAGCACCTCGGCACGTGGATGTGCCAGCCGGTTCTCCTTTCGCCGCACGAATTTTGCCAACGGCCGCAGCACCTCCCGTCATGATCGCCTTGTGGCGCCTAAAAAT
>NZ_BONY01000144.1 GCF_016862955.1 Rhizocola hellebori | reverse complement strand
CCCGAGCGGCACCGGCCCGAGCGGTGGTGCGGGCGGTGGTGGCGCGGCGGATTCTGAGGTGGTGGATGAGGCGGTGGCGCAACGTGCGCCGGGGCACGCCGTGGTGACCGGTGGCGCGGGAGGAGCTGTGCCGGGGCAGCGGCGGGCGGAGCCGCCTGAGCTGGGTGAGCCGCCAGAGCTTGAGCTGGTGAGGCCGTCTCGGCCGCTCAGCTTGGCCGGGTTGGTGGCCGAGCTTCGGGTGGCGGCCGTGGAAGGCGACCCGGACGCGGCCGCGGAGCTGGCGCGGCTGGCGCAGGCAGGGGTAGCGGGCGCCCATCCCGATCAGTGGTGGGGGTTGCCCGAGCTGTCCGACGACCGGCCATTGCGCGATGTCGATGAGCAAGACCCGGTGCGGGTCACCCCGTCCACCATGGAAAGCGCGCTGCGCTGCGGGTTGCGATGGCTGCTGGAAAAGCACGGTGGATCGCTGCCCGCATCGGGGGCGCAGGGGGTGGGCAACCTCGTTCACGCCGCCGCCATGCTTGCCGACCAGGCCACCGACCGGCCCGAGGTGCTGCTGGAGTACGTGACGGCCCGCTTCGACGCCATCGAGCTGGCGGCCCGGTGGCTGGTCGGCCGGGAGCGCGACCGGGCCGAGCAGATGATCGGCAAGCTCACCCGCTGGCTGGCCGAAAACCCGCGCCGCCTCGTGGACATCGAGCGTGAGTTCACCGTGCGCCTGGAGGGCAGGCCGCCGATCGAGCTGACCGGACGGGTCGACCGGCTCGAGGTCGATGACGACGGCCACCTCGTGGTGGTCGATCTGAAGACCGGAAAAACCACCACTGCCACCGCTTCCGAGCTGCCGGAGCATCCTCAGCTCGGGGCCTACCAGGTGGCGGTGGAGGAGGGCGCATTCGCCGAGGGCGACGTCAGCGGCGGCGCGGCCCTGGTGCAGCTGGGCACCACACACAAGGAGGCCAAAGAGCAGGCGCAGGAGGCGTTGCGTGAGGCGGGCGACCCGCAGTGGGCCCACGCCATGGTGCACCGCACCGCCGACACCATGGCCGCCTCCACCTTTGTGGCCAAGGCCAACGACAGTTGCCGGGTGTGCCCGGTGAAGAGCTCCTGCCCGGTCTCGGGCAAGGGACGCCAGGTGGTCGAGCCATGAGCGAGCTTGTCGAGCTCATCGTGAGATTGGGATCCGTTCATGCCGGAGCCGACCGCAGGGAGGCTGGGGCATGAGCGAGCTTGTCGCGGACGGCCCGCGGTGGACGCCGGAGGAGCTTGCGGAAAAGCTTGGCCTGCAACCGCCGACGGAGGAACAGTCGGCGGTCATCAGCGCCCCGATCGCACCGCTGCTGGTGGTGGCGGGAGCGGGGTCAGGCAAGACGGAGACGATGGCCGCGCGGGTGCTCTGGCTGGTCGCCAACGGCCACGTGCATCCGGAGCAGGTGCTCGGCCTTACCTTCACCCGCAAGGCCGCGGGCGAGCTGGCGCACCGGGTGAGGGTCCGGTTAGGACAGTTGCGACGGCACATCGGCGAGCTCGACGGGGAGCCGACTATCGCCACGTACCACTCCTTCGGCGCGCGCATAGTCACCGAACATGGTCTGCGGGCCGGGTTTGAGCCGAGCTCGCGGTTGCTGACGGAAGCGTCGTGCTGGCAGCTCGCGGATGAGGTCGTGCGCAACTACAACGGCGACATGACCCAGGTCGAGGCCGCGCCGAGCACTGTCACCGCGGCATTGCTCGCGTTGTCCGGCGAGATGGCCGAGCATTTGGTCAGCGCCGACGGGCTTTCGGTCTGGACGACAGGCTTCGTGGAGCGGGTCGCTGCCAAGCCCGGCAAAATGATGGCCGATGTGGTCAAGCTGCTTGCTAGGCAACGTGCGCGTCTGCAACTCCTTCCTCTTGTTCGTGGGTACGCAGCGCGCAAGCTCGCCTTGGAGGCAATGGACTTCTCAGACCAGATGTCGCGCGCGGCCTTGGTGGCCCGTGAGCATGCAGAGGTCGGGGCGGCAGAAAGAGATCGTTTCCGGGTGGTGCTGCTGGACGAATACCAAGACACCAGCCACGCGCAGGTGGTCCTGTTGCAAGCCCTTTTCGGCGAGGGGCATCCGGTCACCGCGGTCGGCGACCCGTGCCAGTCCATCTACGGCTGGCGCGGCGCCAGTGCGGGCACCTTGGACCGATTCCCGGGCGATTTTCGTTCCGTCCAAGGCGATCCGGCCCAACGGCTGTCGCTGAGCCGCAGTTTCCGCAACCGCAGCGAAATCCTCACCGTGGCCAACTCGATTTCGGCGCCGCTGCGGGACATGTCGGTGGTCTCGCTGACCTCGGGCAGCGCCGACCGCGGTGTGGCACGCTCCGCTTTGTTGGAGACCTATCTCGACGAGGCAGAGTGGATCGCCGATCAGGTGGCGGGCGCCTGGCGCGCCTTTGCCCGGGTGGTGGGCGATCAGCCACCCGCGCACATTCCGCTTTCCCGGCGCCCGACGAGTGCGGTGCTGGTGCGGCTGCGGTCGCAGATCGCGCCGATCGAGGCGGCGCTGCGGGCGCGCGGGCTGCCGGTCGAGGTGGTGGGCCTGGGCGGTTTGCTTGATACACCTGAGGTGCGCGATGTCGTGTGCACGTTGCGGGTGCTGGCCGATCCGTCCGACGGGGCCTCGTTGTTGCGCCTGCTGACCGGGGCACGGTGGCGCATCGGCCCGCGCGATCTGGTGGCCCTGCACCGGCGGGCTCGTGACCTCGCCCGCGCTCGCCGTCAGTCCACATCGGAGGAACCGGTGATGGCTGACCGGCTCGATGACGCTGCCCTGAGTGAGGCGCTCGAGGACCTCGGCCCCGCGGGGGCTTTCTCGCTTGAGGGTTATGCGCGCTTCACCAGGTACCAAAAAGAGCTGAGGGAGTTGAGGCAACGCCTTGACCAGCCGCTGAGTGATCTCATCTCGGACATCACGCGCACCATCGGGCTTGATGTGGAGGTGGCGGTGCGCGCGGCTTCGGTCGGCGGCGACGCCGGCCTGGCGCGGGCGCATCTCGACACGTTGGCCGAGGTGGCGGCGCGGTTCGGGGTCGAGACCGATGGCGCTCCGCTGTCGGCTTTTCTGGCCTACCTGGCCGCAGCCGAGAACGAAGAACGCGGCCTGTCCCCGGGGGAGATCGACGTCTCTGAGGGTTCCGTGCAGATCCTCACCGCCCACGCGGCCAAGGGTTTGGAGTGGGACATCGTCGCGGTCGCGGGGCTGACCAAGGACGTCTGGCCGGGCCGCAGCATCGGGTCGGATCATTACCTGATGGGCCTCGGGGTGTTGCCGTTTCCGTTGCGGGGTGACCGTTCCGGGCTTCCCGTGCTCGTGACCGCGGTGCCAGACCAAAAGCAGATGGGCAGGGCTGTTCAGCAGTTCGAGGAAGACTGGCGCGAGCACGATTTGCAGGAGGAGAGGCGGCTGACCTACGTTGCCGTGACCCGTCCGCGCAGTTGGCTTTTCGCCTCGGGCTACTGGTGGGGCGATGGGGTGAAGCGCCCGCGCGGCCCGTCGCCGTTCCTCGAGGAGATCCGGGAGGTCAGCGAGGTCGACCGCTGGGAGCCGTTGACAGCGGCGGAAAACCCGACCTCCACCATTGTCGAGGCGGCTTGGCCGTTCGATCCGCTCGGGCCGCGTCGCGCGCCTATCGCCGCCGCGGCGGAGCAGGTTCGCTCCTCCAGCGCGCGCAGGACAAAGTGGACCCACGAGGCCGACCTGCTGCTGGCCGAGCGTGATGAGCTCGCACGCCGGGCTGCTCTGGCCGAAGTGGTTCTGCCGCCTCATCTTTCGGTCTCCCAGCTGGTGACCTTGCGCAAGGATCCGACCGGGCTGGCGCGTGCGCTGCGGCGTCCGCTACCGGCGGCCCCCGATCCCTATTCGCGCCGCGGCACAGCCTTCCACCGCTGGCTCGAAGAGCGCTACCAGTCCGCGACGCTGTTCGACCTCGATGAGCCGCACTTCGCTGAGGAGGAAGCCCCCGACTCCGAGCTGCTCGCGTTGAAGGCCGCTTTCGAGTCCAGCGTGTGGGCCGACCGGGCGCCGATAGCGGTCGAGACGCCGTTCATTGTCGAGATCGGGGGAGTGGTGATTCGCGGCCGGATGGACGCGGTGTTCCCCGGCCCGTTCGACGGGTACGAGGTGGTCGACTGGAAGACCGGCCGCATCCCGACCGGCGCGACGGCCCACGCGGCCGCGATTCAGCTTGCCGCCTATCGGCTGGCCTGGGCCTCGCTGAACAAGGTTCCGCTGTCGGCGGTGAGCGCCGCCTTCCACTATGTCCGCGACAATGTGACCGTTAGGCCAGTCGACCTCCTCTCGTTGGAGGAACTGACCGCCCTGATAACCGACTTGCCGCCGTCGGGTAGCTGACTGTGCATCCACGCGTCACGAGGCATGGTGTGGTCGTGGAATCGACAGCACGCGAGATCGCCGTGGTGCTGGCCGTCGCTTTGGCCGGCCTGCTTCTGGCGGGCGCCGTGGTGCTGGCGCCGTGGCATCCCGCACAGGCCGGCGTGGTCGTCGAGGTCCACCAGCCCTAGGCCTTGTCCTCCAGCTTCAGCGACTGTGAGCGGAATCCTTGGCGTACATAGAATTTGATGGCCGAGTCGTTGTCGGTGTAGGCCGTCACCGCGATCCGGTCGGCGCCGGCGTCGCGGGCCCATTGTCGGAATTCCGCCACCAGCCGGGTCCCCACGCCAAGGCTTCGGTGCTCCGGGAACACATACATGCTCCCGAGCGTCGCGACGCGGATCGGGCGGATGTCGGTCGGCCCGGCCAGCGCTGCGGTGAGATGGCCCACGACACTGTCACCATCGTCAACCACTAGGACGAGCCTTTCCGGGTCGTCGAGGCTTTGGCGGAAGCTGTCGGGGCCGTGTTCGCGTGGCCAAAGCTGGCTCAGCGTCGGGTCGCGGGTGCCGGCATCCTCGGCGAACAGGCCGACACTCGATTCGACCAAGCCTGGAATGTCGGCCTCGGTCGCCCGTCTGATTCGAACCTCAGTCATAGCGGAAGGCTAGCGGCAAAGCTGAGCGAGCGTGAATCGGAAGTGCGGGGACGGGGTACCCTTCCGGCGTGCGAGCGATGGTGTTGCTGACCGCTGCGGTGGCGTCGGTGTTGGCTGTTCCCGCTCCGGCACAGGCCGCGGCCGAGCCGGATCTGGTGCGCAACCTGCAATGGCAGATCTCTGCGCTGCAGCTCACCGAGGTCCACAAGCGATCCACAGGCGTGGGCATGGTAGTTGCCGTGGTTGACTCGGGCGTGGATCCGCTGCATCCCGACCTGACCGGTCAGCTGTTGCAGGGCCCGGAGGGGGCGAACGCCGACATCGATGGCCGAGGCACCGGGCTGGCCGGGCTTGTCGCAGGTCATGGTCACGGCACTTTGCGCGATCAGGGCGTGTTGGGGGTGGCGCCGGGGGCGAAAATTCTGCCGGTGGCCTTCGCACCCGTTCCCTTCGAGAACGGCGACGCTGACCGGATGGCTACTGGCATCGAGCTGGCGATGAACCGGGGCGCGCAAATCATCTGCCTCGGCCGCGGCGTCGCGCCGAGCGAAAGGCTCGACTTCGCTATCGAGGTCGCGGTGGAGAAGGGCGTCCTGGTGGTGGCGGCCGACACCGCGCCATGGCCGGCTTCCTATCCCGGAGTGCTTTCGGCGTTGCCGGCTGACCGATCCGGCATCGTGCGCGTGGCCGCGGCGAGCGGGCGTACCACCGGGCTCGCGGTTCCCGGCGTGGACCTGATGACGACAGACAGGGCCAGCGGTTATCGCATCGCCGACACCTCGTCGGCGGCGGCCGTGCTCTCAGGCGCGGCGGCGGTGTTGTGGGCGGCCTACCCCGAGGCGAAGGCGGCACAGATAACCGAAGCGCTGCGCAAGTCGGCGACCAACCGCGAAGGCATCAACTCGGTCAACCTTCTTGCCGCGCTGAACGCCGGCATACCCAAGCCGAGCCCGACGCCGAGCGCCGCCTCCGCCGCGCCAAAGCCGACCGGCACCAAGGCGCTGGCGTTCAACGACCCGCTGGTCCACAGCCGCGACTGGCGTCGCTGGCTGGTAGTGCTGCCGCTGATCGGTTTCATGGTGGCCCTAGCCGCCTGGGCCTACTACGCCGCCAAACGCCGCGAAGCTGTGTAGCTGGCGGGTCGCTTCGCACGCGCCAGAGTTACTGCTCGATTAGGCCCCAGCGGTTGCGGATGAGGCGGTCGGCTTTGCTGAAGAAGTAGTCGACCACGAGCCCGAAGAGCAGGATCACGATCATCATCGCGATCACGCCGGGGGGGTCGATGAGTTCTCGGGCCAGGGTGAGCTGGCCGCCCAGCGACGTCTTGCCGAGGCCGACGATGATGAGTTCGCCCGCCATCAGGCTGCGCCAGGAGAACGCCCAGCCCTGTTTGAGCCCGGAGACGAAGGAAGGCAGCGCCGCAGGCGCGATGATGTACCAGTAGAGCTTGAGCCCGCGTGCGCCGAGGTTGCGTCCGGCGCGCAGGAAAAGCGGTGGCACGTAATCGATTCCGGCGATCACTCCGTTGGCGATCGATGGTGCCGCGCCCAGTACCACCACGAAGAAGATGGCCTGTTCGGTGAGGCCGAAAAGCAGGATGGCCAAGGGGAACCAGGCGATCGACGGCATGGTCTGCAATGCGGTGATCATCGAGCCGATGGCGACTCGCAGGACGCGGACCCGTGCCACGGCCAGCCCGAGCCCGACGCCGAGGATCAGCGAGAAGCCGTAACCCATGGCGGCGCGGCGGGCCGTGATGGCGATGCCTTTCCACAGCTCGCCGCGCTGGGCCCGTTCGGCCAGCTCGGTGAAGGCTTCGGCGGGCGAGGGCAGCGTGTAGGACGGGCGCAGTTCGAGTACGAAGGCGAGTTGCCAGAACGCCAGCGCGATGGCCAGCGCGGCCAGCTTGGGCCAGATCGTGCCCCAGATCCTCAGCAGCCGGCTGGGTTCGCTCTGCCTTTCGGCCAGCTCGAGGGCATCCAATCCGGACAGTGTGTCAACGGCCATGACGGCCCACCTCCTGGCGCAGCCGGTCGGTGACCTCGGCCGCTAGCGATGCGACCTCGGTGGAGTCGATCCGCCGCGGACGGGGGATCTCCACCGGGGTCTCGTAGATGATCCGGCCGGGGCGGCTGGACAGCAGCACGATCCGGTCGGCGAGGCGGGCCGCCTCGCGTACGTTGTGGGTCACGAACAGCACGGTCAGCTGGCGCTGAGTCCAGATCCGTTCCAGCTCGTCGTGAAGCAGGTCGCGGGTCATCGCATCGAGGGCGCCGAACGGCTCGTCCATGAGCAGGACAGGGCTGTCCTGGCCGAGGGTACGGGCCAGGGCCACCCGCTGGCGCATCCCGCCGGAGAGCTCGTGCGGCTGCCGCTTGGCGAATTCGCTCAGGTGGACCACCTCGAGCAACTCGGCCACCCGCTTCTTGCGTTCCTCCTTCGGGACGCCGCGCAGCTTAAGCGGAAGCTCCACATTGGAGGCGACGGAAAGCCAGGGGAACAGCGCCGGATCCTGGAACATCAGGGTGGGCGCCCGGTCCTGGCTCAGCTGGATGTCGCCGCCGGTTGCGCGGTCGAGCCCGGCGATCAGGTTGAGCAGGGTGCTTTTGCCGCAGCCGGAAGCTCCTACCAGGCAGACGAATTCGCCGTGCCTGACGTCGAGGGTGAGCCCGTCGAGCGCCAGCACGGCGTTGCTGCCGCGGCCGTACACCTTGGTAACGCCCGAAAGCGTGACCGCGTTGGCGATCACGCTCTGGGGCGGTGCTGTCAATGTCATAAGCCCTTTACCTCCGGTTGTCCTTTGGCCTTGAGCACTTCATTGAGGATCGTGAGGTCGTAGATGCCCTTCAGATCCACCTTCTCCAGCAAACCGATCTCGATCGCGTGATCCGCGCCGGACTTGAGGGAGGAAGCGATGGGGTCGTTGAGGAATTCGAGGGTCGGCCAAGCCTGCTTGATGAGCTTGAGGTCGAGCGGCTTGCCGGAGATCTTGCCGATGTGGTCCGAGACGGCCTGCTGCGCCTCATCGGGCTTGGTCTTGATGAACTCGGTCGACGACACGTGGGCTTCGACGAGCTTGCGCACGGCGTCGGGGTGCTTTTGCAGGAACTCGGTGCGCACGATGAGGTGGGTGATGACGAACTTCTTGTCCGGCCACAGGTCGCGCTCGTCCACGAGCACCTTGCCCCCGGCGCTGACGAGGCGGGAGGCGAACGGCTCGGGCACCCAGGCGCCGTCGATCTGGTTGGCGCCAAAGGTTTCCACCGTTTGAGCGTTTTCCTGCGGGATGATTTTGACGTCGCCGCCGCCCTCTTTGGTGGTGCTCAGCCCGTTCTGCTTGAGCCAGTAGCGCACCGCGACATCCTGGGTGTTGCCCAGCTGCGGAGTGGCGATCTTCTTGCCCTTGAGGTCCTGGGGGCCGTTGATGCCCGGCTTGACCACGAGGGCCACGCCTCCGCTCGCGCCGCCGGCGACGATGCGGATCGCCACCCCTTTGGACTGGGCATGAGCATTGATGGCCGGATTCGGCCCGATATATGTGGCGTCGATCGCGCCCGAGAAGAGCGCCTCGATGGCGGCGGGGCCGGCGTTGAAGGTCTTGGTGTCGAGCTTTATGTCGCCAAGCTGCTGCTGAATGATCCCCTTTTCGATCCCCACCAGCGCTGGAGCGTGAGTGATGTTCGGGAAGTAGCCGAGGCGGAGGGAGGTGGGTGCGGCGCCTTGGGCGTCGTCGCCACCGCACCCGGCCAACCCCAGCGACGCCGCGGCTAAGGCCACTAATGCGGCAAGTGCGCGAGGGGCTCTTTTCATGGCGTCTTCCAATCCCTAGAATTCCTACTTACTTGGTAGGAACTATGGGTGAGTAACATGGCCGAGTCAAGAGATCGGTCCACATCTTGAGATGAGACGGGTGGGATCATGGCCCAGGCAGTGGTGATCGGCGCGGGGTTCAGCGGGGTCTTGGCAGCACGTGAGCTGCTGCGCACCGGCTGGTCGGTGGTGCTCGTCGACCCCGGCGCGCGCCCGGGCCGTGGCCTGGCCTATGGCACAAACGTGCCATGGCATCTGCTGAACTCGCCGGTCTCCGCCATGAGCATCGATCCCGACGATCCCGATCACTTTCTCCGCTGGTGTCGCCATCGCGATGGCTCGGTCGTGGGCAGCGACTTCGTCGCGCGTGGGTGGTACGGCGACTACCTGACCGAGGCGCTGCGTGACGCCGACCGCATCGCGCCGGGCGAGCTGGTGGTGCATCGCGGCCGGGTGGTGCGGATCTTCGAGGGCTCGTCGCAGACGCTGGCCGTGCTGCTCGCCGATGACGTGGTGGTCAACGCGGACAGGGTGGTGCTCGCGGTGGGCAACGCCCGGCCCGACGAGCGCTTCCCGATCTCGGAGGCGGCCCGCGCGAGCGCGGCCTATGTACGCGATCCGTGGGCGCCGGGCGCGCTCGACGAACTCCCGGAAGGGCCGGCGCTGCTGGTAGGGACGGGGTTGACCGCGGTCGATGTGGCGCTGACCCTCTCCCGTACCGGCCGGCACCGGCGGATCACCGCGGTCTCCCGGCACGGTCTGCTGCCGCAACGGCACGCGCCCGCGCAGAAGATCACGCTTGAGGCGCCCGCGGGGGCCTCGCTGGCGGTGCTGCTGCGGGCGATCAGGGCCAAGGTCAGCGAGGTGGGCGACTGGCGTGCGGTGATGGACGCGCTACGTCCACATTGGAATGAACTCTGGCGCGAGCTGCCCGAGGCCGATCAGCGGCGCTTCCTGCGTCATCTCGCACGGCACTGGGAGGTGCACCGGCATCGGATGGCCCCGCCGATCGCGGCGGCCATCGACACCCTGCGCGCCGAGGGGGTACTGGAGATCGGGGCCGCCGAGATCTGCGGAATAGCCGCCGAGTCCGGGGGAGGCCTGCGGGCCACCCTGCATACAGCCCAGACCGCGCACTACGCGGCCGTCGTCAACTGCACCGGCCCGGGTCGCCTGGTCGAGGCGGATCCGCTGGTGCGCTCGCTGATCGCGGACGGGCTGGCGCAACGGGGCCCGCACGGCCTCGGCCTTGCCGTTGACGAGCACGGCGCGCTGATCGGGCGCAGCCCGCGTCCACCCGCGATCTACACGCTCGGCGCGCCGCGCCGCGGGCACCTGTGGGAAACCACCGCAGCCCCCGAGATCAGGGCCCAGGCTCGGGCACTCGCGGATCACTTGACCGCGCGGAGATCAGTGGCCGGAGGCTTTGGTGCGCTAGGGTCGTGCCGTGCAGATACCGCGTACCCACTACCAGGTTGAGCGATTCACGCTTCCGAACGGCCTGCGCGTGGTGCTCAGTCCGGATCGCAGCGCACCGGTCATCGGCGTGGCGGTCGTTTACGACGTGGGCATCCGTTCCGAGCCGGAGGGCCGCACGGGTTTCGCCCACCTCTTTGAGCACCTGATGTTCCAGGGCTCGGCCAATCTCGAGAAGCTGGCGCATTTCAGGTATGTGCAAGGCGCGGGTGGCACCTTCAACGGCTCGACCCATCTGGACTACACCGACTACTTCGAGACCGCTCCCAGCAACGCGCTGGAGCGCATGCTCTTCCTTGAGGCCGACCGCATGCGCGGTCCCCGGCTGACCGAGGAGAATCTGGCAAACCAGATTGACGTGGTCAAAGAGGAGATCCGGGTCAACGTGCTGAACCGCCCCTATGGCGGTTTCCCGTGGCTCAAGCTGCCGCCGGTCATGTTCGACAGCTTCCCCAACGCCCACGACGGCTACGGCTCCTTCACCGATCTGGAGGCCGCCACGGTCGCCGACGCGGCCGAGTTCTTCGATCGCTATTACGCCTGTGGCAACGCCACTGTCAGCGTGGCGGGCGACTTCGAGCTCGATTACGCCCGGCAGCTGGTCGAGAAGCACTTCGGCGACGTCCCGGCGCGACCCGCACCGGCGCGGCCCGACTTCGACGAGCCCGACCTGACCGGGGAGCGCAGGAAGTCCTATGTGGACAGCCTGGCGCCCCTGCCGGCTGTCGCCGCGGCCTGGCGCGTCCCGAACCCGATCACTCGTTTCTCCGACTACCTGCCCTATGTGGTACTGGCCGAGGTGCTCACCGATGGCGACGCCGCCCGGCTGGTCGAGCGGATGGTACTCAAGGACAGGATCGTCACCAGCGTCGGCGGCTACCTGGGCTTCATGGGTGAGCCGTTCGAGGTACGCGACCCGACCGCGATGCTGCTGCAGGCCCACCTCCCCCCGCAGGGAAGCGCCGACAAGGTGCTCGCCACCATCGACGAAGAGCTCGACCGGCTTGCCACCGACGGCCTCGCCGCGGGCGAGCTGGCTCGCACCCAGGCGCGCATGGCCACCCATCTGTTGCGCGACACCGATGCCGTGCTCGGCCGGGCGTTGCGGATGGCAGTGCTCGAGCTGCAGCGAGCCAACCCGGCGCTCCTCAACGACCTGCCGCACCTGATCGCCGAGGTGACGGCCGATCAGATCCGCGAGGCTGCCGCCACCATGCGCCCGCACCGCCGGGCCTCGATCGAAGTCGTGCCCGGAGGCGGAGAGAAATGACAAGCACCGCAGAAATTTCCCTACCCGATCTCGAGCCCAACCGGCCGTTGACCCTGCCGTTGCAGGCGGAGGTGACGCTGCCCAACGGGCTGACCATCATCGCCATCCAGCGCCCGTCGGTGCCGCTGGTCGAGGTGCGGTTGCGGGTCCCGTTCGCGCAGGCGCCGCTTGCCGCCAGTTCGGTTCTGACTCAGACACTTTTCTCCGGTACCAGTCAAAAGTCGACGGTCGACATCGCCGCCGAGCTGCAGACTGTCGGGGGTGGATTGGCCGCCGCGCTCGATCCCGACCGCATGCTCATCAGCGGGAACGCGTTGACCACCGGCCTGGACAGGTTGCTCGAGCTGCTGGCCGAGGTGCTGCACGACGCCACCTATCCGGCCACCGAGGTGGTCACCGAGCGCGATCGGCTCGCCGACCGGATTCAGGTCGCGCTGAGCCAGCCGTCGCACCTGGCTCGGGTGGCCCTGCTCAAGCGCATGTACGGCGACCACCCCTACGCGGTGCAGACACCGGGTGCCGACGAGGTGCGCGCGGTCGACCCGGAACATCTGCGCCTGCTGCACGCCCAGCGCTTGCACCCCAACGGTTCCACTCTGGTGCTGGTGGGCGACATCGATCCCGAGGCGGCGCTGGCGATCGCCACCGACCGGCTCGGCTCGTGGAGCGGCGACGGCGCACCGATCGAGCTGCCGCCCTCGCCGCCGCTGGTGGCGGGGCCGCTGGTGCTGGCCGACCGGCCGGGCTCGGTGCAGTCGTCCATCCGCATCGCGCTGCCGGCCGTGCCGCGCACGGATCCCTCACACGCGGCGCTTCAGCTGGCCAACCTCATCTTCGGCGGCTACTTCTCGTCGCGCTGGGTGGAGAACATCCGTGAGGACAAGGGTTACACCTACGGCCCGTACTCGATGATCGAGCACTCCGTGGCCGGTTCGGCGCTCATCGTGTCGGCGGAGGTGGCCACCGAGGTCACCGGCCCCGCGCTGGTCGAGACGCTTTATGAGCTGGGCCGCTTGGCCGCGTTGCCGCCCGGGGAGGCGGAGCTGGAACAGGCGCGCCAGTACGCCCTGGGGACTCTCCAATTAGGAATGTCCACCCAGGCTGGTCTGGCCGGTCTGGCGAGCACATACGCCGGTTCCGGGCTAAGGCTGAACTACCTGGCCGAACACGCGATCCGTTTGGAAGCGGCCACGCGCGAGGACGTGCACCGGGCGGCGCTGCAATACCTGGCCCCGGCCAAAGCGCTCCTGGTCGTCCTGGGCGACGCCGCCAAGATCCGCGAAGAAGTCTCCGCCATCGTGGCTGTAACTCCGTAATGCTGGCG
>NZ_BONY01000143.1 GCF_016862955.1 Rhizocola hellebori | reverse complement strand
CGCCAGAATTACAGCGCCAAAATTAAGGATGGCGCCGCAATCTCGCGGCGCCATCACGCACGTCCTTGCCGGTTACCAAGCGTGCACCTCGTCTTATGTCCTCGGTCAGGCTGCTTGCACCTGCCGTGACCTGCCTTCGCGACGGCTGGATTCGCGCGTGGGTGGCCCGGTGGCCGTGCCGAGAAGTGGGTCTACCTGGTGCGTTTTGAATCTATGTAGACGACTTCCGTAATCCCTTTCTACGCCCGTTTACGGATGATCGCCAGCCCTCACCCGGATTGTGTGACTGATGGGGTCGATGTGTCCTACCTGCGGGTAATGCTCTACGCGGTGGCGCTGCGGGCTCGTTTGCGCCTGCGGCCGTACCACGCGACACCTATCGCCACCCCGACCCCGAGACTGATCGCGGCGGCCGCGACGGGGACGGCCGGCCGATTGCGAAGGCGCTTGCCGAGCGGGATCGGATGACGGAACTCCAGGATCTGCCAACCCTGCTCGACAGCTTCGCGACGCATCCCCTTGTCGGGGTTGACTGCACTGGGGTGGCCTACGGCCGCCAGCAGCGGGACGTCGGAGACCGAATCCGAGTAGGCGTAGCAGTCGGCAAGGTCGTAGCCGCGTTCGGCGGCGAGCTTGCGGACCGCGTCGACCTTCGCCGCGCCGGCTGCGTAGAAATCGATCTCGCCCGTGTAACGGCCCTCGGCTGACTTCATCCGGGTGGCGATCACGTCGGTAACGCCCAGGAGTGCGCCGATGGGCTGCACCATCTCCTCGCCCGACGCCGACACCAGCACCACGTCGCGCCCAGCGGCCTGGTGTTCCTCGATGAGAACAGCCGCTTCGGCGTAGATGTAGGGGTCGATCAGGTCATGAAGGGTCTCGGCCACGATCTGTTTGACCTGGTCAACCCGCCAGCCCTCGCATAAAGCCGCCATGTAATCCCTAGTCCGGATCATGGTTTGCTCGTCGGCGCCAGCGCGCTTGAAGACAAATTGCGCATAGGCGGTCTTCACCACGTCGCGCTTGGTGATCAGGCCATCTCGATAGAATGGCCTGCCAAACGCCAGCGCACTTGACGTGGCGATCACGGTCTTATCCAGGTCGAAAAACGCGGCACTGCGCCCCACGGGGCGGAGTCTAGCCCGCCAAGGGCCAATACTGTGGTACAGCGTCCCCCATTCGACGAATCTCACTCCCTACTACTGAGCAGCTACTCAGCAACCGCGAAGGATGAGATCGCAAAAAAATTGCGGCGTGTCGCGGATTGTTCTTCATGATCCCTCTCGACGCCGGTGCCCGGAATCAGGCATGCTGTCGCTCGAAGCCTCAGCGGTAGCCTCCCCCCGCAGCCGCTGACGGCGGTTCGGCTCACATCCCCCCGGAGCCGAGCCTTTGGACGGCCCCGCCTTGATGTAGGCGGGGCCGTCGTTCTGTGTGTCGGGCGGTTCGGCTCACATCCCAGCGTCGGCACATAACAGATCCAGTGCACGCACGGCGGGTTATCCCCAACCGCTGAGTTATCCACAGCTTGTCCACTGTGGAGGGTGCAGCGAGAGTGGTCGGCTCGGCAAAGTGCCTGTCATGAGGCGTCATTCCAGTGCCGCGGCCACCCGTCCTCTCCTGATAACCGCAGATCCCGACCTGCTTGATGAGATGTTGCGGCTCGGTGCGGCGGCGGGCGTCGAGCTGGAGGTGGCGCAGGATGTTCTCGCCGCTCGGCGCGGATATACCTCGGCTTGCCTGGTCCTGTTGGGCGCCGACGCGGTGTCGCTCGGGATGCGAGCCCGCGTTCCCCGACGCCGCTCGGTGGTCATCGTCGCCCCCAATGCCGACAGTTCAGAAGCGTGGGACTGTGCCTACGACATCGGCGCCGAACACGTCGCGGTCTTGCCGTTGGCGGAGAAGTGGCTGGTGGAGCGGCTTGGACGCGCGCAGGGAGAGCGCACGGGCACCGGCCGGGTGATGGCGGTCGTAGGCGGCCGAGGCGGGGCCGGGGCAAGCGTTCTCGCCGCCGGGCTTTGCGTCACGGCCGCCAGGTCGGGGCTGCGCACGCTGCTGGTCGATGGTGATCCGCTCGGGGGCGGTGCTGATCTCCTCTTCGGGTGGGAGGAGGAGCACGGCCTGCGGTGGCCTCAGCTGGCCGAGGCGGGCGGCCGGCTTGATTCGCAGGCGCTCGTGGCCGCCCTGCCGAGCCGTGGCGATCTCGTGGTGCTCTCCTGTGATCGCGCTGAGTCGGCCAAGGATCGCCCGGCAGATGGTGTCCCCGCGCCCTCGCTTCCGGCGGAGGTGATGCGGGCCGCGCTTGATGCTGGCCGCGCCGGGCGTGATCTCGTCGTGGTCGACCTGCCGCGCCGGTTTGACGAGGCCGCCGAGTGTGCGCTGCGCAGCGCCGACCGGGCGCTGCTGGTGGTGCCGGCCGAGTTGCGGGCAGCCGCCGCGGCGGCGAAGGTCGCCGGCGCTGCCCTTGCCCACCGCTACGAGCTGTCGGTGGTGGTGAGAGGTCCGGCGCCGGGCCGGCTCAATGCCAGCGAGATCGCGGGCGCGTTGGGTCTTCCGCTGGCGGGCCGGCTTCGTTCCGAGCCGCGAATCGCCGGGGCGATTGAGCGGGGCGAGCCGCCGGCCGCCAATGCCAAAGGGCCGCTGGCCATATTCTGCCGCCGCCTCATCGAAGAGGTGATGGCGTGAATGACGTAGCCGGGGCGGGGCAACTCGGTGTGCTGCTGCAGGACCCGCAGGTGACCGATGTTCTGGTCAACGGGGTGCAGGTGTGGGTCGACCGTGGGCAAGGCTTGGTCCGGGCACCGATCACCATGTCCTCCGGCGACCAGGTGCGCCGGTTGGCGCAGCGGCTCGCAGCCGCCTGCGGCCGTCGCCTCGACGACGGCATGCCGTTTGTGGACGCGCGCCTGAGCGACGGTTCGCGCCTGCACGCGGTGCTTCCACCCATCGCTACCGCCGGTCCCTACCTGTCCGTGCGTACCTTCCGCCTGCGCGCCAGACCGCTGGCAGAGCTGGTCTCCGCCCAACTCGCGGAGCTGTTGGCGGCGATCGTAGAGGCACGGCTTTCGTTCCTCATCGCAGGCGGCACCGGCTCTGGAAAAACCACCCTGCTCAACGCGATGCTGGGGGCGGTCTCGTCGCGTGAGCGGATCGTGCTTGTCGAAGACGCCGCCGAGCTGAGCCCCGCTCACCCGCATGTGGTGGGGCTGCAGTCTCGGCTGTCCAATGTAGAGGGTGTCGGATCGGTCGGCTTGTCTGAGTTGGTCCGGCAGGCACTGCGGATGCGGCCCGACCGGCTGGTGGTGGGAGAGTGCCGTGGAGCGGAGCTTGCGGAGCTGCTATGCGCGCTCAACACTGGCCATGACGGCGGCGCGAGCACCATCCATGCCAACGGTTCCGCCGATGTGCCCACCCGCCTGGAAGCCCTCGGTCTGCTTGGCGGGGTGCCGCTGGCCGCTCTGCGTGCACAGATCGCGGCCGCGTTTCAGGTGGTGCTGCAGCTTCGCCGCGGCCCGGCCGGCCGCGAGCTGGCCGAGGTCAGCACGCTCATCCGCTCAGGCGCAGATGGCGTGGTGGTGACGTGTCCGATCTGGAGCCAGCGGGAGGGCGTGGGCCTGGCCGCCCCTCAATTTTCCCGAGCCCTCGTCGCGCACGGCGTGGCAGTCCCGGGCTGGTTCAGGCCATGACCCGGGCCCTTCCGTCGTGGAGCCTGACAGTCATCGCGGCAGCGTCCATCGTCGTTGCGCTGACGACCGGCTCGGCCGCTGCGGGCCTGATCCTCATCGCCTACGGCTTCGCCGGTCACCTGGCACATGCGCGCACGCAGGAGCGGGCGCGACGGGAGGCGCTCAGGGCGCAGTCGCTGCAAATCCTGTCCGGTGTTGCCGCCGACCTGCGGGCGGGAGGCGAGACCGGGATAGTGGTCCTGCCCGATGCCGAGCTGGAACGGCTGGCGCGGGCCGCGCAGCGGATCAGCGACCGCACCGGCGCGCCGCTCGCCGAGTTGTTGGAACGCCTGGAAGTCCAGCAGCGCGACCTCTCCCGGGCTTCGGCTGCCGCACAGGCGCAGGTCGCCGGGATCCGGCTCACCTCGGTGCTGCTGGCCGTGCTTCCGTTGGTGGCGCTGGGCATGGGCCAGGCCATCGGTGCCGATGCCTTCGGCGTGCTGCTGGCCACCCCGTTCGGCACCGGCTGCGTGGCGATTGCGGTCGCGCTGCAGCTTGGTGGGCTGGCTTGGGCCGACCGTCTCGCTGGCCAAACCTCGTTGCTGCGCAAGCCAAAACGTGGGCTGCAGCGATTGGCTCCCCCGTCGATAAAGGTGTCGCTCTGCGAGGAGCTTGCCGCCGCGGCCGACCTGATAGCAGCGGCATTACGTGCGGGAAGTCCTGTGAGCACAGCAGTCTTGGCGACCGGCGAAGTCATGGCTGGCCCGCTCTCACGTCACCTGCTCCAGGTCGGCCATCAGCTGCGGCTTGGCGTGCCCGCCGAGGCGGCCTGGCAACCCCTTGTCGGTCTCGACTTGGGCAGGGTGGCCGCCGACCTGCGCCCCCGATCCGAGCCGGGCGTCGGGATCTGGCGCGGCAATTCACCTCAGGGCCGTTCGGCGGGCAAACAGCTTGTCCGTTGGCGAGGCGTCATCGATGCGATGTGGCGCCCGCTGGCTAGACGCCGCGATGGCTTCGATGCTGGGCGCCAGGTGGCCCTGGCGGCGCGGCGGAGTTCGGAAAGTGGAGCGGCTCTTTCGCGTTCACTGACCAGATGCGCAGACGACCTGCGCGCCCAGAGCCGCGATCAGCTTCAGGCGCGCTTGCAACGCTCCGCGGTGTGGCTCGTGCTGCCGCTGGGTTTGTGTTTCCTGCCCGCATTCCTGCTTGCCGGCCTGGTGCCGGTGGTCCTCGCCGTGCTCGGCGAGGTGTTGTGATCACCAAGCTAGGAGGAGCCATGAAAACAGTTCCAGATCTCGGCATGAACACTGCTGAATACGCGATCGGGACGCTTGCCGCAGTCGCCTTTGCCGGGATCCTGTTCAAGATCCTTACCAGTGAACGCATTCAGGCCGCGCTGACCGCGCTCGTCCTCAGGGCCCTCGGGTGAGCCGTGACCGGGGCAGCGTGACGGCCGAGTTGGCTGTCTCGCTGCCCGCGCTGGTTCTGTTGCTCATGGTGGGTGTGCTGGCCATCGCTGCGGCCACCACGAAACTCGGCTGCGTCTCGATGGCGCGCGACATCGCGCTTTCGGTCGCCCGCGGGCAAACACCGTCCACTATGGATGGTGCTGCGGTGCGACAGCTCGACGACCGGGTGGTGGTAACCGTTGATCGGGGGATAGCCAGCTGTAGCGCCACAGCGGCCACGGAGCCAGGTGTGGCATGAAAGATCGCGGTGCGGCTTCGATATATGTCGCCACGGTCGGCCTGCTCCTCGCTCTGGCAGGTCTTGGCGTAGCCGTGCGCGCCATGGAAGTCGTCGCCGCGGCCCAGGCTCGTGCTGCGGCAGACCTGGGTGCGCTTGCAGGCGCTGCCCGTGCGGCCTTGGGCGCGGAGCAGGCCTGTGAGCGGGCGGAGGTCATCGTCGCGGCGAACAACGCGACGATGACCTCCTGTCACCTCGACGGACTCGAAATCACCGTTGCTGCAACTGTTCGGGGGCAGTCGGCTGCGGCTCGAGCGGGGCCGGTGTGGGCAAATGGCTGAGGATCGTGGTGAGCACGGCGATCGCACCCTGCTTGTCGAGAGGGTTGTTTCCGTTGCCACACTTGGGAGATTGCACGCAGCTGGGGCAGCCGCGTTCGCAGGCGCAAGACTTGACCGTGTCGCGGGTGGCGGTGAGCCAGGCCTGCGCCATATGGAAGGCGCGTTCGGCAAAGCCTGCGCCGCCGGGATGGCCGTCATAGACGAAGATTGTGGGCGCGTCGGTGTCCGCGTGCCTGGCAATGGAGAGGCCGCCGATGTCCCATCGGTCGCAACTGGCCACCAACGGCAGCAAGCCGATCGCCGCGTGCTCGGCGGCGTGAAGCGCGCCGGGCAGGTCTTCCAGCTCGGCCACCGCCTCATCGGCGAGGGTGGTCCACACAGCAACCGTGCGCAGGGTTCGGGGCGGAAGATCGAGTGGCCAGGTGCCAAGCACCTCGCCGCTGTCCATCCGGCGCTTCTGGAAAGAGACCACCTGGCTGGTCACCTCCACGTCGCCGAGGAAGAGACTTACCGGGCCCACCTCGACGCGCGAACGCACCGTCAAGACGTCCAGCGACGTGGTGTCCCGGGCATGGGTGGTGTGCGGTGGGTTGTCCGCCTCGACGAAGGCCACCGAGTCGTCCAGATCCAGATGGGTGACGACATAGGTGCGGCCCTGATGGGTATAGACCGCACCCTGGTGGAGCTGGTGATGGGCCGAGCCCGCGTTGGCTGTCCCGATGAGCCGGCCCGTCGCGGCCTCGATCACCGCCACCGGCTGCCCACCGGTGCCGCGGATGTCGATCTCGGGTCTGGTCGGGTGGGTCCAGTACCAGCCGGTCGGGCGCTGCCGCAGCGCGCCCTGCGCCACCAGGTCCTCGACCAGCGACTGGGGCGCGCCGAAGAGCTGCAGGTCGGCGAGTGTCAACGGCTTCTCGGCCGCTGCGGTGCACAGGTGCGGGGCAAGCACATAGGGGTTGTCCGGGTCGAAAACCGTTGCCTCAACCGGGGTGTGGAAGAGCGCGGCGGGATGGTGCACCAGATAGGTGTCGAGCGGATCGTCCCGCGCCACCAGCACACAGATCCCGTCTCGCCCGGCCCGGCCGGCGCGTCCGGCCCGTTGCCACATGGCGGTGCGGGTCCCTGGATAGCCAGCCAGCAGGACAGCATCCAAGCCGGTCACGTCGATGCCGAGTTCGAGAGCGTTGGTGGTGGCCAGTCCGGTCAGCTCACCCACGGTCAAGGCCCGCTCGAGTGCGCGGCGTTCCTCAGACAGATAACCGGCCCGGTAAGCGGCCACCTGCTGGCCCAACCCGGGCTGCACCTCCTCCAGCTCACGGCGGGCCTGCAGCGCCACCACCTCCGCCCCCCGACGCGACGGGACGAACGCAAGCGTCCGGATCCCGCGGCTGACCGCATCGGCCAGCAGATCGCCGGTCTCACGCAGCGCCGAACGCCGCACCGGCGCACCATCGAGCTCCCAATCCTGGCCGAATCCGCGATGCCGAGCCGCATCACTGTCGACGTGGTGGCCGTCAGCGTCGGCCTGGTCGCCGTGCTGCCCGCCAGCGTCGCCCTGGAGGCCGTCAGCGTGGCTGTGTGCGTCGGCCTGGTAGCTGTGCTGGTGGGCGTCGGCGTGGCTGTGAGCCTTGGTGTGATGGCCGTGGTGGTGGCTGTGAGCGTCGGCGTGGCTGTCAGCATGGCCGTGAGCGTTGGCCTGGTAGCTGTGCTGGTGGGCGTCGGCGTGGTGGCCTTGCTGGTGGTTGGCAGTGTTAGCTTGGTCGCTGCCGGATTGGCGTTGAGGGGGCACGGAGCGGGCTGGCTCCAGCGGTCCGCGGCCGGGCAGAAAGGGCGGCTCCCACAGCACGAAGGTGGATTGGCCACGCGGTGCCGTGTCTTCGCTGACCGCGATCACTGGACGGCCCACGAGTTTGGTGGCCGAAGCGGCCGGGTCGGCCGAGGTCGCCGACGCGAGGAGGAAGGTGGGCCGGTCTGCGGTGAGCCGGCGCAGCCGGCGAAGAATGTGCGCCACGTGCGCCCCGAAGACACCCCGATAGCTGTGGCTTTCGTCGACGATCACGTAGCGGAGCTGGCGCAACAGCGCCGACCATCTGCCGTGCTGTGGCAAAAGCGAATGGTGCAGCAGATCCGGGTTGGTCAGCACCACATTGGCGTGCTGACGAATCCAGTCCCGGTGCTCACGCAGGGTGTCGCCATCGCAGGCGGCAGCTCTGAGGCCGGGAAGATTGAGATCTTGAAGCGAGCGCATCTGGTCGATAGCGAGAGCCTTCGTCGGGGCCAGGTAGAGCACCCGCGCCTTGGGCGAGCTGAGCACGGCGCTGAGCGCGGGAAGGTGATAAGCGAGCGACTTGCCCGAGCCGGTACCGGTCGCGATGACCACGTCGCGGCCCTCGTGAGCGTGCTGCGCCGCGATCGTCTGATGCGCCCAAGGCGCGTCGATGCCCATCTTCGCGAGAGCATCGATGAGCGCCGGTGCGGTCCAGGCCGGCCAGTCGTGGGTGCTCCCGGCCCGCGCAGGGAAGACCTCCACATGCGTGACCTGATCGCGTTGCAGCCAGTCCGGGAGCCGATGCACGCATGCAGGCTAGCCTTTGGAACGCCCGTTCGGCCGCTCAGCTCAGGGAGCTGGCCGCCGGACGAGGTCCGAGGGCAAGCACGCCGCGCCGTGCAGCGGCGCAGCCGTTACGATGTCGGCGTGGAGCTCTCGCTCGCTACCAGAGTCGTTTCCGCGCACACCGTGCTAGAGGTCGGTGGCGAGGTTGACGTGTACACCGCGCCCAAGCTGCGAGAACGCATCGCCGAGCTGCTCGATAGCGGCATCGGCGCCGTCGTTGTCGATCTCGGAAGAGTGGATTTCATGGATTCCACCGGGCTCGGTGTTCTCGTCGGGGCGTGGCGCAAAGCGCGCGCTTCGGGCGCTAGCTTCGGTGTGGTGTGCGGCAAGGAGTCGCTCCTGAAGATCTTTCGGATCACCGCGCTTGATCAGGTGCTGCCGCTGTACCCCTCGATCGACGCGGCCACCGCGGCATAGCAAGTGGCCACCGTCCGCCTCGAATTCAGTCCTGAGCCCGCACACGTGCGAACGGTCCGGCTAGTCGGAGTCGCCGTCGCCAGGCGGGCCGGTGTTGCTGATGATCAGCTCGACGAGGTGAGGCTTGCCATCGGCGAGGCTTGCGCGCGCGCGGTGGCCCGGCATCAGCGGCTCGGAATTCGCGATGCGGTAGAGGTTTCCTTCACCGACGGGGATCGCTACCTAGTCAAGGTGACCGATCACGCTGCCGAAGTCGCACAGCTTGACGGTGAAGATCAGCTGACTGTCGACGTGAGCGTGGCGCTTCTGCAAGGGCTGGTCAAAGACCTCCGAATGAGCCCGCTCGACCAAGGTCCGGGCACCGAAGTGCGAATGGGGTGGCCGGTCAAACGGCGAAGCCGGTGAGCGTATCGCACAAGGTACCGCAGGCGCAGCGGCAAAGATCACCGCGACACAGCAGGCGGTGGGTGTGACCCCGCCCACGTCGGGGGATTAGAGTGCACGGGTCGTTTCAACTACGTAAACCTTTGCTTGTGGAGGACAAGGATGTCCCGGATCAACCTCGTCGCCGCACCTGGCGACCAGGTGTCCGTTACTGGTTCTAACGTGACCCTCGTGGTGGTCGCGGCCGTGATCGCGTTGGTGGCATTGGGTTTCGCCGCTGCCTTCGTGAAAATGGTGCTGTCAACCGGTACAGGCACCAAGAAGATGCAAGAGATCGCAGGCGCTGTTCAGGAAGGCGCGCAGGCGTACCTCTTCCGCCAATTCAAGACCCTGGGCATTTTTGTCGTCCTCGCGGTCATTTTGCTTTACATACTGCCGGTCCACGCGACGGACAACGAAACGGCCGTCAGGATCGGCCGTTCGCTCTTCTTCGTGGTCGGCGCGCTGTTCAGTTCGTTCATCGGTGGTGCGGGCATGGCCCTGGCCACCCGTGCGAACCTTCGGGTGGCCGCCGCCGCCCGGGCCAAGGACGGCGGTCGTGAGACCGCGATGACCATCGCCTTCCGCACCGGTGGTGTCGTCGGCTTTCTGACTGTGGGCCTCGGCCTGTTCGGTGCCGCGCTGGTGGTGCTGCTCTACAAGGGCGACGCACCGACCGTGCTGGAAGGGTTCGGCTTCGGTGCCGCGCTGCTCGCGATGTTCATGCGGGTCGGTGGCGGCATTTTCACCAAGGCTGCTGATGTTGGCGCCGACCTTGTCGGCAAGGTCGAGAAGAACATCCCCGAGGACGACCCGCGTAACGCCGCCACCATCGCGGACAACGTGGGCGACAACGTGGGTGACTGTGCCGGCATGGCCGCGGACCTGTTCGAGTCCTACGCGGTGACCCTGGTCGCCGCGCTGATCCTCGGCAAGGCCGCTTTCGGCGAGAAGGGCCTCGTCTTCCCGCTGATCATCTCCGCGATCGGTGTCTTCATCGCGATCGCCGGTGTCTTCATGACCCGCCTGCGCAAGGCCGACAAGAGCGGCATGACTGCGATCAACCGGGCGTTCTACGCCTCGGCCGCGATCTCCGCGATTGTGGTGGCGGTCGCCTCCTTCACGTACCTGCCGGCGACCTTCGCCGAGCTGGGAAGGCCTGAGCTCAAGGGCAACCCGCAGTGGGTGGCCATCGGCGCGGTCGTCATCGGTATCGTCCTGGCCGCCGCTATCCAGGCGCTCACCGGTTACTTCACCGAGACGCGACGCCGTCCGGTTCAGGACATCGGCAAGTCCTCCGAGACCGGCCCGGCCACGGTGGTGCTCGCGGGCATCAGCGTCGGTCTGGAGTCGGCCGTCTACTCCGCGCTGCTCATCGGCGCCGGCGTCTACGGTGCGTTCCTGCTCGGCAATGGTTCGATCACTCTTTCGCTGTTCGCGGTGGCTCTGGCCGGTACCGGTCTGCTCACCACGGTCGGCGTGATCGTCGCCATGGACACCTTCGGCCCGATCTCCGACAACGCGCAGGGCATCGCTGAGATGTCCGGCGACATCGACAAGAACGGCGCGCGGATCCTCACCGACCTCGACGCGGTGGGCAACACCACCAAGGCCATCACCAAGGGCATCGCGATCGCGACCGCAGTACTGGCCGCCACCGCGCTGTTCGGCTCCTACACCGACACGCTTGCCGCGTCGCTGCTCGAGGCGGGCGAAACCGTCGAGGGCTTCACCGACAAGATGCTCAACGTGGCGAACCCGGCGAACCTGGTGGGTCTGCTGATCGGTGTCTCGGTGGTCTTCCTCTTCTCGGGTCTGGCCATCAACGCGGTGTCGCGTTCGGCCGGAGCTGTCGTGCGCGAGGTGCGCCGCCAGTTCCGCGAGCTGCCGGGCATCATGGACGGTTCGCAGCGTCCCGAGTACGGCAAGGTTGTCGACATCTGCACCCGCGACGCGCAGCGTGAGCTGATCACGCCTGGGCTGCTGGCGGTGCTGGCTCCGATCGCGGTCGGTTTCGGGCTCGGCCCGGGTGCGCTCGCGGCCTACCTGGCCGGTGCTATCGGCGCGGGCACCCTGATGGCGGTCTTCCTCGCCAACTCGGGTGGCGCGTGGGACAACGCGAAGAAGATGGTGGAGGACGGCGCTCACGGTGGCAAGGGTTCGCCCGCGCACGCCGCGACCGTCATCGGTGACACGGTCGGTGACCCGTTCAAGGACACCGCCGGCCCGGCCATCAACCCGCTGATCAAGGTGATGAACCTGGTGTCGCTGCTGATCGCTCCCGCGGTCGTGGCGCTCACCTACGGCACGAGCGCCAACACCGGTGCTCGGGTCGCGATCGCTGTCGCCGCGGCGCTCATCGTGGTGGTGGCCATCGTCATCAACAAGCGCACGCCCATTGCGATGGGCGATGGTGATTCGGGAAAAGCTGACGCTGCGCCGACGCAGCGCAAGAAGGTCAACGCCTGATTCGCTTTCATAACAAAAGGGCCGCTTGCTTCTGGTGAGCGGCCCTTTTGTGTAGCCGTGCCCGGCGCAAACACCCTAAGCTGCTCTGCATGCGAAGCCCGGTAATCATCACGATTGCCTTGCTGGGATTGCTGGCCGGGTGCGCTGGAGGTCCGCCGCCGCGAGCCTGGGCCGCGTCGGTCTGCTCGACTCTCACGCCGTGGCGCGCAGAGATCAACACTCTCACCTCCCGGGCACAGCAGCAGACGCCCCAGTCGACCACTCCCGAGCAGGCCAAGGACAATCTGGTCCGGATGCTTGAGGGCGCTCGTGATGCGAGCGAGAAGGCGCGCAGCGGGGTGGAGGCGGCCGGAGTCCCCGAAGTGGACGACGGCGCGAAGATCGCGGCCGGGATGACGGAATCACTGACCAAGGTGCGCGACGCCTACGGCAAAGCACGCGACACGGTCAGTGGGCTGCCGACCGCGGAGCCGTCCGCTTTCTACGACGGGGTGAGCGCCGCGATGGTCACCTTGCAGGCCGAATACGCCGCGAGTGCCCTCGACACGAGCAATCTTCGCTCGGTCGAGCTTCAAGCCGCGTTCGCGGAGGCCCCCGAATGTCACTGATTTCCCGACACATGTTCTAAAGTGAGTTCGTGACGGTTTCCCTCGACCGGCAACTGGTGATCTTTTCAGCGGACTCGGCAAGGCCAACGCTGGCCGACCTGGCAGGTCTGCTGATCGGTCCTGGCCAGGTGAGCCGGATGGGCGGAACGGCGAGGGTGTCCGTTGCCGTCTCGCAAGCCTGGCGCGTGCACGCGCTTGCGGCCGAGTTTGCCGTGCGCGGCCTGGCCATCAGCTGGGAGCCGTCCGAAGACGGCACCTACTGGGTGAGAACCTCCTATTCGAGCACGCTGGTGCGGCTGACGCCGCCGTCCTTTCTCGACGGTCCGCGGCTGCGCCTGTGGTTCCTGGCCTCCGGGCAGCTGGAGGAGGGCGACGAGCACGCAGTGCTGCTCGGGCTGGGCCACAATCACGCTCTCGCCCGCCCGGCCCTGGCCCCGCTGGGCTTGGATGGCGAGGTCGTGAAAGGACCGGCGATTCGCCTTGTCGGCGAAGCGAAGCGGCGTCGGCTGGCAGACCTGATCGGCGAGAGCCCGGCTCGCGCGCCGCAGGGCGCCTGGCCTATAGCGAGTCGCCCAGCGCCTCCGGCTACGAACACCGCTCCCAGAGCGGCCCATCGCCCGCGCCGCGCGGGCGATGGGGCCACCCCCGAGCTCTGGCCACTCGACCCACCAGTCCCCGCCCCCCGGCAAACATCAGCAGACACCACCGCCGAAGACCAGCTCGCCGAGACCTCGGTGCGGGAAGAGCTTGCCGTGCATGATGCCGCCGCCGAGGCAGCGCCCAACCTTGCGCCGGCTGAGGATGAGCGGGCTGAGGATGAGCGGGCCGGGGATGAGCGCGATGAGGCTGCGCGCGATGAGGTGGCCCGCGATGGGGA
>NZ_BONY01000142.1 GCF_016862955.1 Rhizocola hellebori | reverse complement strand
GGGGGCGGTCCGGTAAGCCGGACCGCCCCCGCCACCGGAGAAAATCGTGCCGAACAGGTCGGAGAAGCTCGCCCCTCCGAAACGCTGATCGCGCCCGCCCTGCTGTCCAAACAGGTCGGACATGTCGAAGTGCTGACCGCCTGCCCCCGCTCGCGCCCCACGGCGAAACGCTCCCGACTCGAACAGCGAGCGCATCTCGTCGTATTCACGGCGCTTGCGATCGTCGGACAGGACGTCGTAAGCCTCGGAGACAGCCTTGAACCTGTCCTCGGCCACACCGTTGTTCGGGTTGTGATCGGGGTGCAGCTCGCGGGCAAGCTTGCGATAGGCCTTCTTCACCTCGGAGGCGGTGGCGTCCTTGGACACCCCCAGCACCGAGTAGAAGTCCTTTTCAAGCCAGTCCTTCGAGCTCATATACCGCCTACTACTCTTCGGGGTCGGCGACGGCGACCATGGCCGGGCGGAGCAGACGCTCGCCCAGCAGGTAACCGCGACGCATGACGTCTATACAGGTCGGCTCGGTCACCTCTGCCGACGTCAGGTGCGCCACCGCCTCGTGCAGCTTGGGGTCGAAGGCATCGCCTTTGGCCCCGAAGGCTGACAACCCGAGTTTGGTGACCACGGTGCTGAATTGTTCAGCCACCGAGGCGAACGGGCCGGTGAGGTCGCCATGGTCCCGGGCGCGATCGATATCGTCGAGCACCGGCAGCAACGCCGCCAGCACCATACCGACGGCATTCTCCGCGGAGACCGTGCGATCCCTTTCGACTCGCTTGCGGTAGTTGGCATATTCGGCGGTTACCCGCTGGAGGTCGGCGGTGCGCTCGTCCAAAGTGGATCGGAGCTCGCCCAGCTCGGCTGAGCTGGTCGCCGAGGACTCGGCGACCGCCTCCTCCTCGATGGAGACCTCCACCTCCGGCACGTCCTCCACCGGCGCGGCTTCGGTCGTCGCCGCCTCCACCACCTCGGTCACCTCGGCCGCTTCCGCTTCAACCACAACGGATTCGGCCTCGGCTCCCGCTTCGGCGTCGGCAGCCGGTGGCACAGGTGGTGGCCCCGGCTTGCCGACCTTTCGCTTATCTCTGATCACGATTCGCTCACTGGCGGCGGTCAGGTCCTGACCGCCGCCGGTGGCAGCCTCGGGCTTATCGGTCACTGCTTCTTACCCTCGTCATCGATGATCTCCGCGTCCACCACGTCGTCGTCGGGCTTGGCCGAGCCACCTTCGCTCGGTCCACCACCCGAGGCCGCCGCGTTCTGCTCGTAGAGCGCGGATCCGGCCTTCTGAGCAACCTCTTCGAGCTTGCTGTGAGCCGACTTGATCCGCTCGATGTCGTTGCCACCCAGCGCGCTGCGCAGATCGCCGAGAGCCTCGTTGATCTCGTCTTTCGCGTTGGAGGGCAGCTTGTCACCGCTCTCGGCGAGGAACTTCTCGGTCTGCCACTGGCGCGCCTCGGCCACGTTGCGGGTCTCCGCGTCGTCGCGGCGCTTGCGGTCCTCGTCGGCGTGCTCTTCGGCATCGCGGCGCATCCGCTCGATGTCGTCCTTCGGCAGCGACGAGCCACCGGTGATCGTCATCGACTGTTCCTTGCCAGTGCCCGTGTCCCTGGCGTTGACGTGGACGATGCCGTTGGCGTCGATGTCGAAGGTGACCTCGATCTGCGGCATACCCCGCGGCGCCGGCGGAAGACCGGTCAATTCAAAAGTGCCGAGCTTCTTGTTGTACGCGGCGATCTCGCGCTCACCCTGGAAGACCTGGATCAGCACGGACGGCTGGTTGTCATCGGCCGTCGTGAAGACCTCGGAACGCTTGGTCGGGATGGTGGTGTTGCGCTCGATCAGCTTGGTGAAGATGCCGCCCTTGGTCTCGATGCCCAGCGACAGCGGGGTCACGTCGAGCAGCAGGACGTCCTTGACCTCGCCCTTGAGCACACCGGCCTGCAGGGCCGCACCCACGGCGACGACCTCGTCGGGGTTCACACCCTTGTTAGGGTCCTTGCCGGTCAACTGCTTGACCAGCTCGGTCACCGCCGGCATGCGGGTCGAGCCACCGACCAGGATCACGTGCTCGACGTCGGCCAGCTTCACGCCGGCGTCCTTGATCGCCGACTCGAATGGCCCCTTGCACCGGTCGAGCAGGTCCTGGGTCATCCGCTGGAACTCAGCCCGGGTCAGCGAGGTGTCCAGGTGCAGCGGGCCATCGGGGCCGGCCGTGATGTAGGGCAGGTTGATGCTCGTGGTCTGGGCGGCGGAGAGCTCGATCTTCGCCTTCTCCGCAGCCTCGCGCAGCCGCTGCATCGCCATCTTGTCGGCGGACAGGTCGATGCCGTATTGGCCGCGGAAGGTCTTGACCAGGTGCTCGATGATGCGCTCGTCCCAGTCGTCACCGCCGAGGTGATTGTCACCGCTGGTCGACTTCACCTCGACCACGCCCTCGGCCAGCTCCAGCAGCGAAACGTCGAAGGTGCCGCCGCCGAGGTCGAAGACGAGAACCGTCTGCTCCTTGGAACCCTTGTCGAGGCCGTAGGCCAGCGCGGCCGCGGTGGGCTCGTTGACGATGCGCAGCACGTTGAAGCCGGCGATCTCGCCCGCCTCCTTGGTGGCCGTGCGCTGAGCGTCGTTGAAGTAGGCCGGGACGGTGATCACCGCGTCGGTGATGGTCTCACCGAGGTAGCTCTCTGCGTCGCGCTTGAGCTTCTGCAGCACGCGAGCAGAGATCTCCTGCGGGGTGTACTTCTTACCGTCAATGTCGATGGTCCAGTTGGTGCCCATCTCGCGCTTGACCGAGCGAATCGTCCGGTCTGGGTTGGTGACGGCCTGACGCTTGGCCACCTCGCCGACGAGGACTTCGCCGTTCTTGGCGAACGCCACGATCGAGGGCGTCGTCCGGGAGCCCTCAGCGTTCGCGATAACTGTGGGCTCGCCGCCCTCAAGGACTGCGACGCATGAGTTCGTCGTCCCTAGATCGATACCGACCGCACGTGCCATATTTGATTCCTCCGTGGTGATCAACCGAGAAGATGCCAACTTGAGTCGACCGGACTCAAGGTACAAGGTTGAGTCCCGTGCACGCAACTTATGGTGGTGGTACCCCCTTTCCCCTTACGCTTCGGGTGTGTATGACCATGGCGCGCCTCTTCTCGCGGTGATCGGTGGGCCGACCGGCGCGGGAAAGTCGACGCTGGTCAACAGCCTGGTGAGGGCACCCGTGAGCACCACCGGCTTTCTGCGCCCGACCACCCGCAAACCGGTCCTCGTGTGCCATCCGCGCAGCTGGGCACGGGTCCACCGGCATCAGCTCGTGCCAATCTCCGCGCCCGCGCTGCCGCCCGGGCTCGCCCTGATCGACGCCCCGGACATCAACTCGATCGATCAAGCCAATCGCGAGCTGTCAAATGAGCTTTTTGATGACGCCGACCTTTGGGTGTTCGTGACCACCGCGGCCCGCTACGCTGACGCCGAGGCTTGGCGGCACCTTCGGGCAGCGCAGCAACGCAAGGTGGACCTCGCGGTGGTGCTCGATCGGGTTCCTCCTCAAGCCGTCGAGGAAATCGTTCCCCATCTCACCGAGCTACTCGGCGAGCCGGTGCCGCTGTTTGTGGTACCGGATTCGCAGCTAGATCGGCAAGGCATGCTCCCCGAAAGGGTTGTTACGCCGATATGGGAATTCCTCCACAAGAGTGCAAGCAGCAAAATGTCCCGGGAGTCCAGCGAAAATCAGGGAGGGGAAAGTGAGCGATAGCGCCCCCGAAGCCAAGCTGGACAACCTGCAGCGCTTTATTGATCTTGTAACCGGTCATCTGGATGACCAGCCGCAGCTCGCCCAGGCCCGCGCGGTCGCCGACCGCTCCGCGGACCGGCTCCGCTTCCCCCAGCAGTTCACCACGATCGCGCTGGCGGGCACCACGGGCAGCGGCAAGTCCAGCATGTTCAACGCCTTCACCACCATCGACCGCTCGCCGGCCGGAATTCTGCGGCCCACCACGTCCGAGCCCTACGCCTGTGTCTGGGGCAACCTCTACCTGGCCGACGAGCTGCTCGACTGGCTGGGCGTCTCACCGCGGCGCCGCTTCACGCGCGAGTCCCCGCTGGACGCCAACGACGAGCTCTCGCTTCGCGGCATGATCCTGCTCGATCTTCCCGACGTCGACTCGGTCGAGCCGAAGCACCGGGTCCAGGTCGACCGGCTGCTGCACCTGGTCGACGTGGTGGTCTGGATCTGCGATCCGCAGAAATACGCCGACCAACTGGTCCACGAGGGCTACCTGCGCCAGCTCGCGGCGCACCGCTCAGGGCTCATCGTCGCGCTGAACCAGACCGACAAGCTGCTTCCCGCCCACCTTCCCAAGGTCGGCGCCGACCTTCGCCAGCTGCTGGACGAGGGCGGTCTCAAAGGCGTGCCGCTGGTGGCGACCTCAGCCACCAAGACCGTGCCGGAGATGCCGCCGTCCAAGCGCGGCCCGGTCAAACCCAAGCCCGGCCCCTTCTCGATGGAGAAGTCGCCCAACGGCTACGTGGGCGTCGCCACCCTGCGCGCCCTCCTCGAGCCGATCATCCAGGGCCAGCGGGCCGGAGCCGACACCGTCGAGCGTGACGTCACCACGGCTCTCACCGAGATGTCCGCCTTGGTCAGCGGCCCGGCCACCCAGCCCCCCGCCGGCCCGCTCATCGAAGCTCTGGCGCGCAACGACATCGACGCGGGCATCAGGAATTACGCCGCGGCGGCAGCGAAGGGCCTGCCCACACCGTGGGCCGATGCCATCCTCAGGGCCGCGTCAGCGCGCCGCGAGGAGCTTTCCTCCGCCTTGGACAAGGCCAAAGACGTGGCCAGGGCGGGCCGGCCCCGCCGGGCCTGGCTCCCGGGTGGCCGCAAACGCGCCGACGCCCGGCAAGATGCCTTGCTGCATCACGAGATCGACAAAGTCGCGCTCCGCTACATCGTGGAGCCGGTGCGGCGCACGCTCGCGACCTATGAGCGAGCCCGCGCCGCAATGTCCCTAACCGCCCTCTGGGCAGGTGCGCCCGGCGGCCCACGCCTGGCGCAGACTCAATCCCAAGACTTGAGCACCGACGGCACCTGAATCTCAGCCACCACCTGAACCTCAGGCACCACCACCGCGGGCCGCCAAACCTTGGGCGCCACCACCGATGGCTGCTGAACGTCGGGCGCCATTACCGACGGCGCACGCACCGCAGGGGCCAACACCGCAGGCGGCTCAACCAGCGGCCCGGCAAACGTCGGCCCGGTGAATGTGGGCGCCGGCCCGGTGAAGGTGGGCTCCGCAAAGGGTGGTGCGGTGAAAGGCGGCCCGGTGAAGGGCGGCGCGGCGGGCGAAGGCGGGCCGCTGAGGGATGGGCCGGGTTGCGGAGCGGCGGTGGCGGGCGGATCCGCTGGGGCCGGTGGCGCCGCGGGTTTGCGAATCTTCTTGCGCACCGGGCGGTCTGGAGTGTCCACGACCGAGCGGCGTTCGAGCAGCGGGCTGGGGACGGGCTGCGGCTGGGACGGCAGCTCGGGCGGCAGGACCGGTACCGGGACGCGGGGAACCACCGGCTCGGGCGCTGCGGCGGCGGGGTCGGGTTCGATCCGCGACTGGGCTGAAGCAGGTGCCAGCAGCGGCTGGACCGGGGCTGCCACAGACGTGCCGAGGCCGTTCACGCCGGCCTTGAGGATGATCCAGCTGGGTACGGCCGTCATCCCGGCCATCAGTGTGAGCAAGACCGCATAGCGGCGGCCGGAACCGGACAGGCCATAAGTTGGCCCGCGAGAAGCGCGCCGGGTGACAGCAGGTGCTTTAAGCACCTGCTCCAAGAAATCGGACATGGTAGCTACCTCACGACAAACGGGGGGAATCCCGGTCTGTCTAACGCCGTTTACCTCGGCCGGGAGACTCAGATCACCCGCCTTAGCTGTGACGGCAGCCACGAATACGGCAGTATTAAGCCCGAGGCGGCAGCGTAGCCGGTCTGCTCAGTCACGGTTATGCCACGCCTCGAAGATGGGATGCCATCTTTATCCACGCGACAACCCCCACCGGGGCCAGGCGTGGCCAAACGATGGTGGCACCACGGAGAGGTCGGTCCAGCGGGCCGCCGCACCGACCAGCCACCACCGCCCGGTGGCACACCCCGCTGCCGGGGACCTGACCTTGGGAGACACGGATGACCAAAGCCTCCTCGAAGCGAGCCACGCCCCCGCCGGGCGACGCGGCAGACTTCGTGCAGCTACTCACCCCGGACGGCGAGCGGGTGTCGCACCCCGACTACTCCGTCGACTTCAACGACGACGAGCTTCGGGGCCTTTATCGCGATCTTGTTACTGTCCGCAAGCTCGATGCCGAAGCCACCGCGTTGCAGCGCCAGGGCGAGCTGGGAATCTGGGCCAGTCTGCTCGGCCAGGAGGCCGCCCAGGTCGGCTCGGGCCGCGCGTTGCGTGAGCAGGACATGGCGTTCCCGACCTACCGCGAGCACGGCGTTCTCTACTGCCGCGGGATAGATCCGATCATGCCGCTGGGCCTGTTCCGCGGTGTCGATCAGGGCGGCTGGGACCCGATCGCCAACAAGTTCGGCATCTACACGATCGTCATCGGCGCTCAGACGCTGCACGCCACTGGCTATGCGATGGGCATCGCCAAGGATGGCAAGGTCGGCACCGACGAGGGCGAGGCGGTCATCGCCTACTTCGGCGACGGCGCGACCAGCCAGGGCGACGTGAATGAAGCATTCATCTTCGCCAGTGTCTATAACTCACCCATCGTGTTCTTCTGCCAGAACAACCAGTACGCGATCTCCGAGCCGCTGACGCGGCAGACCCGGGTGCCGCTCTACCAGCGGGCTTCCGGCTTTGGGTTCCCCGGAGTGCGGGTCGACGGCAACGACGTGCTCGCCACCTATGCGGTGACCCGGGCCGCCCTCGACAACGCCCGCCACGGCAACGGCCCGACCCTGGTCGAGGCCTACACGTACCGGATGGGCGCCCACACCACCTCCGACGACCCGACCCGCTACCGCGTAGCCGGCGAGATCGAGGAGTGGCAGGCCAAGGATCCGATCTCCCGCGTTCGCAAGCTGCTGGAGCGCGAGAATCTGGCCGATGCCGCCTTCTTCACCGAGGTAGACGCGCAGGCGAAGGTTGAAGCGGTCGAGCTTCGGGAAAGGGTGTTGGCATTGCCCGATCCCGATCCGAGCGAGATGTTCAAGCATGTTTACCCCCACGGATCGCCGGAGGTAGATGAGCAGGCCGCGACGTTCGCCGCCTACCACGCGTCGTTTGAAGGAGCGCAGCACTGATGGGCGAGACTTTGACACTCGGCAAGGCGCTCAACCTTGGCCTTCGCCGCGCGATGGAGGACGACTCGAAGGTCATCCTGATGGGCGAGGACATCGGCAAGCTTGGCGGCGTTTTCCGCATCACCGATGGCCTGCAGAAGGACTTCGGCGACGAGCGCGTTATCGACACGCCGCTGGCTGAGTCCGGCATTGTCGGCACCGCGATCGGCTTGGCGCTGCGCGGTTACCGGCCCGTGGTGGAGATTCAGTTCGACGGGTTCGTCTACCCGGCCTACGACCAGATCGTGTGCCAGGTGGCCAAGATGCATTTCCGCTCCCGCGGCAAGGTACGCCTGCCGATGGTGATCCGGATTCCGTTCGGCGGCGGCATCGGCGCGGTGGAGCACCACTCCGAGTCGCCCGAGGCCTATTTCTCGCACACCGCCGGGTTGAAGGTGGTGGCCTGTTCCAATCCGTCGGATGCCTATTGGATGATCCAGCAGGCCATCGCGAGCGACGACCCGATCATCTTCCTCGAGCCCAAGCGGCGCTATTGGGAGAAGGGTGAGGTCGACACGGCCGAGGAGCTGTCGGTTCAGGAGCCGCTGCACTCTTCGAAGGTGGTGCGGCCGGGCACCGACGTGACCGTGCTGGCCTACGGCCCCATGGTGCGCACAGCTCTCGACGCCGCCAACGCGGCTGCGGAAGATGGGCGCTCGCTCGAGGTGATCGACCTTCGTTCGATGTCTCCGCTGGACATGGGTCCGGTCTACGCATCGGCGAAGCGCACCGGCCGGGTCGTGGTGGTGCACGAGGCCGCGGGCAACCTGGGCATGGGTTCGGAGCTGGCCGCGCGGATCACCGAGGAGTGCTTCTACTCCCTGGAAGCCCCGGTTTTGCGGGTGACCGGCTATGACACGCCCTATCCGGCGTCGCGGCTGGAGGAGGAGTACCTGCCCGATCTGGACAGAGTGCTTGACGCCGTCGACCGTTCGTTCGGGTGGTGAGCCATGCCTATCAATGAGTTCCCATTGCCAGACCTGGGCGAGGGCCTGACCGAGGGCGAGATCCTCAAGTGGCTCGTGGCCGAGGGTGAGGTCATCGAGCTGAACCAGCCCATCGTCGAGGTCGAGACGGCCAAGGCGGCGGTGGAGATTCCGGCGAAGTGGGCCGGGACAGTCGTGAAGATCTACCACCCCGAGGGCACGGTGGTGAACGTCGGCTCGCCGATCATCTCCATCGACACAGGCGGTTCCAGCGCACCCAAGGCGGCCGGCGAAGGTGGCCTGATCGGCGAGACCAAGGCCGATGGCCGCACAGCGGTGCTGGTGGGCTACGGCCCGAAGTCGGGTCCGGCCAAGCGCCGGGCTCGGGTCGGTGGCGCTGCCGACGGGCTGGAAACCGCCTCGGGCCAGGTTGCTCCGCCGCCCACGGCCGCGGTGGCACCGCCGCAGGTGGCCCCGGTCCAGGCTGCTCCGGTCCAGGCTGCCCCGGTCACGGCAGAAGGACCCGTGCTGGCGAAGCCGCCGGTGCGCAAGCTGGCGCGTGACCTCGGCGTCGATCTGTCGACGCTGGTGGGCTCGGGCCCGCAGGGGTCTATCACCCGCGATGACGTGCAAGGCGCACTCAACGGCAGCCCGGCGATCCAGGTTGCCGCGCCGGTCAGGGCGCCCGGCGAGCGTGAGACCAGAATCCCCATCAAGGGGGTACGCAAGCTGACCGCCGCGAACATGGTGTCGTCGGCGTTCACGGCCCCTCATGTCACCGAGTTCCTCACGGTGGACATGACGCGTTCAATGAAGGCGCTGGAGCGGCTCAAGGCGCAGCGCGACTGGCGCGATGTTCGGGTGTCTCCGCTGCTCCTGGTGGCCAAGGCGGTCCTGCTCGCCACGAAGCGGTACCCAATGATCAATTCGACCTGGTCGGCGCAGACCGAGGAGATCGTGGTGAAGAACTACGTGAACCTGGGGATCGCAGCGGCGACCGAGCGCGGACTGATCGTGCCGAACATCAAGGACGCGGACGCGCTTTCCATGCGCGAGCTGGCCGACGCGATGACCGGGCTGGTTCAGGTGGCCAAGGAGGGCAAGACCCCGCCGGCCGCAATGTCAGGGGGCACCTTCACGATCACCAACGTGGGCGTCTTCGGTGTTGACACCGGGACCCCGATCCTGCCCCCGGGCGAGGCCGCCATCCTGGCCTTCGGCGCGGTGCGGGAGCAGCCGTGGGTCTACAAGGGCAAGATCAAGGTGCGCCAGGTGACCACGCTCGGCCTCTCCTTCGATCACCGGATCATCGATGGTGAGCTGGGCTCCAAGTTCCTGCGCGACGTCGGTCAGTTCCTCACCGATCCAGAGGCCGCGCTGCTGGCCTGGACGTGATTCACGACAGCGATCCGTTCGCGACCCCGGAGTCGGCGCGCTCAACCGTGCGCCGGCTCCGGGGTCGCCTCGCGCAGACGGTGACCCTGTGGACGGCGCCCGGACCGGCCGGGCTCACCGTGTCGTCGTGCTTGATCGGCGATGGCGAGCCGGGCCGTGTAGTCGGCTTGATCGACGACGAGTCGGTCCTGTGGGAGGCCGTCTCGTCCGCCGGGGTCTTCGCTGTGACCCTGCTCATGCCCGGGCAGCAGCAGCTCGCCGATCGCTTCGCCGGGCTGCTTCCAGCTCCGGCAGGGCTGTTCAAGCAGGGCGAGAGGTGGCTCGAGTCGAGCTACGGGCCGGTGCTCGGGCAGACGTGGGCGGGCTGCCGCCTCGACTCGGCGAAGCCCTTTGGCTGGGCCCAGCTGGTCGAGGGCACCATTGAGCAGATTTCGCTCGACGATCATGAGCTCCCGTTGCTGCATCACCGGGGCTCCTACGCGCAAATACGCGAACGCTAAGCTTGCGGCATGTCAATCACCCTGCGCTTCGGCGAAGGTAGCCGCGTGCTCGTCTCCGGTGGCGCCGGGTTCGTTCCTTCCCACTTGATTGATGTTCTTATATCGCGAGGCTGCCAGGTGGTGGCGGTCGACAACTTTCTCACCGGTTCCGAGAGCAACGTCGCGCACCTGGCCGACAATCCGCTCTTCAGGCTGGTGAAGGCCGACATCTCCGACGGCATCCCGGCCGAGGCTTTTATGGCGCCGCGCTTTGACGCGATCCTGCACATGGCTTCCCCGGCCAGCCCGACCGACTTCTCCACCTACCCGGTGGAGATCCTGCGGGCTGGTTCACTTGCCACCTTCCACCTGCTCGACCGGGCACGGGAGGACAAGGCGCGCTTCCTGATGGCGTCGACGTCGGAGGCCTACGGCGATCCGCTGGTGCACCCGCAGCCGGAAAGCTACTGGGGCAACGTCAACCCGGTCGGCATCCGCAGCGTCTATGACGAGGCCAAGCGCTTCTCCGAAGCGGCCACCATGGCTTATCGCCGCACCTACGGCGTCGACACCGCGATCGTGCGGATCTTCAATACCTATGGCCCGCGCATGCGGCCCAATGACGGCCGGGCCATCCCGACCTTCATTTCGCAGGCCCTGCGCAACGAGCCCATCACCGTTCACGGCACGGGCGAGCAGACCCGGTCCATCTGTTATGTCGACGATCTCGTGCACGGCATCCTGCTGCTGCTCGATTCGCAGGAGGCCGGGCCGATCAACTGCGGGACAGAGCACGAGATGACGATGCTGGAGCTCGCCGAGCGGATAGTCCAGCTGAGCGGGTCCACTTCGCAGGTGACTTTGCTGCCACGCACGCCTGACGATCCCGATCGCCGGCGCCCCGATCTGACCCTGGCCCGGCAGAAACTCGGATTTGAGCCACAGGTCGGACCGGACGAAGGATTGCGCGCCACGATCGACTACTTCCGGTCACTCTAAGGGCAACGTGGGCTTCGCCTTTTACTCTGGAATGCATGTCATCGAACGATCGGCCGGATCGATCCATCGGCCGGGCCTCCGTGCCCGGCCGCGATGCGCCAGCCCGCAACGGCGAAGGCGCTCGGGTCGCGAAGTCCGCGGCCGTCTACGGCACGTCGCGTAAGACGCCCAAAAAGGGCCCGAAGCCGCGCTGGGACAGGATCGCGCTGGTCGTCGTCGTGCTTTTCGCCCTTTGCGGGGTGGGTGGCTTCCTCTGGTACAAGAACGTTGAGGGAGATATCGAGAAGACCGACCCGTTCTCGGCACTGACCAAGGGCCGCCCGCCGAAGACGGTGGCCGGAATGCAGAACATGCTTTTGGTGGGTACGGATTTCGCCGACCCAGATTCGGTGGCCGACGACCCGGCCACGGCGCGCACAGACACCATCATCCTGATGCACATCCCCTCCACCCAGGATCGCGCCTACCTGGTCTCGATCCCGCGTGACCTGTGGGTTCCCGTGCCGCAGAAGGCAACCGACAGCCAGTGCGGCACCCGCCGCGCGAAGATCAATGCCGCCTACGCCTGGGGCGACCTTCCGTTGCTGGTCAAGACCGTGGAGTGCTTCACTTCGGTCCGCCTCGACCACGTCGTGCAGATCGACTTTGGTGGCTTCAAACAGGTCGTGGACGCGCTCGGCGGGGTGGACATGCCGATCGAGCGCGACATCACCTCGATCCACGAGCCTTTCCGCAAGTTCACCAAGGGCACCATGCACCTCAATGGCACCGAGGCGCTCGACTACGTAAGGCAGCGCAAACAGTTCCCAGACGGAGATTTCGCCCGTATGCGACACCAACAGCTGTTGCTGAAGGTGCTCTTGGACAAGGCGGCCAGCGGGCAGACCCTCACCAACCCGATCAAGTTCAACAACTTCGTCAACGCCATGACCAAGGCGATCAAGGTCGACGCGGGCTTCTCGCTGCTGGACATGGGTTTGCAGTTCCGCGGACTGCGAAGCGATGACCTGACGTTCCTGACGAGCCCCTACTCCGGGTTCGACGACATCGGCGGCCAGAGCGTGGTGCTTTCCGACCGCGAGCGGGCGATCGCGCTTTACAACGCGATAGCTTCCGACCAGATGGCCCAGTGGGCCGCGATTCACGTTCCGTCGACAGCCACGCCCACGCCGAATGGGACTTAATAGGGCGAAATAGCTTCATTGGCGGCGTGTGGTTCATAAGCTAGGTAAATGCGCGGTGTGCGATCTTCGCTGTGGCCGAAGATAACTCTTGGCCTGGGTCTGGCGCTCGTTCTCCTCGCGGGGGTCGGGCTGGTCGCTACCAAGGTGCTGACGAACCGGTACGAGTCGAGCCTGACCCGGCAGGTGCTGCTGGCCCCCAGCGCCAGGGGCATGTCGCCGCAGGCACAGAACACGGCCTGGCGCGACGGCGGTGGCCCACTGAACTTCCTGCTCATCGGCTCGGACTTGCGAGCTGACGATCCAGACGAAGGCCAGCGCTCCGACACGATCATCATCGTGCAGATCAACGCCGAGCGGACCGGAGCACACCTGGTCTCGATCCCGCGGGATCTGCTGGTGGACATCCCAGAGTTCCCGCCGACGGACTTCTACGGCAGCCGCGAGAAGATCAACGCGGCCTTCCACTTCGGCGGCGGCAGCGCGGGCGGTGTTCAACTGCTGTCCGCCACACTTGCTCAGCTCGCCGACATCAAGTTCGAAGGCGCCGCGGTGATCGACTTCGGCGGCTTCGAGCGGATCATCGACCTGCTCGGCGGCGTGCGCCTCTGCGTCGACGCCGAGGTCACCTCCATCCACACCGACCGGCACTTCCCGCTCGGCTGTCAGGTCTTCAGCGGCGCCGAAGCGCTGGACTACTCGCGCCAGCGCTACGGTCTCGACAACGGCGACTACGACCGGCAACGTCACAACCAGCAGCTCCTGAAGGCGATCTTCAACACGGCCCTGGACGGCGGGATCGCCAACAACCCCATCAAGATCGATCAGTTCATTCGAGCCCTCGGTGCCTCGCTGACCCTCGACACCGGTGGCGCCACCCTGACCGACGTCCTCCTCGCCCTGCGCAGCCTGCGCCCAGACGGCCTGGTCGGGGTAACCGTCCCCTCATACCCCGAAATGATCGGCGCCGAATCCTTCGTCCTGCTCAACGAGGAAGCGCCGCAACTCTTCGACGCCCTCCACCGCGCCACCCTGGACCAATGGGCCCTGGTAAACCCGCAGTGGGTGCATGCGTTGTAACAAAACCCCCTTTCCCCTTACGCCCCAACCTTTCTCACTCACCTTCATTGCGCCGCGCCGTCGTGGTCCCGCACCGTATCTCCCGGCGGCAACGCAAGGTCCGTGCTTAGCAACCCCCAGCGGCTCCGCCGCTACCCTCGCGAGGGCCTCGCTTTCGCCCCACCCCGGCCGCCCGAAGCGCCGCAGTGGCCGCACCGCCGCCTGGCACCACGCACCGCACCGCCGTCGCGCACCGCACCGCGTTGTGTCGCACCTGTCGCCGCGCGGCACCGCCTCTGGTGGCGCCCTGCCTACTGCTCCCGCGGCACCTACATCTCTGCGTTAGGGCGGTGGGGCAGAGATGTAGGTGCCACAGACATCCCGCCCCGGCTGCCCGCCGCACCGCCTCTGCTGTTGCCGCCCCTGGGCCCGGCTGCCCCTGGCACCTACGTCTCTGCGT
>NZ_BONY01000141.1 GCF_016862955.1 Rhizocola hellebori | reverse complement strand
CCGGCTCTCGAGCGGCGCTGCCCGCGCGTTGCTTTAGCGCCCGCCAATATTTCAGTTTCCGATTGCGCCGCGGGGTGGCACCACTAGTGCGTAGATGACCAGGACGCAGAGGCCGATGTTGATGAGTGACCAAAGCGGGGCGGTGGTCAGGTACAACATCTGAAATACGCCCATCACCGCGGCCAGGCCGATGCCGACTCCGCGTGCCCACGTCTGGCCGGCCAGGATGCCGATGCCGACGGCGACCATCAGCAGCCCGAGAATGAGATGGATCCAGCCCCACCAGGTGATGTCGAAGATGTAGAACGTGCCGTTGATGAAGGCCCGATACTTGTCGTTGGCCAGCGCCACGATCCCTTCCAGCGCGTTGATCACGCCGAGCAAGAGGATCAGCAGACCGGCGAAGCCGAGCCAGCCCGAGCTGGCAGCGGCACCGGAGGTATCACCGAACCGCTGAGTATCTTCCCTAGGGATATCCATAACTCACGCTAACGCCCTGATCATCCGTAAATCAGGCGTTTGATGGAGATGCAGGTTGGCTCTTGTCAGGTGACGATGAGCTCGCCGACGGACTCGGAAAGCAGGGCTGCGGCGGGGGCGGGCAGGCCGGAGTCGGTGATCAAGATGTGTGCTTCGTTGAGCGCCGCGATCGTCGAGATGCCGAGCAGGTCCCACTTGGAGCTGTCCGCGAGCACGACAAGCTTGCCGGCCGCATCCACCAGCGCCCGATCGGTCTCTGCCTCCATCAGGTTGGGCGTCGTGTACCCGGCCCGCTCGCTCATCCCATGCACGCCAAGGAAAAGCAGGTCGGGATGAAAGCTGCGGATCGCGGCCAGGGCCACCGGGCCCACGAGCGCGTCGGAGGGTGTGCGCATGCCACCGGTGAGGACGACGGTCTGGTCCGGGCGGCCGGACCGGTAGAAGACATCGGCCACCGGGACCGAGTTGGTGATCACGGTGAGGTCGGCGACTCCCACCAGGCGCAGCGCCAGCTCGGCGGTGGTGGTGCCGGCTGACAGGGCGACCGCCATGCCGGGCCGGACCAGCTCGGCCGCGCGTGCCGCGATGGCCGCCTTCTCCGGCCGGTGGCGCACCGACTTGGCGGCGAAGCCGGGCTCCTCGGTGGAACCAGGGCGCACGGTGGTGGCGCCCCCGTGGACCTTGGCCACCAGGCCTTGGTCGGCAAGCGTTTCCAGGTCACGCCGGATGGTCATGTCAGAGACGCCGAACTCGGCGACCAGATCGCTGACCTTCACTCCGCCATGCAGGCGCACCCTCTCCAGGATCGCCACCTGCCGCTGCTGCGCCAACACGAGCCTCACCTTAGTGGGTTTCGGTGTTTGCGCCTTGGCCAAAAGCCAGGTCCCGCGGTTGACCAGGTGATATTCCATAGAGGTGGCAAGCAATGGCGACAACAGGGTTCGGTGGCCCGGCAACGCGTTTTCGGCGCAGGGCGATGACCTCGCCTCTCCGATCAAGATATTGCTGGAGCAATTGAGGCTTCTGGAGACCTTCGACAAGCAGGATCGAGTGAGCCTCGGTGGGACACCGCTGGGCCTCCAGGTGATCACCGCTGGTGCTTCCAGCATGGCCAAGTGGTGGACCTGGGTGGTCGCCGCGCTCGGTGGTGGCACCGCGCTCATCGCAGGGATCAAGGGGCTGCCGGGTAAGGCCGACTCCTCTCAGCGAACGATGTTCATCGCTGCGCTGGCGGTGCTGTTGGGCGCCGTTACCATCGCTATCGCCCTTATCGTGAGGGCAGACCTGTCCGCACGGGCGGTGGCGTCTGCGGCCCAGTACGGTGCTCGATCCGCCGTCGCCGCGGCGTTGCTGGAGAACCTGCAGCACGCCGGCCCGGCGGCTCCCGCGCCACCTGGTCCGCAAGCCGCCGCCGGCCACATGGGCTACGTCGTCAAGCGGCGAGGCGAAAACAATTGGGCCGCCGTGAAGTCCTTCGCCTGGGAGGCCGACGGCACTATCGCCGTGGTGACCGAGGACCGCAAGATCCTGTCGAAGGACGTCGAGGCGCTCGTTTCTTTGGCGGTTTGATCACTGGGTACGCAGCGCGGGTAGCGCCGCGGCGACCGATTCGAGGACCGATTCCGAGCCTGCGTACCAGCTGGACTCGCGTGGCCAGTGCGTGAGCACATCGGTGAAGCCCAGCTCCGCGGCGCGGCCGACCGAGTCGGCGAAATGTTCCGCGCTGGACATCGAGAAGATCGGGGCGGAGTCGAGCACCAGGTACCGGTCGGCGCTGGAACCCGTGTCGGCGAAGCGGGCGGCCATCTCGGCGGTCGAGCGCCACCAGCCGGCCTGATCCGTACCGGGTTCCGCCCCGCCGTTGGTGACCCAGCCCTGGCCGAGGCGCGCGGCCAGGGCCACCGCGCGCGGCCCGTTGCCCGCGAGCACGAACGGCACCCGCGGCAGCTGGACGCAGCCGGGCGTGTTGCGGGCGTCGACGGCCGAGTAATGCTCGCCCTGCCAGGTGACCCGGTCCTTGCGCAGGAGCAGGTCGAGCAGCTCGACGAACTCGATGAAGCGATCGGCGCGCTGGCGTAGCGATAGCGCGGGCCGGCCAAGCACAGCGGCGTCGAACCCGAAGCCCCCGGCGCCGATGCCGATGGTGATCCGGCCGCCGCTGACGTCGTCGAGCGCGGTGATCTCGCGGGCGAAGTGGACGGGGTGCCGGAAGTTGGGCGACGCCACCATGGTGCCCAGCCGGATCCGGCTGGTGACAAGGGCCGCTGCGGTCAGCGTGGGCACCGCGTCGAACCACGGCCCGTCGACGAGGTCGCGCCAGCCGAGGTGGTCGTAGGTCCAGGCGTGGTCGAAGCCGTATTCCTCGGCTCGGCGCCAGCGCTCGCTCAGTACCCGCCAACGCTGATCGGGCAGGACGATGATGCCTATCCGCATTGTGATGACAGTAGTAGAGAAAGGGGCGCGCACGGAGTTTGTCCGTGCGCGCCCGGGCTTTACTTCAGCCTGACTACGCGGCCGTTTTCGCCTGAGGCCCAGCAGGCCCAGGGGAAAGCGCAGTCAACCGAGTCGAGGCTGGTGGTGTCGAAGCGGGTCCAGGTCTTGCCGCCGTTGAAGCTGATGTCGCTGCCGGTGGGTCCGACCGCGATGGCTCGGGTGAGCCCGTAGAAGACGCCGGAGCGGTATTCGCCCGGCTCCGCTTGCGCCAGTGTCCAGGTGCGACCGCCGTCGCGGGTGACCGCCGCGGCGTCGGGCGCCGAGGTCGGGGTCACGAAGTCGCCGCCGACCGCGATGCCGTGCCACGGGTCGCGGAAGGACAGCGAATAGATCCCGGCTGAGGGGCCGCTCGGGATGGCGGTGTCGGAAACGCTCCAGCTGCGGCCGCCGTTGCGCGTGTGGAAGACCCGTGCGGTGGCCCCGCCGCCGGTGGCGAACCAGGCATCGCGGCCCAGGCCGGGCGCCGTGGTCAGGCAGGTTCCGCTTGCGGCGAAGGCGAACTCGCCCTCAAGCGCGGCCGGCATGTTGTCGTTGGGCAGCACGTTCCACGATTGCCCACCGTCCGAAGTGGACAGAATGCGGAACTTGCCGTCCACCGGGTCGGAAAGGGCGAGCCCGTGGCTGCGATCGAAGAAGGCCATGCAGTCGTAGAACGCGTTGGGATCGGTGTTGCGGAAGGTTTCCCGCCAGCTTCCGCCACCGTCGGAGGTCAGGTAGACCCGCGATGACTCGCCCGGCCCGATCGCCAGGATCACCGCGCGGTGCGAGTCGAAAGCCTCGATATCGCGAAACTGAAGATCGCTGGTCTCGGGCGGGCCGACCTGCTGCCAGCTGTTGCCGCCATTGACCGTGCGCAGGACTGTGCCCGCGCTGCCGCTGGCCCACGCCACCTGCGAGCTGACCGCGGACAGGCCACGCAGGCGTGCGGTTACGCCGGTGTCGGCGGTGGCCGTCCAGGCTGGAACGCTGGGGGTTATCCCCACGGACATCGAGGTTACGAGGGATAGAGCAACCATCGGATTCATGGTGGTCTAATCTACTGCGGCTGGCGGGGATTGACGAAAAGACTCTGCACGCCCCGGCCGATCCGGCCACGCCCGTCATACAGGGCAGTGTCGGCGAGCCCGATGCCGTCACTCGCAATCGAGGTGTTGGCCTGCAAGCAAACCCAATCTCCTATGGGGTACCGGAAAAGATGCACGGTCAGATCAGGGTTGACGAAGACGTGCTCCCGGATGTCGAGCACATTGCTGACTCCGTTGCCTGAGTCGGCCGCGACCAGCACCCGCCCCAGCGGGCTGAACTGCTCACCCTCGACCAGCGGGATGCGCGGCCGCATCCAGCAGGTTGCCGGGCCGCGCTCGGTGAAGCCGCCGTGCAGGAAGCGCACCTCCATCGAGGTGTGGTACCCGACCGAGTCCCTGATCGCGAAGAACGGCTTGGCAACCGCCTCCTCGAAGCTGGGTGGCGGCTCAGCGATCGCCGGCGCGGCATCATCGAGGGTGCGGATGAGCAGTGCGCTGCACCGCATGTGGGGTTCGATCGCGGCTTCGATCACCACGACGCTGCGCCCCTCACGTCTCACCGCGCTGGTGACCGTCAGGGGCGCGATCGGTACCGGCCGGGCAATGTCGAAGGTGAGCCGCGCGATCCGCATGTCGCCGCGGCCCAGCTTCTCCGCCAGGTGCTCCACGGCCCGTCCCAGCAGCGCCGCGGGTGGGCCGGCGTGCTGGGAGCCGGCATCCCAGGGCCCTCGGGTGTTCTCGGTGGACTCGAACCGATCGTCGGCTACTTGCGAGTAGAAAGCCACCCTCGCACTGTAATTCCGGCGCGCGCTAAAGCAACGCGCGGTCTGTAGAGTGAGCCGGTGACTCCGCGGATCTCGGTCGTCATCCCGGTCTACAACGAGGGCGCGAACATCGTCCGCTGTCTTGATCGGATTTTGCGCGCGGTCACGCTGTCCTGCGAGATCCTCATCGTCTACGACATGGTGCAGGATTCGACGGTCCCTTTCGCGCGGGAGATCGGTCGGCGCGACGCCCGCGTGCGCCCGATGCTGAACACCTACGGGCGGGGGCCGGCCAATGCCATCCGCTTCGGGATAGCCGCGGCGAAAGCGCCGGTGGTGGTCGTGACCATGGCCGACGGGTCCGATGATCCACGCCAGATCGACGAGCTGGCCCGCCTGGTAGACCGCGGGGTCGTGGTCGCCGCCGCGTCGCGCTACATGCCAGGCGGTCAGCAGGTGGGCGGGCCGCGCGTCAAGGGCATGCTTTCGCGCTGGGCCGGGCGGCTGCTCTACTGGTTCGCCCGCACCGGCACCCGCGACGCCACCAACAGTTTCAAGGCCTACGACTCGGAGTTTGTGCGTCAGGTGGGGATCGAGTCGCGGGCGGGATTCGAGATCGGTCTTGAGCTGACGGCCAAAGCGACCCGGCTCCGGCTGCCGGTGGCGGAGATCCCGACCATCTGGCTCGATCGGCAGCTGGGTGAGACCAACTTCGACGTAGGCCGGTTCCTGCCGAGTTATCTGCGCTGGTTCCGGTTTGCCTTCGGGCGGCGTCTCACCCTCGAGAAGGTCCAGTCCAGACTGCCGGCCGCACCGATGGAGGAGAACGAACCGTCATGGCAGCAGTAAAGGTCACCAACCCGGCGCGGGTGTAATTTGGCTGTCCGGTCTTGGTGGGGGTGGGGCTGGGCCGATCAGGCGCTCGATGCCCATGAGCTCGAACAGCTAGCCGATCGGGTGCGGGCCTTCCTGCCCCTCGACGGCGAGATCACCCGGGTGCCCGCGGTGCCTGAGCTGCGTGCGCCGCGCCTTAAACCGCCCTCCTCGGTGGAGTGCCGCGCCGATGACGAGGCCCGCGCCTCGCACAGCTATGGCAAGGCCTACCGCGATGTGATTCGGTGCCTGAACCAAGACCTTGCCAGTCCACCCGATCTCGTCGTGTACCCGGCGGATGCTGACGAGGTGCAGCGGGCCATGGCGTGGGCTGCCGAGCGCGGCGCGGCCGTGATTCCCTACGGCGGCGGCTCCAGCGTCGTGGGCGGGGTGGAGTATCGCGGCGCCGATCGGCCGGTCGTGGTGCTCGATCTGTCCAAGTTGGACGAAGTGCTGGAGATCGACGAGGTCAGCCTCGCCGTGCGCACCCAGGCCGGAATCTTCGGCCCCGCGCTGGAGCACCGGCTGCGCCCGAAAGGCTTGACGCTGCGCCACTTTCCGCAAAGCTTCGAGTTCTCCACCGTGGGCGGCTGGCTAGCCACCCGAGCGGGCGGGCATTTCGCCACCGGCTACACCCACATCGACGACCTCGTGGAGTCGATGTCTGTGCTCACGCCGACCGGAATGGCCCACACGGCAAGGGTTCCCGCCTCCGGTGCCGGACCCGAGCCCAACCGGCTCTGGCTGGGATCCGAAGGCGCCCTCGGCGTGATCACCGAGGCGTGGCTGCGCGTGCAGCAACGCCCGGTGCACAAGGAGGGCGTGGCCATCGCGTTCGAGACCTTCGGACAGGCGGTCACCGCGACCAGACTGATCGCGCAGTCAGGACTGAACCCGGCCAACTGCCGGCTGCTGGATCCGCTGGAGGCCATGCTGGGAGCCGGCGCGCTCGACGGGGGAAGCCGCCTGATCCTTGGGTTCGAATCGGCCGACCATCCGGTCTCGGCACAGCTCAAGCGGGCCATCGAGATCTGCCGCGGGCAGGGCGGTGTGGCCAGCGACGCCGAGAAGTGGCGCGGCACCTTCCTGCGCGGGCCTTATCTGCGCGACGGCCTGGCCCGGCTGGGAGTGGTGGTGGAGACCTTCGAAACGGCATGCACCTGGTCCAATTTCGAGTCCCTGCACACGGCCGTGTTGGAAGCGGTGGCCCCGGGCTTCGTCACCTGCCGCTTCACCCACGTCTACCCCGACGGCCCCGCACCCTACTTCACCGTCTACGCCACAGCGCCCCGCGGCGGCGAAGTCGCGGTCTGGGACGAGCTGAAAGCCCATGCGTCCCAAGCACTTCTCGCCAACGGTGGCACCATCACCCACCACCATGCCGTCGGCCGCGACCACGTGCCCTGGTACCACCCGCCCGGCCCGTTCACCGAAGCGCTGCGCGCGGTAAAGCGAACCCTTGACCCCCAAGGAATCCTCAACCCCGGCGTCCTCGGCCTCGGCTAACGGGGGAGCAGGACGCGGAAGGTGGCGCCGGGGCCGGGGGTGTCGGCCAGCTCGAGGCGGCCGCCGTGGGCTTTGACTATCGAGCTGGCGATGGCCAGGCCGAGCCCGGCTCCGCCTTGGGGGCGGGCGCGGCTCGGGTCGGCGCGGTAGAGGCGTTCGAAGATGTGCGGGGCGTGTTCGGGGGCTATGCCCGGGCCGGTGTCGCTGACCTCGAGCACGGCCGCGTTCTCGACCGAGCGGACCCGCAGCGTCACCGAGGCGGTGGCCGGGGTGTGCTGCAGCGCGTTGGTGACAAGGTTCGTGGTCACCTGGCGCAGGCGGTGTTCGTCGCCCGAGACCGTTACCGGCTCGAAGTCGGCGAGCCGCACGGTGCGGTGGGGGCTGCGGACGTGGGCGTCGCGGACGGTGTCGGCGGCGACCGCGAGCAGGTCCACTTTGGACCGGTTGAGGGGGCGTTCCTCGTCCAGTGCGGCGAGCAGTAGCAGATCCTCGACGAGCAGGCCCATCCGGGCCGCTTCGAACTCGATGCGCGCCATGGACTCGTCGAGCTCTGGTCCGGGCCGGGTGCCGCCGCGGCGGTAAAGCTCGGCGAAGCCGCGGATGGAGGTCAGCGGGGTGCGCAGCTCGTGTGAGGCGTCAGCCAGGAACTGGCGCAGCCGCTGTTCCGAGGCGACCCGCGCGGTGATTTCGCCTTCGATGCGGCCGAGCATCGTATTGAGGGCCAGGCCCAGCCGGCCGGTTTCGGTGGCGGGGTCGGTGTCGGCGATGCGGATGGCCAGGTCGCCGTCGGCGATCGAGGCGGCGTCGTTCTCCATGCGTGTCAACGGTTTCAGGCCGAGCCCGACGACGTGGTAGGAGGCGAGCCCGAGCCCCAGCAGCACCAGCAGACTCACCCCGACGCTGATGGCGGTCATCTGGTTGACCGTGCTGTCGACGCGGGTCAGCGAGATCGCCGCCACGGCATGGCCGCCGCCGGGGGTGGCCGTGACTTTGACCCGGAAGGACTCACCGCTGACCGCGTTGCTGGCGGTGAAGATGGTGTCCTGGGCGACATCGGCTATCGGGCCGAGGGTGGGGCCTTCGGCGGCATCGATGTTGCTCGGGCCGGGGAGCATGGCGCCGGTGCTGTCGTACCGGATGAAGATGGCTGAATCACCGACGCCCCTGGGAAAGCCGTGGCTGGGCCGGGGAGTTTCGGGTGCGCGGGTGGCGACCTGGGCGAGGCGGTTGACCTCGATGTCGAGCCGGTCTACCAGATAGCGTTGCAGGACAAGCACTCCGGTCACGTTGACCACGATCAGTGCGACAGCGGCGAGCCCCACCACGGTGAGGACCATCCGGGCGCGCAGGGTTTTCATACGCCCGCCTCCCTTGGCAGGCGAAGGGTGTAGCCGACTCCGCGCAGCGTGTGGATCAGGGGTGGGCCGGCGCAGTCGACCTTCTTGCGCAGATAGTAGATGTAGGACTCGACGATGCGGGCGTCGCCGCCGAAGTCGTAACTCCATACCCGGTCGAGGATCTGTGCTTTGGACACCACCCGGCCGGCGTTGTCCATCAGGTACCGCAGCAGGTTGAACTCGGTCGGAGAGAGCTCGACGACCCGACCCGCTCGTCGTACCACATGCGCCTCCTCGTCCATCTCAAGGTCGGCGAAGCGCAGCATCCCGGTGTCCGCGGGCTCCGCAAGCTTCGCCCGCCGCAGGATCGCCCGGATCCGCAGCACGACCTCTTCGAGGCTGAACGGCTTGGTGACGTAATCGTCGGCGCCGACGGTCAGCCCGGAGATCCGGTCTTCGACGGAGTGGCGCGCGGTAAGGAAGAGCACCGGGGTGCTTTGTCCCTTTTCGCGAAGGCGGCTGGCGACCTGGAAGCCATCGACATCGGGCAGCATCACGTCGAGCACCACGAGATCGGGCTGGAATTCGTCGGCGGCGGTCAGTGCCTCGGCACCGGTGGCGGCGGCCCGCACCTCGAACTCGACCAGCCGGAGGGTGGCGCTCAGCAGCGCACGGATATTCGGCTCGTCGTCGACCACCAGCACCTTCGTCTTCACAGAAGAATTTCTATCCCGCTAACCTCGGAGGAACCTGTGAACCAGCTTGGGGTCAGTTATGTCTTACGTGTTCGGTAAGGTCGCGCCGTGACTGACTTGAACGCTTTGGCACAACAGTTTCTCGCCCTGCACGAAGGCCCGACCCTGGTGCTGCCCAACGCTTGGGACGCGGCCAGCGCGGCCGTCATCGAAAGCGCCGGCGCGACCGCGATCGCGACCACCAGCGGTGGCGTCGCGTGGGCGCTGGGCCGCTCCGACGGCGAGGCGCTCGAGCGCGCAGATGCCCTTGACGCGGTGGCCCGTGTGGTGCGGGCGGTCAGCGTGCCGGTGACCGCCGACGTGGAGGCGGGCTATGGGGATGTGGCCGCGACCGTCACCGGGGTGATCCAGGCCGGGGCGGTGGGGGTGAACCTCGAGGATTCCCGCGGCGGAAAGGTCATTTCCGTGCAGGAGCAGGCGGCGCAATACGCGCTCGCGCGTGCGGCGGCCGACGCGGCCGGGGTGCCCGACTTCGTGATCAACGCTCGCACAGACATCTATCTGTTCGCGCACGGTGCGCCGGAGAGCCGCTATGACGAGGTGGTGGCGCGGGCCGAGGCCTACGCGCAGGCGGGCGCCACGGTGCTCTTCGTGCCCGGCCTGCTCGACCTGCCCACGCTGGAGGCGCTGAGCAAGGCTTCGCCGCTTCCGGTCGCGGTGATGGCCAGGCCCGGCGGGCCGACCATCGGGCAGCTTTCCGACGTCGGCGTGCGCAGGGTGAGCATCGGCACCGGGCTGGCACAACTCGCCTATACGAGCGCTTTGCGGGCAGCTCAGGAGATGCTGACCGAGGGCACCTTTACGAGCATGGAAGACGCCGTCGACTATGGCGTGATCAATTCTCTGTTCCGGTGACCTCGGCTACGGCTCACGCCGTAGGTTCTTGATCATCGCTCGGCGCTTCTTGGACTGAATCCGGCGCTCCACCGAGCCCCTGCTGGGCTTGGTGGCCCTGCGCTGCGGGCCTGGCGGCGCGATGGCGTCACGCAGCAGGGCCGCTAGCCTCGCGCGGGCAGCGGCCCTGTTCTGAAGCTGAGCGCGATGCTCGCTGGCCGTCACCGTCAGCACCCCGTCAACGAGCCGTCCCGCCAAGCGCTCCAGCGCTCGGGCGCGCAGATGCTCGGGCAGGCTGGGCGAGCCCGCGACATCGAAGGAGAGCTCAACACGGCTGTCGGCGGTGTTCACACCCTGACCGCCCGGGCCGGAGCTGCGGGAGAAGCGTTCGGTCAGCTGGTTCGCCGCAATGACCAGGCGGTCGGTCACGCGCAGGTCATCGGCCATAGCAGCATTAGACCATTTCCCGAATTATCCTCGAAGCTGACGCCAACTGCGGATCGGCTGCGGCCGAGGGCAGCTGGGCGCTGGTCTGCCGGGTTCATAGACGTGCAGCCATCCGAAGACCTCGTCGAAGGCCAGTGGCTGCGAACACCGGCAAATATTTTGGGCTCCAATCGGTGGTGTCAGTTTCTCAATACGTTTCACCCTTCAAGTCATACCCACTTTTTCACTGTGTACGCAACAAGTCGCCATAGTCGTTGCGCAGCACCATAATTGCCATGTCGTCGCGCTGGGGTTCGTTGGAGAACTCCAAAGCTGCGGCTCTCAGCCGTGCTGCCATCGCCTCGGCGGGAAGGTCGGCCAGGCGTTCGGCGGTGGCCTTGAGCCTTTCCAGCCCGAAGAAGTCGTCGCCGCGCCGCCGGTCGGTGACACCGTCGGTGAAGAAGATGAGCGCGTCGCCCGGCTCCAGAATCACGATCGCCTCGGGGCAGGTCACCCGGGGCAGGAGCCCGAGTGCGGTGCCCCACGAGCCTTCCGTGGAGACTGTCCCGTCCGCTCTAACCAGGACGGGGTGGTCGTGCCCGGCCAGATAGGTGGTCACCCTTACCCGGCCCGCCGCGTCGGCTTCGTCGAGCACGGCCAGCGCGATGGTGCAATGCCTTTCGCGGCGCTCGAAAAGCGTGTCGTTGAGGGTGGCGAAGACGGCGGGCAGATCCTTCCCGTCGCGTACCAGGACCCGGATCACGTCGCGGACCAGACCGGTGACCGTGGCGGCTTGAACGCCCTTGCCGGAAACGTCGCCGATGAGCAGGAGATAGCGGCCATCGGGGAACTGGGTGACGTCATAGAAGTCGCCGCCCACATCGATGCCGTCGGCGGCCGGCACGTATTCGGCGCCTAGGCCCATGGTGGGGATTTTGGGCAGGGTCGGCGGAAGCAGCGCCTGCTGGAGGGTTTGCGCCACCTTGCGCCGCTCCTCGTGGACGCGAGCGTTGTCGAGCGCTAGCGCGGCGCGGCGGGCCACGTCTTCCGCGATCGCGATCTCGTCCGGGTCGCGCAACTCGCCTGGGTGACGTCCGATGGCCAGGGTGCCCAGGCGCTGTCCGCGGGCTATGAGCGGGATGAGGAAACCGTCCATGGGCGCGGCCATGACGGTCAGGCTGCTGCTGCGCAACACATCCTGCCAGCGATCGGACAGCGCACCCGAATAGGCGGCTTCCAGAAGCGCCAACAGCTCGGGCAGCAGGGCTTCGTCGGTGTGCGCGGCCGCGGTCAGGGCTAGTTCGTCAGGGCCGTCGGCCAGGTAGACCGCGCACCACTGGCCCAGCCGCGGGACGACCAGCCTTGGTACCAAAGCCATCGTGAGCTTGATGTCGAGGGATTGGGCGAGCAGCTCGCTCGCCTCGGCCAGAAACGTGAGCCAGGTCTGCCGGCGCAGGTCGGCCTCGCGCAGCCGCTCGTTCTCCAGCGCGAGCCCGAACCGTTCCGCCGCAAGCTCGCCAAGCACCCGGCCCCACAGGCTGGCCGACGTCGCGAGCTGGATCTGGCCGGTCCACGGCCGGGACACCGCAACCGGGAAGATCAGGGTTTGGGAGGCCAGCTCCATGGCGGGGCCGAAGCTCGCGAGCGGCACGGCGCCACGCCCGTCGGCGCGATCGACCTCGATGCGGCCCGCGGCGGCCCCGGTGACCTCACCCAGACAGATGAGCAGATCATGCGCAAAACGCCCAGGCGCATCTTCATCGCCCGCGGCGTCCACCTGCAGCAGGGCGCGTACCGCCAGCGCGCCCGCCGGATCCGACGTTTCCGCAGCCCACAGGCCCGCCGGCCGGATGATTCGTTCAGTCACGCTTGCAGTCTTCACCGAACAGGTGGGTTCTTCCAGCCTCACGGCTCGCATCTCGGAGATCTTCAGACGATGATGGGTTTCAGACTGAGCTACCCGGCCAGCTCACGAAGGAGTGTGACCTTCTATGACGGTGGATCAGACCAAAGCCTCACGTCGCAAGTCAGGCGCGGACGCCGAGGGTCTGCTGCGTGACCTTACCGAAGCGCTGGGCCGGGTAAGACATGGTGATTTCACCGTGCGAATGCCGCGCACCTCTGGCGAGGCCGGAGACGCGTTCAACGATGTGGTCTCGCTGCTGGAGCAGCGCAACCGGGAGCTGATGCGCATCAGCCGGGTGGTCGGGCGGGAAGGGCGTCTCACCGAGCGCCTCGACGAGGAGCTCTTCGAAGGCGCGTGGGCGCAAGGGCTGCACGCGGTCAACAATCTCATCGATGATCTGGGCCGGCCCACCACCGAGATCGCCCGCGTGATCGTGGCCGTGGCCGAGGGCGACCTGTCCCAGCACATGACCCTCGATATCGACGGCCGACCGCTGCGCGGTGAGTTCCTCACCATCGGCCGCACCGTGAACACGATGGTCGATCAGCTCTCGTCCTTCGCCGACGAGGTGACCCGCGTGGCGAGAGAGGTTGGCACGGAAGGGATTCTAGGCGGCCAGGCCGATGTGCGGGGTGTCGCGGGGACGTGGCGCGACCTGACCGACAACGTGAACTTCATGGCCTCCAACCTGACCAACCAGGTGCGGTCGATCTCTCAGGTGACCACGGCCATTGCCCATGGTGACCTGTCCCAGAAGATCACCATCTCGGCCAAGGGCGAGGTCGCCGATCTGGCGCACACCATCAACGCTCTCACCGACACCTTGCGCGTCTTCGCCGAGCAGGTGACCAGGGTGGCCCGCGAGGTCGGCACCGAGGGCATCCTCGGTGGGCAGGCGCAGGTGCCCAACGTCGCGGGAACGTGGAAAGACCTCACCGACGCGGTGAACTACATGGCTTCCAACCTGACCGCCCAGGTGCGAAATATCGCGCATGTGGCGACGGCGGTGGCCAAGGGCGACCTGTCCCAGAAGATCACCGTGGCCGCGCAGGGCGAGATCCTTGAGCTCAAAGACGTGGTGAACACGATGGTGGATCAGCTTTCCTCGTTCGCCGATGAGGTGACGCGGGTGGCGCGCGAAGTGGGGTCGGAAGGAAAACTTGGTGGGCAGGCTCAGGTTTCCGGCGTCTCGGGCACCTGGCGAGACCTGACCGAAAACGTGAACCAGCTCGCGGGCAACCTGACCGCGCAGGTGCGAAACATCGCGCAGGTGACCACGGCCGTGGCCAAGGGCGACCTGTCCCAGAAGATCACGGTCGACGCCCGCGGCGAGATCCTGGAGCTGAAGAACACCGTCAACACGATGGTGGATCAGCTTTCCTCGTTCGCCGATGAGGTGACGCGGGTGGCGCGCGAGGTGGGGTCGGAAGGAAAACTTGGTGGGCAGGCTCAGGTTTCCGGCGTGTCGGGAACGTGGCGCGGCCTGACTGAGAACGTGAATCAGCTCGCGGGCAACCTGACCGCGCAGGTGCGAAACATCGCGCAGGTGACCACGGCGGTGGCGCAGGGTGACCTGTCCCAGAAGATCACGGTCGACGCCCGGGGCGAGATCCTGGAGCTGAAGAGCACCGTGAACACGATGGTGGAT
>NZ_BONY01000140.1 GCF_016862955.1 Rhizocola hellebori | reverse complement strand
CCCCTGTAGCTGCGCCACCACGCCCAGCTGGTGGTAGGAGATGCCGGCGCCGTGCCGGTCACCGAACTCCAGCTCGATGGCCAGCGACTGCTGGTAGTTGTCCACCGCCTGCTCAAACCGCCGCTGCTCCTGCGCCACCACGCCCAGCTGGTGGTAGGCGTTGGCGGCGCCGTGCCGGTTACCGAGCTCCAGGTCGATGGCCAGCGACTGCTGGTAGTAGTCAGCCGCCTGCTCAAACCGCCGCTGCTCTTCGGCCACCGCGCCCAGCTGGTGGTAGGTGACGGCGGCGTCGCCTCGTCGATCTAGTTCCAGATGGATGGCCAGTGCGTGCTCATAGTGGGCGTGGGCGTCGTCGAGCTGGTATGACGTCAGCGCTGCGTGCCCGGCGAGGTTGTGCAGAATCCCGCGCTCTTGCCTTGCGTCGCTCGTGTCGCCCTGGTGCAGGCCTAGAGCGTGCTCGATGAGTGCTCGTCGTGTGGTGTGCTGGCTGGCCTGGTCAAGGGCTTCGTCCAGTGTGAGGATCAGCGAGGTGAGTGGTTGCCTGCTGGTGAGGGCGATTTCGAGTGCTGTGGTCAGGTTGGGGTATTCGGCTGCGGCGATGGCTTGCCCTAATGCCCGCTGTTGTGGCTGGTGGTCGAGTAACAGCTGGTGGATCGCTGCGGCGTATGCGTTGTATAGGCGGTAGTGCGCTTGCTGGGTGGCGTGGAGGAGTGCGGTTTGTGGTTGCAGTCGAGTGCGCAGGAAGTAGGGCAGCACCGGAAGTATCTGGGTCATACTGTCGAGCTGTGGATGCGGTGCGGCCAGGCCGACCCGGACGATTTCGGCGACTGCGGCGGTGAGGTCGACAGGTTCGGACTGCTCGAGGGCGGGTTGTTCAGCCAGGTAGCCCGCATAGAGGGCGAGCAGTTCACGGTTGGGCAGGGTGGTGGTGAACGGGGCGAGCATGAGCAGGGCGTGTTGGGTGGCGGGGTCGAGTTTGCCGTGGCTGTATTCGATGGCTTTGACGATCAGCCCGACCGGGTCGGCTGTGTCCCCGCCGCCGCCCTGTAGGTCGGCCAGGATCTGCGCCGGTGTGGAGGTGGCCAGGGCCGGAAGAACGACCGTCATCGGTAGCGGGTAGCCGCCCAGCAGGGTGTTGAGCTTGGTCAGCGCTTCACGTTGGGCGGGGTCGTCGAGGTGGTGGCGGGCGTGGTGGTGGCGCAGGATTCGGTCGGTCAGTTGTGAGGTGGCCTGCGGGTCCAGGCCGGACAGCTGGTAGACATTGCTGTCGAAGGTGCCTGGCGCCAGCCACGCTTCTGGTTCCCGGGAACCGATCAGCACCAGCGTTCTGCCACCCAGTAACGCAGCCAGCAGTTCGGCCAGCCTTGTTTGTTCGGCGGCAGGCAGGCTGTGCGGGATGGACGCTGGGCTGGCGGTGATGGACTCGGCGTTGTCGATGACGATCAAATATGTTCGTGACCGCAGTAGGCGGGTGATCTGGTCGAGTTGCACCAGATAGGGTTTGGCCTCCAAAGTGGCCTGTGCGGGTTTGTCCAGCAGGCGTGAGGCGATGTCGCGCAGGATCTGCTCGGCGGTCCACGCGCGGTGTTCGTAGTTGTAGGTGAACGTGCGTTCGGTCAGGCCGGTGTGCTGCCACCACCAGCCCACATGCTGTAGCAGCGTCGACTTGCCGGCCCCGGCCATCCCCTGCACCAGCAGCAGATTGTGCCCGCCGGCAACCAGGATCCGCTTTTCGATGGTGTGGATGTCCAGATCACGACCCAAGAAGCCGCCGTATTCGACGTGGGGTTCGCGCCCGGATCCGGTGTGGCGTTCGGCGTGGCGGATCTCTTCCTCACCAGTGGGGTCGCGCAGCTGGAAACGCAGGTCTTGTTGCCGGAACACCACCGGCAGCATCCAGTCCTCCAAATCGACGCTCTGGTCGAAAAACCCGCGCCGCCCGGCATCGTCGAAAAGCGCCCGGCGCATCGCCTGCGCCGCGGCCACCGGATCGGCGTTAGCGGCAAGCCCGGCGTACAAGACCGGCATGCCCGCCTCGGCCGCCGACACGGTCACCGAATAGGCCATACCCACCGCGACCGGCACTCCAGCGGACACCAACTGCAGGGCCAGACTCGCCTCGCTCGTGCTGTCCTGCATAGCCGACTGGCAGGCGTTGAGCACCGCCATCGGAATCCGATGCTGCGCCATCACCGCCGCCACTGTCGCCGCCGGCACCGGCCGAGCACACCCGTCCACTACGGTTTCGAAGAACAGGAAACCCTGCCGACCCGCAAAAGGTTTGATCTCACGATCAGTGAACGCCAACCTTTTCTCCGCGCGGCCGGTGACAAGGCTGGCGTAGTCCACGAAAGCGCCGTGCAGATCGAAATGCACGATCTGATAGAACCCGGAGCCATACAGATCGGTGGCCTGCTGCAGTCGTGCCGTCAATGCCGCCCAGGTGCCAGGCCGGGCCAGATCGACCTGCACCCGTAGCGCACCTTGCCGCAACGCCCCCACCAGCGGACGTGAAATCGTGCGATAGCCAACATCGCTAGGGCCGTCCGGGCGGGCCGTCACCAGCAGCACATTCAACGACGAACCCGCCCCGGAAAGGTCAAACTTTGCCGGCTGGCTGGTCACCCGCCGCACCACTGGCACCCGCACCGCCAACGGCTCCACCATCCCCGGGTCGCGTAACGCCTCCCAATGCAGCCGATGAAACGCCGCCGACCCCGTCACCTCCACCCGGCAGCCATCAAACTGCCTGCGCCGCAACACCTCGAAATCGGTGCGCCCCGCCCCGCCAAACACCTGCCCGAACAACTCCCGGCCATACCGCTCGATCTGGGCCACCGCCACATCACGACGATCATGATCGAGGAACGGGAACCTCAGATGCTCCTGGAAATACCAGCCCAGCAACCGCTCCACCGCGTCATCAGCCGGATCCGTGACCGTGACCTCATACTCAGCCGACTCACCGAACCCCACCACCGCCGCTAACCCGCCATCGGGCAACAGGCCAGTCTCGCGAATCCTGACCACCGTCACAGCCGCTCCTGCACCAGCCGCACCACAATGATCCGATCCCCCGCCGCAGTACGCTGCTCCACCAACTCAAGCTCAGTGCGTTGCCCGCCCGACTCCTGTTCCCCCCTGCGGATCAGCCTGCGCACCAAGTCATACAACAGCGAACTAGCCACATTCACCACCAGCGGAACGACCACCATCTCCACCAGACCCGGCACGAAACTGTCCCGGCCCGCCTCCACACCGGCCACACCAAGAGCCGACGCCTCCTCATCAGCCAGCCACAACCCGGCCAGCTCCTTCGGGCCCACGCCCACCGCCGGATCCACCACCACCACAAGACGCGACATGGTAGCCATCGTCGACTGTCCACCGACGACTGTCACCGGCCATCAGCAGTCATCCATTCGACAACCAGCCAGACACCAGCACCGAACCCACCACCGACAACCAACCACAAGCCATCCGAAGCGAACCTTCAGCCACCCAACACCGCCGCCGTACACGCCAACGCTCAGCCGACGGTCTCCCAAACCGCCGCGATTACGGCTCCAACCAGTCCTTGTGTCCAGCAGGACATGAGCGGCGACGCGAATACGACGGCATGCACGGTCGATGTATTCCGCACAGGATCTGGCAGGCGACATCGCCTACCTGAGGGGTTGACATAGCCTGGTCCTTAGTGACCCTGAACAGTTGTTCGGCAGCGCCTGGCGCGCCACCGGTCGTAGGAGGCCCGCGCGCCGACTGAGCCCGGCGCGCCCAGGAGCCGGTTGTTTGTGGACCCAGCGGGCGATCACGGCCGACGTCTACACCGGCCCGATCAGACATGCGAATGTCCGTACGACGGCGTCCGGGCCTAGCTGAATCGCGGCGGTGTGGGACGGTCGCCGAGGAACTCCGGCACGCGGAACCTGACGAAGGCGGCCGAGTCGAGCCCGAGGGAGTCGGCGAGGGCTTGCATCCGGTGCGGTCCGGCCAGCGCGTCCCAGCGGCCTGTCTGGATGCGCTTTTCCATGGTGAGCACCGCCGCGACCAGCTCGGCGGTCGTGAAGGCGCAGTGCCCGGCGTGCTCGGCGTACGCCTGCCGCAGCAGCTCGGCGGAGCGGCTGTCGTGCACGTCCTCGCCATACTCCTGCTGGTGCTGCACTGGGACGAGCCCGTCGTCAGTCGTATGCAGCGTGAGGACCGGCATGGCCAACTGTCCGGTCAGGACGGAGTTGCGCATCCAGCGGTACGCCACGAGGTCAGCCGTCACGGTGGCCGTGCGCGTGAGCAGCTCTAGGTCCGCGCGCAGGTCGATGCCGGCGCGGTGGTACAGCTGCGCCACCTGAGCCAAGCGCCCCGATTCGGCCAGTTGTCGTCCATAGTCGACACCCTTGTTCCACGTGGGATTGCCGCCGGCGCTGCGCTCCATGTCGGCGCGGCCCGCCACGATGAACGGCAGGATCGCACGCAGGTTCTGATACTCGCCCGCCACCTGAGCGTCGATGTCGCCGCGTGCTGGCTTCGGCTGTCCAGGAACCCACGTCGGCTCCTGGTACAGAGCGGTGATCAAGGCGGTCCGTGCGAGGCCTTCGGGGCTGGCCTGAGCCTGGTCCAGCGCGGCCACCATCTGGCCCGCAGTGGCGAACGCCTCGGCGGTATCGGTGAAGCGCACGAGCTTCACCTGCTGCCCCGCGAGCAGTAGTTGCGCGACCGCGTGCGACCCGTCCAGCTGGTAATTGTGCAGGTCGATCCCGCCACCCATCAGGCCGCAGGTGGCGATCGCACCATCGAGCTGCCGGCCACGCTCGGCAAGCTGTCCGGTGATCATGCCGCCGAACGACGTGCCGAGCGCGATGGCGCGGCGTGGCTTGCCGATCAGCGCGGTGACCGCCCGCAGCGTGTCGAGCCCGTCGCTGGCTGCGGTGTCGGTGACCCACCCCGAGCGGGAGTACGACGAGCCGGCCAGCGCGTAACCGCGGGCCAGCAGGGCCTCGGCCGTGGCCGGGTCAGGGCTGTTGCGGGGTGGGTTGTCCGGGAAGGGGTTGTAGCCGTGGCTGTAGAGCAGCAGCGTGCCGTTCCAGTTCGCCGGCACGTCGGCGATCCAGGTCGCGCCGTTGGGCAGGACCCCGTCATACCGGGTTGTCGGCGCGGCCTGCGCCGTGGTGGGCGCCAGCCCCAGCATGGCCAGGAAGGCGATGATCGTCGCGGCGAGCAGCCGTCTAATAGTCCTCATGATGCGCTGCCTCTGTGGGGTGTATGGCGAGCGGCCTCGGTGGAGACTGTCGATAGATTCGGAAACTAGACATCTTCTCGACGCCCGTCAAGCAATCGACGAATATGGTTGGCCACCTTCCACCTATTCGCCTCTGCGGCCGCACCTCCACCCAAGCCATCGCCCAACACCTCGACTGCCCGCCACGCACCGCCCGAGGGTGGGTCCAACAAGCCCGCCAGTCGTCTGCGGCCGGATCAAATGCTGGCGGCACCCGTATCTGGCAAGGGTCAGGGTGCGCATCCACTGCCCGACCAGCGCACCGTGTGCCTCATGTACGGCTAACCACAAGCGGCCTCGCCCGCACCGGGAGCTGCCACCATCGCCGCCACATCACCGACATCAGCCACGACCACCGTACGGCCCTGTCCGGTCGCAAGTTCAGCGTGCCGGTCAGCAACGGTGTTCTTGCCGGCTGCGATCGGACCTGTGAGGACCAAGAGTTGAGGCAGGGCACTAATCTGCCATCCATGTGAGAAGGTAGCGAAGATTGGTGCACTCCAACGGATCAAGGGCCTTGGTCGACACTCGCGGCAGGAACCGGACTCCGCGCCGAACAACGATCGCGAGCGCAGCAAGCCGCGCGACCGACTCACTCTCAAAAGGAACCTGTTTCGGACGGCGTCGCCGCTTCGCGCCGACCTGATCTACTCGGCGCGCCTTTCGGTCTTGTCCAAGAAGGAACGGTGGCCGTACAAAGTGCCGCCCGGCGCTTCCGGGAGACAACGGCGGCGCCTCAGCCCGACGACTTCGACGAATGAATGCCCACCACCAGCTATCCAGCGGTCCCTTACTAGCGCCGCGCCAGTCAAGATTTGCTCGCGCCCGGCTGATGTGTGAGCTCAAGGGCGCCGACGGATCAGGCCATGAGGCAGTTCTGCCAACGCGAGCGTCCTAATTAGCCTGAATTGCGAGGCACCGGCGACTCGCACCGAATCCAGGTACCACAACAGACCTTTATTCGACTCCCAGCGGCCAGTTCCGCTTAGACGTTCGGCGACGAGCGCATCGTCTGGCGCGACAAGGCGCTCATCGCCGATTACGTTGGCTCAGGCCTGCCGTTCCAAGGCATCGGGAACGTCGCTGGCCAGCCGCAACAGCTTGCGGATATTCGGGGTCACTACGTAGCCTGCGGCGATGAATAGCCCGATGGCTTGGCCTACATTCGCCAACCAGTGATGGTCTCCCCACTCCGAAGTCCCGATCTCGTACGCGGCCTTAACCTCCAAGGTGATGAAGCCGGTCCATAGCGCCCGGGTGCGCCTAGACACCAGCATGTGCAGTATCGAAATGCCGGCAGTGGCGTTCCGGTGTCTTACGCCTAGCTCCTCCAGCTGATTTTCCAGGTTCCGGATCGTGTGATCGGCCCGTATGAGTTGCGGGGTGATGTTGTTCATGAGATCTCCAGTGTTTGCGTTTTCGCTGGTGAACTCAGGTCAGCTGTCTGTATGGCTGTCTGGCCAGGATCTCGGACGACTTCCAGACAGTCGCTAGTCCATTGCCCTGCCGTGGCGAGTTTCGGCATACGGTTAAGTGGTGTCTGGATCAGAACTGGGCGATGGTCCTGCCAGCAACGACTCCGGTATGAAGGCATTCGCCAAGCAACTGCAAGGGCTACAAGCTGCAAGCGGCACCCCGTCGACGCGTGACTTAGAGAGGCTGTTCCGCAAGATCGGAAAGCCGTCCAGCCGTAGCACGATCAACGAACTCCTTAACGGGAGGCGCTTGCCTCCTTGGGCGTTCGTCGAGACGTTCGTGCGGGCTTGCGCGCTGTACAGGGGTGACAACCATCCCGACCTGGCCTTCTGGCGAGCACGGCACGCGCAGATGCTGCAGGACCATGTGGCTGTGCCGCCTCGACGGATCCGCACTCAGGAATGCCCGTACCGCGGACTGCAGATGTTCACCGCGGAGGATGCCGATTGGTTCTATGGGCGAGAGGCCGCAGTTGATGCCGTGTTGGCCGGCCTGGACGCGCATTCTCGGGCTCTGCTTGTGCTCGGACCATCCGGTGCTGGAAAGTCCTCCCTGGTGCGGGCCGGGGTGCTGCCTGCTCTAGCCTTGGGCGCTATTTCTGGCAGCGATCGTTGGCAAACCGTCGTCACCAGACCCGGCCAAGACCTGCTGGCCGACATTCGCGGCGACCGGCTCGCCATCGTCCCAGATTCTGGCGACGGATCACTCAAGTGGGCAATCGAGAATCGCTTGGACGACCAGCCGCCCGGCACCCGGCTGTTGCTGGTTATAGACCAATTCGAGGAGCTGCTGACCCCGTCTACAACGGACGACGCTCCGTCTGCAGCCATTGACCAGCTCGCAGCGCTCATCGGTAAGCCCCAGCTCACCATCATGTTGGTGATGCGAGATGACTTTTACCCACGTTTGGCCGCCCATGGTGCGGGCCTACTGGAACTGCTGAAACCTGGATTCGTCAACATCCCGGCAACGCTCGGTGAACAGGAGTTGCGGGACATCATAGTGAAGCCGGCCGCACTGGCTGGGTTGCGCTTTGACGATAATCTGCCTGAGCGGATCATCGGCGACGTCCTGGCGGTCGACCGAACCACTACCACGACCAGGACGGCACCCGTTACCGTCCTTCCTCTACTCGAGCTGACCTTGCAGCTGTTATGGACGCGTCGGACGGGCAGCGTCATGACCCATGATGGGTATCGGCGAATCGGCGCCGTCGCGGGCGCGGTGACGAGGTGGTGCGACGCCGTCATCGACGAGCTCACCCCGGCACAGCAACAGACCGCTCAGCGGATCTTGACAGCCTTGGTGCGCCCTGCTGACGAAGAGCGACGCATCCCCGCGGTTCGGCAGCAGTTGCCAATCGCCACCCTGCATGAGCTCGCCGCGCCCGGCTCCGGAAGGTCCGATGGTGACAATAGCGCTGACGGCCATGCGCGCGATGATGTCCTTGATGTGTTGGCCGCCAACCGGATCGTCTCCACCCGCAATGCCGGTGTGCCCGGCGAAGGCGGCCAGTACAGCCCTCCGGTCGCTGAGTTGGTTCACGACGCGCTCATTCACAACTGGGCCACCCTGCGCAATTGGATCAGCGCCGATCACCGATTTCAGGAATGGCTATATCGTGCCCGAACCCAGCTGAACCGCTGGAAGGTACGCCATGATCCTGACGACTTGCTGCACGGGACTGATTTAGCTGAAGGGCTGGATTGGTCTGAACGGCGTTCGCTGACTCACGAGGTCGCGTCGTACGTGGGCGCAAGCCGCCGACATCAGCAAAACCGGACCCGCCGCCTCTGGGCGAGTATCTTCGCCCTGCTTACGGCGTTCGCCGTTTCGCTAGCTGCCACCGCATACGCGATCGAAAGCGCCAAAAGAGCCGATCAGCAACACGGTTTAGCGTTGTCTCGGCAACTTGCCGCGCAGAGTGAGCTCGCTCGGGGCGCCAAGCGGTCAATTTCTGCTCGACTCGCGGCGGCGGCACTCCATGTCGCCCGAACCAACGAGGCGCTCAACGCGGCAGGCTCCCTGCTCACCAACTACCGCAGCATGCTGCCTCACAGCAGCTCAGTTAGCGCAGTGGCGTTTAGCCCCGATGGCAAGGTGCTAGCTAGCGCCAGCGCCAGCGACGTGCGGCTGTGGGATCCGGCCACGGGACGCCCGTTCGGTATCCCCTTGACCGGCCACGCTGGTTCGGTGACCGATGTGGCGTTCAGCCCGGATGGCAAGCTGCTGGCTGTCACCAGCGGAGACGACTTCGCCGGCGTCAGTGGCGAGGTGCGGCTGTGGGATCCGGCGGTCGGGCGCCCGGTCGGAGCGCCGCTGACTGGCCGTACCGGTTCGGTGCATGCTGCTGCGTTCAGCCCAGACAGCAGGCTGCTGGCTGTCGCCAGCGGAGACAGCCTTGCCAGCGGGAGTGGCGAGGTGCGGCTGTGGGACCCGGCGACCGGACAGCCGATCGGAGCGCTGCCCGCCGATGACATGGGTTCGGTGGAGGCGGTGATGTTCAGCCCGGACGGCAAGCTACTAGCCACCATCAGCCGAGGTGAGGTGCGGCTGTGGGACCCTGCGACCGGCCGCCCCGCTAGCGTGCAACTGGCCGGCTACACCGACCTTGTGACCGCATGGGCATTCAGCCCAGACAGCAAGCTGCTAGCTATCGCTAGTGCTAGCCCCGGCGATTCGATGGGCGGCGAGATGCAGCTGTGGGATCTGGCCACGGGCCACCCCGTCGGCATGCAGCTGACCGATGACCCCAGTTCGGCGCAGGCGGTGGCGTTTAGCCCGGACAATAAATTGCTAGTCACCGCCAGCGGCAGCGAGGTTCGGCTGCGGGACCCGACCACCGGCCACACGACCGGTGTCCCGCTGACCGGCCACACCGGTTCGGTGACAGATGTGGCGTTTAGCCCCGACGGCAAGCTGCTAGCTGTTGCCCTTGCCAGTACTGATTTTCCAGATCAAGGTGGCGAGGTGCGGTTGTGGGATCCGGGGACTAGGCGCCTGGTCGGGGCGCCGCTGACCGGCCACACCGGTTCGGTAGAGGCCGTGGCGTTCAGCCCCGACGGTACGCTGATAGCCAGCGCGGGCGACTTTCCTACCCCCAGCGCCAATCTCGGCGGCGAACTGCGGTTGTGGGATACGACGACCGGGTACCCAGCTAGCGTACCGGTGACCGATATCCCCGGCACGGTAACCGATTTGGCTTTCAGCCCGGACGGCAAGCTGCTAGCCAGCGCTAGCGCTAACGTTACCGATGGCCAGGTGCTGCTGTGGGACAAGGCGACTGGGCTCTCGGTCGGAGGGCCGTTGGCGGACGATACTGGTCCGGTGCATGCAGTGGCATTCAGCCCGGATGGCAAGTTGCTAGCCTGCGCAAGCGAAAGCGAACTGCGACTGTGGGACCCGGCTACACGCCGCCCAGTCGGCCCGCCGCTCATCGGCTACAGGGGATCTGTCACCGACATGGCGTTCAGCCCAAATGGCAAGTTGCTTGCCACTGCCAGTGAACGTGAGGTGCGGCTGTGGAACCTGACCACGCACCGACCAGTGGGCTGGGCACTGACCGGTCACACTGGTCCGGTGCATGCGGTCGCGTTCAGCCCAAATGGCAAGGTACTGGCCAGCGCCAGCGAGCATGAGGTGCGGCTGTGGAACTCGACCACACACGGCCCGGTAGGCGGTGCATTGACCGGCCACACCGGTTCGGTGCATGCGGTCGCGTTCAGCCCAGACGGCAAGCTACTGGCCAGCGCCAGCGGCGACGCCAACGGGGGCCAGGTGCGACTGTGGGACCCGACGACTGGACACCCCGTAGGCGTGCCAATAACCGGCTTCCCGCGTGCGGTTCAGGTGGTGGCGTTCAGCCCGAGCTCCAAGGTACTAGCCAGCGCGACCGGCGACGACAACGGAGGCGAGGTGTGGCTATCGGACCCGACTACCTACCAAGATCCCCTGAAGGCAATATGCAGCCAGGTCGGTGAAATGTCAGAGCAGGAGTGGTCGGTATATGCGCCTGACGAACGGCGAGAGTCTGTCTGCGGATAAAACCGGGGCTATACCGTGACTCCGCCGTCCCCTCCGCGACCAACGTCAACAACCGCAACGAAGAGATCTGTCGACGCGAAGCGGCGACGACCGATAACCCTTCGGTATTGAGACGAGGTGCCGGGCGTACGAACAGGGCGCCGATCTGAGACCCCGAGATCTACATTGCATAGTCCGCATAAATGCGAGATCGACTGATCCACTGGCGGATCCGATCAGGACGTGGTCACCGCTGAGCCCTTCGGATGATCGAGCATTGGTGACCACGAGCGGGAACGGGCCGGTGGGATGTGTCGCATCTACACCCGTCAGTCCAGGCGGTCGACCGGCCGCAGGCGGATATGGCTGCCCTTCGCTAGAGTTGCCGCAAGCGATCGAGGTCAAGACCGTGGGGAGATGGACATGGCAGGCGGGTGGCCACGGTTTGCGGCGGTGTTGTTGGCGGTAGGACTTGCCGGCGGGTGCGGCGGCGGACCTGACAGACGAGACATCGGCGATGTCGAGCAGCTGCTGACGGACGGCTTTCTGGAGCCGGTTGGTGAGGCTGGCATCGGCTACCGCGTCGAGGACGCGTGTCAGCTCACGCCGGATCGATCGTCGCCGCGATATCCGAACGCTGCGACCGGCCCTGGATGGCACCTGGTCGTCCGGCTTTCGTTTGACGCGCCGCCGGATGCGGTGGCCGATGTACTGGAGGCGGAGAAGATCATCGTGGTCCGCGACCGGGAATCGATGATCGTTCAGCAGCTGCGTGACGCGACCGGCTGGAACGGTTCGCTGGATGCGGCGCCGGATGGATCGAGGCTCTCGCTCACATACAACAACGCCATCCCCGGCGGCTGGCCGGAGGGCTTGGGCTGGGCCGAGGCGTGCCCGGACACTGCGGCCTAAAGGTTTCGCAGACTGTAGCCACCTTGTCGCGGAGGGAACGCGCACCGAGAATAATCGCGAGCGAAGCGAGCGCCCCCGCGTCGCAAAAGGAACCTTGGACGGACAACGGTGCGTGCCGTCGCCGCTTCGCGTCGGTGGTGGGTTATGTCGAGTGGATTGGCTTGCTGACCGGCGTCGATGCCGGCGAGCGTCAGCCGGTTCCGACCGCGATCAAGACGCCACACGGCTGCTGGTCGCAGCCTTAGTAAAGGCCGACTGCCGTGCGTATCCGATCAACCTGCTAGCGGCGGCCCGCTACTCCGTCAGAGCAGCCGCCAACTGCTGCCGACCGGCGATGCCTAGCTTGCGGTAGGTGTTGGTGAGGTGGATCTCAACGGTGCGCATGCTGAGAAATAGCCTTTGCGCGATCTCCCGATTGGTGGCGCCGCTGGCTGCGAGGCGTGCGATTCGCAGTTCGCTGGCGGTCAGCGCTTCGCGGCCCGCGAGCCGGGTCCGGCGTGGCCGGGCTCCGGCCGCGGTGAGTTCCTCCTGTGCCCTTGCAGCGAGCGGGACGGCAGCGCATCTATCCGCCAGGTCGAGGCCCTGCCGCAGGGGTACGACGGCCTGAGCGCGGTAGCCAGCCCGGCGCATCGCTGCGCCGTGATCGATTAGTGCGTGGGCTCGCTCCATAACTGCGGGCGAGCCATCAAGTAGCGCCGCAGCCTCCTCTAAGCGGGTCAGCCCGTCTCGGCCTGGCGCGACGAGCGCCGCCACCCGCAGGGCCCTAGCCACGGCACTCTTGGCGCCGAATCGCTGGGACAGCTCGAGGTCTTCGGCCGCCAGTTCGACTGCTTGGCCGATCTGCCCGAGTGCGTGATGGGCCAGTACGGCCGCGCTGCGCCAATGGGCGAAGTTCGGGTTGCCATACCCACCCTGGGTGAGCGCCCGGCCACATGCCCGCAGGTCGGATAGTGCCTCGGCGAACCGGCCTTGGGCTAGCCGCAGCCGGCCGCGAGCAAGCAGAACAAAGTGTGCGATGAGCATGCTTACCGACTGGTCACCGTCCAGGTGGTTTTCGGTGACCACCCGTTGGGCTTCTTCGATGGCGCCACGGGCTACCAATGCGTCGACAAGTACGGCCGCGGCGAGCGGCAGATCCTGTGGGCGGGTGTCTTCCTGCAGTTCTAGTGCGGCTCTGCCATCGCCTTCGGCGTCGACAAGATTTCCAGCGTAGAACGTAGTGTGCGACCGCAGCACCGCCAGATAACGGAATTCAGCCGCGTTGCCCAGCCGCCCTGCGGCATCGACGCCACGGTCGAGGAGCTCCAGTGACTCGGGCAAGTGGTCGGTGACTGCCAGCGCTGCGCTGGCCATGTTGATGAGAATCCATTTGTCTCGCACGGTAAGTAGTCCCGTCGCGGCGAGCCGGGCCAGCCGGGCAACCTCGGGGGCGGGGCGGTCGCCGCTCGCTGCCGCGCCAAAGGCCACGACCGACAAGATCATACGCTCGACATCGCGTTTCCCCGATAGAGACGGTAACAGCGGGTCAAGTCGTGCGGTCCAGATGGAGGGCGGCTGAATAGTGACTATATCGACCATAGCCAGTGCTACCTGTAACTGTAGTGGCAGCTCGGTGTCGCCTTCGCCGACCGACCGCCGCGCGAAATCCAATGCCTCGATCGCCGCCCGGCTGCGGCCTGTGTGTAGCATCAGCCATCCCAGCTGCATTGATAGCTCCACCCGAGCCTCTGCCGTCGGGGCGAGCTCGATCGATTGCCGTAGGACGGCTGCTGCCTCTTCTGGCCGATTCGCCATACCGAGAGCGCGGCCGAGCTCGGCTTGGACCGTTAGCCGCTGTTCTGGTGCGACCGGTTCGGCCAACGCCCGCTGAAGGAACACCACCGCTGGCTCTGGTGCGTTGCAAGCCATGGCACCGGTTGCGGCGCCACGCAGCGCCTGTGCCACCCATTGGTGCCCCTCAGGCTCTGCCAGCAGCAGCTGCGTGGCTAGTTCCTCGTCCTGGGCACCGTCCTCGCGCATAATCAGCGCGGCCCGTTTGTGCTCGGCGGCGCGAAGTAGGTCAGTGGAGTCCGTATACACGGCGGTGCGGACCAGCGGATGCATGAACCTCATGGGCAGGCCCGGGGCCAGAATCGACTCTGTCGCCAGTGCTTCCGCCAACTGCGCCAACGCAGACATCGGCAACCCTGCGAGCCTGGCCGCCCGCCGAGGCGTGGCGGCCGGGCCTAATACCCCCACGGCGCGCGCCAACTTGACCGCATCCGGGCCAAGCCGGGTTAGCCGGGCCAGCACCGCTCGGCTGATGGTTTCCAGCTTGAGGTTCTCGACTCGGTGGGCCTGTGGCGCTTGCGGGAGCACTCCACCCTCGCGCAGACTTGTCAGCGCCTCGGTCAGCAGAAACGGGTTCCCGCCGCTGGCCCGCGCGCAGGCTCGGCAGAACTCCTCGTCGGCGTCCGGCCCCAACTCAGCGCGGACCAGCCGGACGATCGCCCCATCGCTGAGGGGGGACAGCTCGATTAGTGTCGGACGTACTCCGGTCAACGCTCGGTCGATCGGATTATCACCACCACGACGCGAACGGCTCGCGATGATCAGCAAGACCGGAACATCGCCGAGCCGGCGGGCCAGGTAGGAGATGATGCGTACTGACGCCTCGTCCGCCCACTGCGCGTCGTCGACGCTGAGTAATAGCGGCTGGTGGGCCAGGTTGCAGAACAGCCAGTAAAGTCCGTGCTCTACACCGCCGGGACCTACCTCGTCCGCGCCACCGGCTCCCTGTCCAAACACCACAGCGGCGAGATTGGCCGCGCCAGACAACAGATCGGCGCGAGTCTCGGGGCCAGCGGCCCGCAGGAGCGGCTCAAGCAATTGCCGCACCATGCCGAAAGGCACTTCTTGTTCAAGTTCCCCGCCAAGCGCGACCAACTGGCGAAATCCGGCGTCGACCGCGCGGGAGCGGATCTCCGCCAGCAGTGCCGTTTTGCCGATGCCGGGCACGCCATTCACAACCAAGACGCTGCCCCGCCCGCCGACGGCCTGCGTCAGTAGCCCATCCGCCGTCTCCAACTCACGATCTCGCTCGACCAGCATCTTCTTGCCGCCCGCCCACGCATGTTTGGCACCTACCACTATGCCATTTCCACTAGGCGCGAGATGATCTGCCCGGATTGGCCGAGGCTTGCCACTGGCCTTCCTGGTATCTCCGCCTTCTGGCTAGCCTAGGCCGAGCACCTTCACTGAGGCGCTGCCAGCGCTGGCAATGCGCGGCATGCCTTCACCAGCTGGCCATTCCTGGTCTGGCGACTCCGCATCGGAGGCACCAAGAAGGACTGATAGGTCGCACCGGCGGGTCGGGGCACGTTTCTCCAATCGAGTCAGAAATCTAGTGGTGGTACCACGATGCCGTATGGCTCCCGCTGCCGGCACCGTTATGGCATGTCATTGACTCGACGAAGTGTCCGTGTTATCGGCACGACGCTCCGAAACCACGTGGAAGGAACTCCGGTGGGTCGACGCACGAGAGCCGGTTTCCGCATAAGGCGAGCGCTTGCCATCATCG
>NZ_BONY01000139.1 GCF_016862955.1 Rhizocola hellebori | reverse complement strand
CCATAGTGAACGGCAGCACCAGCCTGCTGTTCCAATCGGCGCCACAGGTGCCGCCTGCCCCTACCGGGTTGACCGGGGTGACGCCGACGGCTAGCGCGCCGGCGATGAGCTGGAATGCGGTGAGCGTGGCGGCCGGCTATCGGGTCTATCGCAACGGGACGCTGGTAGGGACGACGACATCGACCAGCTTTGTCGATTCTGGGTTGGCGGTTGCCGGGTCCTATACCTACACGGTGACCTCGGTCAGTGCGCTCAATATTGAGAGCCCGGCGTCGAACGGTCTAGTGGTGGCCTACACGACCGGGCCGATCGTGACGAATACGAGTGTCAGCCCGGGCACGGTTAGTGTGGGGCAGACTGCGGTGCTCAGTGCCACCATTACCGCCGACGTCGCGGCGGTGGTGGCGGCGGAATACTTTGAGGGCGCGGACCCGGGTGAGGGCCATGGCGTGGCGATGGCACTGTCCGGGAGCACGGCGAGTGCGACGCTGCCCGGCACGCTAAGCGTTGGCAGCCATGGATTTACGGTGCGGGGTAGAGACAGTCTGGGGAACTGGACGCGAGGCGGGCTGGGCACGGCCCAGTTGACGGTGACGCTGCCGGCGTTGAACGGGCGGATTCTCAATGGGGCCAACCAAGGGATAGCCGGAGTTCAGATTAACGTTATCGATCCGGTGAGCCATGCGATTGTGGCGTCGACGACCTCCAATGGGGCAGGCAATTATTCGGTCAGTGTGAGCCCGGGGATTTATGACGTGGTGTACACGCCGCCGGGGACGACCTACCTGCCGACGACGAAGACGGGGATCAACCTGAACGTCAGCGCGACCGTAGATGTGGTGCTGGTACTGCAGCCGACCACGTTCAGCGGGAAGGTCAAAGACAAGAACGGCCAGGCGATTGCCGGTGCCTCACTGACCATGCGCAATCAGGGCGGGCAGACGTTCACGACGACCTCGGCCGCTGACGGCACGTTCGCGGTGTCGGTCAACCCTGCAAGCTACTCGGTCACCATCAGTGGCACCAGGGCAGCGGCGCCGCAGGCGTTCGTGCCCACCAGTTTCACGTTGACCGGTGGCGCATTCGACCTTACCGGCGATGTCTATCAGGAGTTCACGATCAGCGCCTCGACGATCACCTTTACGACGAGGAGCGCGCTGACCCTGGCCCCGATCGGCCAGGCGGTGCTGAACGTGTCGACCTCGACCGACACCACGGTCTACCCGGGATCGGGCAGCTACACCGGCGGGTCGGGCTACACGGTCGCCACCGATAACGCCGGAGTGGCCGCGGTCGTGGTGCTGGACGGAACCCGTTACACAGTAACGGCATTGCCGCCGCCGAACTCCGGGGTGGTCGCCACCCTGTTCCCGCAAGCCGGGCCGGTCAACGGCGACATCGCGGTCAACCTGGACCTGACCGCCGACATCAAGCATTTCAGTGGGGTGTTCCTCGATCGTGCGGGCTCGGCGATCGCGGGGGCGACGGTCAGGCTCACCGGGCCATTGGGCAGCTTCCAAACGGTCACCAGTGCCACGGGCGCATTCGAGGTCGAAGCGGCGGCGGGAATCTACAGCCTGACCGTGAGCGGCAGCAGGCCCTCAGGCTCGGCGCTGCCAATCCCGGACTCCTACGGTTTCAGCGGCGGCACCATCAACATTTCGGTTGCAGATGTCACCAAGGAACTGCGTCTCGTGGCGGAAACCGTTACCGTGACTGCGCAAAGCCCGTTCGGCAGCGCCTTGGCCGGAGTGACTATCCAGCTGAACAGTGTGCCAGGCAACGCGGAGCTGTATCCGGGTGGCACCTTCGCCGCGATCGCCACGAGCACGAAGACGACGGACGCCAACGGTGTCGCGGTGCTCTATGTGACAAAGGATCTGGCCTACACCACCAAGGCCACGCCACCGGCCGGCAGCGGATATCTGGTGACCAACCTGCCCGCCTCCAGCCCGGTGACCGGCCCGGCGGCGTGGACGGTGACGCTGCAGCGCGACCTCAAGACCTTCACCGCGGTGGTGAAGGACAAGCTTGGCACCGCGATCGAAGGAGCTACCGTCGCGCTGGACGGCAACGAACAGGACCAGCATTACAGCGCTGTGACCAACAGCCTCGGCGCGGTGACACTTAATGTCGCGCCCAACGGCAACTACTCGTTGCGAGTCAACGGCACCCAGGCTGGTTCGCCTGCGGCGCTACTGCCCGACAACTACCTTCTTTCCACCACCACAAGCGTCACCGCGGACAAGACGCAGAATGTCACCGTCACCGCGGTCGAGCTTGACGTTCTGGCCCGCGACGACCGGCTTGCGCCCATACCGGGCGTGGCTATCGTGTTCTCCTCATCGGGCAGCCAGAACGGTTTCGCCGCTTCGAGCTCGGCGATCGGCCGCACCACCAACGGCACCGGGCATGCACAGCTGCGGATGCTGGCGGGCACCACCTACACCATCAATGCCGTGCCGCCGCCGGGTTTGGGTTACCTCAACACAACGTTCAACGGCACGTCGCCCATAGCGCAAGACGCTCAAACGATTATCGAATTCCAGAACCAGATCCCGCCGCCGCCGACCGGGCTCACCGCACCGAGCCCGACCAAGACAAGCCCGGCCCTGACCTGGAATCCGGTGGTCAATGCCGATCACTACAACATTTATCGGGGTACCACAAACATAGGCACATCAAGCACAACATCGTTCACTGACACCGGTTTGAGCACCGACGGAAACTACCCCTACCGGGTCAGCGCGGTGAGCGCCGCAGGCTACGAGGGCCCGAAGTCGACCGCGGCCAACGTGGTGTACGACACCACCGCGCCGATCGTCGGCGATCCGCAGCTGTCGGTGAATCCCAAGCAGGTGGGCCAATCCAGCGAGCTGAGCGCCACGGTCTCCGACGGGGCCGGCGCAGGCGTCGGCGGCGGTGAATACTTCATCGGCACCGCCGATCCCGGTGAGGGCAATGCCATCGCGATGACGTTGTCCGGCGCGACTCTCGTGGCCACCATCGGCACCGGCCTGAGCGCGGGCACCTATCCGATCGGCTTGCGGGCCAAGGATGTTCTCGGCACGTGGTCTACCGTGCGCACCATCACGCTGACGGTGAGCCGGCCGCTGCCGCCTTCGGCTCTCAGCGCGCCGTCGCCGACCAACGGCAACCCCGTGCTGAGCTGGACGGCGTCCGCCGACGCAGTGAAGTATCGCGTCTACCGTGACGGCATCAGGCTCACCGCCGAGCCGACCGCCACCACCTACACCGATCCCGGCCAGGGCAACGGCATTCACAGCTACAGCGTGACCGCCGTCAACGCGTTCGGCGATGAGAGCGACCACAGCAACACCGTCACTGTGCTCATCGACCGGATCGCACCCACCATCCACCCCACGGCCGCCCCGGGCCCCAACGGCCACGGCTGGAACAACACCTCGGTGGTGGTGACGTTCTCGTGTGACGATGACTCTTCCGGAGTGGACACCTGCACCGCTCCGATCACGTTGAGCGGCCAGGGCGCCAACCAGACGGCCACCGGCACGGTCACCGACCGCGCGGGCAACACGGCCAGCGCCACCACGATGCCCATCAACATCGATCTCACCAACCCGGCCATCACCCACACGGTCAGCCCGGCGCCCAACGCGGCGGGTTGGCACAACACCAATGTGACTGTCAGCTTCGCCTGTAGTGACGTTATTTCCCTGGTCGCCAGCTGCTCGGCGCCCATCGTGGTCACGGGTGAGGGCGCGGCGCAGACGGTCACCGGTACCGCGATAGACAATGCCGACAACAGCTCAAGCGACCCGGTGACCGTGAAGATCGACAAGACCGCTCCCGTGCTGGGCATGCCGGCGTGGTCGGTCAACCCGATGCCGCTGAACGGCAGCACCACGCTGACCGTGCCGGTCACCGACAACCTTTCCGGAGTCGCAGTGGGTGAGTACTACCTCGACTCCGATCCCGGCGTGGGCAACGGCATCCCGATGACGTTGAGCGGCAACACTCTGACCAAGGCCATCGGCGCCGGCTTGGCCGTCGGTGTCTACTCGGTGGGGATCCGCGCCCGCGACGTGGCCGGGAACTGGAGCCAGGCCGGGACGACAATGCTCGTCGTCTATGACCCGGGCATCCCGATCGGCATCACCGGTAAGAACAAGAAGGACCTGATTCCCAGGCTCGCCAACGGCGATGTCCTGCCGGGCCTCACCGGACAGAATCAGAACGACGCGGCAGAGTTCGGCTTTACCGTCGACTACGCCAACGGCGTGCTGGATCCGCGCAACGACTTCATGCTCACCTACCAGGCGGGCGGCCACAGCCTGAGCCTGAGCGCGACCGGCTTCGCCTGGCTGATCATCGACCAGACCAACAACTCGCGCGGCCGATTCCAGGGAACGGCAACCCTCATCGTGGACGGTGTCAGCACCACGAACCCGTTCACGGTGGAGGGCATCGACGGGGATCGGCTCCCCGGCAATGTCGACGATCACGTCACGGTCAAGGTGTTCGCCCCCGGGGCCAACCCGGCCACCGCCGCGGCGCTCTACCAGGCGTCCGGCTCGATAACGAAGGGCAACGCGGTACGGATTCGGTAACCCGGCAAACAACGGTGTCCCTCCCGCGATCGAGGCGGGAGGGACACCGTTTGTTTGCGGCGAAAGGGTTATGGCCTCGGGATGGCCACGGCTTCGAATGTGGTCGCGGGCGGGTTCGCGCCGAATTTGGCGTTGGGCAAGTAGAGCCGGCGGCCGAAGGAGGCCACCGTGGTCGGCACGTTGAACCGCGGGTCGGTGACCCGCTCCACGACCCGGGCGGAACGGCCGTCGGAAGCCAGCCGCAGCACGGCCACCGTGTTGAGGCGGTTCTGCACGGCGTAGAGCGTGCGGCCCTCTTGCAGCAGGCCGTCGCCGTTGGGCAGCGACTCGCCGGCGAGGTCGACGGTGGTGGTCACCCCGGTGGCCGGGTCGACCCGGAACAGCTTGCCGGTGTTGGATTGGACGATGATCAGGGCGCGGCCGTCGGGGGTGCGGCTGATCCCGTTGGCGTTGTTGACCAGCGGGTCGACCACCATGTCACCGGTCAGCGCCAGCGCGGAGAAGGTCGAGCCCAGCTGGCCGTGGCGGCCGATCGGTACCACGAAAAGGAAGGCCTGGCGGGAGTCGGTGAAGTAAGCGGCACGCGGGGTGAGCACGACATCGTTGATGAAGCTGGTGGCCGTGGTGAACTGGTAGCTGACCAGGATCTCCCCGGTGGAGGCGCTGACCACGCGGCCGTTACCGGCGTTGCCGCCGGCCACGAAGAGCCGCCCGCGGTCGTCGACCTTGAGCCCGACCGACGGGGTGCCCGGTCCGGGGGTCGGCAGCGGGGCGCCCGCACCGGTGACCAGGTTGGCGCGGTAGATCGATCCGTCAGCGCGGGATCCGAAGTAGGCGACCGGCCGCTCGCCGATGGCGATCCCCTCGGGCAGCCAGTTGTCTGGCAGCGGGATCAGGGTCGGAAACAGGTCTTTGCCATGGGCGCTGGCGCTTTCCGGGTTGATCAGGATGGTGCTGGCGGCCGCGGCCGCGAGTCCGGTGAGGGCCTGACGTCTGTTCATGGGCAATCCTTCCGGTTACATAGCTATGGCTATCGATAGCCGTTTTATGAACACGTACCCGGGGGTGGCCTGGTTCAACAGAGGATCTTGAACAATGGGCAAATTAACAGATTCGCCTGCTTATGGTGCCGAAGGCGCGCCGAGGGTTCGCAGCACATGCTCGAGGTACTCGCGCCGCTGCTGCTTGGTCTGGAAGGTCAGCTCCGGGGTGGAGTGGGCCAGCTGCGCGTGGCCGAGATAGGCGCTGTAGGCCAGCATCGCCCGCAGCTTCGCCTGATGCGGATCGAAGCCCATGCTGCGCAGCACATCGACGGTCAGCCCGATGCGGGCCCGGGTGACCCGGGACAGCACAGGCTGAACGGACGGGTGTTTCGCATTGGCCATCAGCGCCGGGCCGACGGCATCCTGCTCGGCCAGCGCGATGACCCGGGTGACCAGCATGCGCAGCCGGGCCGGCGGGTCGTCGGGAGCGTTGTTGATTTCACCTATGACGACGGTGGTGGTCTGCTCCTCCCATTGCCCGAGCGCGGCCTGCAGCAGCGCCTCGCGGTTGACGAAGTGCCAGTAGAAGCTGCCTTTCGTCGTGCCGAGCCGGGTCGCGAGCGGCTCGACGGCGACCGCCGTCAAGCCGCCTTCGGCGATCGCGGCGAGGGCCGCCTGGATCCAGTGATCACGGGTGAGCCGGGCTGAGGTGCTGTCCTTGCGTTCGGGCACAACCATACGCTAGCGTACGGCCAACCATACGGTTGCGTATGGAACGGGAGGAATGATGACCTACGATGTGATCGTGGTGGGGGCCCGGGTCGCGGGCGCCGCGACCGCGATGCTCCTGGCCCGGCGCGGCCTGCGGGTGCTCGCCCTGGATCGGGTGGCCTTTCCCAGCGACACCATCTCCTCGCACCAGGTGCAGCTGCCCGGAGTGGCCCTGCTGCACCGGTGGGGGCTGCTCGATCAGATCCGCGCCTCCGGCGCGCCGCCGACCCGCGAGGTCCGCTTCGACACCCCGGAGGTGGTGCTGCAGGGCCGGTTCCCGCAGCACCAGGGAGTCGATGCGCTCTACAGCCCACGGCGCACAGTCCTTGACAGCGTTCTGGTCGAGGCGGCCCGCGCCGCGGGCGCGCAGGTGCGGGAGAACTTCCGCGTCGAAGAGCTGGTGTTCAGCGACGGCAGGGTGACCGGCGTACGCGGCAGCGAACGCGGCGGATCATCCATTGTGGAGTCAGCGAGCCTGGTCGTGGGTGCGGACGGCAAACACTCCATGGTGGCCGCCGCGGTGGGCGCCGCCAGTTACCGGCAACGGCCGGTGCGCGCCTTCGCCAGCTACACCTACTGGTCCGGAGCGCCGATGATCGGTGGGGCGATATACCAACGGCCGCAACGCACGGTCGCCGTCTTCCCGACCAATGACAACCTCACCATGGTCTATGTGTCCGCGCCCCTGGCCGAGTTCGGCACGTTCCGTGCAGACATCGAGGGCCACTACCTCAAAACCCTCGACCTGTGCGGGGACCTCGGCGACCGCATCCGGGCGGCCACCCGCGCCGAGCGCATTCGCACCACGCCCGATCAGCCCAATACTCTCCGGCGGTCACACGGCCCCGGCTGGGCGCTGGTGGGCGACGCGGGCGCGGTGATGGACTCCATCTCTGCGCAAGGCATCAGCAACGCCCTGCGCGACGCGCAGCTGCTGGCCGACGCCATCGCCGCCGGGTTCGACGGAACCAAACCCATGGCTGCCGCGCTCGCCGACCATCAACGCCGCCGGGATCGCGCGATCATCCCCATGTACGACTTCACCACCGGGCTGACCAGATTCAGGCCGAGACTCGTCGAGACCGCCCTGCTCGCCTCGTTGCAGCGCAAACCCGGTGAGGTCGACCGGTTCCTCGGCGTCATCGCGGGCGCTGTTCCGCTCGACCGCTACTTCGCCCCCGCCAATGCGCTGCGCCTGCTCGGCCTGCGCGGCTTGGCCCGCCTTGCCCGCGGCCGGGTTTGAAACTCCGCGAACCAGGTCGGCTACGACTCTTAAGGCCCGGCCGAGGACGAGGTCCGGCAGATGTCCGTAGCCGATGACGAGGGCCGGCGGCGCTGCGGCCGAAAAGTGGTATGGCGCAAGGGTTTCGACGCGTACGCCGTGGGCGAGCAGCTCTGCCGCCAGGCGTGGCGCGTCCGTGCCGCGTGGCAGGCGCAGCACCGCGCTGTTGACCGTTCCGCGTACGGAGTCCCGCTGGCCGAGCGGGGCCAGGACGCGGTCCGCGATCTGACGTTTGGCGGTGTAGAGCCGGCCGAGCCGATGCATCAGGCGCAGCACGGTGCCGTCCTCCAGAAGCGACTCCACGGCGAGCTGGGTGATGTGCGGCGGCTGCTCTCCGCGTTCCTCGATGAGGTCCGCGGCGGCAGCGGCGACGTCGCGTGGCACTACGGCATAACCGAGCTGAAGGCCCGGCGTGAGCAGCTCACCGAAGCAGCCGATCAGCGAGGACCTGTCCGCGGCCAATGTCGAAAGGCGGGGCATTCCGCTCAGCTGCGGGCGCAAGACCGTGTCACAGGCCAGCTCGATGAGGTGGCGGCCGGAAACCCGATGCGCCCATTGCGCTGCGGCTGCCCGCCGGCCGGCGGAGAGGATGCGGCCGTGCGGGACCTGTGCGTCCGCGCTGATCACGATGGCCCGGCAGCCGCGCGGTGGCTCGTGCACCCTGGCCCCATGCGCATCAACCGCCAGCGCCGCCGGGGCGGCCGTCAGCGCTCGGCGCACCGCCGGCGCGCAGGGCTCTTCGACGGCCACGGCGGAGCCGGTCAGCCCGAGCGCCGCCAACACCAGCCGCAGCCCGTGCTCCCGGCCGCTGGTGACTATGACCTCCTTGTCGCCTAAGGCGATTCCTTGGGTACGCCACACATGCTCCGCAATACCCCGGCGCAGCCGGGCCAGCCCCAGCGGCGGCAGCGGCCTGGCCGGGGGACGCCGGAACCCCGCCCGCCGCCACGCGGCCCGCCACGACTGCAACGGAAACGCTTCCGCGCTCGGCTGACCCGGCCGCAGGTCCACATAGGACCGGCCACCCGCCGCCTGCACCCGCACCTGCTCCTCCGCCCCGCCGGCCACGTAGGTGCCGGATCCGAGCTGGCTGTGCACGCAACCGCGGGTGAAAAGCAGCTCGTAGGCGGCGATGATGACGCCGCGGGAGACGCCGAGCAGCGCGGCGAGGGAACGGGTGGAGGGCAGCTGGGCGCTGGGCGCCAGCAGCCCGCGCTCGATGGCGGCACCGACCTGACCGGCGATCTGTGCGTGCAGCGGCTCGTCGTCGTGACGCGCCACGGTGATCGGGATCGTCAGCGTGGATGGGGGTCGCATGCCTAAAGGTCTAATGAGCACAGGTTGTCACCGGGTTGCCCGCGGGCTGTGGCGAAGCTGTGGTGTTGCCGCCGGTTTGTCGGATCACTGCTATTCGTTTATATCCACGTGACACTATGCTTCCCGCGATAGCTGATTTTGTGGCACTTTTGGCGGCTATCGGGGAGGTGGGTCGTGCTGAGCGCGCAGGTCCGGGTGCTGGGACCGGTCGAGGTCGTCGGGCCGCACGGTCCAGCCGCACTGGTGGGCGCCAAACAGCGCGCGGTGCTGGCCTTGCTGGCGCTCAATGCGGGCACGGTGGTGCCGCAATGGCGGCTGGTGGACGCGCTGTGGGGCGATCCTCCACCCCGGACAGCGGTCAAGTCGCTGCAGAGCCACGTGGCCCGGGTGCGCCAGGCGCTGGCCGTCTGCGGTCTGCCCGAGGTCCTGACCACCAGGGAATCCGGTTACGCGCTGATGCTGCCGCCGGACACCGTCGATGCGTGGCGTTTCGAGCAGCGGGTCCGCCAGGCCCGGGAGAACCTAGCCGACGGGGTGATTACCAAGGCCGCCGACCATCTGCGCGATGGCCTGGCGCTGTGGCACCACGATGTGGCGCTGGCCGACGCCGAGGTGACCGGCTGGGCCGAGGCCGAGCTGGACAGGCTGTCGGAAGTGCGTCTCACCGCGCTGGAGGATTGGTGGGATGCTCAGCTACAGCTGGGCCGCCACGACACCGCCGTCGGCGAGCTGGACCGGCTGCTGGTCACCCATCCCCTGCGCGAACGCCTGGTGGGGCTCTACATGCTCGCCCTCTACCGGTGCGATCGCCACAACACCGCGCTGCAGGCCTATCACCGGCTACGGGCTCGGCTGGCCGACGAGATGGGGGTCGACCCCGGGCCCGACCTGACCCGGCTGCACACGCTGATCCTGCGCCGCGACCCGGCCCTGCGCCCGCAATCGGGCGGCCCGGCCACCGTCGCCACGGTGAGCGCGGCGCAGCCCGCGGTGCCTCGGCCGGCTCAGCTGCCGGCTCGGGTCGGTCACTTCACCGGGCGTGTCCACGAGCTCGCCACGCTGGACAGGCTCATGAATCGGTCCACTGCCGACGGTGCGGAAAGCGAAGTACAGGTGGCCGTCATCTCGGGACCGGCGGGCATCGGCAAGACCGCGCTGGCCGTGCAGTGGGCGCACCGGATGACCGACCGGTTCCGCGATGGCCAGCTCTTCGTCGATCTGCGCGGGCACGAGCCGGAAAGCGCGCTCTCCCCCGCCGATGCGCTGTCGCATATGCTTCGCAGCCTCGGTGTACCGGCCGACCGGATTCCCACCGAGCCCACCGAACAGGCCAGCCTGTACAGATCCCTGTTGCACTCCAAGCAGATCCTCATCCTGGTCGACAATGGCGGCACGGCCGAGGATATCCTGCCCCTGGTCCCGGCCGGCTCGGCAAACCTGCTCGTGGTGACCAGCCGCCACACCATGGCCGCGCTGGCCACGCACCACGCGGTGTGCGCGATCGGGCTGGAGGTGCTCGACGACGGCGACGCGATGTCGTTGCTGACCAAGCTGGTCGGCCCGGCCGCGGTGCAGCGGGAGCCCGCCGCCGCCGCGGAGCTGATCCGCCTGTGTGACCGGATGCCTTTGGCGATAAGGATTGCCGCCGCCAAGCTGTGCACCGGCATCGGCACCGCCGACGCGGCCGGGCGTCCGCTGGGCACCCTGGCCGGCGAGCTGGCCGGGGCCAACCGGCTCGACGCGCTGGCCATCGACGGCGGGTCCCGAAGCGTACGGGCCGTGTTCGCCAGCGCCTACCGCGCGCTGCGCCCGGCCTCCGCCCACCTGTTTCGCTTGCTGGGCCTGCATCCCGGCACCACGGTCTGCCTGCAGCTGGCCGCCGCGATGGCGGATCTGCCTTTGGCGCTGGCTCGTGAGGTCATCGGCGAGCTGGTCAACGCCCACCTTGTCACCGAGGTCAGCCCGGGGCGGTTGAGGCTGCACGATCTGATCGCGCTCTTCGCCCACCAGTGCGCCATGGCCGAGTGCAGCGCCCCGGCCCGCGAGGAGGCCACGGCGCGGATGCTCGACTGGTACCTGGCCGTGGCCGCCGAAGCCAACCGCATCATCGACCCGGGCCGCGACCGGGTCACCCCGGCCCTGCGGTTTGCCTTGGCACAGCTGCCTTTCCCGGCCGAGCCCGAGCCGGCGCTGGCCTTCCTGGAGTCCGAACGCGCCAACCTGCTGCCGGTGGCCAGATTCGCGCTCCAGCACGGGCACACCGACGTGCCGTGGCAGCTCACCTATCTGCTGACCGGCTTCTACGACTCGTGCGGGCATTGGCTGGAAAGGGTTCTGCTGTGCCATCTCGGGGTGGCCGCGGCGCAGGCGGGCGGCGACCCGGCCACCGAGGGCCTGATGCGAAGCGCGCTGGGCGTGGCCTACATCGCGATCCGCCGCTTCGACGAGGCGCTGCAAAGCCTTTACGAGGCGCTGCCGTTGATGCGCTCCAGCGGCGACATGCGTGGCGTGGGACATGTGCACAACAACATCGCGGCCGCTTACAGTGGCCTGCGCCGGTTCGGTGAGGCGGTCGACGCGTTCCGCGAGGCGCTGGAGGTCCACACCGCGCACGGGCACCGGCTGGGCATCGCGCTGGCGCTGAACAACACCGGGCATACCTACGTGCGGATGGGCAAGCCCGAGCTGAGCTCGCGTGACCTGACGATGGCGCTGCAGATCAGCCGGGAGATCGGCAACCGCAGGCTCGAAGCCGCCGCGCTGCACAGCCTCGGCGAGGCCGATCTGCGCGGTGGCGCAGCCGAGGGCGCCCTGGACCACTTCGGCGCGGCGCTCGCCGTGTATCAGGAGATGGGCGATCGCCAGTACCAGGCAGAAACCTTGCACGGCATAGGTCTTGCCTATCTGACCCGGGGGGAGCCGGCGACCGCCACCGGCCATCTGCACCGGGCACTGACGCTGGCACACGAAATCGCCGACCCGCATCTGGAAGCCATTGTCCGGCATGCGCTGGCTCAGGCCTACCTCAGCGCCGGGGAGCTGGCCGCCGCGCGCACCCAGCTCGACCTGGCGCTGGCAGCACGGGTGTGGGTTCCCGACACCTACGAGGAGGCCAATCTGCACCGCGACCTCGGCGAGCTGGAGCAGCGCTGCGGCGACCCGGAAAGCGCCGCCTACCATTGGGAGCTGGCGGTGCGGCTCTACCAGAAGGTCAACGCCACCGATGAGGCCGACGAGCTGGCCGCGCGCCTGACGTGACGCGCGGCCGGCTTCGGGCCGTTGCTACTTCCCGCCCTTGGGCGGAGCACCGTCCCGGATGATGATTTCCGCTTTCTCGGTACCGATAATGGCGCCCTGAGCCGAGTCGATGGTCACCAGGAACCACTCCTCGTCCTCGCGTTCCTTGTCCGCGATGATCTCCAGGGGCACGTCCACGCTCAGTTTTCCGGCCGGGATCCGGAACTCGATCCCCTCGAAAGCGGTGTAGTCGCCAGGGGCCTTGGCGGTGCCGTCGTGGGTCGACATCCGGAAGGTCACGTCCTCCTTGGACAGTTGCGACAGCTCCACGGTGACGAACCAGCTGGTGTCCGGGGCCTGCCGCTCGTAGCAGATCGTGCCGTCGGTGATGACTATTTCCGGCCACTCGTCGGCCTGTGCCGCGGGCAACGGCAGCAGCGTGTGCGTGAGGGCCGCCGCGAGGAGGGCCACGAGCGCGGCCAATCGCCTTCGCGCAGTTGTCATTGCGATCATCCTTAAGTCTCGTTCGATCGTCGTGCGCCCACCGTGGCAGATCCGGGTTGTGGCCGGGCTGTGGAGCGCGATCGCGGCCCGATTGTACAGGACCACTGCTGCCCCAACTCCGGCCAGTAGTGGTCCTATCCGCGGTTGTCGACGTCATCCCAAGCTGAAGCCAGGCGGGTGCTCGAGCACTCGCCACCAAGCTCCAAGGGAGGTAAGCGAAGTGAGACTCAACGCATCGCCGAAGCGGTGGCGCTGGGCGGTCGGGCTGGTGGTGGCCTCGGCCATCGGCATCACCTACGCCGCACAGGTCGCCTCGGCCGGCCCGGACACCAGCGGCTCGGCGCCCACCTTCACCGCGGTGGAAATCACCGACGCGGTGATCTACCGGGAAGGCCCGGCCGCCAAGCTGCTCGGCGAACTGGAACGCCCCAACATCGAGTGGACCGAGGACGTCAAGAAGAGCCGGGAGACCATCGCCAAGGCCCTCGAATCCGATGAGCGGTTCGGCCAGTCCTACGCCAGCCGGATGCAGAGCGGGGATCCGGTGCAGATCGGCAACGCACTGGACGACCTGGCCAAGTTCTCCCGTGAGGCGATGAACAAGGTGCTGGGCAAGGACAATGTCGACCGGGCGATCGACGCGGCGGGCGAAGGCTCGCTGGGCCGCGCGCTGGTCTGGCACACCTGGGTGTACATCTACAAGTACATCGTCTTCCTGCGCTATGTCGTCATCGCCTGGGCCGCTGAAATCAAGGACGTCAGCTCCAACGGGCGCCTGCCCGATGAGCTGACCATCCGGGCCATCGCCGTGAACCTCAACGCGCGAGGCTAGGAGACACCAGGATGGATACCAGCAGCGCGGCGGGGCAGGCCAATCAAGAAGATCTGCGGCTAGGGCGCAGGCTCGTGACGACCGGGGCGATCGCTCTCGTCTTCATGGCCTACGTGCTACACGCCGCGCTGCCGGCCACCCCGTTCGGCCTTCCCTTCGAGCAGAAGCGGATAGTCCAGACCGTCCTTCCCGAAGGCTGGGCGTTCTTCACCATCAGCCCGCGTTCCCCCGACGTCGTCGTCTACGGCACCGGCCCGGACAACGCCTGGCATCGGCTCACCGTCAACGCGCACAGCGGCTCGGGCGCTCTGCTCGGCCTCAACCGGCGCAACCGGTCCCAGGGCACCGAAGTGGCGCTCGTCGCCAATCAGGTGCCGCCCGAGGTCTGGTCGGCATGTGACCGGGACCCACTGGACTGCCTGAGCACCCTGACCCCGCAACGCACCGTCGCCAACTTCGCCACCCAGCAAACGCTTTGCGGCGAAGTCGGCATGATCATGCAGGAGGTACTGCCATGGGCCTGGCGGGATCTGCCAACCACCATGCCGTCGAAGGTGGTCCGGGTGGTGGTGACATGCTGACCGCTCTTGGGCGCCGGGCTCGACCGGCCATGGCCAACGCGCCGTGGGGCTCCGGGCTCGGTCTGGCCAGAACCCTTATCGCGCTGGGAACCCTGGGCACCCTCCTGGCCACCTCACCGCGCACGCTACTGGCCCCGCTGGCCGACGGCACCCTGCCGCCGACTTGCAGCGACCTGACCAAGTTCGGGCTGTGGTGCGTGCTGCCCGGCGGCCACGGCGAAACGGCACGCTGGCTGTCGATCGCGGTCCTCGTCGTGGTCGCCGCGGGCTGGCGGCCCCGGTACACCGGAATCGCGCATTGGTATGTGGCATGGAGCCTGATGGCCAACGTCTCCATTTTGGACGGTGGCGATCAGGTCACGACCGTGCTTACCCTTTTGCTGGTACCGATCACCCTCACCGATCCCCGGCGCTGGCACTGGCAGGCCATGCCGCAACGCGCTCCCGGGCTGAGCCGGGTGGTCGCCTACACCGCACTGATCGTGGTACAAATCCAGATCGCCGCCATATACCTGCACGCCTCCGTGGCTAAGCTGGCCGTGCGCGAATGGGCCGATGGCACCGCGATGTTCTACTGGCTACGCCATCCCACCTTCGGCGCCTCCGGCCTGGCTCGCCCCATCGCCGAGTTCCTCACCGATTCCCCGGTCGGAGTGGCGATGATGACCTGGTCATCGATAGCCCTGGAATTCGCCCTGGCCGTAGCGCTACTGCTGCGCCCACCGTTGCGGCGCTGGCTATTGTTGGCAGGCCTGGTTTTCCACGGCCTGATCGCGTTGAGCATGGGCCTGATCAGTTTCAGCACCGCGATGAGCGGCGCCCTGTTGCTCTACCTGCTCCCGATCGGCCACCAGCTCGTCATGCCGGCCTGGGCGCTGGCGATATGGGCACCGGTCAAGCAACGCCTCGCACCCGCAACCTCCAAAGTGTCCTATGTAGACGGAATATAGAACGCGGACTGGGCCCGGACCTTTCGGGTCCAGCTCCTCTTGCCACCATCGAACATCTGTGCGACTTGTGGTAGGCTTCGATGCATGGCTGCGGGGGCGGTTTGGGCGTTGAACGGTGATGAGCTGTCCGCCAAGCTGTTGAATCTGTGGCAGGCCAAGCAGTCGATTGTGGCCGAGATCCTGACGGTGATCCGGGAGATCGATGGCCAAGATGTTGCTCGCCGGGAAGGTGCTACCAGTCTGCCTGTGTGGCTTGGTGGCAAGCTGCGTCTCAATCAGGGCACGGCGCGGCAGATGGTGGAGCTGGCCCGGGTGTTGGACACCTCTTGCCAGGCCACGGCTGCGGCCTTGGCGGATGGTGTCATCAACCAGCGGCAGGCTGAGGTCATCGCCAAAACCGTTACCGGCCTTGCCGATTGCGGGCCTGCTATTCAGGGCGAGGTAGAAAAGGCCCTGCTCGCCGACGAATGTGTGGTGCTGGCTCCGGCTCAGCTGGCCATCGCCGCCGACTATGCGGTCGGCCTGGCCGCGCCAGAGCTGGCAGAGGAGTTGCTGCGCAAGCGGCTGGCGGAGGGCGAGAAACGCGCCGCGCAGGATCGGGCGCTGACGCTGTCGCCGTTCGGTGACGGCACCGGCCGTACCCGGTTGACCGGCGTCCTGGGCACGGAAGCCGCCGCGATCATCAACGCCGCCATGGACCCG
>NZ_BONY01000138.1 GCF_016862955.1 Rhizocola hellebori | reverse complement strand
CGGGCGGGCGTTGCCCGCCCGCAGGCCTTACCCAAACGGAGACGAGCCGTGATCAACAGAAGTGCGAGATTTCTGCACCTGGCGAATTGGATAGCGGCGGTGTTCCTGGCCTTCGTCCTGGTCGTGCAGTGGGACGAGGGATCTCCCTTGCCGGCCCGGGCGTCGCTGACCGTGACGGCCTGGGACGGGAGCACGGCTCTCGACGACCTTCGCATCCAGGCGGCGATCTTCGCCAAGGAACACAGGATCACCTTCGGCCAGGAGGTGGTCGATTTCGATCAGCGGCATACCATGCGCCACCTGTATCTGGTTGACGGCGACCCATCGGTGCGGGGATCGGACTGGCTTGAGGGTGGATATCGCGACTTCACCCAATCAACGACGACCCGGATCGACGACTTCGCGCAGCTGGGAAATCGGACTCCCGTCGGGCGGTACGAGGTCTTCGGAGACGCCGCCAAAGCCTTCCAGCTAAAAGACTTCTTCGCTTCACACGGCGTTTCCGCCGAGGTGGACGAGCTCAGGACGTGGCGTGGCATTCCCGCCGCGATATTTCTCGCGCTGTCCATGATGGTCTTCTTCTCGATTGCCGTGGTCGGCGCCGCCGTGATCGCGGGCACAAAGTCTTACGGCATAGCGCAGCTGCATGGGCTCTCCTATGCAAGCATGCTGCTGGCCGACCTTCGGGTGGGGGTTATCGGCTGGGCCGTCTCAGGAGCCGCGGTGGCGGCGGGCACGTCGCTGGCGCTGGCGCTCTACAACGGCCTGGCTTCGTTCGGGGCGTTTGCTCTGCAAGCTCTGCTCATCGACCTTTTGCTGACGGCAATCGCCTTCGCCGCCAACGCGCTCGTACTGCTACTGATCATGCAGGTGGGCATTCAGCCGGCGCTCAAGGGCGAGCTGCCCGGCCGGGCGGCTTCGGCCATGGCCTATGCGCTGCGATTCTCCGCCGTGATCGTCACTGTCGGCACCATGGCGACCGCGCTGGACGCCGGCATCGATGTGGCTCAACGCGAGCGTTCCTACCACACGTACGAGCGTCTGGGCGACACCTCGGCTGTCTCCCTCGGCAATGCCTACACCCTTGAAGATCAGACGCGTTTGGCCGCGTCGGTCGGTGCCTGGTTGCGCCAGCAGGACCGTGACCGCAACATAGTCCTAGCCGGCCAGGCGGTCCTGGCGAGCGCCGATCCCGTGCTGAACGGTCGCCGGGTGCTGTATGTCAACGATGCTTTCCTTCTGGATCAGCCGATTCGGCTTGCCGGCGGTGGGAACTATTCGGCGCAGGCCGCCGGGAATGGTCTGGCCGTATTGGTCCCGCCCCCGTTGTGGGATCGGGGGGAAGACATCGTGCCGGATCTCGGCTTGGACGCGGCGTTGCGCGAGGATGCCCGAGGCGTTGCTTGCATACGGCTCGAAATGGCTGGCGGGCAAGAGTTCTTCACCTACAGCGCGCCGAGCGCCGCCCAGGGGTCCGCAGGTTCGTGGGCCAGCGCGCAGGCGTACGCGCCCGATCCGGTGATCGTCGTGTTCCCGTCGGCGGAGGGCTTGCTGAGCGACGATGCCTACACGGCCTTCGCATCGGCCGCAGAGCTTCTCTTCCCATCGCCATCCGTGGTGAAGGAGGCCGTTGCCGGTGACGAGCAGCTGCAGAGGTATGTGCGGGCCGTCGTGCCGGTCTCCGAACAGGTGGCCATCGAAACACAGACCCTGGTGCGTGAGTTCAGGCTTGCCTTGCTCACCGCAGGGCTCGGCTTGCTGGTCCTCGCCATCACCGGCATCGGCGTGGTCTTGATCTATGCCAGGCGAAATTCACAATTGATCTTTGTACGTCACGTGAGCGGGTGGCGTTTCGCCGCGGCGCACCGCAGTCTCCTTGCCGTCGAGGCCGCCGTGCTCGCCGTCCTGATCGGACTGGTGCCCTATCAGGTGTGGTCGCAGAACCAGGAACTTGAAATCTATAGGCAGACAGGTACTCCCTTGCCGATCGATCCCGTCTCGATGACAGCCGGCCAATGGGCGACGATCGCCATAGCGGCGCTGGTGACGGCCGGCGGTGTCCTGGCGGTGCTGGCACGCACCCACCGCCGTGTTGTCCACCTTGGAGCGAGTGAGGCATAACAGATGATGGCGACGAAAGCAGAGACCGCGATGCTGGAAACCCGTTCCCTGAGGATGGCCTACGGGCGGCGCGTTTTATGGACGGGTCTTGATATGTCCGTGAAGTCCGGCCGGATGGTCGCCCTGACCGGCCCTAGCGGCTCGGGCAAGTCCACTCTGCTCGGCTGCCTGGGGCTGCTGGAACGGCCCACGGCCGGTGAGATTCTTCTCGACGGCCGCGAGCTGTCGGGGCTGAGTGCCACCGGGGCCAGGCGCTTGCGGCGAGACTCGCTGGGCTATCTCTTCCAGAACTACGCCCTGGTGGAAAACGCGACCATTGCGCAGAACCTCAATGTGGCGCTGAAGGCACGTGGCCGCCGCGGCGCGCAGGGGCAGCAGGCAATGGAGGAGGCGCTGGAAAAGGTAGGGCTCGCCGGTCGGCAACGCGAACAGGTCAGCCGCCTGTCCGGCGGAGAGCAACAGCGGGTAGCTGTGGCCCGGCTACTGGTGAAGCAGCCCAGACTCGTCCTGGCCGACGAGCCGACGGGCGCCCTGGACCGTTTCAACGCCGAATTGGTGGCCGGCCTGCTGCGCGCCATGGCCGACGACGGAGCGTGCGTAGTCATGGCCACCCATAACGATTCGGTGCGTGACCAGTGCGACGAGACCGTCCCCGTTGACGCCTATACCGGATGATTGCAGGTCGATGCGCGCCTAACCGTCTCTGCCGAAGGCACGCCGAGCCGCCGGCTGGTGGGTGATGGTCGCCGCTTACCTGCGCATTGCGCCATTGGTGTCGACCGCCATCGACCCGCTGGCGCTGCGAGAGCTGATCTACGGGAATGTCGTGCCCGCCGATCGGGTAGAGCACGTACGCATCAGGGCGGATCCGCACGGTACCGACATTTTCGCCTTCATCGATACCCGCGACCCGAAAGAGGCCGCAGACATCCTCCACCGCCTGATCACCAAGACGATCGCCAGCAGCCCGCAGCTGCGCATGTGGCGCATCGTCTGATCGTGCGTGCAGTTTGTATGACCTAGCGTGTACCCGCCGCAGACATCCTTGATCCCGACAGCAACATTCGACCCGCCCCTCGTGTTGCGCATCCGTGGTGGACCGGTATTTCATTGAACACGCGCGATGCTGTCGACCTTGACGCAGTCGAGATAGGAGCGAGTGTGGGATTCCTCCGTGACCGTCACCGACAGCGCCGCCTTCACGTTTCGTCCAACGAAGCCACCGCACAGTGAAGGTCGCCGATTTCCCAGGAGGAGCGATGCTGGACGCGATTGGACTTTCCGCACAGCACGAGGCCGTATACCGAGCTATGTTGCAGCGACCTTGTCTCAATGTGGCTGGAATAGCCGAACACCTGGGCATCACGGAGCATGAGGTGCGCGCGGCCTTGGATGTGCTTGCGGATCTCGCGTTGATCCGGATGGATCCCACCGGTGCCCTGACCCGGGTGGTGCGGCCCCAGGCAGGGCTGACCGCGCTGCTGACCAAAGTCGAGGCGGAAGCCGCGGTGCGGCGGCGGCAGATCGAGGCGACCCGCTCCGCCATCGCCTCGATCGTTGCGGCCCATGGTGACCAGGACCCCATCATCGAGGGCCGTCGGCTCGCCGGGCTCGAAACGGTACGCGACCGTCTGACCGAACTCGCCTATTCGGCAAACACGGAATGCCTTTCCTTCACCACCGGCGGCGGGCAGAGCCCGGACACCATCGAGGCGGAGGGGCACCTCAACGAGGTCGCGCTGAAACGCGGCGTGCAAATCCGCAACGTCTATCAGGACAGCTTCCGCAACGATCCCGCCACCGTCGCCCATGCCCGCCGGATGGCACGGCTAGGCGGCCGGTCGCGGACCACCCCGACCGTCCCGATGCGCATGGTCATTGTCGATCGTGAAGTCGCGCTCATCCCGATCGACCCGGCCGACACTCGGCTGGGTGCCCTGGAAGTGCAAAGCGCTGGGGTTCTCGCCGGTCTCGTTGCGCTCTTTGAGCAGGTGTGGAACATCGGCACGGCGTTCGGCGACCAGATGCCCGTCGACGAGCACGGTCTCACCCCGCAGGAGCGCGAGCTGCTTCAGCTGCTCGCGGCCGGCCACACCGACGAATCCGCGGCCCGCAAGCTCGCGATGTCGGTGCGCAGCGTCCAGCGCATGATGACCAGCCTCACCGAGCGGCTCGGCGCTGCCAGCCGCTTTCAGGCCGGTGTCAACGCGAACCGGTGTGGTTGGGTCTGACGATATCCAAGGCTCCGTCCACTTAGGACGAGCAGAGGCGACCCAAGGCGTTTAGTGCCGGGCTCCGGCCTGCTCGGGCGCATCGACGGAGCGGACCCGCCTGGCAATCCACAGCCCGACGGCGAACAGCGTGGCAAGCACGAACACCCCGGCGTATTCCGCTGCGGGCACCCTGGGCAGGACGGCAAGCTTGCCCGGCCCGAGCAGCGCCACGACTACGGCAAGCGAGCCCGCATAGGCGCCGGCGATGGCCCATTTGACGCCGCGCGACAAACCCAGGCCGTGCATCTGGGTGACGATGAAGATGGTGGCGAACCCCCAGCCGAACTGGAACCACAGCTGCTTGGGGCTGTTGAGGGCCACGATCGTGCCGTGGAACAGGACCATCACCTCCAGGGTGACTGTCCACCAGCGATTGGTGTGCGCGCGGGTGAGGAACAGGCTGCCCTGCACCAGGATCAGGAACATGTAGAGGAAGCCGACCAGGTGACCGGTGGTGGTCTCCATCGGGTGGTACCAGAAGGTGTACACGGCCGCCCACGCGAAGTAATAGCCGTGGTACTTGCGGGCCCACGCACGCACGCCACCGCCGCCCGGTGTGGAGACCACCTTGCCGAAGAACAGGCCGCGCCGGTCGTTTTCCATGAGCAGCACCCACACCAGCAGGATGATCACGGAGAACTGTGACGACCAGATCGACACATCCTGGGCCAGGGCGTCGTACCACAGCTGAGTTTGAAGGAAATGCAGGAGCACAAAGCCGGCGTTGAACGCCAGCGCCCAGGCATTGACCTTGTGCAGGTTCGCCGAATATTTCCCCACCCGATGCTGCCCATACCAGATCAGTGCCCAGAAACCGATCTGGTGCAGCGCATACAGCGTCCACGCCCCGACCATGATGGCGGTGCTTCGCTGCGGCCGCTGCCACACATACCAGGACGGACCCGCATCGGGCAACAGGCCGGGCCGGGTGAGCCAGCCGTCGCTGAGGGCGATCACCGCGGTCATCAGCACGCCTATCCCGATCGCAGCGAGTAGCGCCCCGCCGGCCCGAATCCGCATCCACCCTCCCCAGGGAGCTGCTTTGGTTCCCAAAGCGAAACGCCGTTTCCGAACATACCCGCGGGCGAGCATTTTGGACAAGGCTTGACTGAGCGCCCAGTCAGCATCGACCGAACACATTGGGTGAGGAGCCGGACCGTGTCCGTAGCAATGCGCTCATCTCCTTGTGCCCGAAGGCTGAATGCTGATAGCAAGTACTGCAATGAGGCGAGACGAACGGGAGCGGGCAGCTGAGGCGCGTTGGCTCGACAGCCTCCGCAACGGATACACCGATGTCCATCCGATAGTCAGCGCCCGCCGTTCCTTTGACGCGCAATGGGCCGACGGGGGCTGGGCGCACGACCCGCACCCGGAGATGTTGCCGCCAGCGCCTCTCCCGGGCTCGCCGCCGCTGGACTCGACCGCCGCGGCCGGGCGCACCTTCTTCGCGATCCTGTTCTGGTTCGCCCTGGCGACCAGCCTCGAGCTGTGGTGGCTGAACTCCCCCGCGGAATCGATCACCGATCTGTCCGGGATCTTCCTGGCCATCGGCCGGATCACCGGCATGGTCGGCGGTTTCGTGCTGCTGTTTCAGGTACTGCTGATGAGCCGGGTGGGTTGGCTGGAGCGCTGGATCGGCGCGCACGATCTGCTCATCTGGCATCGCGAGCTCGGCGGCTACCTGCTCATCGCGATCCTGGCCCACGTGGTGGCCACCATTGCCGGCTACGCGTCCGGGTCCGAGGTGTCGTTTCTGCGTGAGACCTGGTCGATGGTCTCGTCGGACTTCGACATGATCACCGCGACCCTCGCCACCGCCCTGCTCGTCGCGGTGGCAGTCATGTCGATCCGCGGCCTGCGCCGGCTGATGTCGTACGAGAAGTGGTACTACCTGCACCTGACCAGCTACCTGGTGGTGGTTGGCGGCTACGCCCATCAATTCTCGGCGGGCCAGGAGCTGATGAACCCCGGCTTCGGCCGCGTCTACTGGAACGGCCTGTACGTCTTCGTGCTGGCCTGCCTGGCCTGGGGCCGGGTATTCGGGCCGATCGTGCTCAACGTACGGCACCGGCTCAAAGTCGTGGACGTGGTGCAAGAAGCGCCGGGCATGATCTCCATATACATCGGCGGCAGCGGGCTCGGCGGGATGAGGGCACGGGCCGGGCAATATTTCCGCTGGCGCTTCTTCATGAAGGGCTGCTGGTGGCAGGCCCACCCGTTCTCGCTTTCGGCCGCGCCGAACAACGAATGGCTGCGGTTGACGGTCAAGGTGGTCGGCGACCATACCCGCGACCTTCAGCGGCTGCGCCCCGGCGTGCGGGTCTTCGCCGAAGGCCCTTCGGGCGTCTTCACCGCCGACCGCAGTGTCAAACGGCGGGCGCTGCTCATCGCGGGCGGCAGCGGCATCGCCCCGATTCGGGCGCTGCTTGAGGATCTGCCCTCCGGCACCATCATGATCTATCGCGCGGGCAGCGAGCGGGAGGTCCTCTTCCGCGAGGAGCTGGACTGGATAGCCCAGGAACGGCGGGCTTACATCTGGTACGTGCTGGGCAGCCGCGACGATCCCGGGCCGCGATACCTGTTCACCCCCAACGGAATGCGCGACCTCGTGCCCGACCTGACCCGCCGGGACGTGTTCCTGTGCGGGCCGCGTGGCCTGGTGGACGCATCGAAGACCATCCTGAAGAAGCTCCGTGTTCCCAAGCGCCAGATCCATCTCGATCCGTTCGAGTTCTGAAACCGGAGGTCGCCATGCGCCGTGCCATTCTCGCCGTTCTGGGAACGGCGCTGGGCACCACGCTCATGATCGGTGCCAAGCTCGGCACGCGGCCGGTCGGCATCTCCGAACAGCAGGATCCGCCAGCCGGCCTGGAAAGCGCCGCTCCGGGCGAGCAGGCTGCGGCCAGCCCCGGCCCGGCTGGCACCTCGGCACCAGGTCAGCCCTCGGCGCCGGCGGCCCCGGCCGGTGCGCCCACGACGAAACCTGCGCCGCCGCCCACCAGTCCGGGCCTGAAGAACGGCACCTTTGCCGGCACCGCGGTGACCCAGCGGTACGGGACGATCAAAGTCACGATCGTGGTTGGCGGCGGGAAAATTACGGATGTGACGGCGACCTATCCGACCGGCGGGGAGACGGGCCGCATCAACGCCAGGGCCATTCCGAAGCTGCGCCAAGAGGTGCTGACCGCGCAGAGCGCGAGTGTCGCCACCGTCTCCGGGGCCACCTACACCAGCAACGCCTACAAGCAATCGCTGCAGGCGGCGATCGCCGCGGGCCGGGCATAGGCGCCGGCCCGCGGCGACGCTTCCTAAGCGAAGGCGCGCAGTTCGTAGATTCGGGTGGCCCCACCGGAGCTTTGGGTGGGAACGCTGACATTGAGCTGGATGTAGCGGCCGCTGACCGCGCTGACCGCGTGGGTGGTGTTCGCCGCGGTGTTGTTGCTGACCGCGACCGCCTGTGTCCAGGTGATGCCGTCGTTCGACACGGTGATGGTGTAGGCCTTCGTGTTCAGCGATGCCGCTTCCCCGCCCGCCTGGGCGTGGGCCACCTCGAAACGGCCGATGGCCTGAACCGATCCCAGGTCGACCCGAAGCCAGGCGCCCGTGGCCGCCGAGCAGAACTTGTCGGAGTTACCGCCGCTGACGCTGCCGTTGACCGCCTTGTCCGGGCCTTCGGAGGCAACGCATGATGTGGTACCGGTGGCCGGCCGTCCTAAAGCGAGGTTGACCCCAGGTCCGGTGGCTGGTCCGATTGCCGTGTTGTCGAAGGAAGCGGCGGCATTGAACACCCGCACGCCGTGCGCCCCGCGCGGGTAAGTGGCGTCGGTGACGCTAATTTTCGGGTTGACCAGGTCGTCGACATAGACCTTGAGCGACGCGCCGATGGCGGTCACCCGCAAGCGATAGGAGGTGCCGACAGTCACGGTCATCGCCGTTGCCTGAAGCTGTGTCCACGAGTTGCCGGCCCGGCCGAGGACGACCCGTCCGGCCGGGCTGATTCCCGCGTAGTACCCGTTGTAGCTGTCGGCTCCGGTGGCCGGTGAGGTCACCCGGAAGACAAGGCCCGCATCGCCGCCACCCGACGTGACCGTCACCTCCGCGTCATAGGTGAAGTCCCCGAAACTGGTGTCCTGCACGGCTTTCCCGCCAAGCGAGCTTCCCGCCTGATACTTGCCGCCGGTGACCGACCAGGATCCGCCATAGGTCTTCCAGCCCAGCGCGTTCGCGTCGGCGAAGTTGTCTTTGACCCGCATGGCGACCCGGGCTATGGTGCCGTCGGCGTTGAAGTACATGCGGTCGTAGGCCAGCTGGCGGTGATTGCCGTCGGTCTCGCTCAACGGCCGCCGATGATAGACGATGTACCAGATATCGGTGCCGGGCACATTCACCACCGAGTTGTGCCCCGATCCCTTCGCCACGGCCGAGTCCTGCGCGAGCACCTTGTCCAATTTGGTGAATGGACCGGTGGGCGAGGCGGCCATGGCATAGGAGACCGAGTAGTCCGGCCCGGTCCACGCGCCTTCCGACCACATCAGGTAATACTTCCCGTTGCGCTTGAACATCTGTGCGCCCTCGACGTAACCCGACGGCGTGATCTCCTTGTAGGTGCTGCCATCGCTGAAGGCGCCGAGGCTGATCATGTCGGGGTTCAGCTTGACCACGTTGGCGTGACCCCAGCCGCCGTAGTACATATAGGCCTGGCCGTCATCGTCAATGAAAACATCCTGATCGATGGGCTGGGCTCCATTGTGGAACTGGCCGATCAGAGGGCGGCCAAGCGCGTCGGAATACGGCCCCTGCGGCTGATCCGCCACCGCCACGCCGATGCCGCCGGTGCTGGTGTTGTTCTGGATGTCGTTGGCGGCGAAGTAGAGATAGTACTTCCCGTTCCGCTGTACGGGCGCCGGCGCCCACATGGCGTAGGAGGCCCACGAAACCCTTGCGGTGGTGAGGATGTTGCTGTGCTTGGTCCAGGTGATCAGATCTGGCGAGGAGAAGGCGTCCAAATAGGTCTGCTGGGCGTAAGCCTTCGAGGTGGTCGGATAGATCCAGTAGGTGTTGTTGTAGACGGCGATGTCGGGGTCGGCGTACCAGCCGTCGGCGATCGGGTTGCCGGCTTCGGCCGTGGTGTAGTCGGGCACGGCGGCTTGGCTGGACGCGGGCACCATCAGCGTTGCGAGAAGGACTGTGGCAGCGATCGCGGCGATCCGGTTCAGGGGGACGGTCATCGTCACTCCGATGTCGGGTGCTCGCCAGAAGATCGCCGCATCCGTAGCGAGCAGAACTCAATCAAACATATTCCACAAAGCATGAACACGATGGCACATCACCGTCAAGACATCTACCAAGTTCACTTCAATGCCAGGCGACGCTGGAAAATCGGATGCGGCGGCCGAACGGGCTGGCTAGCGTCCGGGCGTGGCCCACACCTATCCCCCGCTGAACGTCGAGGTCCGCACGCCGCGCCTGACGCTGACCGGTGCCTCCGACGAGCTGCTGGAACGTCTCGTGCCGCTGGTGCGGGCCGGGGTCGCCGACGCCGAGCCGTGGCCGTTCGACGACCCGATCTCGTTCTACGCCGACAGCCCCGAACGCGAATGGCAATGGCTGCGCGGCATCTGGGCCGGCCGCTCCCGGATGAGCCCCGATTCGTGGCGGCTCTACTTCGCCGTGCTCGTCGACGGCAAGCCGGTCGGCATGCAGGACCTCATCGGCAAGAACTTCGCGCGGTTCGGCACGGTGTCCAGCTTCTCGTGGCTGGCCCCCGGGAACCGTGGAAAGGGGCTGGGCAAGGAAATGCGGGCGGCCATCCTGCAGCTGGCCTTCGCCGGGTTGGGCGCACGCGAAGCCGGCAGCGACGCCTTCGTCGACAACGAGGCGTCCAATCACATTTCCCGGGGCCTGGGCTACCAGCCCAACGGCACGGACTGGGACACCCGCCGCGGCGAGCCCGCGCAGATCCAGCAGTGGCGGCTCACCCGCGAAGCGTGGGAACGGGCCCGCCGCGACGACATCGAACTGACCGGCGTCAAAGAGTGCCTGCCCGTGCTGGGCATCGACATTTAGCACGTGATGCTAGTTTCGGCGCCGATTCCCGGTGGCGGCGAGACAATGACTTATCACGGTTCCTCGCATCATGATGGCCCCGCGACGGCGCGGCCTTCGCTTGGCATCTACCGGCGAGCTCAGGTGAGTGAGGGATCGAGATGGCCCCGACAGCCGTCGCAGACAGTCTGGCGCCGGTAAGGCGCAGCCGCTGGCTCGTGCTGGCGGCGTTCGGCCTGTTGGTCGCCTGCAGCCAGATCCTGTGGCTGACGTTCGCCCCGATCACGGCGCAGGCCCATGAGGCGCTCGGGGTTTCCGAGGCCGCCATCGGCGATCTCGCCGTCATCAATCCGCTGCTGTTCGTGCTGCTGGCCATCCCGGCGGGCCGCTGGATGGACCGTCGCTACGGTGCCGCGCTCGCGGCCGGCGCGATCCTGACCGCGGCCGGGGCGTGCCTGCGCATGGTTGACCCTTCGTCGTACCAATGGATGCTGATCGGACAGGTCGTCCTCTCCGCGGGACAGCCGCTCGTGCTCAACGCCAGCACCAAGGTCGCCGCCCGCTACTTCCCGCCCGGACAGCGCACCGCGGCCATCTCCGTGGCCAGCGCGGCACAGTTCGTCGGCATCCTCATCGCCGCCATGACCGGCGAGCCGCTGCTGAGCGCCGGCGGCCTGAAGCTGGTGCTGGGCATCCACGCCGCGGTCGCGGTGTTCGCCGCGCTGATGGTGCTGATCAGCCTGCGAGCGCGACCGGCGTTCGCCTCCGAGGCGACCGCAACGTCGCTGAAATGGCTGCGCAATAACCCGCTCATGTGGCGTCTGGCCGGTCTGCTTTTCATCGGGGTAGGTGTGTTCAACGCGCTGGCCACCTGGCTGGACACCATCCTCACCGCGATCGGCCAGCCGGGCGTGGCGGGCACGCTCATCGCCGTGGCGACACTGGCCGGCATCGCCGGTGCCGCGGTGCTGCCCGGGGTGGCCGCCAAGCGCAACCGCCGCCGCACCATGCTCATCGCCACCACCGCCGTCACCGTGCTCACCTTCAGCTCGATCGCGCTGGTGAACAACGTGTGGTTCACCGGGTTCGCCTTGGCTGTGGAGGGTTTCTTCCTTCTCGCCGGGCTGCCCATCGCCCTGGACTGGTCCGAATTGGACGCCGGGCCGACCCGGGCGGCCACCACGGCCGGCTTCCTGATGCTCGCCGGCAACCTGGGCGGAGTGGTGCTGGTGCTGGTGGTGCAGGTGCTGATCGGCCAGCCGTATCTGGCCCTGGCCGCCATGGCCGCCATCGCGGTGCCCGGCATCTTCCTCGCCGCCCGCCTACCCGGCCGAGTCCCCTCCCCCAACCAGCTCGCCCCGCTCCAGGAAGCGACCGCACAGTAGCCCGCGCCAAGCCTAGCCCCGCACCAATGGAAGGGCCTGGCAGGAGTGTGTGCGCACGGTACTTTGCGTCTGGCGCGATTTTCGGAGATTGCCGCCAGCCAGCGATCGCCGATTCCAGACCGCACCTACCGAAGCCGGCCGCGGTCAGCGCGATCGGCCGCGTAGACGCCGAGGGTGAAAGTGGGTTACGGAGCGGGTTGGCGGAAGGCTAGGACCAGTTGGAGTTCGAAGCGGGCGGTGGGGTCGTCGAGGTCGTCGCCGAGTAGTTCGCGTAGGCGGTTGAGGCGGTAGCTAACGGTCTGCGGGTGGACGAACAGCTCCGCCGACACCGCTGTGCGCGAACCCCAATGGCGCAGCCAGCTTTGCAGCGTCACCAGCAGGCCGTCGCGCCGCGAGGGCGACAGGTGCGTCAGCGGGGCAAGGCGGCGGGCGGAAAGCACCGCGAGCGCGCCGGGCTCGCCGCGTACAGCGAGGGTGCTCAGATGATCGTCGGTGAAGACCGGGCCGGGATCGGGCCCGATCAGCTCAGCGGTCAGCTCGGCCAGCCGCACCGCTTCGGGGACCTGGGCCCAGCCGAGCATCGGGCCGACCACCGCGCCGCGCCCGCGCAGGGCTTCGGCCAGCTGCGCCCGGGTGGCGCGGGGGCCTTCCCGCAGCAACAGCACCGCGTCGCGGCCGCGCTCGGCGACCACGCCCTCGGCGCCGTACCGGAAGCGGGCATCGCGCGCCTGGTCCGGCGGCAGGACCACGGGCACCACGGCGTCGAGCGTGTGCCAGCCGATCCCGGCCGCCGCCGCGGCCGCCACGCTGACCGGGGCGCTACCGCGCAGCAGCAGCTCGGCCAGGCGCTGGCGGCGCCGGTCACCTTCGCCGGCCTGCTCGCGCAGCTGCAGGGTGAACCCATCCGTGCTGGCCGCCGCCAGCTCGTCGACGTAGGCGCTGGTGGCGTCGGACAGGTCGATGAGCACCTCGGTGTCGACCCGGCCGACCTCGGCCAGCGATTCTGACGCCACCCGGAACATCAGCCGCGACGCGGTTCTGAACGCGGCCAGCAGCGCCTCGGGCCCGCGATCCTCGCGCGCTTCGGCGGCCCCGAGGGCGACGAACACGTCGCGTACCGGCGGCGGCAGCGCGGGCTCGTCGGTGCCGATGAGGTCGAGGAAACGCTCGAAGGCCACCTGGACGGCTGTACGCAGGTCGCGCTGGACCTTCGAGTCGGCGATGGCGGCGAAGGCAGGGGTGGCCTCGGTCACCGCGTCGGCGACGGCCTGCACCGTGGCGTGAAGGTGTGGCCGCATGGCCGCGGCGATCTCCACGGGCAGGTGCTGCCACGGGGTGGGGGAAACCGGAGTCGCGCTCACGGGCGCAATTTTGGCACGCGGTGCTAAACGACGTGGCCTTTCCCGCTGTTTCGGGGATGGTGATCTGTCACCTGGGCCGAGAGAGGATGGCTGAGTGCGGTATTTCTCCTCCCGCCAGCACGTCGTTGACATGTGCAAGACGATGCTGGAACGCGGCTACCTGAAGGCCACCGAAGGCAACATCTCGGTTCGTATCCCCGGCCACCGGCTCTACGCGGTGACGCCGAGCAACTACGACTACAACCGGATGCGGGTGCAGGACATCTGCATCGTCGACTTCGACGGCAAGCATGTGCCGGACGACCCGGGCGCCCTCGGTCTGGTGCCGTCGATCGAGTGCGGGATGCACGCCAACATCTACCGGGAGCGTCCCGACGTCAACGCCATCGTGCACACCCACCAGCCTTACGCTTCCGCGCTGGCTTTTCTGCGCAAGCCGATCCCGGCGCTCACCGACGAGCAGGTGCGTTTCCTCGGCCGCCAGGTCGCGATCATCGACTATGCGCCGTCGGGCACCGGATTCCTGGCCAAGAACGTGCAGAAGAAGGTCACCAGCGGCGACAACGCGTTCATCATCGCCAATCACGGCATAGTCGCGCTGGGCACCGACCCGGACCGGGCCGTGTTCAACATGGCGTTGCTGGAGAAGGTTTCCCTGGCCTACCTGCTGGCGCTGACCACCGAGGCCGGCAAGGTTTACACGATCCCGACCGCGATCCGCGAGGTCGCCTTCAGCAAGCTGCGCAAGGACGAAAAGCGGATCGCGGCGCAGATCACCGAGGCGGTCGAGCCGGTAAGGGTGCCCGAAGCCGAGGCGCTGCCCAGCGCCGACGCGGTGGCGGCGGCCCAGCCGAAGACCCCTGAGCACGGGTATGCGATCAGCGAGTATCTGGACGTCGACGACACCATGCGGCGGCTCAAGGCGCTGGTGGCCCAGCCGGTACGCGGCCTGCGCCACGACGCGATGCTCGACGTGCTGGCTTACTTCGACACCAAATGCCAGGCGAGCAAGGAGATCACCGACCGGGCGAAGATGCGTATTCCCGGTGGGGTGCAACACAATCTGGCGTTCAACTATCCGTTCCCGCTCGCGATCGACAAGGCGGAGGGGGCTTACCTGACCGACCGCGACGGCAACACCTACATCGATTTCCTGCAGGCGGGCGGCCCGACGATCCTGGGCAGCAACTACGGCCCGGTCAACGAGCAGGTCGCGGAGGTGATCCGGGAGTCCGGCCCGGTGACAGGGCTGTTCCACGAGTACGAGCTGAAGCTGGCCGAGATCATCAACCGGCACATGCCGCACATCGAGATGTACCGTTCGCTCGGCTCGGGCACGGAAGCCGTTATGGCCGCGGTGCGGGGCGCGCGTGCGTACACAGGAAAGAAAATGGTGATCAAGGTCGGCGGCGCCTATCACGGGTGGTCCGACACGATGGTCTATGGGCTGCGGGTGCCGGGCACCTTCCGGATGAACGCCAAGGGAATCCCTTTCGGGGCAACGTTTAGCACCCGCGAGTCGTTCCCGCACGCCCTCGGCCAGCTCAAGCGCAAGCTCATCGAGAACCGTCTCCGCGGCGGCACCGCGGCGGTCATCGTCGAGCCGCTCGGCCCGGAGTCGGGCACCCGCCCGGTGCCCAAGGATTTCAACGCTCAGGTTCGCCGGCTGTGCGACCAGTTCGGCGCACTGCTGATCTTCGATGAGGTGGTCACCGGGTTCCGGGTCGGCATGGGCGGCGCGGCGGGCTACTTCGGGGTCACCCCCGACCTGACCGTCTTCGGCAAGGCGGTCTCCGGCGGCTACCCGATGGCCGGTGGGGTCGGCGGGCGCGCGGAGGTCATGGCGTGCTTCGGTTCCGGCCTGGACGGCAAGAGCGGCGCGCACATCCAGGTCGGCGGAACGCTGTCGGCCAACCCGCTGTCGTGCGCGGCCGGATACTTCGCCATCGAGGAGATGGCCCGCACCAACGCGCCGGTGATCGCGGGCGCGGCCGGCGACCGGCTCACCCGCGGCCTGCAGCGCCTCATCGACAAGTACGGCCTGCCCTATGTCGCCTACAACCAGGGTTCCATCGTCCACCTGGAGTGCAGCGGTGTGATGCTGATGGACATGCGCAACCCGCTTAAGCTGCTCAAGGAGAACAAGACACGCAAGCGGCTGATGGAGCAGATGGGCGCGGCCTACACCGCACACGGCATCATCACCCTGGCCGGTTCGCGGATGTACACCTCGATGGCCGATACCGATGATGTGATCGACCAGGCGCTGGCCCGGTTTGACCAGGTGTTCGCGCAGGTCGAAGGAGTTTGATCGATGCATGCCGTTGCCGAGCAGGTGCTGGCGATCGACCTCGGCACCTCGGGGATGAAGGCTGCGCTGGTCGCTGCCGACGGCACCATCACCGGCTGGGCGCAGCGGCCGGTGCCGCTGAAGGTGCTGCCCGGCGGCGGCGCGGAGCAGGACCCGGTCGCCTGGTGGGAAGCGCTGCGCGAGGTGGTGGCCGACCTCGGCCGCGCCCACCCGGAGCACCTGCGCGCGGTCACCACGGTGTGCTCGTCCACCCAGGGCGAGGGCACCATCGCCGTCGACAAGGCCGGAAACCCGCTGACCCAATGCATCAGCTGGCTCGACATGCGCGGGGCGGCCAACCTGCGCCGCCAGTTCGCCGGATTCCCTTCCATCGATGGCATCTCGTTGCGCCGCATCGTGCGCTGGCTGCGCCTGACCGGCGGCATGCCGTCGGCCACCGGCAAGGACCCCGCCGCCCACATGCTGCTGGTGCGCGACGAGATGCCCGCCGTTTACGAACAGACGGCCTCGTTCCTCAACGTCCTTGACTGGATCAACCTCAAGCTGACCGGCCGCACGGTCGCGACCGTCGACTCGATCCTCACCTCGTGGGTCACCGACAACCGCAAACCGTCAAGGATCCGCTACTCCAAGGCCCTGGTCGCCGACTGCGGAATCGATCCCGGCAAGCTGCCGCCGATCGTCGCCTGCACCGACATCATCGGCACCCTGTCCCCTGACGCCGCCGCCCATTTGGGCCTGCCGCAAACGGTTCAGGTGGTGGCCGGGGCGATCGACAACACCGCCGCGGCCGTGGGCGCAGGCACCACCGCAGACAATCAACCCCATCTTTATCTGGGTACCTCTTCGTGGATCGCCGCACACGTCAAACGCAAGAAAACCGATGCGCGCGCACAGATCGCCTCCGTGCCGTGCGCGATTCCCGATCGCTATCTGATGACCGCGCTGCAGGCCACGGCCGGAGCCAACCTGACCTGGCTGCGGGAAAAAGTCGTCGAATACGACGACCCGCTCATCGGCGCCGGGCACCTGCCCCGCGACGAGGGCACCATCTATGACGCGTTCGACGCCATCATCCCGACGGTGCCCGCGGGTGCCAACGGAGTGCTTTACACCCCATGGCTTTACGGCGAACGCGCACCCGTCGACGAGCTGAGCCTGCGGGCCGGGTTCTTCAACATCTCCTTGGACACCACCCGATCCGACCTGCTGCGGGCAGTCTTCGAGGGGGTGGCGCTGAACACCCGCTGGCTGGCCAAGTCGGTCGACCGATTCCTCGGCTCACCCGTCACCTCGATGGTCATCACCGGCGGCGGCGCGCAGTCGAACTCGTGGTGCCAGATTTTCGCCGATGTGCTCGGGGTGCAGATCCGCCGCGACGCGCAGCCGGTGGCCGTCAACGCCCGCGGCGCGGGCTGGATCGGCGCGGTCGGCGCCGGGCTGGTCACCTTCGCCGAGATCCCGGCCCTGATGCGCCAGGACCACGTCTTCGAGCCGTCGTCGGCCAACCGGGCCACCTATGACGAGGTCTTCGACGTCTACAAGGATCTGCACAAGAGCCTGAGCCCCATCTACAAACGCCTCAATTCTGGCG
>NZ_BONY01000137.1 GCF_016862955.1 Rhizocola hellebori | reverse complement strand
TGCCGCGAAAGCAGTGCCCACCAGCCCGGCACCAGCCGCCCTGCGGCTGCGGCAAGCCCAGCGGGAGCACCCGCACAGCAGGCGCTCCCCAGCCGCGTCACGCGGAGGCGAGTAGCCGAGCGGCGCCAGCCGAGAAGCCGAGCGGCGCAAGAAGCCGAAGCGCGGGAGCTGCGGCGGGCAACCACAACGTTGCGGTGCAACGGAATTGGCAAGGAAGTGAAGAAGGCGGCCGGGTCAGCAGTGACCACGTTGGGTGTGGGCGCGCGCCTGGGGCGTGCGGATTGAATACGCGGCTGCTGAGGCGGCGGGCGGCGGAAAGTGGGGCGGGGCAGCGGAAGCGGGGGTGGGGCCGCGAGCGGAAGCGGGGGGCGCGGGCAGCGGAAGCGTGGTGGGGGCCGCGGGCGGCGAGCGGGGCGAGGGCCGCGGGCGGCGGAAGCGGGGTGGGCCGCGGGCTGTGGAGAGCGGGTTGGGCGGCGGCGCGCGGAGGGGGCGGGTGGCGCGCTGGGCTAGAGGTCGGCGCGGAGGGTGGTGGGTGAGGGTGCGGAAGGGGAGCTGGCGTGGGCGAGGGTGGCTGAGGCGGCGGCGTCGATGCGGGTGGACCAGTGGCGGGAGAGGGTGAGGCTGCCTTGCCAGAAGTAGTTGACCTCGGCCAGGACGGTGGCGCCGATGGTGGCGGCTGCTTCGGCTTGGGCTGAGGGGGTGACGCCGACTAGGGCGGGACCCACTTTGAGGGTGACTGCCTCGGAGCTTTTTAGGGCGCGGCTGAGGATGTGGGCGAGGCGGAGCCGTGCCTGGTCGAGGTAGGACGCCAGGTCGGTGAACCAGTCGTGCATGAGACGGCCGGTTTCGTCCAGGCGGGTGAGGTCGTGGCGGGCGGACGCGAGGCGGGCGTGGAACGCGGCGGAGGCTTCGCCTTCCCAGCCCGCGGATTCGGTGAGCGCTGTGGCCACGTCGGCCTCGGACTCCCGTTGCTGGGCAAGCAGGTCGGCTCGGGTGTGGAGCTCGTCGGGGAGCCAGCCGGCGGCACAGGTGAGGGCATCGCCGGGTAGCCTTCCGCCCTCGCGCAGCAGGGGCCAGATCGGGTGGTCGTCACGGCAGCCGGTGCGGGCGAGGGTGTTGTCGACCAGGGTCAGCAGGCCGCAGGCGGCGGGATGAAGACGGCTCAAGGCATCCATTGGTGGCTCCCGTCGGTGGCGGCGTAGCGCTCGGCGGCGAGGCGCACACCGTCGGCGAGCTCGGTGACCTCGGAGGTCAGCGAGGCCAGGTTGGTTTGGCGTTGCGCCCAGGCGGAGTTGACCATCGTGATCAGCTCCTGAGCGGGGCCGCGGCCGGGAGGCTTGAGCGGATCCTCGCTGGCCAGCTCGGACCGCATGTGCGCCAAGCCGTCTGCGGCGATCTCCAGGCGTCTGGCCAGCTCGTCCAGTCTCATATGGCACTCCTCAAGCTGTCGTAATCGCCGAAGGTCTCGTCGTAGAGCTTGCGCCGAGCCCACTCGGCCGCTTCGTGTGCGGCGGACGTCGCCTGCTGGATGGAGCGGGACAGCTCCGCATTGGACATCGCCTGCAGCGAGCCGAGGACGGTCACGCGCCGGACCGCGCCGTCGGCGCCCACAATCACTTCCACGGACTCGTCGGGAGATCGCACGGCCACCTCCAAACGCGACAGTGCCTGAGTGAACGAAACCTGTTTCTCCTCGATGCGGCGATAGGCTGATATCGCCTCCTCAATCCAGGCGTCGTCGATCTCACGAGGCATATCGCGTGGCCTTCCATAGGCATCAGTAACTATCGCCGCACAGTACCGGCACAGAACACACCAACATAAGGCCTGTGGATAAACCTGTGGAAAACCAGCCTAGAGATCGCTGGGATCGGTGTTGGCGCCGCAGATGATGAGCGCCACCCGCTCCCCGGGCTCGGGCTTGTAGGCCTGGGCGGTCAGCGCGGCGAGCGGGGCGGCCGCACCGTGTTCGGCGACGATCCGCCAGCCCTCCCATAGGTCGCGGCGGGCCCGGACGAGGTCGTCATCGGAGACGAGAACGCTTTGCACACCGGTATTTGTGGCCACCTGATAGGCGATGTCGCCGAGCCGGCGGGCGCCGAGCGAGTCGGCGGCCACGCCGGAGACGGCGATGTCGACCGGGCCGCCCTTGGCGAGCGCGGTGTGCAGGGTGGGGATGGAGTCGGGCTCGACGGCGATGACCCTTGCCATCCCGGCGACCGCCGCCGCGACGCCGGCCATGAGGCCGCCACCGCCGACCGCGACGATCACGGTGTCGACGGCGCCGTCGCGCTGGTCGAGCAGCTCGGTGGCGACAGTGCCCGCGCCGGCCACAATTTCCGCCTGATCGTAGGCGTGGCTGAGGATGGCGCCGGTCGCGGCGGCGTGCTCGGTCGCGGCGAGGAAGGCTTCCGCGTATTCGCTTCCGCGTTGCAGCACTTGCGCACCCATGGCGCGCAGCTTGGCCACCTTGAAGGCGGGGGCGGTCTCGGGCACGAAAACCGTTGCGGGAACACCGATCTGGGTTGCGGCGTAGGCGTTGGCGAGGCCGGCGTTGCCGCCGGACGCGATGACTATGCCCGCGGCGGGGTCCAGCTCGCCTGACTCCTGGGCGGCGAGGATGCGGTTGAGCGCGCCCCGGGCCTTGAAGCTGCCCGTGTGTTGCATGAACTCACACTTGAACCAGGCCGGGCCCGCGAAGAACACCGGTGTGCGCCTTACCTTCCCGGCGATGCGGGCAGCGGCCAGGCGCACGTCGGCGTCGGTGATCATCGGTGCTCCTCTGTGGTGGTTAGCCGAACGGCACCCACTTCCAGGAGTCGCCGTGCTCGGTCTTGAGCGCCGCCAGGTGGGCCCGGGCGCTCATTTCGTCGGAGTAGTAGTCACGCTGGCGTTGACCGCCGGACCCGCCGTGCCGCGACTCGACGCACCAGGTGATGCCGAATCGCTTCAACCACAGGTCGTGCCGATGGTCGAGCCCAAACCTACCGTTCCACCAGCACTCGACAAGCTCCCCGGCGAGCGCTTTGTTTCTAGGGTTGGAATCCAGTCGCAGAACCATGTGCTAACCCTATCGAACACACGTTCGAATACAAGGCTTCGTAGAGAGTAATCCTAACGGTTGGGCTCGCTGTGGCCAGTACCAAGAAAGCGGCTTATAACGAAGTAAATCGGTCGAGAATGGGCTAATGACGCAGCTCGTTCTCGCCCGAAAGCCCTCCCTGATCCAGCGCTTCGAGGTGGGTGAAGCAACCACGGTGGCGGTGAGCCGGATGCGCATGCCGGGCGCGGGGGCGTCAAGCGAAAGGCTTGCGGGCTCGGTGTCGCGGGGCACGTGTGCGCGGGCGATGGGGACGAAGGACTGTGCCCGGCACGGATGTCAGGCGCCGCAGGACTATCCCAACGAGGCGAAGGACTGCTCCAACCGCAACATGCGAGCCGTCCTCGACGAGCTCGCGCTGCAACCACGGCAGATGTTGGTGGTGGGAACCAGAAGCGACCGCGTCGGCTTCTACGACCGGTGCTACGCATCGGAAAGGGCGGGCGGTTTCCGGGAAGCAGACCGTGACTATGCGGCCTTCTTCGCGCGCCACAGTGACGGCATCGCGATCGCCACCCACATGGCCGACTGCGGCTTCGTCGCCGTCGAGTTTCCGGGAGTCTTCGGCTTCATGCATCTGACCCGGCTCAACATGTCGCTTCCGGCGGCCCGTCATTTTCTGCAGCACGCGTTGGGTCACTACGGCGGGCGTCTGGAGGACGTGCGGCTGCGCCTCATCTCCGGCATCACCGGGCCTAACTTTCCGCAGCACTTCGCCGATGAGCCGGGCAGCCGGCCGGACGACCGCTTCCCGGGCTGGTTCGCCAAAGGATTGCTGCGCAACAAGACCAGGCCGCTCTGGTTGCCAAGCGACCCCATCGATCCGGCCGACGTGTGGGAGGCGGACAACCGCGAGGTGATGCGCCGGATGCTGCTCGACACCGGAGTCGATGAATCGCAGCTGGTGATGCGCGATGTCCTCGACCCCGGCAACCTCGATCTGGGTCACGCCAGCCACTCGTGGGGCGTGCGTGGGCACATCGATGTGGGGCGCGATGCCTACGTGATCGCGCCGACCGCTATCGCCTCGGCGCGGGCGGCCTCCTCGGCTTCCTTGTGGGCGATGCCTTCCCTGCCGTCGTAGCGGAGGAACTCGGGCAGCAGCGCCACCATGGCGACGATGCCAACCATGCAGACGACTCCGCCCCAGACGACCGAGCCGCCCACACCCCACCAGCGTGCGGTGAGCCCGGCGCGGGTGTTGCCCAGCATGGGACCGGTCATGTACGAGAGCATCTCGATCCCGGCGAGCCGGCCGCGGAGGTGGTTCGGGATGGTTTGATTCCAGATAACACCTCTGAACAGGCCTGAGATCATGTCGGCGCCGCCCGCGATGACCAGGCCGAGCAGGGCCAGCCAGAGCGAGTCGGCCAGGCCGAGGATGACGATGCCGCCGCCCCATGCCAATGCGGCGATGGTGACGGCCAGGCCGTGCCGGTGCACGCGCGAAGTCCAGCCCGAGGTCAGGGTGACCAGCAGCGCACCGATGGCGAACGCGGCGTAGAAGAGCCCGAGCACCGCCTCGCCACCGAGGTCTTTGGCGAGGAACGGGAACAGGGCCATCGGAAAGGCGAACAGCATCGCGTTGATGTCGACGACATAGGTGGCGAGAAGTTCCTTGCGGCTCCTGGCGTAGCGCAGACCGTCCACAACGGAGCGAAGCGAAGGGCGGTCGGCTTTCTCCGGCGGGGGCACCGCCCCCAACCGCACCAGGCAGGCCAGCGCGACCACGAAGGTGAGCAGGTCTATGCCGTAGACCCAGGGCAGGCCGGGCCCGGCCAGCAGCAGCCCGGCCAGGATGGGCGCGCCGATCAGGCCGACCTGCCAGCGAAGCGAGTTGAGCGCGCCGACCGCGGGCATCATCTCCGGCGGGGCCAGCCGCGGCATGATCGAGTCCATGGCCGGGCGATGGACACCGGTGATGGTCGCCGACACGGCCGCGATCGCGAACAGGAGCCACAGCTGCTGCTCGCCCAGCACTGAATTGAGCAGGAGCAGCCCGATCAGCACCGCGGCGGCCAGCTCGGACCAGATGATGAGCTTGCGCCGGTCGACGTAATCGGCGAGCGCTCCCCCGACGAAGCTCATGAACAGCAGGGGAATCAGCTCGCACACGCCCAGCAGGCCCACCATGAGCGGGTCGTTGGTCAGGATGGCGACGTTGTACGGGATGGCCACCATCGTGAACATTGAGCCGAAGCCGGAGATTGAGGCGCCCGCGTAAAGCAACCGAAAGTCGCGTATGCGCAGCGGGGACAGGTCAAGGGCCAGCTTCTTCACGGCAGGCAGGTTATTCGAAGTAGGGACGGCCCGTCGCCTCATATTCGGCCAGATGTTCCAGCGACCAATGGACAATCCGGGAGATCGGCTCGGGGAACTCGGCCGGGGAGAACCAGCCCGCATCCGTGGCCTCTTCGGGATCTGGGTTCAGCTCGCCGGTGACATCTTCCAAAAGGTAGGACCCGGACAGGTGCTGGTATGTGTCCCCAAACACATTTGTGAAGGTGTACTGGGGCCCGGTGAGGAAGGCAATAAGGGTGGCCTTGGCCGCTTTAATCCCGGTTTCTTCGAAGGTCTCCCGGATTGCGCATTCCGGTAGAGACTCGCCGATCTCCATCGCCCCAGCTGGAAATGCCCAGACTCCGTTGTCAGAGCGCTTGATGAGCAGAAAGCGACCTTGCTCGTCACGGATGATCCCGCGCGCGGCCACGAGGAACAAAACCGCGTCTCCCATCGCAGCGCGCAGCCGGCCGTGATAAGAGTTCTGCCAATCTTCAACCGCTCCCATGAGTTCGACAGTAGCTTTCATGTCATGAGAGCAATCTGGAAGGGAGCCGTGTCTTTCGGGCTGGTATCCATATCAGTCAAGCTTTATTCGGCGACCGAAGAGAAAGACATCCGCTTTCATCAGGTCCACCGGGCCGATGGCGGGCGTATCAAGTACCAGCGGGTCTGCTCGATCTGCAGTGAGCAGGTCACCTTCGACGAGATCGCGAAGGGTTTCGACGTGGGTGGCGGCGAGATCGTCGTGCTCACCGACGCTGACTTCAAGAACCTCCCCCTGACCAGCTCGCGCGCTATCGAGGTGCTCGAGTTCGTCCCCTCCGAACAGATCGATCCCATCCTCTACAACAAGGCTTACTACCTGGAACCCGATGGCGCGGCGGGAGTCAAGCCCTACCTCCTGCTGCGGGATTCGCTCACCCGGGTCGACCGGGTGGCCGTGGTCAAGGTGGCGCTGAGGCAGCGCGAAGCCTTGGCCACCATCCGCGTGACCGATGGCGTGCTCGTCCTCAACACCATGCTGTGGCCCGATGAGGTGCGCAAGCCGGACTTCGAGTTCCTCGACGGCGATGTGACCCTGCGGCCGCAGGAGCTGAAGATGGCCGAGTCGCTCCTCGACTCGATGGCGGGCGAATTCAACCCGGAGGAGTTCACCGACACCTACCGCGAGGCGCTGCAGCAGGTCATCGACGTCAAGATCGGTAAGCAGGACACGGTGGTGCAGCCGACCACCGAGGAGCCGATAGCACCCACTATCGACCTCATGGCCGCGCTGCGCGCTTCGGTGGAACGCGCTCGTGCCGCCCGCAAGGACGGCGAGCCGGCCTCTGTCACCCCGATCACGAAGAAGGCCACCGCAACGGCGGCCAAGACGGCGACCAAGGCCGAACCGGCCAAGAAGGCGGCCGCTAAGAAGACGGCCGCGAAAGCTGAGCCCGCCAAGAAGGCGGCGGCCAAGAAAGCCGAACCGGCCAAGAAGACCACGGCAAAGAAAGCAGCCAAGAAGGCTGCCTGACGGCGAAGCGTGGAGCGGGCAAGGGCGGCCGGAAACGGCTGCATGACGACGGGGAAGGCGGAGCGGGCAAGGCAAGACGACGGCGATGAAGGCTGCTAAGAAGGCTGCGTGACGATGAAGATGGCGGCTTGGGCTAGGTGACCACGCCGCTCAAGCCGATGATGGCCGTGTCGGGCAAGCTGCCCGACGGGCCTGAGTGGGCCTACGAGGTGAAGTGGGACGGATTCCGTGCCATCCACTCGCAGGGCCGCTATCACGGCCGCTCCGGGCTGCAGATGACCGGCCCGCCGCTGCCGGACTTCGGCGTGCCCGTCGACGGTGAGCTGGTGGCCTTCGACAAGCGCGGCATGCCCACCTTCCACGCCATGCAGAACGCCACCCTGCCGTCCTTTATAGCCTTCGATTTAGTGGTACCAGATCTGCCCTACTCCAAGCGCAGAGAGCTGCTGGAGGAGTTCGACCTGACGGTCTCGCCACGGTTCAGCGACAAGGACGCGACCGTGGCCGCCGCCAAAGAGCTTGGGCTGGAAGGGGTGGTGGCGAAGCGGCTGGATTCGCGTTACCAGCCCGGCGTCCGCTCCCCAGACTGGATCAAGGAAAAGTTCGTTCACACGGGCGACTTTGTGGTCGGCGGGTGGTGGTCGGGTCAGCGTAAGCTCGGTTCGCTGCTGGTCGGCAGCTACACCGAGCGCGGCTTGGAATATCGCGGCAAGGTGGGCGGTGGCATCACCGGCAGCACCGAGGCGGCGTTGTTGCCCGTGTTGGAGGAGCTCGCCAGGCCGCAAAGCCCGTTTGCCAATGCGGCTGAGCGGGGAAACTATGTCGAGCCATTGCTCGTGGTGGAGGTGAGGTATGCCGAGATCACTCCGGACCGGAGGCTGCGTTTCCCGGTCTTCCTCAGGCTTCGCCCCGACAAGCTGCCCACGGACTGTGTAGACGATGAGGGTTAAGGTCGAGGATCAGACGCTGGTGCTGTCCAATCTGGACAAGCAGCTGTATCCGGACGGCACCACCAAGGCCGAAATCATCGACTACTACACGCAGCTGGCCCCGGTGATCCTGCCGCATCTGATCGATCGCCAGGTGACCCGGTTGCGCTTCCCCGACGGCGCCGACGAGCCCGGCTTCTTCGAAAAGCAGGTGCCGCAAGGGACCCCGAAATGGGTGAAGGTCAGCCCGGAGGGGCTGGTCATGTGCCAGAACCTGCCGACCCTGGTGTGGCTGGCCAACCTCGCCGCGCTGGAGCTGCACACTCCACAGTGGAAGGTGGGCTACGAGCCCGATCGGGTGGTCTTCGACCTCGATCCCGGCGAGCCCGCCGGCCTGGACGAGTGCCGCGCGGTGGCGATCGCGTTGCGAGACAGGCTCGCGGCCGACGGGCTGAAGTCCTTCCCGAAGACCTCGGGCAAGAAGGGCATGCAGGTGACCTGCCTGGCGCCGGTGGACCCGAGGGCGATCGCGGCGGAGTTCGCCAAGGCGGCGCCAAAGATGATCACCGATCAGATGGACAAGAAACTCAGGCACGGCAAGGTTTTCATCGACTGGAGCCAGAACAGCGGCTACAAGACCACCATCTGTGTCTACTCGCTGCGGGCCGGCTTCGCCCCGACCGTGTCAGCGCCGCTGACCTGGGACGAAGTGGAAGCCGGCGACTTCACCGCCGCCGACCTCAACCTGCACACCGTGCCCGAGCGCCTAGCCAAGCTGGGCGACCTACATTCGGGCTTACTTACGTAAAACATCATCTGCGTCGATGATGGTGTAGGCGTAGCCCTGTTCGGCGAGGAAGCGCTGGCGGTGCGCGGCGTACTCGGTGTCGATGGTGTCGCGCGACACCACCGTGTAGAAGTGGGCCTGACGCCCGTCCGCCTTGGGCCGCAGCACTCTTCCCAGCCGCTGAGCCTCCTCCTGGCGCGACCCGAAGGTCCCCGACACCTGGACGGCGACGGTCGCCTCGGGCAGGTCGATGGAGAAGTTGCCCACCTTCGACAGGACGAGGGTGCGGATGCTCCCGTCCCGGAAGGCGTCGAAGAGCCTTTCCCGCTCCTTGTTGGTGGTGCCGCCATGGATCATCGGCACGTCGAGATGGTCGCTCAGCTCGTGCAGCTGGTCCAGATACGCCCCGATCACCAGCACCTGGTCGCCACTGTGGCGGGCCAGGATGGCCTCGACAACCGGCAGTTTGGTGTGGGCGGTGGCCGCGACCCGGTAGCGCTCTTCCGGTTCGGCGACCGCGTACGACATCCGCTCCTCGTCGGTCAAGGTCACTCGCACCTCGGTGCAGTCAGCCGGAGCTATCCAGCCCTGGTCTTCGATGTCGCGCCAGGGCGCGTCGAACCGCTTGGGGCCGATGAGGCTGAACACGTCACCCTCCTTGCCGTCCTCGCGCACCAGGGTGGCGGTCAGGCCCAGCCGGCGGCGTGCCTGCAGGTCGGCCGTGAAGCGGAACATGGGCGCGGGCAGCAGGTGCACCTCGTCGTAGATGATCAGCCCCCAGTCGCGGGCGTCGAAGACCGACAGGTGCGGGAAGACGCCGCCCCGGCGCGTGGTGAGTACCTGGTAGGTGGCGATGGTGACCGGCCGGATCTCTTTGCGCTCACCGGAGTATTCGCCTATTTCCTCCTCGGTGAGCGAGGTGCGTGCCAGCAGCTCGCGCTTCCACTGGCGGCCCGCCACGGTGTTGGTGACCAGGATCAGCGTGGTCGCGCTCGCCTCCGCCATCGCCGCCGCGCCCACGAGCGTCTTGCCCGCCCCGCAGGGGAGCACGACGACACCCGAGCCGCCGGCCCAGAAGCTGTCGACCGCCTGCTGCTGGTACGAGCGCAGCTGCCAGCCGTCCTGGTGCAGCGAGATGGCGTGCGCCTCCCCGTCGACGTAACCGGCTAGATCTTCCGCGGGCCAGCCCAGCTTCAGCAGGGCCTGTTTGAGCCTTCCGCGCTCGGAGGGGTGTACGGCGATCAGCTCGTCGGCCACCTTCGCGCCGAGCATGCCCGCGAGTTTCTTCGATCGGGCGACCTCGGTCAGCACGGCCCTGTCCAGACCGCGCAGGACCAGGCCGTGCGCGGGGTCGTTGACCAGCTGGAGCCGCCCGTAGCGGTCCATCGTGTCGGCGACGTCCACCAGCAGGGCGTGCGGTACCGGGTACCGGGAAAAGCGAAGAAGCGCATCGACGACCTGTTCCGCGTCATGGCCGGCGGCTCTCGCATTCCACAGCCCGAGCGGGGTGAGCCGATAGGTGTGGACGTGTTCGGGGGAACGCTCCAGCTCAGCGAATGGCGCGATCGCCATACGGCAGGCGGTCGCGTCAGGGTGGTCGACTTCGAGGAGCAGCGTTTTGTCCGATTGAACGATCAGGGGTCCTGCGGTCATGCTCACGTCTCCGATCGGCGGTAACACTCCAGTTTGCCAGCTGGAAACCGTCGGCCGGAAACTTAAACAAAACTTCCAACCGTCCACCCCGTCGACGACGTCTTAGACGTAACGGGGGTGGGCGGGGCTGGGTCTCAGCCCCGCTTAAGTAGCATTCCGCCGATCGAGGCGAGTAGGAGCAGCAGGAGGCCGGTGCCGACCGACTCTCCGGCAGCGTCGACCACGTTGCGATCCAGGCCCAGCCAGGCGAAGAAGAACCAGGCCACGAGGCCCATCACGGCGAGACTTATCAGCATGAGCACCTTGCGTGTCACGTTATCCAGATTGTCATCTCTCGCCGCCTAGCGCACCTATTACCGGAATGAGCGATTGGGGTTCGTCATTCGGCAGGGGCGGCCGCCGTGATCCGATGCAGGGCGAAGGTGTGCAGCATCTGGGTGCGTTCGTCCTCGGCACGCAGATAGCCCGCGCCGATCGAGACCGGCCGGACCAGGCGGGAGGCGGCCGAGCCGTGGGCGTCGACGTAGCCCACCCACACCTTGGCCTTGTCCCTGACCGCCTGTTGCAGGATCGACAGCGCCTGACTGTGGGCCTGCACGGCGGTCAGGCTAGACATCGGGTGCCCAGCGGCGGCCCGGACTTCGGCCGGGGCGCGCCTGGCCACCCGCAGCCGCGCGTCGCCGCGCCGCAGCTCCTCGACCGCGCCGAGCACCCGCGCCGGGCTGAAGCTCAGGTCCAGCTGTGGCTGAAGCGCCCCTCGCGCGGCGGCCCGCCGGACCCGGGGCTTGGTGAGCATCGCCGCGCCCGTCGAATCTTCGGGTACGGGCGCGTAGCCGGCCTCACGCAGCGAGCTGAGCAGGCGGCCGGGGGTGAACGGGGTGATCAGCACGGTGGGGGCCAGCCGTCGCAGCTGCAGGTCGGCCAGGGACCGATCGGCGAGCACCTCGGCCATCAAGCCCTCGTCGTCGCTTCGCAGATAGGCCCCAGCGCCGCCGGAGCGCAGGCCGCCGTGGGTCCGCGCCACGTCATCGATGAGATAGGTGAGGGCCTGCGGCACGGCCGTGGTCGATCTGCGCTTGAAGAGGTTGTGCAGATCGAGCGCGGTGAACCCGGTGTCGAGCGCGTGCCGCACGCTGGCCGGGGTGACCCGGTAGACGCTCGCGCCGCCGCCTGACTCGTGCTCGGCCACCAGATCCAGCTCGGCCGCCAGGGCGGGCTCGGCCGGGCCCGGCACCACCACGGTCAGATCGGCTTGCACCAGTACGTGATCCACCGGCGCGGGCAACAGCTCGGCGAGCGCGAGCACGGCGGCGGTCTGCTCGGGCGGGCGGTCGGCTTCCGGGCGCAGCCCGAGCGGATCGTCCTGCGCCGAGGAGAGCGAGGCCAGCAGCGCGCGGGTATAGCCGGTCATCGAGTCCAGGCCGGTCACCCCGAGCACGGCCGCCTCGCGCAACAGGTCGCGGTAGATGTGCTCGCGGCCGCGCATACGCCGGGGGGCTCGCCAGCGCACCAGCTCGATCAGCTCGTCGGTCTCAGCGGTCGCCGTGCGGGCCAGCTCGGTCAGGATCTCCCGCCGCATCGCCGGGGCGGCCGCTCTTTCCAGCTGTGGCGATAGGACGGTCATCGGCCTGTCCTTCTCGTCACGCTTACCGGCCAGCGCGGGCTGGCGATGCATGGCCAGCCACGCGTTGGCTAGCCTGGCCCAGCGCTGTGCCAGGGGCGCGGCACGCCACTGGTCGTAACCGGCGGCGGGGATGAAGACGGTGTCGGTGGAGGACTCCAGCTCGCCGATCAAGCCGGCGGCGTGGGCGGTCTCGAGGTACAGCGCGGTGTCCTGTTCGGTCAGACCGGCCGATTTCGCCAGCCGACGCCAGGGCAGCACGCCCATGCCGCCCCCGCGCAGCAGTGGGGCCGGCTCGTTGGCGAGCGCTTCGAGCACCGCCTCGACATGTTGCACCGCGCTCATCGCCTGGCCCGCGCCGGCGCTGTCCACCTTGGACTGATCTTTCGCGACCCCGGAGACCTTCGGCGGCTTCGGATGCAGCTCACCCAGCGGGCCGCTGTCGCGCCGCAGCAACAGGCCCAGCTCGCGGGGCAGCTCCACCATGCCCTCGGTGACCTCGGCCAGCAGATGGTTCTCGACCAGCCACGCCACCGCCTCGGTGGTCGCGCTGGCGGTGCCCACGGGCGGGCCTTCGGCCAGCCGGTCGAGCACGGCGCGTGCCTGCGGCGGGGCCGACAGCAGCGTGCGCCGCATCTTGGCCGGATCGCTCATCAACTGCGCGACCTGTGCGTCAAGCAGCTCCGCGGGGTGGCCCAAACCCGCGATGAAGGGCGAGCAAACCTCTTCTATCGCCGGTACCAGGTCCAGGTCCTCGATGTCGCCATGGACGAGAAAACGAGCCTGCAGCCGGGCGATCGCCTCCTTTACCCCCGGATGATTGTTGGTCAGCGCGAGCACCCCGGACAGCGACGGAGTCGGCAGCAGCCGAAGCCCGTCGAGCACTTCGAGCGTGAACTGGTCGAGGCCGTCCAGCGCGCGGGCCACCGACACCTTCGATTGCGCCCGGGCCGCCACCGAATAGGTGTCGGCGGGCATCGGCACGAGCAGATCGGGGCGCAGCTGCAGCAGCGCCCCCAACTCTTCGTCGGGCAGAGCCCGGATCGCGTCGGCGAAGTCGTTGGTCATCGCGTATAAAAGTAGCCCGGCCGCGCGCTGCGCGACCGGGCCATTTGCACATGACTAACTAGCCGAGACCGTTCTTCATTGCTGTGATCAGGGTGCCGCTGGTGGTATCACCGGTCAGTTCCCAGAAGAACGCCCCGCCGAGTCCCTGTCCCTTGGCCCAAGAGATCTTGGAACCGATGGTGCTCGGCGTGTCGTAGCTCCACCACTGGTTGCCGCAGAAGGCGTAAGCGGTGCCGCCGACCGTGCCGTTGGCCGGGCAGCGGGTGCTGATCACCTTGTAGTCCTCGATGCCCGCCTCGTAGGTGCCGGGTGCGGCGCCGGTGGCCGACCCGCCTGGCGTGCTCTGGGTGACCCCGGACCAGCCGCGGCCGTAGAAGCCGATGCCAGGAAGGATCTTGCTACCCGGAACACCCTTGCCCTTGAGCTTGGCGATGGCCGCCTCGGTGCAGAAGCCCGCCTGCGGGATGCCCGCGTAGCAGCTCAGCGGCGAGTGTGGGGCGGTTGGGCCCTGTGCGGCGAAGGCGCCGAAGAAGTCGTACGTCATGACGTTGTACCAGTCGACGTACTGGGCCGCGCCGCCGTAGTCGGCCGCGTCCATCTTGCCGCCGGTGCTTCCGTCGGCCGTGATCGCCGAGGTCACCAGGTAGTTCGCGCCGAACCTGTTGCGCAGCGCCTGCATCAGCACCCGGTAGGAGTTGAAGCCGCTCGCGTCACAGGACAGGCCACACGCGTTCGGGTACTCCCAGTCGATGTCGATGCCGTCGAAAACGTCCGCCCAGCGCGGGTCCTCGACCAGGTTGTAGCAGGAGTTGGCGAAGGCGGTGGCGTTCGCGGCCGCCTGGCCGAACCCGCCGGACCAGGTCCAGCCGCCGAACGAGAACAGGATCTTGATGTTCGGGTACATCTGCTTCAGCCGCCGGAACTGGCCGAAGTTGCCGCGCAGGGCACCGGCGTCCCAGGTGTCGGCCACGCCGTCCACACTCTCGGCCGCGCTGTAGAACCGGTCGTAGTCGGCGTAGGTGTCGCCGAGCACGCACTGGCCGTTGGTCACGTTGCCGAAGGCGTAGTTGATGTGGGTCAGCTTCGAGGCCGAACCGCTCGTGTGGATGTTCTTCACGTGGTAGGCGCGCTGGTACACGCCCCACTGCACGAAGTAGCCCATCAGCTTGTTGCCGCCACCGGTACACCCGGTGGTGGAGCCGGTGACCTGGTTGCTGTCGCCGGAGACGTTGCCGGCCGCGTCCCGGGCCCGAACGGTGTAGCTGTAGCTGCTGCAAGCGCTACGGCCGGTGTCGTTGTAGGTCAGGCCGGTGACCGTGGTGACCAGGGCGCCGCCGCGGTACAGGTTGTAGCCGGTGACGCCAACGTTGTCGGTTGAGGCGTTCCACGCCAGCGCGATGCTGTTGTTGGTGGTGCCGGTGACCCGAAGGCTGCCCGGAACCGACGGCGGCGTGGTGTCCCCGCCCGACGCGTTGGTCGTCACCGAGATCTGGTTGCTGAAGGCTGCGCTCACGTTGCCCGCGGCGTCTCGTGCCTTCACGGTGTAGGTGTAGGTCGTGCTCGCGGCGAGGCCGGAGTCGGTGTAGGTGGTGCCGGTGCCGCTGGTCGTCGCGGTGGGCGTGGTCGCGCCGTTGCGGTAGATGTTGTACCCGGCGATGCCGACGTTGTCCGTGGCCGCGGTCCAGCTCAGGCTGACCGAGGTGCTCGTCTTGCTCGGGCTGCTCAGACCGGACACAGTGGACGGTGGCGTGGTGTCGCCGCCTCCGCCGCCCGCGCCCTGCAAGGAGATGTCGTCGGCGAAATAGGTGCCCTGGCCGTACCAGCCGTGCGTGTAGATCTGCACGCTGGTGCCCGAGGGGGTGAAGGTGACCGACAGCTGGGTGTAGCTAGCGCCGCCGGGCGTCCAGGTGGAGGCGCCACCCTCGATGCCGAGGTAGGTGTAGGCGCCGCGCAGCCAGCCGGAAAGCGTGTAGGAGGTGCCGCTGACCAGACCGTTGACGGTCTGCGTGCACTTGGCGTTGTCCGAGCTGGACGCTGCCGCTTGCAACGCCCTCGTTCCGGAGTGGACCGGTGTGGTGACGACCGTGCCAAGGTTTCCGGTGCAGGACCAGGGGGAGATGGCTCCGCTTTCAAATCCGCCGTTCACGGCGAGCTCGGCAGCGGAAGCTTGGGGTGTAGCGACGACGAGGCTGGCTGCTATCAATGCCAGCACCGTAAGGATGCGTTTCATCTACCAGCTCCACTCATGAAGGCGGTCTTAGCAATTAGTTAACTTTCCTAAGAGTAGAGGTGACTTTAGTCTCATGATCTTTGGATGTCAATATTGATACGCGTGGGTTAAGCAGGGATTGAGGTTGGGCCGTTCACCCTCGATCGCTAACCTGTATAGGCGCGCAGTCGCTCTATAGAGAAGCAGGTGTTCCAGCAGTGCCTACGGGTCGTGTGAAGTGGTACGACACGGAGAAGGGATTCGGATTCCTCACCCGTGACGAGGGAGAAGACGTCTTCGTGCATAAGGCTGCCCTCCCAGCCGGTGTCGCCGAGTTGAAACCGGGTCAGAAAGTTGAGTTCGGCATAGCGGCGGGCCGCAAAGGCGATCAGGCGTTGCAGGTGAAGGTCCTTGAGGCTCCGCCCTCACTGGTGGAAGCCGAGCGTCTGTCCAAGCGCCGTCCGGCCGATGAGCTCAACACGCTGATCGAAGACATGATCAAAGTGCTTGAGGCGAAGATTCTGCCCGACCTCAAGCGGGGGCGTTACCCGGACAAGAAGATCGCCCACAAGATCGCGGAGGCACTCCACGTGATCGCCCGCGAGATGGAGTACTAGAGCCTGACGGCCGGCGTGATTCCGGCTTGTGCGGCCCGGGCCAATAGGGTCCGGGCCGCTTCATATCCGGCCTCGCCCAGCGAGTCGGTGAACTCGTTGACGTAGAGCGCGATGTGTTGCCGCTGCACGTCTGAATCCATCTCCTGGGCGTGCTGCTGCACGTAGTCGCGGCTGGCGTCGGGGTCGGCCCACGCCATCCGCACCGACTCCCTGATCCACTCGGTCGCCTGCGCGGCGATCTCCGGTTTGGCCAGGATGGCGCCCAGCGGGATCGGCAGGCCGGTGTCCTGCTCCCACCACTCGCCCAGATCGGCCAGGCTCACCAGCCCATAGTTCTGATAGGTGAAGCGCGCCTCGTGGATGACCAGACCGGCGTCCCACTTCCCGGCCGCCACCCCGGGCATGATCTCGTGGAAGGGGACCACTTCGATCTCGTAATTCTCCTTGGCCCACAAGCGAAACAGGAGATAGGCCGTCGTCCTGTCCCCCGGCACGGCCACCCGTTTCACGACCGCCCCGGGCCGCGCCACCACCAGCGGCCCGCACCCGCGGCCCAGCGCGCCCCCACATGGCAGCAGCTCGTATTGATCAAGCAGCCAGGGCAGGGCCGCGTAGCTCACCTTGACGATGTCAAAGTGCCCATCCAGCGCCGCGGTGTTCGTCACGTCGACGTCGGCGAAGGTCACGTCGAGCCCGGGCGCCCCCGCGACCAGGCCGTGCACAAGTGCGTGAAACACAAAGGTGTCATTGGGGCAGGGCGAGAAAGCGATCTTCATTGACGGGCCTGCCGATGGCGATCATGGCGGATCATCGCGGCGAGCCCGACCAGGCCCCACAGCACTCCTGCCACGCAAATCTGCACCCAGCGCTCGGGTCCGCCGGCGATCCACACCGCCAGCCCAGCGATGACAAACGCGATGATTCCGCCCACGGCGTAAGGAACCATCGGCGGATCGAGCGGCTTTAGCTGCGACACGGCAGAATCCTAGCCATGTCGTTGGTGTCGAGGCTGTGGCGCATGCTGGCAACGATAGTCACCCGCTGCGTGGCGGGCCTGCGTTGGCTGGCCAAGCAAACCTATCGGCAGCGTGCTCTTGGCGTGGCCGGCAGCCCACAGCTTGCCCGTTTGCTTGACCTGCATGCCATTACGGTAGCCGCCCATCTCGCTCTGGTCGCCGCATTGCTGCTGGCACCCCCGACCCGCACCCTGATCTGGGCCGCGGCACTCGCCGGAATCCCCTTGCTCACCGGCTTGGCCATCTGGCGCTCTGGCCGCCTCATGATCGGCGTGCTGATCGCCGCCGAGGGGCTGATCGCCATCCTCGCCATCCGCTGGCCAGCCTTCCTGCCTTACCTCGTCACCCTCGCCATCGCCCAGCAGGCAAGCCTCCTGGCCGTCTGGATCCGCAACGGCGCTTCCCTCGCCGTCCTGGGCCGGGCCACCGCCTACGGCTCTCTGCTCGGCGTCTTCACCGGCGCCGGCACCCTGATCATCGGCGTCTTCGCCCGCTCGGTTCCACTTTGGACAGCCGCCATCCTCTTCGCCGTCGCCGCCCTCCTCTCGCTGAGCATCCCCGCCAACCCCCCGCGCCCGCCCCGCGCCCCCAGCCCACCCCGCCAACCCAGCCCACCTCGCCAAGGCGGCTCCCCGCAGAGCCCGCAGAAACCCCAAGCCTCCGAGGGCTATTCCGTCTACCGCCCCTCCTCCCTGGACACCCCCAAAGACCCCGCTTAACAATCCATCTACGCCGCTCTATCTGCGCCGCTCCGTTGTGGTCGCTCGCCGCAAGCTCCCGCGCGGCG
>NZ_BONY01000136.1 GCF_016862955.1 Rhizocola hellebori | reverse complement strand
GCGGGCAGCGCGGGGATTCAGCGGCCGCGGGCGCGGGCGCGGCTGCCGCGAAGGCGGCGCAGCCGGCCCACTAGCACGGGGTCATGCTCAAGCGCGGCGGGCTTGTCGAGCAGACCGTTGAGGATCTGGTAGTAACGCGTGCCGGAAAGCTCGAACCGATCGCGGATCGCCTGCTCCTTCGAACCCGCGTGCCGCCACCACTGCTTCTCGAAGTCGAGAATGCTCTGCTCGCGTTCGGACAGCCGATCCGGCGCCACCGGAACCGCGGTGGGAACAGCCTTGGCGGCCAGATCGGTATCGACTTCATCATCGATCAGCCGGCGCTGCTGGGCCGGGATCGCCTGGGGCGAAGTGGTCTTGAGCGTTTCACCAAGCTCGTGCTGATGGCGCTTGCGCTGGTGAATTTGCTCCACTTTGTCCCACCTCCCCGGCTGTCCATCGAGTCTATTGCCAGCACATAGATCAACGAAACCCCCAGCGCCATAGATGCGCTAGGGGTTTCGTCACCCCCGTCAGAATTTAAGCAACGTCGCGTTTGCGCATGGAGACGAAGGCGAGGGCCAGGACCACGGCGATGACGCCGAGTGCGACGTAGCCGGTGCTGGTGTACCTCAGGATCAGTTCAGGCGCGTCACAGCCGTTCTGATCACAGGTCACTTGGCCCGAGAAGTCCTGGAGGGTGACCTCTTTGTTGAGCCATGTGTACATATGGACCGGGATCAGATAGGCCTCGGCGAACTTCACATTGGCCATCTGCAGGACTATGGCGAGGCCGATCTGGCCCACGATGACCACGGCTATGGCGACGCCCAGGGCCAGCGCGGTGTGGCGGCCGAGCGAGGCCAGGCCGAAGCCGAGCGCGGTGAAGGCCAGGATCATGGCCACTCCGCGCAGTCCGGTGAGCCCGAAGGACTGCCATGTGCCAGGGGTCATTCCGGCGGTGGTACCGGAGGTCTTGCCCAGGATGTATTGGGCGCCGCCCCACAGCCCGAAGGTGACCACGCCGACCACGGTCATCCAGCCCAGCGCCACGCCGAGCTTGGTCCCCAGCACGTTCATCCGCCTTGGCCGCCAGGTCAGCAGGTTCATCATCGAGCCGGAGCTCCATTCAGCTCCCACAAACGTGGCGCCGAGCACGAACCCGACCATCGCGGTGATGGCGGCCCAGACGATGAGCGTCTCGCCGAACATCTCCTTGAAGTTGAACTGCGGCGGCATGTAATGCTCGGCCTTGAACCATTCACGTTCGGGGCCTTGGCATTTCATGGCAGCGTCGGTGCCCGCGTTCGCCTCGCATTCGGCCTTGTAGCGCTCGAACATCAAGGTCTGTTCCTTGTAGTCACGCTCGGCCGCGGCTTCCGCGGCGGCGAGGGTGGCTGCGGTCGGCTTCTCGTGGGTGAGCGCGAAGCCGGTGATGACCGCGCCAAGGATCAAGACCCCGATCACGACCATCCAGATGGTCAAGCGGCGCTTGATGAAGCGGCGGCGTTCCGCCCTGACAAGACTCATGACTGAGCACCTTCCACCTTGACACTGTCATCCACCGAGCGGTGCTGGCCGGGGACCGGGGCAGTCCCGGTCAGCTCGAGGAAGACGCTTTCGAGGTCCACGCCGACCGGGGTCAGCTCCGACACATAGAGCTGGCGCTCGGCCAGCAGACGCGAGATGGTGGCAGGTTTGTCCACTCCGGACACCACGAGGTGACCGTTGGTCTGCTGGAACGCAATTCCCGCACCGGTGAACACCTGCGCGGCCGCGGTGAGGTCGGTCTGTGCTTCGAAGGCGACCTTCACCTGGCCGGTCGAGTAGGCGGCGAGCACCTCTGACACCGGGCCGGAGGCCACCCGGCGGCCCAGGGAAATGATGGTCACGTTGTCACAGATGATTTCGATCTCACTGAGGATGTGGCTCGACAGCACGACGGTCATTCCGCCGGCCGACAGCGTCGCCATCATCTCCCGCATCTCACGGATGCCGCCCGGGTCCAGACCGTTGGCCGGCTCATCGAGGATCAGCAGCTTCGGCTGCTTGAGCAGAGCGGAGGCCACCGCCAGCCGCTGCTTCATGCCCAAGGAGTAGGTCTTGACCTTGTCCTGTGCCCGCTCGCGGAGGCCGACGAGTTCGAAGGCCCAGTCCACCCGCGTCTGGGGCAGGTTGCCCGCGTCGCAAAGCAGGGAGAGGGTGTCGCGCGCGGTGAAGTTGCCGAAGAATTGCGGGCTCTCCACGATCGCCCCGACGTGGGCCACCACCTGAGGCAAGGCATCGGGGATGGGCTGGCCGAGGATTCGCATCTCGCCAGCGTCAGCACGAATCAGGCCGAGCAGGGTGCGCAAAGTGGTTGTTTTACCGGACCCGTTAGGCCCAAGGAAGCCGTGCACCTGGCCGGCATCCACATGCATGTCGAAGCCGTCAAGCGCGCGGCGGGGACCACCGCGCGCCCGGTACGTCTTCCGCAGGCCGTTGATCTCCAATACGGACGTCATAGCGAGCACCATACTCGGTATGCACAAATTCAGGTGTCCCGAAACCGTGAAGATTTCAGGCCACGATCACCTTGATGCCCGCGGCACGGAAGGCGCCGACCGTAGCAGGGTCGGCTCCACCATCTGTGACCAGGGTTTCTACCCGCTCAACGGGACAGATCCGGGCAAACGCGTGGCTGCCCAGTTTGGACGAGTCGGCAATGATGACGACCCGTTTGGCCCGCGCGACCATGAGCGAGTTCATCGCGGCCTCGCCCTCGTGATGGGCGGCCGCCCCCAGCGCGACGTCGATCGCATCGACACCTAGCAATGCCAGGTCGAGGGTCACCTCACGCAGGATGCCCCCGCCTAGGGGGCCGACCAGCTCGAAGCTCTGCGGCCGGACCACCCCGCCGGTGACGACCACCTTCATCCGCGAGCGCACGAGCAACTCGTTGGCGATGTTCAGGGCGTTGGTCACCACGGTCAGCTGGGCGCCATCGGTGGTGGAGTTCAGCTCCGGACGCACCGCCAGCGCCCGCGCCACCTCGGTGGTGGTGGTGCCGCCGTTGAGCCCGACCACCATTCCCGGGCTCACCAACGCCGCCGCGACCGTCCCGATCCGCTGTTTCTCCGCGGAATGCTTGGCGGTCTTGTAGCGCAGCGGCAGGTCGTAGGAGACGCCGTTGGCCACCGCGCCACCACGGGTACGCGTGATCATCTGTTGCTGGGCGAGCTGATCGAAGTCCCGGCGGATGGTTGCCTGCGACACGTCGAGCCGCTCCGCCGCATCCTCCACGGTGACTCTGCCCGAGTCGGTGAGCAGCTCCAGCAGCGCGTTCCAGCGGGTATACCGGTCCAAGACGCCTCTTTCAATCGACTTGACGCTCAGCTCCTGCGCGTTTGCTGCACAGTAGTGCGCGAAACCCGAGCATGCAAAGCTTAGTCCTGCGCGAAGGTTGCCCACACTTCTTGGCGTCGCGCAGAATAGCGCGCGAAAACACCGACTTTCGAACCGATACGCGCATGGGAGCTGAGGGATGACCTACGTCGCCGACGAGATAGCCAGCCAGCCTGAGTCCTGGCGGCGCGCGGCCGCTCACCCTGAGCTAGCGAAGCTCCCCCGGCCCGGGCAGCGGGTGGCCGTCGTCGGTTGCGGCACCTCTTGGTTCATGGCGATGGCTTACGCCGCGCTGCGCGAAGCGGCCGGCCATGGCGAAACCGACGCCTTCGCCGCCTCGGAGTTTCCCCGATCCCGCTCCTACGATCGCGTGGTGGCCATTACCCGATCCGGAACCACCACCGAGGTCCTGGCGCTCAACCCGGACACGGTCATCCTCGGCGACGAGGAAAGCCCGGCCGCGGCCGCGCCCAATGTCGTGGCGCTGCCCTGGGCCGACGAGAGATCTGTGGTCCAGACCCGCTTCGCCACCAGCGCCCTGGCCCTGCTGCGGGCCTCGCTCGGTGAAGACCTGAGCCAGGCCGTCGCCGACGCCGAGAAGGCTTTGACAGTCGAGCTTCCGGCCTTCGCCGAGACCGAGGAGGTGACCTTCCTCGGCCGCGGCTGGACGGTGGGGCTCGCCCACGAGGCCGCGCTCAAATGCCGCGAGGCGGCGGTCTTCTGGGCCGAGTCCTACCCGGCGATGGACTTCCGGCACGGGCCGATCTCCATCAGCGCCCCCGGCCGCGCGGTCTGGACCCTCGGCGAGGTGCCGGCCGGGCTGGAAGAAGACGTCGCCCAGACCGGTGCGGCTTTCGTAAGCCACGCCGACCTGGACCCGATGGCCGGACTGATTGTCGCGCAACGCTTCGCGATAGCCCTCGCCGAGCACAAGGGGCTCAACCCGGACGCGCCGCGCAACCTGACCCGTTCGGTGGTGCTCGGGTGAGCACCGTGATCGCTATCGACGTCGGTGGCACCGGCATGAAATGCGCGCTGGTTGACTCCGCTCACCGGGTGCTGCACACCGAGCGCCACGCCACCGGTCGCGAACGCGGCCCGGAAGCGGTGGTGCAGACCATCGTCGACGTGGCGGCCGGGCTGGCCGCGCGCGGCGACGCCGAGGCCATCGGGGTGGTGGTGCCGGGCGTAATCGATGAGGTGAACGGCGTCGCTCGCTACTCCTCCAACGTCGGTTTCCGCGACGTCCCGCTGCGAGACCTGTTGCAGGGCCGGCTCGGGATAGCCGCGACCCTCGGCCATGACGTGCGGGCGGGCGGTCTGGCCGAGGCGCGGCTGGGCGCCGGCAAGGGCCGCGCGCAGGTGCTCGTGATGCCCATCGGCACCGGAATAGCGGCGGCACACGTGGTCAACGGAATTGTCGCCAGCGGTGCCCATGGGGCCGCGGGCGAGATCGGGCACATCGTGGTCCGTCCGGGCGGGCCCAAATGCGGGTGCGGGCTCATCGGCTGTCTGGAGGCGGTGGCGTCGGCGTCGGCCGTGGAAAGGCGCTACGCCGAGCTGGCCGCGAGCACCCTTACCGCAGCCGAGGTTTCCGCGCGGATCGACACCGATCCCCATGCCGCTCAGGTCTGGCGCGAGACTGTTGACGCCCTGGCCGACGGATTGCTTACCGGACAAGCGCTTTACGATGCCGAGCTGATCATCATTGGCGGCGGGCTCGCCGAATCGGGTGAGACACTGCTCGCCCCGCTTCGGGCTGCGCTTTCGGAGAAGGCCAGCTTTCATCGGGTACCCGAAATAGTAAAAGCCAAATTGGGCGACGAAGCCGGTTGTCTGGGTGCCGCCCTGCTCGCCCTGGAGCTGTTGTCATGAGGATCTCCGGCCGGATCGTCACCCCCACCGGCATCGTGGAGGGTTCACTGTCCATTGCGGACGGAAAGATAGTCGCGATCCGCAAAGGCAAAGCCGAGGCGCAATGGATCCTGCCCGGCTTTGTGGACATCCACACCCACGGCGGCGGCGGTCACACCTTTACCACCGGCGACGCGGCACAGGCGCGCGGCGCGGCCGCCTTCCACCTGCGCCATGGCACCACCACGATGCTCGCCAGCCTGGTCTCCTCACCGTTCGAGGTGATGGCCGAAGCGCTGCAAGCCTTCGCCCCTCTCGTCGCCGAAGGTGTCCTCGCCGGTGTGCACTTCGAGGGCCCATATCTCTCCCACATCCGTTGCGGCGCACAGAATCCGGCGTTCCTGCGCGACCCCAACCCGAGCGAGCTGACCGAGCTGGTCAAGCTGGCCAACGGCACACTGCGGATGGTGACCATCGCACCCGAGCGCGACGGCGCGCTGGAAGCCATCGCGCTGCTGCGCGAGCACGGCATTGTCGCCGCGATCGGCCACACCGACGGCTCCTACGAGCAGGTGACCGCGGGCGTCGCCGCCGGCGCGACCGTGGCCACCCACCTGTTCAACGGGATGCGGCCGGTCAACCATCGCGAGCCAGGCCCCGTCGTCGCGCTGCTCGACTCGCCACAGGTGGTGTGCGAGCTGGTGGCCGATGGGGTTCACCTGCACGATGGCACGCTCGCCTTCGCCGCGCACAGCGCCGGGGCGGCGCGCGCCGCGCTCATCACCGATGCCATGGCCGCGGCCGGAATGCCCGACGGCGACTACGATCTCGGCGGCCAAGCCGTTGTCGTCGCCGGTGGAGTGGCTCGCCTGCAACGGGACGGCTCGATCGCGGGCAGCACACTGACCATGGCGGCCGCGGTGCGGCAAGCGGTGGGAGCCGGCCTGTCCATGGCCGACGTCGCGATGATGGCCGCCACGACTCCGGCCCGGGTGCTCGGCCTGGACAAGCGGCTGGCCGTCGGCTGCGATGCCGATCTCGTGCTGCTGGACGAGGAGCTGAAGGTGACCGGCGTGGTGCGAGGCGGGTTGCCCCAGTGATCCTGACCGTCACCCTGAATCCCGCGATCGACGTCACCTACCACGTCGCCTCGCTCGTCCCCGGCGAGACCCATCGCGTCGCCAGGGTGGACGAACGCTTGGGCGGCAAGGGAATCAATGTCGCCTCGGTGCTCGCACAGCTTGGCGTCCCGGCGCAGAGCACCGGCCTGCTGCGCGATGGCCCGCCGCTGTTCGCCCCCATCGCCGCGCCGCCGCGCCGAACGGTGGTGGTCGCCGATGGGCGGGAGGCGACCGGCTTCTGGGAACCCGGTCCCTCGGTCACCCCCGAGGAATGGGCCGACTTCGTCGACCACTACGCCACCCTGCTGAGCGATGCCCGGGTCGTGGTCTTCGCCGGGTCGCTGCCCACCGGCCTGCCCGACCACGCCTACGCCTCGCTGATCGGGCTGGCCCGGCACGCGGGCTGCGCCACCATCCTCGACACCTCCGGCCCGGCCCTGCGCCTGGGCCTGCTGGCCAACCCGGACATCATCAAACCCAACGCGGCCGAGTTCGCCGAACTCGACGGACGCGGGCCTGCCAGCGGCCCGACCACCGTGGTTCAATCGCTTGGGGCACAAGGGTTGCGAGCCTGCGGGCTGCATGCGCGGCCACCCTACGCGGTGGCGGGCAACCCGACCGGCGCCGGGGACGCCTGCGTCGCCGCTCTCGCGCGCGGCCTGCTGCTGAAAACACAGTGGCCGGACCTGATCCGCGACGCGGCAGCCCTTTCCGCGGCCGCGGTGGCGACTCCGGTCGCAGGCCAGGTGGACCTCGACCTTTACCACAAGCTCTTGCCCGACATCGTTGTTGAGGAGTCCTGATGCCGCTCGTGCCCACCGGTTCCCTGGTCGGAGCCACTGCGCGCGGCGGGATCTGCGCCTTCAACGTCATCACTCTGGAACACGCCGAGGCCATCGTCGCCGGCGCCGAGGCGGCCGGGCTGCCGGTGATCCTGCAGATCAGCGAGAATGCCGTGAAGTTCCACGGCGGCCGGATCGGCCCCATCGCGGCCGCGGCCGCCGCAGTGGCCAGGACCGCCTTGGTGGACTGCTCGCTCCATCTCGACCATGTGGAATCCCGTTCCCTGCTTGAGGAAGCGCCCCAGCACGGGTTCTCCTCCGTCATGTTCGACGCGTCCACATTGGACTACGACGCGAACGTGGCGGCCACCCGATCCGCCGCCGATTTCGCCCGCCACCACGGGCTGTGGCTGGAAAGCGAGCTGGGCGAGGTGGGCGGCAAGGACGGCGCTCACGCCCCCGGCGCGCGCACCGATCCGGCCCAGGCGGCCCGCTACGTCGCCGCCACCGGAGTTGACGCGCTCGCCGTCGCGGTCGGCTCCTCCCACGCGATGACCAGCCGCTCCGCCCTGCTGGACCACTCGCTCATCGCCGCGCTCGCCGAAGCCGTCCCCGTTCCGCTGGTGCTGCACGGCTCCTCCGGCGTCGGCGACGACGAGCTGCGCCGGGCGGTGGCGGGCGGCCTGCGCAAAATCAACGTCGGCACAGCGCTCAACGTCGCCTTCACCGGCCAGGTCCGCTCATCCATCGGCCACCACGTCGACCCCCGCAAATACCTAGGCCCCGCCCGCGACGCCATGGCCACCACGGTCGCCCACTTCCTCAAACTCGTATCAGCCTGACCCCGACGGGCTGGCGGGTCGGTGGCGCCAGGCGTAGGCCAGTGCGCCGAGGGCGAGCACGGCGGCGCCGGTGAGAGCCGTCGCCACCGGGAGGCTGACCGCGAGCAGCACGCAGCCCACGAGCCCCACTGCGGCAACGATTTTGGCGATCCAGCCGCCGTTGAGGGTGAGCGCGGAGAGGTTGGTGATGGCGTAGTACATCAGCACGGTCACCGACGAGAAGCCGATCGCGTGCCGCACGTCGGCCAGCGACACCACCGCGATCACCACCGCCGCCACGGTCAGCTCGGCCAGCCACGGGGTCCTCCACTTTGGATGGACGCTGGCCAGTTTGCTGGGCAGGTCGGCGCGGCGGCCCATGGCCAGAGTGGTGCGGCCGATCCCGGCGATCAGGCTGAGCAACACTCCGCACACCGCGATCGCCGTTCCGATGCGCACGACGATGGCGAGCTCTTCCCACTGGGCGCGGCTCGCCACCTCGGCGAGCGGATCGAGGGAGCTTGCCATGCCTTCGACGCCAAGGACTTTGACACATGTCCAGGCGATCACGACGTAGATGCCCAGCACCGCACCGAGGGCGATCGGGATCGCCCTCGGGATCGTCCTTTCCGGCTCCACGACCTCCTCGCCCAGGGTGGCTATCCGCGCGTAGCCGGCGAAGGCGAAGAAGAGCAGCCCGGCCGCAGTCAGCGCGCCTCCGGGTGCTGGCTCGGCCGCACCGGTGTCGACGAACAGCTCCAAATAGGCATGCGCCGGCTGCGGGAAGAATCCCGCGAACACCACCAGCGCCAGCACCACCAGCGTCACCAGCACGAGAACCTTGGTCATGGCGGCGGTTTTGGTGATGCCGAACAGGTTGACCGCGGTCAGCAGGACCACCGCGGCGACCGCGATGGGCCGGGCGTGCTCCGGCCACAGATAGACGCCGATAGTCAGCGCCATGGCCGCGCAGCTGGCCGTCTTGCCGATCACGAAACTCCACCCGGCGACGAATCCCGCGAATGGGCCGAGCCGTTCCCGCCCATAGACATAAGTGCCGCCACTTTCTGGGTACCGGGCAGCAAGCCGCGCCGAACTGGTGGCGTTGCAGGCTGCGACCAGAGCGGCAAGCGCCAGTGCCAGGTAAAGCGCGGCAGCGCTTTCCACCTCGTCGGCGGCCGGTCCCCAAACGACGAAGACACCGGCCCCGAGCATCGAGCCGAGCCCGATCGCCACAGCGTCAAAGAGGTTGAGCCGACGAGCAAGTGTGGTCACCGGGGAAGTATGACTTCCCATCGGAAGCGATGGATCAGCCGATCGAGCAGCAGACCCACCGTGACCGCAGCCATACCATCGGTGAGCCAATGGTGGCCGAGATAGGTGGTGGTGCAGAGCACGATGACCGGTGGCGCCACCCGCATCACCCATTGCCAGCGCATCGGGATCTCCCAGAGCCGGCTGGCCAGCAGGGTGATCACCCCCCACCAGACGATGGAGTTGACGACGTGTCCGGAGGGGTAGCCCATCGCGTAGCTGTCGGGCGGCAGCAGCGCCTCGTGGTTGAAGAACTCCACCGCATTGGGCAGCGTGCTGTTGGGCGAGGTGCGCATGGTCCAGATTTTGAGCGGGCCTAGCGTCACATAGGTGAGGAAGAAGGCCACCGCCCACGGCAGGAAAACCTGCCAGCGGCGCTTACGCCACCACAGCAGCACGGAGAGGCCGAAGCCGAGAATCCAGGCGACCACCACGCCCTGGCCCAGCTTGTTGAGCCCGATCGTGGCCCAGCGCAGCAACGTGACCTGGTGATCCCGGCAGAACGCGCGCACCGCCTCGTCGAGGCCATGGGTCCAGCCCTGCGCCACGCTCAGAGTGATGAGGATGAAGAGGCCAACGAGCGTGGCCTCTTGCCACCAACCACCCCGGAACCGGAAATACACTCGCCAAGGTTAGATCAGGCTCTGAATTTCGGTAAAGATCCGTTCCATCCTCACCCCGGAGTTGGGGCAGCCCCCGAAGTGGTGCAACGCCACCACCTTGTTCGTGGACCTCGACAGCACCGGCGATCCCGAGGAGCCGCCCTCGGTGTCGCAGTAGTAGGAGACGTCGGTGTCGGTGTCGTACCCGTCGTAGGCCGGGTTTTGCACCGCACAGTTGCCGGCCGCGTCCTGGTCGCTGGTGAGCGCGATCATCGCGGGCGCCCCGGTCGGGTGCTGCGGGATGTAGAGCTCCTCGCCCTGTCCGGGGCGGCGCACGTCCAGCTCCAGATAGCCGAACTTCTGGATCAGCTCGAAGCTGCTGACCGAGAACAGGGTGTAGTCGAGCGTGCTGTTGCTCGCCAGGACCTCGCTGAGCCACACCTTGGTGGGCCGGAACACGTCGTAGCCGCCGCACTCCGCGCACTGGTAGTTGAACCAGACTTCGGTATCGGCCGCCTCCTCGGCGCTGCCGATGCAGTGGAAGTTGGTCATCATCCGGTTCAGCGCGCCGACCCGCCACCCGGTGCACAGCTCGGTTCCCTTGATGAGCAGGCGGGCCACCGCCTTGGATCGCTTGTACAGCACGGGATCGGTGCTCTTGTAGCAGACCGCGTCGAGCTTCTCGTCGTTGCCGCACACGGATTCCTCGCGGTTCTTGCGCTCGCGCGACCGCTTCGCGACCTCCTCGCGCTCGCGCTCGGTGAAGCCGCGGGAAACCTGGTCGATGGTGACGCCCAGCTGGGCCACCACATCGCTGAGCAGGTTGGTGCGATGGAGCTGAACCTGGGCGGTCTCGCCGGTGACCGACATCGCCCACCCTGCCCGGGTGACCCGATGTTCCTCGGTGCCGTCGGGGTTGCTGACGGTCAGGAAGTCACCGGGAAGCAACAGCAGACCCGCGAAGTGGACCTTGATGTACTCGGCGCCCGGATAGTGGAAGGTCGCGCTGCTTTGACCGTCTAGATAGTTGACCTTCTTATCGACGCGTTCCACCCGGCCGGCTTCGGCGCTGCCTGTGCTCTTCGTCTCGGGCTGCCCCGCCGGCGCGCTCATGACCGCCGCACCAGCCGCCGTGGCCAGGGCCAATGTGGTTACCGCACCCATGATCCAAATGATTGTCCGTCGCACGCATGTGTAACGACCCACGCGTTGATGCAGTGGTTCATCTAAACGGTCATGCTGTACCCCGTGCGCATCACCTCCGCCCTCGTTGATCCGGCGCTCATCGACCTGCCCTGGTCCACCCCGCTGGAAGAATGGCCCGCCGACCACCTCGTCGCGCTCCCGCAAGGCATCTCCCGGCACGTCGTGCGATTCGTCAAGCTCCAGGGCACGGTCTACGCGGTCAAGGAGACGCGCGAGAAGATCGCCGAACGCGAGTACGACCTCCTGCGCGCCCTGGAAAGACTCGACGCCCCCGCTGTCGAAGCGGTCGCGATCGTCGCGGATCGCGTCAACGACCTCGAACCGGTCCTGATCACGAGGCACCTTCAGTTCTCGCTGCCCTACCGGGCGCTCTTCTCGCACACCCTGCGCCCGCAGACCCTCGACCGGTTGCTCGATGCCCTGGCCGCCCTCCTGGTCCGCCTCCATCTGCTCGGCTTCTTCTGGGGCGACTGCTCGCTTTCCAACACGCTGTTCCGCCGCGACGCCGGGGCCTTCGCCGCCTACCTGGTCGACGCCGAGACCGGCGCGCTGCACCTGCGCCTGTCGCCGGGCCAGCGCAGCGAAGACCTGGAAATCGCGCGCACCAACATCTTCGGCGAGGCGCTCGACCTGCAGGCAGCCGGGCTGCTGCACGAAAGCGTTGACCCGGAACAGGTTTCCGATGAAGTGGTGCGGCGCTACGAGACGCTGTGGCACGAGCTGACCTTCGAGCAGGCGGTGGAGACCGACGCCCGAAGGCAGATGGACAAGCGCATCCGCCGCCTCAACGAGCTCGGCTTCGACGTGGAGGAGGTGGCCATGTCGGTCACCGAGGATCACGGCGAGCGCCGGGTGAGCATGCGCCCCAAGGTGGTAGACGCCGGTCACCACAGCCGCCGCCTGTTGCGGGTCACCGGGCTGGACGCCGAGGAGAATCAGGCCCGAGCCCTGCTCAACGATCTCGACGCCTACCGCGCCGAGTCCGACCTGCCGGACGAGGCACAGGCGGCACACAGGTGGCTCACCGAGGTCTTCTACCCGGTCATCCGGGCGGTCCCGGCGAATCTTCGCGGAAAACTTGAGCCGCCCGAGCTGTTCGTACAGGTCATCGAGCATCGCTGGAAGCTGTCCGAACAGGCGGGGCGGGATGTGGGGCTGGCCCCCGCGGTCCAGTCGTTCCTGGCCGATGTCCTGATCCATCGACCCGACGAACAGGCAATTCTTGGCTTTGACCCGGAAGACGACTGATTTGTCGGGTACCTTGGGCAGCCCCCCAGATCGTGGACCTGCCCCCGGAGGTGCGCAACGATGCGCTGGCCCCTGCGCCTTGCCGTGCTCGCGGCCGGTGTCGCGGCGGCGTTGACCGTTGCCGCCCCACCGAGCAGCGCCAACGCCACCACCTTCGATCTGCACGCCGCTCCGGCGGACTTCGCGCGGGTCATGGGCTACACCCCTGCGGTGGGGCGGCTGGCCGACGGTACCCAAAGAATGATTAACCCGACCGGCTCCTGCTCTGTGCCCGGCGAGGGCCGCCCGTTCGACTTCGCCGTGGCCTGCCAGGCCCACGACTTCGGCTACGACCTGCTTCGCTACGCGCAGCGCAAGGGCCAGACGCTTCCCGGCGCCGCCCGCTCGCAGCTCGACGCGCAGCTGACCCAGGATCTGCACACCCAATGCCACGCCGATTCCTCGGCCGCAACCTGCGACGCGACAGTGACCGTCTTCTCTGCCGCGGTCGGCTTCAATTCGTGGCGACAGCTTTCCGGGCCACCGGTCGACGCTTCCGGCATGACCCGCACCGTCGGCCTATGTCTGCTCGCGTTGATCGGTCTCGGGGTGGGAGTCAGGCAACGGATCCGGCTTCTAGCACGTCGGCGGGGCGATTTCGGCGGCTGAGCCGGCTCAGCCCGTCCCGGGTGCAGACCACGGTCAGCGTGTCCAGGGCCTTCACGCTCCGCGCGCCGGGCGGATTCCAAAGTGGACGCGGCTCGCCCAGCTCGGTGAGCGCGATCACACGCGCCTCGCCCGGCTCATCGGTCTGCGAGATGACGGACCCGTCCAGTGACGATCCCGCGGCCACGACGATCTCGGCGAGCAGCAGCACCCGGCGCTCGACCGAGATGATCCCCACCACCTCCCGGTCCATCATCGCTTCGGCGAACGCGGGCGCGGCCACGTAGGAAACGCTTCGGGTGTGCTTGAGGTCGAAGGTCCGGCGCACCCGCCTGGCCATGTCGTCGTCGAAAAGCCTTACCAGCACCCGCAGTTTCGGGTTGAGCTGCCTTCCCTGCAGCGCGACCTCAAGGTTGATCACGTCGTTGCTGGCCACGGTCATCATCGCTTTGCAGCGGTCCACCCCCGCCTGGCGCAGGGTGGTCTCCCGGCTCGCATCTCCGATCAGCAGCGGCACGGCCAGTTCACGTGCCAGCGGCACACCGCGGGCGGTCTCGGTGGAGTCGACCGCCACCACCTTGATGCCCCGATCGTGTAGCAGGCGCAGGATCCGCGTGCCCACACCGCCCAGGCCGACGAGCACGATGTGGTCGCTCTGCGGCTGGAAGAGCCGGCCCTGGGCCACCGCCAGCCGCGCGTTGACCATTCCCTCCACGATCAGCGCGGTGACCAGCGGCACGAGGGTGAGCCCGGCGACCCCCATGAGCAGTTGCAGCACCTGCTCCAGCCGGCTGAAGTCGCCTCTTTCCTGCGGCCCGCCGAACGCGTTGACCATGGTCAGGTAGAAGCTGTCCCAGCCCCCGATCTGATCGTCGGACAGGGCGAGCCCTATGCCTGAAGCGAGCAGCACCATGATCACAAAGAGCAGGGTGATGCCCAGTTTCCTGCTGATCAGAGCACGGATGACGGCCCGGCCCGCCGCGAAACGCCACCGCCGCTTCGGCGCGGGCTGGCCTATCGCCACCGTGTTGATCAGTGTTTGCGGGCTGCGCACCTCGGCCAATACCAGATTCGCGGTCGCCGCATCGGCTGGTAGCAAAGCAGGATTGCCAGGCGCGCTGGTGTCGGCCAGACCACAGACGATGTCCCGCGCGTCGACGGCGTCGCGGCGGGCGGAGATCAGTGTGCGGCGGCCGATCTTCACCGGGTTGGCCGCCACCTCGTCCAGGGTCACCGCGATCAGCGCCGGCGAGGCGATCTCGGAATCGGAGAGCACCTTGCAGTCGGTGAACAGGCTTTCGATCGCCTGCCCGAGCCGCGTGTTGTACATCCGGATGACCAGCTTGAGATTGGGGGCGATATCGCGCGCCTGCAGCCCGACATGGATGTTGGCGACGTCGTCCTGGTTGGTCAGCGCCAGCGCGGAAGCCTCCATCACATCGGCCTCCAGCAGCGCTTTCTCGTCGACCCGCTCCACCACTACCACCTCGACGCGGGGCAGTTCGCCGAAGTCTCGCGCCACCCGATGCTGCTCCTGGGTCATGAGCACCACGACGTCGCCCGCATAGCGGCGGCTTAGCTGGTCGGCGAGCCGGAACGCGAGACCGTCCGCGCCGTTTATCACAAAGTGCCCGCTACGCGGGCGCGGAAAGGCCGGAGACGCTTGAGGGGGCGTAGACACCCCCGGATGCTATCGATGGCGGACACGGCATACCACCCCGCTCCACGTGCTCGCGAACCATCCCAAGCGCGACGATTTGCACCTTTTGGTCGTTGAACCATCGGACGAATGCACCCCCTGCGATTGCGCGGGACCCGGTGCACCGGTCAGCAATCGAATGGATGGTTATGAACAAGTGGTTGTACCGTGCCGTTGGCGTGGCGAGCGGCGCCTTGCTTTTGAGCGGCGGCGTCGCACACGCCGAGGCGGCTAGCGAAGCAAAGCCCACAGTCGACCCGCAGGCGATGCGCGGGCTTCTGGCCGATCTCTTCACGCCGACCGGCGGCCAGCACTACCTCGGCCTGTCGATCGACACCGAGAGCGCATCTGGTCAGCGCGAAGAGCTGTTGCCCGGCCTCGGCCTCATCGGTGGCGCAGCCGGAAACGGCGGCCTGCTCGGCGGACTCACCGGCGGATCCGGAAGCTCCGGCCTGGTCGGAAGCCTTACCGGCGGACTGACCGGCGGAAGCGGCGGAAGTGGCCTGCTCGGCGGGCTCACCGGCGGACTCACCGGCGGAGGTGGCCCGCTCGGCGGACTCACCGGAGGCCTGACCGGTGGTGACGGCCCGCTCGGCGGACTCACCGGAGGCCTGACCGGCGGCGACGGCCCCCTTGGCGGGCTCACCAGCGGCCTGGCCGGCACCCCGCTCGGCGCCCCGCTCAGCGGGCTCACCAGCGGCCTGGCCGGTAACAGTGCCGCCGATGACGACGTGCTGCCCGGCCTCGACATTGCCGCGTTGCAGGACCTGGCCGCCGCCAACGGTGGCGTCCTCGGCACGGACGGCCCCGCCAGCACGGACATCGTGGACCCGGCGCTGATCGGCACCGACCTGGACACCACCAACCAGCGTCCCGTCATCCTCGACCCGGCGATCGCGCGCCAGGTCAACGACGCGACCGGCCCGATGGTTTCCGCGCTGATCGCCGACGCGGCGGCGCAGAAGGCGATGACGGGTGAGCCCAACGGCGTGCAGACCGAGTCCATCGAGGAAGGCCTGCCGCTCGTCAGCGACGTTCCGGTGGTCGGAACCCTGGTCGGCCCGGGTGGCCCGCTCTCGCAGTTCCTTGTGGTCGGAAGCCTCTTCGACAACCTTCCCGTGGTCGGAGATCTCACCAAGGGCGGTGGGGTCGACCTCGGCACCATCGATCGGCTCCCGCTCGTCGGCAAGATGCTGAACACCGGCATCATCCAGGCCGACGGCCCGAGCCTGCCCGTGGTCGGCGGGCTGCCCCTGATCGGCAAGGCCCTCGACGGCATCACCGCCCCGCTGAACAAGCTGGGCCAGGGCGACGCGCTCGGTGGCCTGACCAAGGGCCCGCTGAACAGCCTGACCCAGGGCCCGCTCGGTGGCCTGACCCAGGGCGGCCTGGGCGACCCGCTCGGCGGTCTGACCCAAGGCCCGCTCGGAAGCTTGACCCAAGGCCCGCTCGGAAGCTTGACACAGGGCCCGCTCGGCGGTCTGACCCAGTCGCCGGCCGCGACCCTGCCCGCCCCGGTCGCGGTGCCCGCGCAGGCTCAGGCCCGCCCGGTTGCCCAGCGGCCGGCGAAAGCCACGCCCACCACCACGGTCGCCGGCCAGGCCCGCGTCGCGGCTCAGGTCAGCCCAGCCGGTCAGGCTGGGGTGTCCGGTCAAGCAGGTCAGGCCGCGCACGTCGGCAAGCACCGCGCCCCGACCGCGACGGCCCGCCCGGTCGTGGCCGACCCCGAGTACCGCGATGTCGAGGCCCTGCCGCTCATCGGTGACCTGACCGGTGGCGGCGGCATGGGCAACCTTCCCGTCAGCACGCTCGTGCGCCAGCTCCCGCTGGTCAGCGAACTGCCGCTGATGGGCAGCCTGGACACGCCGCTCAGCCTGGTCAAGGCGTTGCCGGTGATCGGGATGCTGGCTGGTCTGGTACCCGTCGAAAGCGCCTGAAACACCAAAAGAGCGAGGGGTGGAAGCCGGTCGGCTGCCACCCCTCGCTGGTGTTCGCTAGCTAAATCAGATCCGCACACCCGAGGTCGCGTGGAACGCGTGGTGGTGATCGGTGCGGGGCTTCACGAAAACGGTATCGCCCAGGTTCACCGAAGTCCGGCGCTCAGTCGCGACCACGAAACGCTCTTCGCTTCCGTTGATCGCGGTGTGGCCGTAGACGTTGGCACCCGAACCAAGGTCTTCCACCAGGTCAACCACGATCGGCATGCCGCCCTCGCTGGCCGAAACCAGCTGGCAGTCCTCCGGACGGAAACCGACGGTCACCTTGCCATCGCCGCCCTCGCGGGCCTTGGCGATCTGGTCGCGGGTCAGCGGCAGCACCATCTGCCCGAAAATCCCACCATCGTCGGACAGCGTCACGGTCTTGATGTTCATGGCCGGAGAGCCGATGAAGCCCGCGACGAAGACGTTGGCCGGGGTGTCGTAAAGCGCCCGCGGCGTGTCGCACTGCTGAAGCACACCGTCGAGGAGCACCGCCACCCGGTGACCCATCGTCATGGCCTCGACCTGGTCGTGGGTCACGTAGACGGTGGTGATGCCCAGCTGCGACTGCAGCGTGGCGATCTGAGAACGCGTCTGCACGCGCAGCTTCGCGTCAAGATTGGAAAGCGGCTCATCCATGAGGAAGACCTGCGGCTCACGCACGATGGCGCGACCCATGGCAACACGCTGACGCTGACCGCCGGAAAGCGCCTTCGGCTTGCGGGAAAGGTAGTCCTCCAGCTGCAGCATCGCCGCGGCCTTCTTCACCCGGACGTCGATCTCCGACTTGGGCGTCTTGCGCAGCTTCAGCGCGAACGCCATGTTCTCGTAGACCGTCATGTGCGGGTAGAGCGCGTAGTTCTGGAAGACCATCGCGATGTCTCGCGACTTCGGCGGGAGGTTCGTGACATCACGCTCGTTGATGTAGATCGCGCCGTTGTCGACGTCCTCAAGACCGGCGAGCATCCGCAGGCTGGTGGACTTGCCACAACCGGAGGGGCCGACCAACACTAGGAACTCGCCATCGCGAATCTCAAGGTCGAGCTTGTCGACCGCCGGCCGGTCAGTGCCCGGATAATGCCGGGATGCCTGCGAATACGTAACTGTTGCCATAGGGGTGTTTCCTTCCACCGGCAGGAACGTGCCGGACGATCCGAGTAAAAGGTCGTGCGCCGCCAACGTAGCCGTGCCCGGCGAGGTAGACAAGCCTAAGGATCACTATTTGGTACCGGCCAGCGGCCAAACCGGGCACGAGGGCCAATTTCGGCTCGGCCACCACCTCCGCGTACGATGTTCCGCAGCATCGCCCGGTTAGCTCAATTGGCAGAGCATCCGCCTTGTAAGCGGAA
>NZ_BONY01000135.1 GCF_016862955.1 Rhizocola hellebori | reverse complement strand
CGCGACCGGCAGCACCTGCCCGGCGACCTGTTGCGCCACCGCAGGATCGAGGTCTGCCAGCGCATCGGCGAACACCCGCGCTTTAGGAACGTCGATACGCCCGGCGGCCAAGGCAGCAAACACCTCCGGCAACCCGTCGATCAGCTGACGAGCCAACCCCTCCTGCGCGGCGGCAGCCCGACGCGTCCACGACAAGGCGAACGCCACCTCGTCAACACCAAATCGGGGATCCGGCGCGGCATTGACGACCTCCAGCACCAGACCCAACAGCCGGGCCTGCGCCACGGCGGCGGCACGGTTGGCAGCAATCAGCCTGTCGACCAAGCCCTCGACCGCCCCCGCGCCCATAGCTCCAACCTAGACACAGGGTCTGACACTTACCGAGATCTGGTTGCCAGGAAGCATCCTTGGCGCCGCTTCGAGTTCTCGCCCGGCTCCTGCACCAACCGCGCGATCATCGTGAACCCGGCCGCTTCCAACAGCTCGACGATGCGGTCTGCGGGCTGCAGATAGGTTTCGTAGGAAACGGGATGATGGCCATAAGCCTGCGTGGGGCGCAGGTGTTCCCCGTCGCCCAGGTGGGTGCCTACCAGAAGATGTCCGCCAGGTGCGAGGGCTCGGTGGAACTTGGCGAACAAGGCAGGCAGGTGTTGCGGTGGTGTGTGATGGATCGAATAGAACGCCAGGATGCCGCCGAGCTCCGCGTCTCCAGCCTCGAGGGCGGTCATCGAGCCCTCCGCGAAGTGCAGATGTGGAAACCTCCGCTGAGCCAGCTCAATCATCCTGGGTGACAGGTCGATGCCGAAAATGGGGACGTCCATCGCGGCGACATGGGCCGTCACCACGCCAGGCCCACAGCCCAGATCGGCCACCGGCCCAAGGCCGCCGGAACGCACCCGCTCGGCGAAGGCGGCCAGCATCGCCCGACTGAGTCCATCCAATCCGGACAGATCTTGCACAAGCTTCAGGTAGTCCTCGGAGACGGTGTTGTATGACTCCCGGATGGCGTGCAAGTAGGCGGGCTCAATCACGTCGGCAACCATACCCAAGGCCGTCGTCCCGGCGTTTTTGTAGAACCATCAACCCTTGACGCCGCGCTTCCAGCCCTGGTGCACCGGGCTTCCGCAGGAATAGCATGACAGTGAGTGATCATTTCGTCTCCGTGTGTGAGACCGCCTCACCGGCGAGAGCTACCACTCCCAGGTCGGCTGGCAGGAGCGATGGGCCATGAACACCGCAATTGAAGACGTATACGTGACCGGCGATCCGACGATCGATTGGGCGGTGGAGCACCCTGCTCACGCTGACCTCGAAGACCGGCTCGGCGGAGACGCGACAGGGCGATGGCACCGGGGCGGGGCGCTGCTGCTGCAAGACCTTTTGAAGCAGGCCTTCAAGGGTACCGGCGTTGAGGTCCACGGTTTCCGCGATGACATCTACAAGTCCGCCAATGGCAACGGGAATCAGCCGGGTTGTCCGAGCCCGGTGCACACGTTCAACCACCATTCGTACAACGAACTCTTCCAAGGCCCTTGTCAAACCAACGACCCTGACGGTGGCTGGCGGGTCTTGCGGACCATTGGATTTCACACGACGAACCCTCTCGCCGGGTACCCGAGGGAGCTCGGAGAGAACAGAGGTGGTGCCTTGCACCCGCAGATGGTGGTCGTGGATGACCTCGGAACCGGGTTCGGAGACTCCAAGCCCCTATGCAAGGCGGCGCTGACAAGGATCGACCAGAAAGAATGCCAGTGGGTAGTTCTGCGGCTGCACGGGTTGTTCGGCAAGGGCTTCAACGGCCGTGCGCTACAAGCCGGTCAGATGAGCGGATCAAACTTCCTGCAGCAGGAGATGTTCCAGCGAATTGGCGGCTCGGACGATTTCCGGCGCCTTGCTGAGCGGGTTGTCGTCGTCATCGAGGCTCGCAGCTTCAGAAAGGAGGGCTTCGAGGTCAGCCGGGGCCTCTCGTGGGAGCGCTCGGGGCAGGACGTCCTTGCCGCCATGGCGGGGCACCCGACACTGTCTCGGTTCAGATATGTGGTAATCAACTTTGGCCCTACCGGCGCGCTTCTGGTTGAGCAGCCACGGCAGGACGGAAACAACAGGAGCAAGGTGGCGAAGACCATAGCCCACCTCTATTTCGACCGATCGACGATAGAAGGCGTTTGGGAACGGCAACGGGAGCGGGAGAGCAAGCGCGAGGATGAGGATGAGGATGAGGGCAGCAATCCCATGCCACGCGGGCGCATGTTCGGCTACACCAACATCCTTACCGCTTCCATCGCTAGGGGTCTCATCGAAGGCAGCAGCAATGGCCGTTCCACGGACCCAAGCGCCCTTATCGGCAAGTCGATCCAGGCCGGGTTGCGGAGCATGAGGGTGGCCGAGGCAATCGGATTTACCCTTTTGAAGCCGGGCACCAGCCCAGCCGGTGAGTTTACTTATCCGCAGTGTATGAACCCACCGGAACCGACCGAACCGGCCAGCAAACGTGACTTCACCACCGCGCCGATTCAGCCACCGAGCATGGGAAACCCGCCGGACAACTGGTCCATTCTGGGAGACATGGCCCGGGAGCCCGGCGTCGCCTACCGTGCCGCCGCGGCCATCGCGCAAGGAGGCCCGATCGGGCCCGATGGTGTCCCGTACGCCAAATTCCGCCATCTGGTCGTCGTCGACCGCGGAGAGGTCGAGAAGTTGCGCACGGTCTACAACCTCATCGCCCAATACCTCGGCGATGACACCCAACAGCCGTTGTCGGTCGCGGTCTTCGGTGCGCCCGGCGACGGAAAGTCGTTTGCTGTCAAGGAACTGGTGAAGTCGATTCCCAGCCAGTCGCTCGGCGATCAGCTCGAGTTCAACCTGTCACAGCTAAACTCCCCCACCGAGCTGGCGTCTGCGCTGCATCAGGTGCAGGACGCAACGTCGGAGGGCAAGGTACCGCTGGTGTTCTGGGACGAGTTTGACACCTCGCTCAGCGGGCAAGCGCTGGGCTGGCTTCGCTACTTCCTCTCACCGATGGAGGACGGAACATTCCAAGAGCGCGACCGCAGGCACCCGATTGGCCGCGCCGTCTTCGTCTTCGCCGGTGGCACGTCAAAGAGGTATCAGGAGTTCGTCGAGAAGGCGACCTCACCACAAGCTGAGTATGCCAAGGGAATGGACTTCCTCAGCCGGCTCAAAGGGTACCTGGAAATAGTGGGGCCGAATCCGCGTGACTCTGAGTTCGTGGGCTACAGCAAGTACATCTATCGCGCCGTGCTGTTGCAGGCTGCGCTCAAGATACACGGTCTCGCCGGAGCCAGCCTGGAGGAAGGGGTTCTCCGAGCGTTCCTGACGGTCGGCGCGTACAGGCATGGCGCGCGTTCCCTGCGAGCGATCGTCGAAATGAGCGACGTCCACAAGCAGGGAACGTTCGGGGTGTCGAGCCTTCCACCCGACACCCAGCTGGACCTCCACGTCAACGCCGCGGAGTTCCTGCGGATAGCCCGTGGACCCACTCACGACGAGGTGCTGACCGGCCAGCTGTGAGGAGCTGAAGAGCCCAGCAGGCCCCGCGATAAGCGGGGCCTGTGCCTGCGACACGACGGCTTAGACGGTCGAGCGAAGGGGCTTAGCTGCCAACAGTTCGTAGAGCTCGGCGGAGTGGGTGGGGTGGCGGCGAAGGTAGTCGCGCGCCGCCCTGTCCCGTTCGGCGGGTATCTCGAGGACGGCCAGCACCGCTGCGTTTTCGCGCAGGCCGCGGGCTCGAATTTCGCAGGCGAGCCAGGATGCCAGCGGTTCTTGGCGGTTCAGGTAGCTCGCTACGCAGAGGCGGGCGGTGGCGAGTGCTCTGGCCATGTCGACGCGCGATGGCGACGGAACCAGGCCTGCGCCGAGAAAGGCGGCTAGGGCCGCAGGGAGTGTCATGGCAGTTCTCCTACGCGGTGGCGATGGCGGCGAGGATGTCGGTGCGGGCGGCTCTGCGGGCTGGCCATAGGGCGGCTAGGACGCCGACCACGATCATGCCGCCGAGGGCGCCTGCAACGACGATTTTGGGGATCGTCAGGTCGAAGATGGGGGTGCCGATGATGACGTGTTGCATGACGCCGCCGAGCAGGATGCCGACGCCGACGCCGAGGAGGCCGCCGTAGGTCGCGATGACCACGCTTTCGCGCCGCACCGATCGCCTTACCAGGGAACGGGTTGCGCCGACGGCGCGGAAGACGCCGATCTCGCGGGTGCGTTCCAGGACCGACAGGGCAAGCGTGTTGACGACACCGAAGACGGCGATGATGACCGCGGCCGCCAGCAGCGCGTAGATGATGCCGAGAGCGAGGTCGAGCGGCTCGGTGTACTCGGCGAGCAGGCCCGCCCGGTCGAGCACCACGATGTCGGGGCGGTCGGCGAAAGCTGCGTCCAGGGCGGAGCGGCTGGCGCCGGAAACGTAGACCGCCCCGAGATAGCTCTTGGGATCGGGCGGCAGCAACGTTTTGTTCACCACGATGCCGTGCAGAATCTCCGACTCGCCGTAGAGCCCGACCACGGGGGCGGTGACGCCGTTGATGGTCAGGGTGTCGCCGAGGCTGATGCCCTGTTCCTTGGCATCGGCGCTCGAAACCAGCACCCCTTGGGTGAGGTCGGCGCGGCCGGCCTCGATGACCGGGGTCAGCGCCCGGCCAAGGGAGTCGGCTTCCAGGGCGGTGATGGTGTTGTGGTACTCACGGCCCTGGTGGGTGAATTCCGCGAAACTCTCGGTGGGTGAGGCCACACTGTCCACACCGGACACGGCGCGCACCTTCTCCACCAAGGTGGGCGAGATGCTCGAAAACCCCTGGGCGGACTGCACGATCAGGGTGTCCGCGGGCACATCGGTCTCGATGGCGCCGGTGATGTAGGAGGTCAGCGAAGCGCCGACGGTCGCGAAAGCGGTGACCAGCGCGAGACCGATCATGAGGGCCGACGCGGTGGCGGCGGTGCGGCGCGGATCCCGGATGGCGTTGCGCACGGCCAGCCGCGAGACGGCGGAGCCGCGCCGGGAAACCAAGCGGGACAACGGGATCAGCACGGCCGAGGCGAGCAGCGGCGCCAGCAGGATCACGGCCAGCCAGCCGGTGAGCGCCCCGGCCATGCCCACCGCCCGTTTCGCGTCGGTCAAAGCAGGCCCTGAGGTGGCCACGACCGCGACCACGCCGGCGGACATGGCGACGCAGCCGGCCACCGTGCGGATCACCAGCGATCGCTTGGGCAACGCGGCGTCGGTACCCAACGCAGCCACCGGAGCCACCGCAGCTCCACGACGCGCAGACCCGTAGGCGGCCACGACGGTGACGAGAACCCCCACGAGGTAGCCCACGAGCGGGGCCATCGGTGAGACGGCGAAGACCACGGCCTCGCCGGTGGTCGGAATGATCTCCATCGTCAACCAGCCCAGCCCTATCCCGAGGGCGACGCCGATGGTCGCGCCGACCAGGCCGAGCACGGCCGCTTCGGCCAGCACGGCCCGGCGCACCTGACGGCGGCGCGCGCCGACCGCGCGCAGCAGAGCGAAGTGGCGGGTGCGCTGGGCCACCAGCATGGTAAAGGTGTTCGCGATGACGAACATGCCGGCCAGCAGGGCCACCCCGGCGAAGGCAAGCAGGAAGTTGCGCACCAGCTGGGCCTCCTCGTCGGCCTGCTGCTGGCGCTGCACCGCCAGCTCCGCACCGGTGCGCACGTCGAAGCCGGAGCCGAGCGCGCCGCTTGCAGCGGAAGCGATCTGGGTCTGGTCCGTGCCATAGAGATCGATCCAGGCGAACGCCGAGCCGAGCCGGGCCGCGGCCGTCGCCGGGTCATAGGCCACGGCAGGGCTCACCTCACTGGCGCCCGCCTTGCGGTAGCTGAAGATGCCCACCACGGTCATCGTGGTCGGCTCGCCGTCCGCGTTGAGCACCTTCGCTGACGATCCCACGGTGAGCCCGGCATCGGCGGCCGCTTCCTGTTCCAGCGCCACCTCGCCGCCGGATTCGGGGCCACGCCCGGAGGCCAGGGTGAACCGCGCTGAGCTGTCCCAGTTGGTGCCGCCCTCGCCCGGCCAGTAGGTGTCGCCGAGCTTGCCGTCGGCTTGGACCACCGACGAATGTCCAATCAGGACACCGATGGCGCGCTGAACACCCGGCAATGCGGCTAGCCGGTCGCGTTCGGCGGCGGTGAGCTCGGTGTCGCGGGGGGACGAGACCCGTGCCGCGAGGTCGGTACGCGAGTTGGCGTTGCCCACCGTCTCAGCGGCGGAGTCGGACACGACCCAGGTCGCCACGACGAAGGCCACCCCGAGCACGATAGCGACCAGGGTCATCGAGATGCGGCCGGGATGGGCTCGCATGTCACGCAGAATGGCCCGCAGCATCAGGCACCCCCGACCGTGGCGAGCTGCTCGGAGACGATCCGGCCGTCGGCGAGGTGCACCACGCGATCGGCGTAGGAGGCCGCGGTCGGGTCATGGGTCACCATCACCACGGTCTGGCCCAGCTCAACGACGCTGCGGCGCAGGAAGCCGAGCAACTCGGCGGAGGAATGTGAGTCAAGCGCACCGGTCGGTTCATCGGCGAAGACCACATCGGGTTTGCTGATGAGCGCCCGTGCGCAGGCCACCCGCTGTTGCTGGCCACCGGAGAGCTGGCTTGGGCGGTGGCCCAGGCGATCCCGCAGACCGACCGCGTCGATGACCACATCGGCGAAGGCGCGGTCGACCCGCTTGCCCGCGAGGTCGAGCGGAAGGGTGATGTTTTCCCAGGCGTTCAGGGTGGGCAGCAGGTTGAAGGCTTGGAAGACGAAGCCGATGCGGTCGCGGCGCAGCATGGTCAGCGCATCATCGGCCAGTCCGGTCAGCTCGACATCGCCCACCCAGGCCTGGCCGCTGGTGGCGCGGTCGAGGCCGGCCACGCAATGCATGAGGGTCGATTTGCCCGAGCCGGACGGGCCCATGATGGCGGTCAGCTCGCCACGGCGGAAGCTGACATCGACGCCATCCAGCGCGACCACCCGCGCATCGCCCTCGCCATAGACTTTGGTCAGAGAAGCGGCTCGGACGGCCGCGTTCGAAATCGTCATGACTGCACCCTGGCCGCTGGCGCGGTAGCGGGAATCACCCCGGAGTTGCCGAGCACCCCATACCTAAGTTGCAGGGGAATGTGACTTTCGGTGCAGGCGGTATTCGCGCCACGCCGCCTACGCTCGACACGTGGAGCAACAGCTGGGCGCAGCGGCGGTGAACTGGGTGACCAGGATCACTCGCCGGATCACGCCCGTGGTCCTGGGCCTCTTGGTGTTCTTCCTGGCCATCACCTCGCCCGGCGACTGGGTGAGCACCTCGATAAGCGATCCTTACGGCGACGGCGGCCCCGACATGGTGGTCATCAGCGCCTTCGCGGTGTTGTGCGGGATCGTGGCGGCGGTGGCCAGGCGGTGGCGCTGGCCGCTTTTCACGGTGGCCGCGATCGGCTGGATTTTCCTCACCGTCTACCCGACGGTGATGGTCAGCTCCTACTACGCCGGAACCCACCTGACCCGCCGCCGGCACGCGATCGCCTTTCTGGTGGGCGCAGTCAGCCTGGTCGCCGTACCGATCCTGATCGGCTTCAGCCTCGACGACGCCGCCGACATCGGGATTTTCGTGGCCGTCATCGCGGTGGCCATGTTCGTGGTGCTGCCATATGCGATCGGGCTGTGGGTCAACGCCCGCCGCCAGGTGATCGCCGGGCTGCAGGAGCGCGCGACGCGACTGGAGACCGAGCATGCGGCGCGAGCAGACCAGGCGCGGGCCGAGGAGCGGGCGCGCATCGCGCGGGAGATGCACGACGTGGTCGCGCACCGGGTGGCGCTGATGGTGCTGCACGCGGGTGCGCTGGAGGTCAACGCGCCCGATGAGCGGCTGGCCAATGGGGCAGCGCTGATCCGGACCACCGGGCGGGAGGCGCTGACCGAGCTGCGCCAGGTGCTGGGAGTGTTGCGCGCCAACGGATACGAGGACCTCACTCCGCAACCGGACCTGTCCGACCTGCCGCGCCTGCTGGAGCAGACGCGGGCCGCAGGGCTGCCGGTGAGCTTCACCGAGGAGGGCACCGAACGTCCGCTTCCTTTGGTGGTACAGAGAGCCGCCTACCGCGTCGTCCAGGAAGGGCTCACCAACGTTGTCAAGCACACCGGCGGCGCCGAAACCAGCGTCACCCTGCGCTACCTGCAGCGCAACATCGAGGTGAAGGTGGAGAACGGCCCCCCGGGTGCGGGCGATCGCATGCCCGGCAGCGGGTTGGGCCTGATCGGCCTGCGCGAGCGGGTGGCCCTGCTCTATGGGCGTTTCGAAGCCAGGCCCAGGCTCGACGGCGGATATTGCGTCAGCGCTGTGCTTCCGGACGAGGCTCGTGAGGTACCCGCGTGATAAAGGTTTTGCTCGTCGACGATGAGGCGCTGGTGAGGTCGGGGCTGCGGATGATCCTGGAGGCTTCCGGCGACATCGCCATCGTGGCGGAGGCGCGCGACGGCGATGAGGCGGTCAGCGCGGTGTTGCGGCACCGGCCCGATGTCGTGCTGATGGACGTGCGCATGCCCGGCCGGGACGGGCTAAGCGCGGCAAGGGAACTCGGCGAACAGGCCGACCCGCCCAAGGTGGTCATGCTCACCACCTTCGACATAGACGAATATGTACATTCGGCGTTGCGGGCGGGCGCGGTCGGTTTCCTGCTCAAGGACACCCCGCCCAGCGATCTCACCGAGGCTGTGCGCACGGTGGCCGCGGGCAACGCCATGCTCTCGCCCACGGTGACCCGGCGGCTGATCCGCACCTTCGCCGGGCGCGGCCTCTCCCAGGCAGAGGTGGCCAAGCAGCGCCTCAGTGCGCTCACCGAGCGCGAGCTGGAGGTGGTCTGCGCGGTCGGCCGCGGACTGTCCAATGCGGAGATTGCCCGCGAGCTGGACATGGCCGAGGCCACGGTGAAGGCGCATGTGAGCCGGGCACTGGCCAAACTCGGTGCCAGCAATCGGGTTCAGGCCGCCATCCTGACCCACGACGCAGGGCTCATTTAGTCCAGGTGACGATCCCCAGGCACATCTCGTCGCTGGTCCCTTCGCCCCACACCACGTAGCGCGGCGCGACGTCCTTGAGGGCTGGCAGCATCTTGCGCAGACCGGCGTCGTGAGTGCAGGTCACCCGCAGCGTGTCGCCTCGGTTGACCTTGACCGGCTCGGGCAGCGCCCGGGCTCCCTGATCGTCGAAGTTGTAGCTGGGGACATCGAGCAAAACCTTGGCCTGGGGGGTACCGGGATTGAGCTCCACCTTGATGGAACGCCCAAGCAGATGCATGTGACCGGCGACCGCATACACCATGCCGGGCTCACGAACCTTGGTGTCACACTTCTGGGTCGGCCCGGGGGCCGGATTTCCGTTGTTGCACAACAGATTGAGCCCGGCGACGGTGAAGCCGGCCTGGTTGCCGAAGCGCTCCTGAACGTTGATGACGGCAAGCTTGCGTTCGCACAGCGGCCCGCTCTCGTCCGCCGCGCACGGCAGCTCCACCGGCGCGGGCAGCAGCGTGGTCTGCAGCGGCTTGAGGCCCGCCTTGCCTTCCATCAGGCGCAGCCGGATCCCGGACTTGTCCTCGCCTACCGGCTTGCCCTTGGCCGCGAGCAGGTTGTAGTGGATCTGCATGATGATGCGGCTGCCCGGCTCCATCTCGTAGCCGGTCTTCGACCCGAGGATCACCTCGTCGCCGCCGGGCGCCCACGCGGCTATCCACGCCGCAGCCCCGCCCCCGGCCCGGCCACCGAGGTCTGAGCCGACACCTGTGCCGCCGAAACAGGTCCAGCCATCGCCGCCGGCATCGGCGTCCATCTTGGTGGCCTTAGGCACGTCTGTGGGCTTGACCCGGAAGAAAATGGCGTGGTGCACCAGGTCGGCGTTCTGCGGCAGGAACTGGCTGCCGGTGATGAAGGTGCGCTCGGTCAGCTGGGGATCGACCAGGAAACAGCGATATTCGTCGTTGCCGCCGCCGGAGGCAGTCGGCGTGAACGGCCGGGCCATCGACAGCTCAAGGAAGCGCTCGCCCTCGCGCAGCGGAGCGGGCGGAGCGGCACTGAACGTGCGGTGTGCGGCGTGCGGGTCGGCGTTGACTTCGGAGACCGGGGTCGTCGGGGTGGTGGTGCAGGCGGCCAACGCTCCGATCAGGAGCAGAACCCAAGCACGTTTCATGTTCTAGGACGTTACGCGTCCAGCCAGGCCAACGGCTACTGTCGGCGGATGCACAGCTATCGCCGGGACCTCACGCTGCTCCGCGATCGCCGGTTTGCCCTGCTCATGGGGGCTCGGACAGTGTCCGTCCTGGGCGGATCCTTCGCCCCGGTGGCCTTGGCCTTCGGCGTGCTGGGCCTGCCCGGCGCCACCGCCAAGACGCTTTCGGTGGTGCTGGCCGCACAATCCGTGCCGATGGTGGCGTTCATGCTTTTCGGCGGGGTGATCGCCGACCGGCTGCCGCGCCAGCGCGTGATGATGGCCGGCGAGTCGATGAACACCGTCGCCTACCTCAGCCTGGCCGCGATGTTCGTCTCCGGCTGGAGTCCGCTGCCCGCGATGGCGGCGGCCGCGGCGCTCAGCGGCATCGGCATGGCCACCTTGTTCCCGGCCCTGATCGGTCTGGTGCCGGAGGTTGTCCCGGCCGACCAGCTGCAGGCGGCCAACGGCCTGATCGGGTTGGGGGTCAACATCTCTCGCGTGCTCGGGGTCGTGGCCGGTGGAGGTGCGGTGGTCCTGCTCGGCTCCGGCTGGGCCCTGGTCGCCAGCGCCAGCATGTTCGGCCTCGCCGCGGCCTTGATATCCGGGCTGGGCCGGATCAGCCCGCGCCGGGTGACCGATGGGCAAAAACGCCAGTCGGTCCTCACCGACCTGCGTGAGGGTTGGCAGATCTTCATCAGCAAGCAGTGGCTGTGGGTGGTGGTCGCCCAGTTCGCCGTGCTGGTGATGGCGTTGCAGGCCGCGCACGGGGTGCTGGGCCCGGTCGTGGCCAAGCAGGAGCTGGGCGGCGCGGCGGCCTGGTCAGCAGCGCTGGCCGCGCAGACCGTCGGCATGATCGTCGGCGTGGTCATCGCCATGCGGCTGCGCCCGAGGCGGCCGATCCTGGTCGCGACGCTGGCGATGCTGCTGAGCGCGCTGCCCTATCTCACCCTGGGCCTGAGCGCTCCATTGTGGACACTGGCGATCGCCTTCTTCCTCATGGGCATCAGCCACGACATCTTCGGCGTGCTGTGGAACACCACCATGCAGCGGGAGATCCCACCGGAGTCGCTGTCGCGGGTCAGCTCCTACGACGCGCTCGGCTCGCTGATGTTCGGGCCGATCGGGCTGCTCGTCGCCGGCCCGGTCGCGCTCGCTGTCGGGCCCAAGCCGGCCCTGCTGGGCTGTGCCGCCATCATCGTCATCGTCACCCTTCTCGCGCTGGTCTCGCCCGACGTGCGTAACCTGCGGGCGCCGGCCGAGGCGGCCGCCCCGCCCGAGGAGCTGCCGGTGGCCGTCGCCGTGGCCGGATCGGATGCGAGGTGAGGCTGGTGCGTCCAGCCCTGATCGTGCTTGTGGTGCTCTTGCTGTTGCTCGCCCTGGTGTGGTTCGGCCAGCGCGCCCTCATCTACTTTCCCGACCGGTCCGCGGTGGGCCCGGCGGCTTCGGCGCTGCCGGGCGGCCAGGATCTCGTGCTGTCCACCGGCGACGGGCTCGAGCTGGGGGCATGGCTGTTTGCGCCGACCGGGTCCGCCAACGGCGTCACCGTCCTGGTGGCCAACGGCAACGGCGGCAACCGGGCGGGCCGGGTCCCGCTGGCTTCCGCGTTGACCGCGGCGGGATTTTCGGTGCTGCTGTTCGACTACCGCGGATACGGCGGCAACCCGGGCAGCCCGTCCGAGGAGGGGCTGGCGCAGGATGCCAAGGCGGCCCGCGCGGCGATCAAAGGTCCGGTCATCTACTTGGGCGAGAGCCTCGGCGCCGCCGTGGCCACCCGGCTGGCCGCGGCCGACCCGCCGCTCGGGCTGGTGCTGCGCTCCCCCTTCACCGATCTGGCCGCGGCCGGATCGGCGAACTATCCCTTCCTGCCGGTGCGCTGGCTGCTGCGCGACCGGTTCTCGGTCGCCTCGACGCTGGCTGGCATCAAGGTGCCCACGGTGGTGGTCTACGGCTCGGCCGACTCGATCGTGCCGGCCGAACAGAGCCGCGCCGTCGCGGCCACCGCCGGTGGGCCATGCACCGTGATCGAGGTGGCGGGCGCGGACCACAACGATCCCAGCCTCCAGCACGGCCCCGAGTTGATCCAAGCGGTCTCCTCGCTCGTTAGGTAGCCTGTCTACATGAAGCCGGACACCGTGCGCGGACACCTCGACGCCCTGATCCTGGCCGTGCTCGAAGACACCCCAAAACACGGCTACGCCGTGATGGAAGCCCTGCGCCAACGCAGCGGCGGCGCGCTCGACCTGCCGACCGGCTCGCTCTACCCCGCCATGCGCCGCCTCGAGCGCGCGGGAATGGTGCAAAGCGAATGGAGCACGGTAGGCGGCCGCGAACGCCGCACCTACAGCCTCACCGACACCGGCCGCAAAACCCTTGCCCAGGAACGCACCGGCTGGCTCGACTTCGCCGCCATCATCGAAGGTGTCCTGCGCCCTGCCCGCTAACCGCCGTTCAGCGGGAGGCGCGCAGGCAGCGGCGAGCGGAATGGGCTGTCCAGGCCATGGGGAGCAGGCCGAAGGCGATGGTCCAGCGCAGGTCCCCGCCGCTGGTGGCGGTGATGGCGACGCCTAGCAGCGCGATGAGTATGGACAGCGTGAGCGCGGAGAAGCCCGCGATGACGGTGGCGTCGCGGCGGGTGGGCAGGTAGCGAAGCGATATGACCGCTGCGGCGGCGCCGAGCATGGCGAGCAGTCCGAGCCAGCCGATCATCGCGTCGAGCGTGGCGGGCAGGCCACTGCGCGGCACCGGCGGGTCGATGATGCGGCTCCAGACGACTGCCTGCGCCACAAGCACCGTGAATACGAGCATTGCCGTTCTGCGCATCTGGGCTATGCCCAGCTCTGCCTGGTACCCAGGAAGAAGCTCTTTGACAGCACCGAACTCCGCCACGGCGAGCCGCTCGGCCTCGGGCCACGCCATGCCGTCGGCATGATGGGCGCTGGCCGCGTCGATCAGGCCGTGCCGCGCTTCGGTGACGAGATCGGCCTTGGCCCGGCGCGGCCCGACGAGGGCACCGGCCAGCCGGTCCACGTAGCAGTCGATCTCACCCACATAGCCAAGTATGCCGTCAGGGCTTGCCTTCGGAACTCAGGGAAATCCCCGACTGATATGTAAACAGCCTACATGTAGGTTCGGTACATGAGGAAGGTTCTGACGGTCGTCATCGGCCTGGTATTGGTGGCCTGCGGGCTCGGCGCAATCCTCGTGATCCGGCTCTGGAACGGGACAGCACTGGACACCACCGGCGAGGTGGCCTTCGCGAACAGGCTGGCCATCCCGCCGCTGGCCCAGTCCCGGCTGGACGAGCGGGGCAGGCGGATCTTCGAGCTGACCGCAGAGGAGAGCAGCCACGACTTCGGCGGTCAGCGCGTGCCCACCTGGGGCTTCAACGGCGAGTACCTGGGCCCGACCCTACGGGCCAACCGAGGTGAGCAGGTCGTGGTCAACGTGCACAACGGCTTGGCCGAGCCGACCACCGTGCACTGGCACGGCATGCACCTGCCCGCGACCATGGACGGCGGGCCGCATCAGCCGATCCCGCCGGGGCAGACCTGGTCGCCCACCTGGAAGATCGACCAGCCCGCGGCAACCCTTTGGTACCACCCACATCCGCACGGCGAAACGGCCCAGCACGTATACCGGGGCCTGGCCGGGATGTTCCTCCTCGACGACGGGCAGACCGCGCTGCCCAGCACCTACGGCGTCGACGACATCCCGCTCATCGTGCAGGACAAGCAGTTCGACGATGGCCGGCTCGACGAGAGCAAGAGCGTGCTGGGCGATGTCGGCGTCCTCGGTGACACCATCGCCGTGAACGGCGTCACCGGGCCATACCTGGAAGTCAGCACCTCGCTGGTGCGGCTGAGGCTGCTCAACGCCTCCAACGCCCGGGTCTATCGCTTCGGACTCGCCGACGATCGCGATTTCCAGCTGGTGGCCACCGACGGCGGGCTGCTCGAAACCCCCTTCACCACCAACGGAATCCAGCTCGCCCCGGGCGAGCGGGCCGAGATCGTGGTCGGCCTGCGCGCGGGCGAGACGGCCGTGTTGCGCAGCGGGCCACAGGATCTGGGCATCGGCGCGCTCGGCGACCGTTTCGTGGGCGGGCACGACCGGCTCGACATCCTCCAGTTGCGGGCCGCACCAACACTTGCGCCCAGCGCGCCGGTCCCCGGCAAGCTCGCCGAGATCGCCCGGCTCGACCCGAAACAGGCGGCGCAGTCACGTCAGTTCCGGGTGCAGGCCCGGACCATCAACGGCCGCAAGATGGACATGAGCCGGGTGGACGCGACGGTCGTCAAGGGCACCACCGAGCTGTGGACGCTGACCAACAACGACGGCACGCCGCACAGCTTCCACCTTCACGACGTTCAGTTCCAGGTGGTCAAGGTCGGCGGGAGTGGCCCGCCGCCGCAGCTACGCGGCTGGAAGGACACCGTCTTCCTGCGCACCGGCGAGCCGGTGCAGGTGATCGCCCGGTTCGCCGACTACAGCGACCCGAACACGCCCTACATGTTCCACTGCCACGTGCTGCTGCACGAGGACGAGGGCATGATGGGCCAGTTCGTGGTGGTGGAGCCCGGCCAGCAAGCCGGCCAGGTCCACTCCCACTAGAGGGCCAGCCGGCCTTTCCAGCCCTCCAAGATCTGGGCGGGGTCGGCCTTCAGGACGCGCTCGAGGATGGTGGCGTAGATGTCGCGGAAGTCGATGCTGTGCTTGAGGTCGCCGTTGTCCAGGTTGGTGAGGCTGGGCTGTTCGCCGTGCAGGCCACCGGCGAAGCCCGGCCCGATCAGCAGGACGTTGGAGGCCGTGCCGTGGTCGGTGCCGTCGGAGGCGTTGGCCTTGACCCGCCTGCCGAATTCGGAATAGATGAGCACGACGACATCGTGTCCGGCGACCTCGCCGAGGAAGGAGGTGACGGCCTTGTCGAGGATGCCCAGAAGTGCTTGGTGCGGCTGCTTTTCGTCCGCGTGGGTGTCGAAACCGCCGAGCGACACGGAGAAGGCGCGGGTGGCCACCTTCGCCTTGATGCACTGCGCCACCAGGTCCAGCTGGCTGTCCAAAGCGGACTGTCCGCCGGTTCCGGTGCCCTTGGGCTGGTCGGGCTCGGGGTCGGGGGTGGCCGAGACGGCCTCGTTGACGTCCTTCATCAGCCGGTCCACCCGGACCAGATCGGCGTAGCAGGCCGCGGCCCGCGCCTGCAGCGCGGGCTCGCCCGCCACCGCCTGGCCAAGGGCGCTCACCGTCTCCATCGGCACCGTGCGCGGCATCTTCATCCCGTTGACGCCCACCACCGCACCGGCGCTGGAAGCCCCGGCCAGTAAGGGCGGCAACACGTTTTCGAAGGAGACCGCCAGCCGCGGGTCACCGCCGGCGGTATCGAGCCAGCGCCCGAGCCAGCCCGTGTTGCCGGGCCGGGCCGGTTGAGCCGTGTGCCAGATGTCCATGGACCGGAAGTGACTTCTGTCCGCCTGCGGGTACCCAACACCGCGCACCACCGCCAGCCGCTGCTGGGAATACAAGCCGTGCAAGCCTTTGAGGCCCGGGTTCAGCCCGGTCGTGGCGTCGAGCTTGAGCACCTCGTCGGCGGAGTAGGCAAGCTCGGGCCGCGCGGACTGGTAGGCCGCATCGGCGAAGGGGATGACCGTGTTCAGCCCGTCGTTCCCGCCGTAAAGCGTGATCACCACCAGGGTCTGTGCGTCCGTGGGGCGTTCGCCCGCGGTGTCAAGGATGTCGCGCAACGAGTAGGCGCCGAAGCCGGCCGCAGCGCCCGCGAGCGCGACCCCGCCCACGACCCCGCTGCGGACGAGGAACTTCCGCCTGGTCAGCGAGTCCATCTGATCCTCCTCATTGGACGGCGTACTCGGGACTGGCCAGCCCAAGCGCGATAAGTCGTTGGGGCCGGGCGGCGGAGTCGGTCAGCACCTTGCGGGTGCGGTCGGTCCAGGCGTCCACCACGAGCAACCGGGCCAGGGCATCGGCCCGGCCCGCCGCGGGCGCGGCGGTGATCCGGTCCAGGATGGCCGGGGAAGTCTTGGTGGCCAGCACTTCCGCCAGCCGCAGCCGGGTCTGGGCGGAGAAGGTGGTCAGCCACTGCGCCCCGCTCGGCCAGCCCCCAACGCTGGGTGGCCTAAACGGCACCTGATCCAGGCTGGCGAACTCGCGCAGCAGCTGCGCCTCCGGCTTCGCCTGCAGCTGGCGCAGCGCGCCCACCACCCACTCGACGGGCTGCTTGACCAGATGCCCACGGGTGCCGGCGAAGGCTGGATCGCGGAACATCGCCTTGACCATCGCGGCGATGTCGTGGCCCGCGGCGGCGATGCGGGCCTGCGCCTCGGCGGGCATCGGCTCACCCGACGCGAACCTGTACCAAAGCCGCTTCGCCAAGAATTGGGACGACGCCGGCTGTTGCATGAGAAGGTCGGCGAACCCGTCGGCATCGAACTTGCCAGTCTGGCCGAGGATCGTCTTCACCCCGTCGTCGAACCGGGCCGGCTCCAGCTTGACCTGCCCGGTCACCCGGTCGATGGCCCAGCCGGTGAGCGCCCGCGCCCCGGCTTTGACGTCGTCTTCGGTGTAGTTGCCTATCCCGAGGGTGAACAGCTCCATCAGCTCCCGGGCGAGGTTCTCGTTGGGGGCTTTGCGGGTGTTGCGCTGCCCGTCGAGCCAGCGGATCAGCGCCGCGTCGCGCAGCATCGCCTTGACGAACGGGCCGAACTGCCCGGTGGCGTAGCGGCGGAACACCTCCTGCTGCGCCAGCATGAGCTGGGCCGAGTCCACCTTCTGCACGCTGGTCGCCCAGTGCCCGTGCCAGAAGAAGACCAGCTTCTCGTGGAGCTGGTTCTCGGCCGCGGTCATCCGTTCGACCCACCACACGGTGAGGGCCTGGATCTGATCGCGGCGTGTCTTCTGCGCCGCCTGCCGCTGTTCGCGGGTGGCGTTGCGATCCAATGCCGCGTACGGATCGGCGCCCAGCACCGGCGGCGGCGTGGCCGCCGCACCGCGATCGGGCCGCGCTGGGCTCACCAAGGCGTCCACGGCCGCGTCGAACCCCACGCGTTCCGCCTGGTCGACCTCCTCGGCCGTAGCGCCATATGTCGCTCTGCGCAGTAGATGAGCGAACCTGTCCCGGTCTGCCATAACTGCAAAGTAGAAACCTTGTGTAAGAACAAAGTAAACAGGACTTCAGCAACTGGCATGGACCTTAAGAACCGGTGGTAGTTGAACGATCACTGAGCGATATTCATCACTCTTTTGTGATGTTATTAGAGTGGCACCGATGAATTAAGCTGATGACTCTCCGGAAAGGAGAGATAAGTTGCGAACTGTCACGCTTAGTGTGACTGTAACCGGTCCCGAGGAGGCTTTGACCCGCTTGGCCACCAGCCTGAGCGCCAGTCAGAGCACCATCGCGTGGGACGTAGCGCCAGCCGAGGTGAGCTCCACCTCGGACGCTCCGATCACCATCGACACTAGGAGCCATCGGGTCCTGGTGGACGGCGCCGAGATGGTCACCACGAAGCGAGAGTATGAACTGTTGCTGTTCTTTGCCCGGCATCCGGGTGCGGCCTTCACCCGGCTGCAGCTGATGCAGGCGGTGTGGGGACACGAGCAGAGCGGGGAGAGAACGGTGGACGTCCATATCCGCCGGCTGCGGCTCAAGCTCGGCAAGCACAGTGAAGACCTTGCGACGGTGCGGGGCTACGGCTATCGCCTGTCCCACGGCACGGTCAGCGTCACCTAGCGGTGGCCCGGGCCCGGCCAGGCCCGGGTCACCACTAGCCACCAAGGCTCTGCTTCTGGCATCCATGGGGTGCTCAGCATCCCTTGCCACCGCCACGTTGTGGTCCTTCGCAGCATCTTTTGCGCCACAGCGTCGTGGTCCTTCGCCGTATCTTCTGCGCCGCCACGTCGTAGTCCTTCGCCGTATTTTTTTGCGCCGCCACGTCGTAGTCCTTCGCCGTATTTTTTTGCGCCGCCACGTCGTGGTCCTTCGCCGTATCTTTTTGCGCCGCCACGTCGTGGTCCTTCGCCGCACCTCCCGGGCGGCAACGCCGCCTCCGTGCTTGGCCTCGCCCGGCGGCTGCGCCGCCGACCAGTTGGCCGCGCCCAGC
>NZ_BONY01000134.1 GCF_016862955.1 Rhizocola hellebori | reverse complement strand
GACAGCGGCGCGGCGCTGCAAATGTTGGCGCGAGTGAAGCGACGCGCGGCAGATCGCGCCTGGAGGGTGATGCAGCGATTGGCAAGCAGCGCGCAATCGCATCGCTCGCTCAGGAACGCGGGGCGCGAGGTGCGGGGGCGTGTGTTGGTTAGGCGAGGGCTAGGTCGCCTACTTCGGTGATTATGGCGGCGCCCATGGTGGTGGCGGTGGTGCAGTGTTTTAGCCATGAGCGGATGCCGTCGGGGGTGCCGGTGGCGAAGGCGCCTGCCGCGCCGAGGTATTCGGGCTCGCGGGCTAGGTGGATTTCTTCGGAGGCGACTAGGCCGCGGGGGTCCAGGCCGGACGCGACGAGGGTCAGCCGGGCGGCGGCGCGGGCGATGATTCCGTTGACGGGGCCAAAGGCGTTGAGCGCCAGCAACTCTCCGTGTACCACGGCGGCCCGGATGAGCGGGTCTCCGGAGCGGGACACAATGTAGGAGCAGACGCGGTCGAGCGAAGCGGCGGGGCGGCCGAGGGCGTCGGCGGGGACCAGGCCGGTGGCGGCGAGCAGGTGCAGCCGGGCGAAGACCTGGCGTGGCGCGTTCTCCCAGCGGGCGGCCAAGGCGGGCAAGGATTCCGCGACGCGCAGCGATCCCTGCAGCACGGGATCGAGCACGGTGCCGGATCTGACGAGCTCTAGATCGTACCCACCGGATAGAAGAGAAGCGCTGGCAACGGCGCAGCGTAAGCTGATCTCGGCGGCCACCTGGCCGCCCTTTCGTCGCAGTGCGGGGTGCCGGTAAGCGCCGTCCACCGCAGCGCGGGCGCCCTTCACCGCATCAGCGATGTCTGCCAGATTGAGAAGCGGCGCTAACGGGTCCATCATGGTCACCCAGGGTACCCAGAAGAATTAGTTAGGATTCTTTCCCATGAGCGAGACTTTGGAAAATCTGCTTTCGGAGACGAGGCAGTTCCCCCCGCCGGCGGAGCTCGCGGCGAACGCCAACGTCACCGCGGCGGCCTATGCCGAGGCCGACGCCGACCGGCTGGCCTTCTGGGAAAAGCAGGCCCGCCGCCTGGACTGGTTCAAGGAATGGGACCAGGTGCTGGACTGGTCCAACCCGCCCTTCGCGAAGTGGTTCGTCGGCGGACAGCTCAACATCTCGTACAACTGCTTAGACCGGCATGTGGCAAATGGCATCGGCGACCGGGTGGCGATCCACTGGGAGGGTGAGCCGGGTGACACCCGCACCCTGACCTACGCCGACCTGTTGACCGAGACCAAGAAGGCGGCCAACGCCCTGCTCTCGCTCGGCGTGAGCAAGGGCGACCGGGTCGCGATCTACATGCCGATGATTCCCGAGGCCGCGGTGGCGATGCTCGCCTGCGCCCGCATCGGCGCGACGCACAGCGTGGTGTTCGGCGGTTTCTCCGTCGATGCGCTGCGCGGCCGGATCCAGGACGCCAACGCGAAGCTGGTCATCACCGCTGACGGCGGCTACCGGCGGGGTGCGCCGAGCGCGCTCAAGCCGACCGTGGACGAGTCGGTGGCCGACTGCCCGTCGATCGAGAAGGTGCTCGTGGTGCGCCGCACCGGCCAGGAGGTCGCCTGGACGGACAAAGATGTGTGGTGGCACGACGCCATGAGCGAAGCCTCCGCCGAGCACGAAGCGGCCCCGATGGACGCCGAACATCCGCTGTTCATCCTTTACACCAGCGGCACCACCGCCAAGCCCAAGGGCATCTTGCACACCACCGGCGGGTACCTGACCCAGGTCAGCTTCACCCACCACGCTGTCTTCGATCTGAAGCCCGAAACCGACATCTACTGGTGCACCGCCGACATCGGCTGGGTGACCGGTCACTCGTACATCGTCTACGGCCCGCTTTCCAACGGCGCGACACAGCTCATGTACGAAGGCACGCCCGACACCCCGCACAAGGGCCGGTTCTGGGAGCTCATCGAGAAGTACGGGGTGACGATCCTCTACACCGCCCCGACCGCGATCCGTACCTTCGCCAAGTGGGGTGACGAGATCCCGGCCCAGTTCAACCTGGGGTCGTTGCGCCTGCTCGGAAGCGTGGGCGAGCCGATCAATCCCGAGGCCTGGATGTGGTACCGGGAACATATCGGCGGAAACCGTTGCCCCATCGTGGATACGTGGTGGCAGACGGAAACCGGCGGCATCATGATCTCCCCGCTGCCCGGGGTGACCGACTGCAAACCCGGATCGGCGATGCGCCCGCTGCCCGGCATCTCGGCGGAGATAGTCAACGACGCCGGCAACCCGGTCAACGGCGGTTACCTCGCCCTGACCAAGCCGTGGCCGTCGATGTTGCGGACCATCTGGGGTGACGACAACCGCTTCCTCGAGACCTACTGGTCGCGTTTCAAGGAGCAGGGCTTCTACTTCGCCGGAGACGGCGCGAAGCGCGACGAGGACGGCGCGATCTGGCTGCTGGGCCGGGTCGACGACGTCATGCTGGTGAGCGGGCACAACATCTCCACCACCGAGGTCGAGTCGGCGCTGGTCGCGCACCCCGCGGTCGCGGAAGCGGCCGTGGTCGGGGCCACCGACGCCACTACCGGCCAGGCCATCGTCGCCTTCGTGATCCTGCGCGGGTCGGCCGAGGTATCGACCGAGGAGTTGCGCAACCACGTCGCCAAGACGCTCGGCCCGATCTGCAAACCGCGCCAGATCATGCTGGTCGCGGAGCTGCCGAAGACCCGCTCCGGCAAAATCATGCGGCGGTTGCTCAAAGATGTGGCCGAGAAACGTTCTCTCGGCGACGTCACGACCCTGCAGGATTCAGCGGTCATGAGCCTGATCGCCGAAGGAATGAACTCCGCCACGGCAAGCGAAGATTAGAGCAAGGAATGCTGACGGTCACCGCGGCAAGCCGCGGTGACCGCCAGGGGCGCGGGATAAACCCGCGCCCCTTTGCTATGAACTAGTTCTGGACCTGGATGACCATGAACGGGATGAGAACGCTGTTCTCGATCACGACCTTGATCTTCACGCCGTCACCGGCGACCTTCACCGAACCCAGCGGGTTTCCGGTGCTGTAGTACCGGTTCGGGTCCGAGTCATCGAAGGTGCGGATGGCCGGGCCCGACGGGACGACAGCGGTCGCGCCGTTGGCTTTGTGGAAGGTCACGGCGTCCGTGCTGTGCGTCCCGAAGGTCGCGTCGAACGGCTGCCGCCGGTTGCCGATGATCAGCCCGTCCGAATAGGTGATCGGGGCGGGCCGCGCGTCGACCGGCAACGTCAGACCGCCGCCGAGGTGCGCGATGGTGTTGTTGTCGGAGTACGCGTAGTTCACATACCACACCAGCATTCCGTCCTGGTACGGGAACTTCTCGACGCCCTTGGCACTGCTGAAGTTGTACGGGCCGGTCTTGAAGTTCTTGTCATACCCGGTGTAGCTGCGGTACTCGGCCATGTAGAAGTGCTCGGCCTGCCGGCTGGTCGAACCCGTCATCCGGGTGAAACCGTTGGCAGTCCAGGCGCCTACGCCGGCCTCGACGTCGTCAGTCCAGCCGGTGCCGTTCGTGACGAGCGCAATGTCGTCAAGGAACGGGCCGGCGTAGTGCACGCCGCCGTCGGTCTGGTAGCGGAAGCGGAACTTGACGTTCTGACCCGCGTACACGTCCAGGTTGTAGGACAGCTCAACCCATACCGGTTCCTCGCCGCCGCCGGAGATTCCGTCGACCTCGGTTCCGATCTTGGTCCAGTTTGCCCCACCGTCGGTGCTGACCTCGCCATAGAGGAAGTCATAGCCTTCCTCGATGTCGTACCAAGCCTGCGTAGTGATCTTGGCCGAAGTTGCTCCGGTCAGGCTCACATCGCGGGTCAGTGAGACGTTGATGTCGTCAGCACTGCCACCCCACCATTCCCAGGTTCCGGACTTGGGGGTGTTGTACTCGGTGACGATGGTTTGCGTCGGCAGCGGAACGACAACGGCTTGCGCCAGCGGTCCTTCCGGGTTCGCCGCGGATCCCAGCGTCACGATCTTGTTCTGGCCATTGCCGACCACGTCGTAGTCGAGCCAGCCGAGGAACAGCTTCTCCCACGGACCCATGTAGATCGGAGAGGTGCCGATTTCGGTGGTGCTGTGGCTCATCCACGAGCCACCGGACATGAGGGTCCAGAACGCGGTGCTGTTGTCGCCACCCTGGGTGTCGTAGAGGTCCGGCAGACCGAGGTCGTGCCCGAACTCGTGGGCGAACACGCCCAGACCACCATTTTCCGGCTGCACCGTGTAGTCGTAGACCCAGATACCCGAGTTACCGATCTGCGTGCCGCCACCGAGGTTGCCCACGGGGCCGGCCGAGCCGACCAGGTTCTGGTACGCCGCCCAGCGGTGCGACCAGATCGCGTCAGCGCCCTGGGTGCCGCCGCCGGCCTCTTCGCCCTCTCCAGCGTGGACAGCCTGGAAGTGGTCGATGTAGCCGTCGGGCTCGTTGAAGTTACCGTCGCCGTCGAAGTCGTACCGGTCGTAGACGTCGAACTGCTTCAGGTACTCACTGATTTCCGCCTGAGTCTTGCCCGCGGCGAGCTGCGAGTTGTACCAGGCGTTCGCGGTGTCCCGGATGAACGGCCAGTACGTGCTGCGGTCGTCGTAAGGCGAACTCGAGGGGAAGTTGTGACCGTACCGGGCCTCGTTGTAGTCCAACTGAACCCAGTTGGAGACCGCGGTGTTGGTCGTGTACTTGCCGCCCGACTGCTTCATGTAGAAGTCGGCGAGCGATTCGCCTGGCCCGTTGTACATCTGGTTGAAGTGGGCCTGGCTGAAGTCCGGCTGCCAATAGGTCGAGTTGTCTACAGCCCTGTTGGGCTCCGCGATCTGATTGTGGCCGGGCCCGGCGGTTCCGCCGGTTAGGGGGTGGACGGTGGTTCCGAATTGCGCCAGCACAGCGAAGACGGGGTCGACTTTGTCGGCCTTCTTCTTCAGCTCGGACCAGCGGTTGCCAACGCGGACAACCTCCGAACCGTTGCGCTGCTCTGGCCTTGCCGAACCGTTGATGACGCGACTAATCGCTTCCTTCTTCAGGTCCGCCAAAGCTTCTGCCCGGGGGTTGTGAAGGTTGTCAACACGGCTAGCTTGCGCCGTTTCCAGCGGGTTTACCAGCTGCTGCTGGGGTACACCGCTGGCGGGGGCGCCGGCAAAGCTTGCGACGACGAGCGCCACAGCGAATCCGCCACCGAGAATCCGATTGCGCAAAGGGTCCTCCCTCCCTTTACACGCCGATGCAACGAGCAGACAGGGATTAGTCGCACCCACAGCATCGGCAGGGTGGAGATAGCCTTGCACATAACGAATTAGAAGTCAGTAGTCAAATGTCAATTACTGAAAGGCTTGAACAGCAAGCCATTTCCACCTTCGCACGGTGGGCCCGATATGAGTTGAATAGACCTTTCATTCAAATCCATCAGCACTGTCCAAATGGTCTCGGACTGATCAGCAGGACTGTCTCGCACATCGAGGTGTCGGCAGATCCCGATCGGAGCGCTGTGATGATCCTTCAAAACGTCAAGGATTTCATCGAATGACAGTTTGCCATCGCTCTGAAGAAGCAACCGGCGCGCTCTGGCCGACCTGAAAAGCGACGATCCGCCCCAATCTTTGATCGTGTCGTAAACCGGCACAGCCGTCTCAAAGTGGTTGGCGTGCACCAGAATTCCGTCCTGCGGATGCATCCAGCCGGCGTCGCCGGGACACAGCTCCAGGTCAAGCAATTCGCCGCCATCGGAATGTGATTGTCCAATGAGGAGATTTATGCTCGCGGAGCGGGGAATGCGCAATACATTCCGGGTCGCCCAGGACAATGAATCGGCTTCCAGGACGCTTCGCAGCAGCACGTGATAGGGCACGCCGCCGGGCAGGCCGTCCCGATCGCAGCCGATGAGATTCACGCAAACTCCGAGCCCGGCCGAGTTCAGCCCGGCCTTGGCCAGCATGCCCGCCTCGGTCAGCGCCGCCACCTCGTGCCCACGCTCGTCACGGGTGATCAGCAGCAGGGTGTACGGCCGCTGGGCGGGATGCCAGTCCCAGTTCTGGGCCAGCAGGGTGTGGCCGGTGAGCGAATGGGAATCGAGCACCCCGATCGCCGTGCATTCGCCGGCCTCCGCGCCCGGGCTGCCACAGGTCGGATTCCCGTAGAGCAGCTCCGACCTGGCGTTGATCGCATAGATCAGCTCTGGTTCCAGGCCGGCCGCCTCCGCCATCGCGTCGAGCATCGTGGCGAGCCGGGGGAAATGCTGGCGGGTGGTCGCGTGAAAAAGCGCTCCCTGCTCGAGGACCGAGGATCTGCTCAGGCCGACCGCGCTGGCGAAGCGCTGCAGGTAGGCGTCGACGTTGGCCCTGATCTGATCACGGGCTTGTGCGCCATAGCCAGCGCCCATCTCTTCTGGGGTACCGCTGACATCAACGACCGGGAGGGGGAAGTTCATGCTTGGCAACGGTACCCGCCCGTAAGATCGGCACATGGTCTCCCTCCGGCGCAAAGCGCGGCGGCTCCGCCTGCGCCGGAAGGCGGTAACCAGCGAGGTGGCCCGGTTTCTGCGCACCGAACAGATCGGTGGGCTGATCCTGCTGGGCGCCACCGCCCTGGCTTTGATCGTTGCCAATTCGCCGCTGCAGGACTGGTACCAAACACTAAGCGACACGGTCATCGGACCGTCTGCCCTGCATCTGAACCTCACGCTGGCGACCTGGGCCGAGGATGGCCTGCTCGCCATCTTCTTCGTGGTGGCCGGTTTGGAGCTCAAGCGCGAGCTGGTGGTCGGCGAGCTGCGCAACCCGCGTCAGGCGATGCTTCCGATCGCGGGTGCGCTCGGCGGCATGATCGTCCCGGCGCTGGTCTGCCTGGCGGTCGCGTGGGGCGCGCCGGGTGGCAAGGATGCCTGGCCCGTCCCGGTCGCCACCGACATCGCCTTCGCGCTCGCGGTGCTCGCGATCACGGCTCGGGATCTGCCGCCGAGCTTGCGGGTGTTCCTGCTCTCCCTCGCCATCGTGGACGACCTTGGTGCCATCCTGCTGATAGCGGTGCTTTTCACCTCACACATCAGCATTCCGGCACTGCTCGGCGCGGCCGCGGTGATGGGCGTCTACATCGTGCTTCAGCGAATGCGGATCAAAGGCTGGTGGATCTACATTCCGCTGGCGCTACTCACTTGGGTGCTGGTCCACGAATCAGGAATCCACGCGACCATCGCCGGTGTGGCGATTGGCCTCGCCACCCGGGTCAAACCCGACCCGGGCGAGCACGAGGCCACGGCTGAGCTGCTAGAACACCGTCTGCAGCCGATCTCCGCCGGAATCTGTGTGCCACTGTTCGCCTTCTTCGCCGCCGGCATCCCCTTCACCTTCAGCGACATCGGTGTCATGTTCAGCGATCGGGCCGCGCTCGGAGTCCTGCTCGGGCTGGTGGTCGGCAAGACCATCGGCGTCTTCGGCGGCGCGGCGCTTTCCGTCAAGAGCGGCTTGGGCAGGCTTCCCGAGTCGTTGCACTGGCACGACCTCGCCGCGGTCGCGGTGCTCACCGGATGCGGCTTCACGGTCAGCCTGCTCATCGCCGAGCTGGCCTTCCCCGAGGGCACCCAGCAGGGCAGCATCAAGGCCGCAGTGCTGGTGGGATCGCTTACCGCGTCCTTACTCGCCGCAGCCCTGCTCCGCGGGCGCGTCCGCACTCGCAGGGGCTAACCTGCTGCACATGAGTCCTTTCATGATTACGGGTGCACCCGATGACTCCGTGGTCATGACCCCGGGGCCGTGGGAACACCGCTTCGTCAGCGCCAACGGCAGCCGTTTTCACGTGGCCGAGCTGGGCAGCGGGCCGCTGGTGTTGCTGCTGCACGGGTTCCCGGAGTTCTGGTGGGCCTGGCATCAGCAGCTGCCCATGATCGCTGACGCCGGATTTCGAGCGGTGGCGGTTGATCTGCGCGGATACGGGGCTTCCGACAAACCGCCGCGAGGTTACGACGGCTTCACCCTCGCCGCCGATGTGACCGGTCTCATCCGGGCCCTGGGCGAGCGCCGGGCCGTGGTGGTGGGGGCCGGAGCCGGTGGGCTGATCGGCTGGGCGGCGGCCGCCATGCATCCCAAGCTGATCCGGCGGCTCGTCGTGCTCGGCGCGGCTCACCCGCTGCGGCTTCGCTCCGCGCTCGTCGGCCAGGCCGCGCAGCGCCGCGCTGGAGCCGGCCTGCTGCGCTTCCAGCTTCCGCGTTACGAACATGTGCTCACTCGCGATAGTGCGGCTCTGGTGGGCCGGCTGCTCGCCGAATGGACCGGCCCCGCGTTCCGCGCCACCGCCGCCTACACCGAGTATGAGCAGCGGTGCCGTGAGGCGATGAGCATTCCCCAGGCCGCCTTTTGTGCAATGGAAGCGTATCGATGGGCTTTTAGATCAACAATGAGGCTTCATGGGTACCGGTTCACGAAAGCCATGCGCCAGCCAATAGTCACCCCAACCCTGCAGCTTCAGGGCGCACTCGACACGATCACGTTGCCCGCGACGGCGCAGGGATCGGGCAAGTATGTCCTGGCCGACTACGAGTGGCGGCTACTCGACGGCATCGGGCACTTCCCGCACATGGAGACCCCCGAGCTGGTCGCCGGCGAGATCGTGCGCTGGGCCAAGGGCTAGCGCTAAACGCGCAGCTCGCGCAGGTCAACCACTTCACTCAGCGGCGCCCAGCCCTGGTACACGCCGAAGTCGAACTCGTCCAGGCCCAGCTCCTTCGCCACCGGGGCCCGGCCTCCCGTGTACTCCACCCGCAGCCACGCCTCGTGTTCGGCCAGCACGATGAACGGCTGATCGCGCCAGGTGCAGGTGGTGCGGATGTAACAGATGTCCTCCACCTCCGAGGTGGGCACCACCCGGACATACCGGCCGGGACGCACCTCGGTGAAGCCCTCGGCGGGCTCGGGCAGGTAGAGCCGAACGTTGTCGCCGTCCGGGCTCGCGTCGTACTCGGCCCCCTGGTAGCGGGCCACAAAGCCATCACGCATCGACTCAGCCTCCATCGGTGCGCAGCCAGCGTTGCCCGTCGGTGTCGAGCACCGCGACGATTTCCTCCACGCCGTCGTTGCGCATCCGCAGCAGGCGCGCCCCGTGCGGCAGCCGCGCACTGTCCACCTTGAATTCGGCGATGATCTCTTTGTTCTCCCCTGGCGCGAACCCGTTGCCCCGGAAGGGCGCCCGCTCGATGACCCAGCCCTGCATCGCCTTCATGCCGGCCTCATGGTTGCCGCCGTAAGGGATCCTGTACAGGTTGGGCCGGTAGGCCGACCAGCGCAGCAGATAGATCTCGGTGGCATCGGCGGCGAACGGCGAGCCTGGCCAGTCAAGCCCGAGCGCCCCCCGCATCTGGGCGATGCTCTTGAGATGGCCCACCTCGTGCGCCCGGTGCACAAAGCCGGAAACGCGATCGTAGCCGCGCTCAAGGTAGTAGCTGACCTGGCTCGCGGCGATCGCCTTCTGCAGCACGGTCAGCTCCGGGTTGGCCCGTCCGGCCACCGGCGCCGACGTCTTGCTGTCGCTCGCTGCCTGCTGCTGCTCCTCGTCATCGCCGCCCAGACCCACCTCGGCCGCCCAGTTCGCCAGCGCGAGCAGCTGCCCACCGGGAAGCGTCGCCCCCACCGGCGTGCCCGGGTTCACCGCGAAGCTCCACGTCGGGTCCGGCCATTCCTGGATCAGCTTGATGAACTTGATGGAGACCGTCTCCAGCGGCTCGGCGAGATGCTGGGTGGAGGTGTAGCAGACGATGTGGGGTTCCCCGTCGATCGGCTGGGGCCGCCAAGCACCGTTGGTCGTTCCGGCCGACTTGGGGATCAGCACCGTGGCCAGGAGCAATGTGGACAGGAAGGCATCGGTGTTGCCCGTGTTGGCCGCAGCGAAAAGCTCTTCCTCGACCGAGTTCGCCGGAATGAAGTCCGGGTCCGGCTCGGCGTGCCGCGCCTTCCCGTTCATCTCCCGTGGCTCGGTGCTCGCCGGCTCCGGCTGCCCGAGCACGGTCGTGGGTGCCGCCTCCAGCCGCCCTCCCGGCGCGGCCTTGCTCTCCTGCGCGGCTGCCGCGGCCTCACTGGCGCGGGCCCTGGCCACTGATTCGGCCCAAAGATCGGTGCCGCTCTGCATCGTCGGCTCAGCGGCTGCCGCCCTGGCCTTGGAGTCGGCCCAAAAGTCCGTGCCGCCCTGCACAGTCGGCTCAGCAGCCGCCGCCCTGGCCCTGGAATCGGCCCAGAAATCCGTGCCACCCTGCACAGTCGCCTCAGCAGCACCCTTCCTGGCGGCCGAGTCGGCCCAGAAATCGGCAGCCCCCGCCTTGCCGCCCTGCGCCGTCGCCTCGGCGGCACCCTTCCGGCTGGCCGAGTCGGCCCACAGGTCGGTGGCGCTCTGCTTGCTCGCCTCGGCGGCACCCGCCCGAGCCGCGCCGCTCTGCGCCGTTGCCTCGGCGGCACCTTTCCGGCTGGCCGAGTCGGCCCAGAAGTCGGCGACGCTCGCGCTGGCCGGGGCGGCCTGCGCCGCCGCCCGGGCCTTGGAATCGGCCCAAAAGTCCGTGCCGCTCTGCACTGTCGCTTCGGCGGCGCCATTTCGGCTGCCCTGATCAGCCTGGGCCGCTGCCTCCGCGCCGCGCCTCGGGGCCGAGTCACGCCAAAGCGAAGTGGCGCTCTGCCTGGGAGGTTCGGCGGCGGGACCGCGCTCACCGACCACCTGGGTGTCGGCGGCCTGCATCAGCCACGGCTGCGCCGGTGTCGCGGGTTGGGCCGACGGCAGGTTGCCGGGTTGACGGCGCGGTAAATCGGTCGAGCCCGCCACCAGGGTGGGCTCGGCCCACGCGCCTGTGCCAGACGACTCCCCGGATGCGGCGGCCGCTTCGCGCCAAGCCGCGAGCTTGGCTATGGCCTCGCCCTCGTCCGAGACCGGCTCGGCATCGATCGGTGCCGCAGCGGCCGGACGCCTGGCCGCGGGCCTGCCCGGACGCCGCAACGTCGGCGGCTCGGGCTCCTGACGCAATGGTTGGCCGGGCGGCGACATCTCGGGCTGAGGCTGAGTCCACATCGCCGGGGCGGGCTCGTGGCGCAGCGGCTGATAAGGCTCAGACGCGGGCTCACGCCGCGAGGGCTGCCCGGGGTGGTACGGCTCGGGTTGACCCCACATCGCCGGGGCGGGCTCGCGCCGAGGGCTGGCCGGCTCACGCCAGGGGGTGGGATCGTGCCAAGGCGTCTGTGACGGCGACTGCGGCGGGAAGGGCTCGGTGGGCGGCGACGGCGGTGCCGACGGCAGAGCTCGCGGACCCACCGTGGCGGAGACCCTGACCGGCTCGCGGTTGTCGCGTGGGGGCTGGTGACCCGCGGCACGTGCGGCCTTGGCCCTTTCCAGTGCTTCGACCCGGGCCAGCCGGTCGCGTGGCGCGGAGGAGGAGGACGACTGCCCCGGAAGGCGAGCGTCGCCTTGGGACAGCTGAGCGACGAACCATGCGGGAAGATAGCCTTCGATCGGCAGCCCCGGGTTGATCGCCAGCCACCAATCGTGGTTGGGCCAAGACCCGGCCAGCTCGGCAAACGGCATTCGCCGGGCGGCGCCGGCGTGCTCGGCCAAGCAGGTGCGCATGGAGGCGGTGGAGGTGAACGCGAGCAGATGGGTGTGATCGTTGGAGGTCCAGGTCGCCCAGCCCATGGGCGTGCGCCCGGCGACCGCGTCGGCGGACACCGGCAGCAGCAGGTGGACCTTGCCCAGGACGCGGAAATAGCGCTCCTGATCACCGGCGAGCAAGGCCTCGTAAAGGGCAACTTCCGCCTCTGTGGTGGGCTCCCACCCGGCCCTGGTCATGACGATGTCACCTCCTTACCCAGCACGCTCCGCGTACAACCTACTAGCTAAGTGCATTCAAGTAGCATCCTCAGCACCGTGAGCTATCGCAGATTCTGGAGGCGAAGTGCGCACCCCCCTCTCAGTACTTACCGCTTTGACGGCCCTCGCCGCCAGCGTGCTGGTAGGAGCCACGGCCAGCCCGGCTTACGCCCAGCCGTGCAGCCAGCCTCAGGCGGGCGCGCAGATATCCGACAATCCATGGCAACACGTGGTGTGGGATCTCAGCAAGATGCCCGCCGATGCCACTGGCAAGGGGATCCTCGTCGGGGTGCTCGACTCCGGAGTCGACGATGATCACCCGCAGCTGCAGGGGCAGGTCGCCGACTTCATCGATCCGCTGAAACATCAATCCAAGGTCGACGATCTCTGCGGACACGGCACAGCGGTGGCCGGCTTGATCGCCGGCAAGAAACGCAACGACGTCGCCTTCCGCGGGTTGGCCTTCGATGCCAAGATCCTCTCTGCCCGCGTGAGTGAGCAGGTCCCCGGTCACGACGATGAGGCCCCGGTCACCGACGCCGAGATGGCGGCAGCCGTGCGGTGGGCGGTGGACAAGGGTGCCAAAGTTATCAATATCTCGTTTGTCTATGTCTCGGCGGTGGGCCGCGATCTCTTCAAGAAGGCGATCGAGGACGCAATCAGCCGCGACGTGGTGATAGTGGCCGCGGTGGGCAACAACAACACCGCCGAGCGCAAGAACCCCACGCCCTATCCCGCGGCTTGGCCGGGCGTCGTCGGGGTCGCGGCGATAGCGTCCAATGGCGACCTTCTGCCCGCGTCCGGGGTCGGCGACTTTGTAGACATTGCCGCGCCCGGCAAAGACGTGCTCGTTCCTAAGCCGATTGGCGGGTACGGCTTCGACGCCGGCACGAGCTTCGCCTCGCCCCTGGTGGCCGCCACGGCCGCGCTGATCTTCCAGCGCTTTCCGGGTATCAAGGCCAAAGAGGTCATCCGGCGGCTGCTCGCGACGGCCGATCCCGCCCCGGGCGGCAGACGCAGCGAGGGCTATGGCGCCGGCCTGCTGAACCCGGTCCGGGCGGTGACCGAGGTCATCGACGATGCCGCACCGGCTCGGGCCCGGGCGCTGCAAGCCCCCACCATCGATCCGGTTCAGGCACGCGCCGCAGCCGAGGAAGCGCGCATTCGGGAGCAGGCCCTGTGGTTCAGCGCGATCGGCATAGTGGCAGCGCTGCTTGCGGTGGCGCTGATGGTCGCGTTGCCGGCCGGGATCCGCAGAAAGTGGCGCCCCGCCGGCGAACGTTAGCGGCACCTGCGGCGGGAAATCAAAAGGGAGCGCGATCTCGCGCTCCCTTTGGTCTCTCGGGGTGGTGCGTCGGCTAAGCCAAAATAGAGCTCAGCTGAACAGGTTGGTGTTGCGCTGCTCAGTCGCCTGGTATTGCTCTGCGGACTGCTCAACGGCCCGCTTGATGTCACGCAACATGGTGGCAAGGTCGTTGGCAGCCTTGGTCCACGTCGCCTGGCGCGCCTGGTAAGCGTCGCGGGCAGCACCATCCCAGGAAGCCACCAGCGGCGCGGCGGTCTGGGCCGCCTCATCCAGCTGGCTCGACATGGTGTTGATCGCGTTGTTGATGTCACCAGCAGCTGTCGCCAGAGCGGTGAAGTTAACGACGAGTTGTCCTTGTCCTGACATTGATAACCTCCCCTTTTCTGTTACAGCGGCAGCGTAATGCTGGCGTTGATGTTGCCGACCGCACTCGCTTGCTCGTCGTCGGTGGCCGTGTATTGCTGACCCGACGTGCGGATCGCCGTAGCGGTCTCGCGAAGCGCGCGGCTGAGCGCCTTCTGGTTTTCCTGGTAGGCCATCTTTACGTTCGTGAACGAATTGCCACCGGCACCCCGCCACGCTGTCTGCAGCGTCTCCAGCTCGTTCATGAGCCGCGTGAGCATAGACTGCAGCGAGTCGTCGACACGTTCAAACTTCGATGCCGCAGTTTCCATCGCCGCGGCTTCGGCTGTTGTTTGAGCCATTGTCTAACGTCACCCCACTCCCTGATTGGTCAAACCTTCGCGGCTGACGGTAGCCGCCCCGGACAAATGGCGCCACCCCGTCCGACAAAGCTGTGGATAACCATCTAGGAAACCGTTAATGGCACCAAGGCTTCAGCGGGGTCAAGACCTGGACCTTCTGGCAGCAAAGCGATCAACGCGGGTGGCAATTTAAGGGTCGAAATCCCTTCGTAACCAAACCTCGCCAGGACTTGACCATTCGCGGCGGCGTAGCGCACACCGTCTGGCGCGACGAGGCTGTACGTCTGTCCAGAAGAGACAAGCGCACCCCGGCCGGACGGCATGATGACATAGTCCGCATAGACCCCACCGACCGCGCTTCGCTTGGCGGTGCCCGGGCGCTGGGTCACATCGATCTTGACGTCAGCGCGCAACTCCGAGGCTCCCTGATCGTCCTTGATGACCGAACACAGCCCGCTTCCGGTGTAGACGGCGATCGACGGGCGGTCCACCGGCGGGTCCAGCGGGCTGCTGTTCGGCGGTGGCAGCAGCTTGTCGTTGATGGCGCCGAACCTGTTCAGATCGTTGATGCTTTCGCTTCCACCGCGTACCGAGCCCAGCAGAGCGGCCTGGAACTCGCTCACCCAGGCCAGATCCGTGGCGCGCACCACCACGTATTTGTCCTCCTGGAAGCTGTTCACGCGGATCACCTGGCCGACGTTCCAAATGGGATTCTTCTCGAACGGGGTTCCCTTACCCTGGATCACCAGCGGTTCCAGCGGCTGTCCTTTGGCGACGCCGTTGATGAACGCGGACGACACGATGGTCGGCTGGATGCCGGGAGCCAGCGTGCTCGCCACCGCGGGCCGGATCTCGTAGAGGCGGCCTCGCCAAAGCAGATAGGTATCCGTGGGAGCAGTTGAACGCGTGGCCGACTTGACCACGATGGCCTCGTTGTCCATCACTGTGCGGCCACCCATGCCGCTCTGATCGCCCGCGGCGACCACGGAGACCGGCGAACCGTTGCCCGGCAAGGAACATACCGACCAGGGGAAGCCCACAAGCTCTTGCGGACTGGGCAGGGTGTCGGGAAGGAAGGCCACCCCGACCGTCACCCCCCACGGCACTCCCTGCAACGATTTGGCCGACACTTCGAACCTGGCCGGTTTCGCTGAGCTGGAGGCCAGGTAGGCCGACGCAAGGTTGAGCGCCGGGTGCAGCTTGTTCTCCCGCCACACGTAGACGGCCCCGCTGCCTTTCTCAATGATGACGGCGCCTTCGGTGCGCCACGACCGGTCGCCCCGGTTGGTGAAGACCCCGTAGACGCCGAAGCCGGCGGCGATGACGATCGCCACCAGCACGCTGGCCAATGCCGCGGTGGCCACCCGCCGGAACGGCGACTGCGGTGGATCGGTCTCCCGCAACACGAGCGCCGACACGACTCTTTGCACCATGAACTGGTACGAGTGCAGCTGATCCTGTCTCGATGGCATCCGGCCTCCCCCAGCAGTCCGCGTTTGGCCTAACATGGCCACTGCACGCCTGCAGGGGAGGTTATCGCGATGAGCGTGGAAACGGTGAATCCATCCCCCGCGCCTGCGGCTGGCCAGCTTCACCCCCGATCGCCACGGCGCGTTCTGGGTCTTGGCAGTGGCCAGATCGTCGCTGCCCAACTCGCCTTGGCCCTGGTCATCGGGACAATGCAGTGGAATCTGATCGCGCTGGCGGTGGCGGTGCCGATCGCCGCCGCGATGGTGGTGCTCGGCTGGGGCCGGATGCGCGGCCGCTGGCTTTCCGAGTGGGTTTCCATCTGGCTTCGCTATCGAGGTCGCGACCGGCATCTCGACCAGGGAACAGACGCGGCCGGCCTGCTCGCCCTGGCCCACCCGGGCAGCCGGGTGTCCACATTCGACATTGAGGCCACCCCGGTCGCGATGATCGCTGACGGCGAGGGCCTGGTTGCCCTGTTGGAGCTGGGCGAGTCCGCGGTGATCCCGAGCCGGGCCTGGCACGCGCTGCCGTCGCCGGGCTCGCTGCTGCCCACGCCCGCCCCGGATACCCCGCCGGTCAGGCTGCAGTTGCTGTTGCACTCCGTGGCCACCACCGGCGCCGCGCCGGTCGCCGCTTCGTACCGGCAGCTCACCGCCGGCCGGCTGCTCGCCTCGGAACGTGCCATTCTCGTCGTGCGCGTGCAGCGCGCCGAGGGCTGGTCCGATGAGGATCTCGAGCGTGCTCTCAGCGGCGCGGTCAGGAAGGTGCGCGCCAAGCTCGGCAGCGTCCCGCACCGGCCGCTCGGCGAGGTTGCGGCGCTTCGGGTGCTGGGCGAGTTCGCCGGGCACGATGGCACGCAACCGGCCCAGGAGGGTTGGGCGGCGATGCACATCGGCGGGTTGCTGCAGACCACCTACCGGGTCGAGCGGTGGCCGCAGGCTCACCCCGATCCGTCGCACGCTCTGCTTCCGCGGTTGCTGCGACTGCCGGCGACCATGGTCTGCGTCTCGCTCACCGCCGGGCCATATCGCGGCTCAGGCGAAGCCGGCGCGCCCACCGATCACATGCCGGCCCAGCTCACGGTCAGGGTGGCTACGCCCGATCAGGCGAGCCTCGGCAACGCGGTCAACTCGCTGCGCCAGGTGCTCTCCAGCGACAATGCCAACTCCCGCCGATTCGATGGCGAGCAGATGGACGGGCTCCTGGCCACGCTGCCGCTGGCCGGGCCGACCCCGCTGGGGCTTCCCGCGGAGGAGGGCGCCCTGCGCCGATCTGCCTCGGTGGCCGCGCTCACCACTCCCTATGGCGGCAGCGGCCTGATGATCGGCGTCAACCGCCATCAGGAGGCGGTGTCGTTCCGCCTCTTCCGCCCGGAGGCCACCCGGGTCGTGCTCATCGGTGGTGTCCCGGTGGCGCAGACCTTGGCGGTAAGGGCGATGGCCCTCGGTGCGCACGTGCTCGTGCAGACCACCCGGCCCTGGGCCTGGGACGCGTTCAGCCGTGGCCTCGGCTCCGGCGCCTCGCTCACCGTGATGGCGCCCGGCCCGGTGACGGTGCCGCCGGGTCAGCCATTGCGGCCCTTGCTGACCATCGTCGATGCCGGCCCGGTCGCCGCCGACCGGTCGCCCGGCTCGCCCTGGCACAGCACGCTCGTGCTGCGCGACGATCTGTCTCCTGTGGACGTTGACGTCCTGGGCCGGGCTGACCTGGCGTTGCTTCAGCCGCTTCACCCGGCCGAGGCGGCGGTTGCCGTGTCGGTGCTCGGGCTCAGCCGCGACCAGGAGTCGTGGCTTTCCCGTGCTCAGCCCGGCATGGTCGGCGTGATCCATCGCCGTTCGGTGCGCTGGGCGGCGCTGTCGCAGACCCAGTACGAACAGCAGTTAATCGGCTCGCTGAATCGCCAGCGGTAGTCGGCCACCGCCACCGTGTGGCACGATGCCAAGCCATGGGCATCTTCCTCCGCTTGGCCGCCAGCGCTGCCGCTGTATGGATAGCGACGCTGGTGCTTCCCGGCATCACCGTCAGTGCCGACTCCGATTTGAAGAAAGTCGGCACCTATGTCGCGGTGGCGGTGCTTTTCGGCGTCGTCAACGCGGTGCTTCGCCCGATCATCAAGTTCTTCGGTTGCGCCTTCTATGTCTTCACGCTCGGGTTGATCTCCGTGGTGGTCAACGGCGCTCTGCTGATGCTGACCAGCTTCATCGCCGACAAGATCGGGCTCGGCTTCCATGTGAAGGACTTCTGGCCCTCCGCGGTGCTTGGCGCTCTTGTCATCGGCCTGGCCGGCTGGGCGATCAACCTCTTCATCAAGATCGCACCCAAGCCGAGCCTGCGATCGTCTCGCCCGGCGGCACCGGCGGCACCGCCGCCTCCCCCACCGCCGCCAGTCCGCCCGCAGGCGCAGTACCCGCCGCAGCAGCCGCAGTACCCGGCGCAGCCGCAGTACCCAGCGCAGCCGCAGTACCCAGCGCAGCCGCAATACCCGGCGCAGCCGACCTATCCGCAGCAGCCCGGCTCGCCACAGCAGCCCGGCTATCCGCAGCAGCCCGGCTATCCGCAGGGTTACCCGCCGCAGGACCCACCGCAGCAATATCCACCAAGCCAAGATCCGTATCGTAGATAACATGTCAGGGCCGAGGCGGAGTTCATCCCTTACCCTAAGTGGGTGAATCAGCTTCGCCTCGGCTACCTCTACGGTTTGGGCGCCTACACCCTCTGGGGCTTCTTCCCCGCCTACTTCAAACTGTTGCGCCCGGCCGGGCCGGTCGAGGTGCTGGCTCACCGCATCGTCTGGTCGATGCTCTTCATGGTGATCGTGCTGACCGCGATCCGGCGCTGGCACAAGATCCGCGAGCTGCTCGCCAACCGTGCCGCGCTTGGCGGCGTCACCCTCGCGGCCACCCTCATCGGACTGAACTGGGGCGTCTACATCTACGGCGTCAACAGCGACCGCGTGGTCGAGACCGCCCTGGGCTACTTCATCAACCCGCTGGTCATCATCGTGCTCGGCGTGGTGCTGCTCCAGGAACGCCTGCGGCCCTGGCAGTGGGGCGCCGTGGCCATGGGCGCCGTAGCCGTGCTGGTCCTGACCGTCGACTATGGACGGCCACCCTGGATCGCCCTCGTTCTCGCGGTCACGTTCGGTTTCTACGGGCTGGTAAAGAAGCGCCTTGCCCTGCCGCCGACCGACGGGCTGCTCGCCGAATCCGCCGTCCTGGCCCTGCCGGCCCTTGCCACGATTGGCTTTCTGGCCGCGTCCGGCCCGGTGAGCTTTGGCCAGGTGAGCCCTTTACATACATTTCTTGTGGTGGGTACCGGCGTCATCACCGCGATCCCATTGCTGTTCTTCGCCGGGGCGGCCAATCGGATCCCGATGGTCGCATTGGGCATGCTCCAATACGTGGGCCCGACCATCCAGCTCATGCTGGCCGTCTTCGCCTTCCACGAGCCGATGCCGCCAGTTCGCGTGATCGGCTTCGGAATCGTCTGGCTCGCCCTGATCATCTTCACCTGGGACGGCCTCTACCACGCCCGCCGCAACGCCCGCCTCGCCCCAGCCCCCGCCTGACGGTCTTCCCACCGCGCACACGGGCCCCGCGTTGCCCTCGCCCATACCGTGCAGCGGCCAACGGGAAGCCTCCAAGCCGCCTGAAGCCAAGGTGGGTGTTGCTGTCAGCCACCTTTGCTCTGCACCCATAGACGCACATCGACCATGAAGTTGCGCCT
>NZ_BONY01000133.1 GCF_016862955.1 Rhizocola hellebori | reverse complement strand
ATGGGTGCAGAGCAAAGGTCGCAGCAACCCATACCTCTACCAGTGGCTCCCGCCGTCTAACCGGCCCGATGCGCAGGCCCAGGCGCGCAACGGAGGGCGCAGCGCGGCCTTCCCGCGGCTCGCGGCCCGCGCGGGGAAGGGTGGGGAGCACGTGGGGATGTGCCGCGCGGGAGCATGCGGCGCGGGACCACGACGGCGCGGCGTGAAGAAACGTGTCGATCGACGGGCGTGAGAGCGTTCCCACCGCACGTCGGAGGCTTTTCGGGCTCAGAGAGCGCTCGCTCTCGGAGTAACACTCGCGTAACAGGGCCTTGACATGAGCGCCGGGGGCACCGCATTCTCTCGCAGAGAGCGCTCTCTTACAGAGAATTTCGGAGAACCTGATACCCCTAGGAGGGTCGTAGGATGCGCACCTCCCTGCGCCGGATGCTTGTCCCAGTTGTGGCCGCGAGCCTGATGTTCACCGCTGCCTGCGGTGGCGACGACGCCCCAAAAGCGGACGAGAAGATCACGCTCACGATCGCCGGATTCGGCGACTTTGGATTTAAGCCGCTCTATGAGGAGTACAAGCAGACGCACAAGAACATCGAGATCCAAGAGCGGATCTCGGATTACGCCGCTCATCACCAGAGCCTGATCAGCCACCTGGCGACGGGCAGCGGCGCGGCCGACATCGAGGCGATCGAGATCGGTTACCTTTCCAGCTTCACCGCCACCCCGAACAGGTTCTACAACCTGCTCGACCTCGGCGCCAAGGATCTCGAGAGTTCATACCTGCCGTGGAAGTGGCAGCAGGGCCTCTCGACCGACAAGAAGACCCTGGTGGGTCTGGGCACCGACGTTGGCGGCATGGCCATGTGTTACCGCACCGACCTGTTCGCCCAGGCCAAGCTGCCGACGGCGCGCGATGAGGTGTCGAAGCTGTGGCCGACGTGGGACGAGTATGTGGCGACCGGCAAGAAGTACAAGGCCGCGCTGCCGAATTCGTTCTTCATGGAGGCCTCCGGGAACATGTACCGGGCCATCGTGGAGCAGGCGCCCCAGGGCCTCTACGACGATCAGGACAAGCTGGTCGTGGAGTCCAACCCGACGGTCAAGAAGGCATGGGATCTGACCGTCGACGCGATCCAGTCCGGGCTGTCGAACAAGCTGAACGCGTGGAGCCCGGAGTGGACCGCGGCCTTCGGCAAGGGCACCTTCGCCACGATCGTGTGCCCGGCGTGGATGACGTCCTACATCGAGACCAACGCGAAGGATGCCTCCGGCAAGTGGGACATCGCCGCTGTTCCCGGTGGTGCGGGCAGCATGGGTGGCTCGCACCTCTCGCTTCCGAAGCAGGGCAAGCACTCCAAGGAGGCGTTCGAGCTGATCAAGTGGCTGACCGCCCCGGATCAGCAGAAGAAGGTGTTCAAGGCGACCGGTAACTTCCCGTCCACGCCTTCGCTTTACACCGACCCGGATCTGACCGGCTTCTCGAAGGCGTTCTTCAACAACGCGCCCATCGGCAAGATCTTCACCGCCTCGGCGCAGGCCGTGAAGCCGCAGCACCAGGGGCCGAAGCAGGGCGACGTCTTCAGCACGATCGGCGCCGGGCTGGGCCGGATCGAAGAGGGCAAGCAACAACCGGCGGATGCCTGGACCCAGGTACTGGCGGACGTCAAGAAACTCGCCTGATCATCTCGAAGGGGGCACTTGCGATGCGAACTTGGCCATACAAAGTGGACACCCGGGTGTCCCCTTACCTATACATCTCACCGTTCTTTCTGCTCTTCGCGATATTCGGGCTCTTTCCGCTCGTCTACACCGCCTACGTAAGCCTTTTCGACTGGAGTCTGCTGGCCGACGAACACCCGTTCATCGGTTTGGACAACTATGTGGCGCTGTTCAAGGACTCGTATTTCTGGAACGCGCTCTTCAACACGGTGTCGATTCTGATTCTGTCCACGGTGCCACAGCTGATCATCTCGCTGGTCCTAGCACATCTGATCAACCGCCAGCTGCGGGCGAAAACGCTGTGGCGGCTGGGAATGCTGCTGCCCAACGTGACGAGCGTGGTGGCGGTGGCGGTCATCTTCAGCCAGCTCTTCGGGCGCGACTTCGGTGTCATCAACTGGGCGCTCGAAGGGCTGGGCTTCGGGCGCATCAACTGGCAGGCCGGTGTTGCCAGCTCGCACATCGCCATCTCGGTGATGATTATCTGGCAGTGGTCGGGCTACAACGCGCTGATTTTCCTCGCCGCGATGCAGGCCGTGCCGCGCGAGCTGTATGAGTCGGCCAGGCTGGACGGGGCCACGGAAGCACAGCAGCTGCGTCAGATCACCATCCCGGCGATCCGGCCGACCATCATCTTCGTGGTCATCGTTTCGACGATTTACGGGTTGCAGATTTTCGCCCAGCCCCAGCTCTTCGCCGGCAGCGGGCCGCTGGGAATCACCGGCGGCACCGATCGCCAGTTCCAGACCCTCACCCTCTACCTGTACGAGCACGGCTTCAATCGTGGCTTCGAATTCGGTTACGCCTCGGCGGTGGCCTGGGTGATGTTCGGCATCATCGTCATCTTCGCTGTTCTCAACTACCGTCTCATCCGAAGGATCCGCCAGTCATGAAACGGAAGCTTCTCTACCTCACGTTGATTGCGGTCCTGTTCTTCTCCGCGTTCCCGCTCTGGTTCAGCTTCGTGGTGTCCACAAAGGACAGTTCGGCGCTCGCCGACGTGTCGCTCATCCCGGGCAAGAATCTCGTGGACAATGTCAAACGCGTCTTCGACACGGTGCCCTTCGACCTTGCTTTGCTCAACTCGCTGATTGTCGCGCTGAGTGTCACCACAAGCGTGGTGCTCTTCTCCACGCTGGCCGGATTTGCCTTCGCCAAGCTGCAGTTCCGGGCGCGCACCGCGTTGCTGGTCACCGTGATCGGCACCATGATGGTGCCGACCCAGCTCGGCATCATCCCGCTGTTCATCCTGATGACCAAGCTGGAGTGGCACGACACGCTGCCCGCGGTCATCGCGCCCGCACTGGTCAATGCCTTTGGCGTGTTCTTCATGACCCAGTACCTGACCGAGGCGCTCCCGTCGGAGCTGCTCGAGGCCGGGCGCATGGACGGCGCCACCACCCATCGCCTCTTCTGGCACGTGGTGCTACCCGTCGCCCGGCCGGCCATGGCCGTGCTGGGCATGCTCACCTTTCTCGGCTCGTGGAACGACTACCTGTGGCCGCTGGTCGTGCTCGCGTCGCCGGAAAACCAGACCGTCCAGGTCGCGCTTTCTCAGCTGCGCGCGGGTTACGTCACCGACTACGCGCTCGCGCTCACCGGCACCATGCTGGCCACCATTCCGTTGATTCTGGTCTTCGGCGCGCTAGGAAAACAGCTCGTCGGGGGCATCATGCAGGGAGCGATTAAAGGATGAATGAGTTTCCAGAAGGATTTCGTTGGGGAGCGGCAACGGCGGCCTACCAGATCGAGGGTGCGGCCGCCGATGACGGACGGGGACCATCCATCTGGGATACCTTTGCCCGCACGCCTGGACTGGTCTATGCCGGGCATACCGGGGACGTGGCGTGCGATCACTACCACCGCTACCCCGAAGATGTGGCGATAATGCGCGAGCTCGGGCTTGGCACGTACCGGTTTTCCGTGTCATGGCCGCGGATCAAACCGGACGGCACCGGGCCGGCCAACCCGCGCGGGCTCGACTTCTATGACCGGCTCGCCGATGAGCTGCTCACGGTCGGGATAGAGCCGATGGTCACCCTCTACCACTGGGATCTGCCGCAGGGCATCGAAGACCGCGGCGGCTGGGCTTCCCGGGACACCGCTTACCACTTCGCCGATTACGCGGCGACCGTCCACAAGCGACTCGGCGATCGGGTCAACCTGTGGACAACGCTCAACGAACCATGGTGCTCTGCCTTTCTCGGGTACGCGGTAGGCGTGCACGCGCCCGGCAAGAGTGACCGCGACCTGGCCCTGTCCGCCGCCCACCATCTCCTGCTCGGGCACGGGCTGGCCACCGCCCGGCTGCGCGACGCGGGCGCGGCGAACATCAGCATCACGCTCAACCTGGCCCCGGTCGTGCCGGCCGACCCGTCCCTGGCCGCCGAACGCGACGCCGCCGACCGGGTCGACGCCATGCTCAACCGGCTCTTCCTCGAGCCCATCCTGCGCGGGTCGTATGAGCGTTACGCGCTGGAAATGTTCCCGGCTGGGCTCGTACACGATGGAGATGAAACGACAATTGGGCAGCCCATCGATCTGCTGGGCATCAACTACTACAACCCGTGCCTGGTGGCGGCCAAGCCGGGGGCGCCGGAGAACCCGGTCTATCCGGGCAGCGCCGGGGTCGACTTCCGGCCGGCTCCGGGCAAGACCACCGCGATGGGCTGGCCGATCGAGCCGTGGGGCCTGACCGAGCTGCTGGAACGCCTGCACCGCGACTATCCGGGGGTGCCGCTCATCATCACCGAAAACGGTGCCGCCTTTGACGATGTCCCGAGCGAGGGCAACGTCGCCGACCAGGATCGGATCTCATATCTCGAAGGTCATCTTCAGGCGTGCCACGAAGCCATCTCCCGCGGCGTGGACCTGCGCGGCTATCTCGTATGGTCATTGCTGGACAACTTCGAGTGGGCCGAGGGTTACCGTAAACGTTTCGGGATCGTGCACGTCGATTTCGAAACCCAGGTGCGGACACCAAAGGACAGCGCGAGGTGGTATGCCAAAGTGATTGAACACAACGGGCTTTAACGATGACGAACGGGACGGTGGCGATGGGCAGGCCCACGCTGGAGCAGGTGGCCCAGCATGCTGGCGTCTCCCGAGCCACCGTTTCCCGTGTCGTCAACGGCTCGCCGACCGTGGCCGAGCCGATCCGGGCCGCCGTGGAGCGGGCCATCAGCGAGCTGGGCTACGTGCCCAACCAGGCCGCGCGCAGCCTGGTCACCCAGCGCACCGACTCGTTCGCGCTGATCCTGCCCGAGTGGACCACCCGCGTCTTCTCCGACGACCAGCTCTTCCCGGGCGTGATCCGCGGTGTCGGCCAGGAGATGGAGGCCGCCGACAAGCAGCTCGTGCTGATGCTCGCCGGGTCGGCCGCCAGCCACGACCGCATCGAGCGGTATGCGCTCGCCCGGCACGTCGATGGGGTGCTCATCGCCTCGATGCATGGCGCTGACCCGCTGCCCGGCACACTCGCCCGGATGGGCGTGCCCGTGGTCTGTGGCGGCAGGCCGCTCGGCCGGGCCCGGGTGCCCTACGTGGACGTGGACAACGTCAATGGCGCTCGGCAGGCAGTGCGTCACCTGCTCGACACCGGTCGCAGCCGGATCGCCACAATAGCCGGGCCACAGGACATGGTCGCAGGAATCGACCGCCTTACCGGGTACAGGGAAGAGCTAAGGGATTCGGATAGACGTTCCATAGTCGCGGTGGGCGATTTCACCCGCGACTCGGGTGCGGTGGCCATGAAGCAGCTCCTACAGGACGACCCCCAGCTCGACGCGGTTTTCGTCGCCTCCGACCTGATGGCCAACGGCGCCATCCGGGTGCTGCGCGAGCAGGGCAGACGCGTGCCCGATGACGTGGCCGTGGTGGGTTTCGACGACATCGAGCTGGCGCGATACACCGAGCCGGCGCTGACCACCATCCGGCAGCCGATCGATGGCCTGGGCCGCGAGATGGCCCGCCAGCTGCTGCGGCTCGCCGGTGGGGAGACCATCCCGGATCAGGTTGTGCTCCCCACCGAACTTGTCGTGCGCGCTTCCGCCTAGAACCTTAGATTGACGGTCTTGCTTCCGCTGGCGGGCAGGATGATCGGTTTCGCGGTGAGGAAACTGCCGCCGCCGTACCATTTCTGGACGTAGTTGTCGCCGACGCGGTAGACCACACTCACCTTGATCAGCTGTGGGCCTACCAGATTCATGGACACCGAGCCCCCTCTGCAGCTCTCCACCCACCCGCTGCTGAGACGGTCGCCCGTCACCGCGTTGAGCAGATACAAATAGCAGTCGCTATCGGCGTTGAGGGAAACGTTGGCCGTCACCGCCACCGGAGTGCGCATCTGGAAGTCGTAATTCGTCGTCTGTCCTGAGTGGACCGACACGGTCTGGGCGAGATGGCGGTTGGCCACACCCCCGGAGTACTCCCGAAGCTCACGCACCTGGAACAGCAGCGGCCACTGGTAGGGGCCAAGGCGGTCGAGGGTGTAGCGGCCGTCCTCATCGGTCGTGGTGACCAGGATCCCGCCACCGACCTCGTTCGACCACGGGCCTATCGCCGCGTCCGCCCACTTCACCGGCGCGCCGGCCGTGTCGCGGATGATGCCGGTGACAGAGCCTCCCCGGTCAAGCTTGATGACCGGAGCCTGCGAACCCTTGCCCGCTTCCACCTTGATGAGCTTGGCGTTCAGCTGGCTTCCGCTGCCACCGTTGGCGCCAACCCATTGCGCGCCATAGCCTTCAGCCTCGGCCGGATAGGCAAGAACCTGGTACCAACCAGCGCCGGGTGTCTCCACCACCGTTCTGCCCTGAGCATCGCTCGCGCCGGCGCAGCCATCGGGCAGCATGAAATTCTGCACCGTGGCGACCACCAGACACACGCCGGAAACCGGCTGCCCGGTCGCTGAGTCCACCACGGTCGCCTCAATCTTCGACTTCGACCGCATGGTGACCTCGACCGAGGCTTGCTGGCCCGCGGTCACCGTGACCGAGCCGCTGGCCTCCTCGAAACCTATGCCGGACACGAGAACCGGGTGAGTCCCGATCGGTACATTCTCAATCACCGCCGCGCCGGTGCTGGTCTCGCCGTAGCCGGCCGACATGAGCGACACCCCGAAGGAGGAAATAGCCGCCCCGGTTGCCGCATCCTTCGCGGTGACCCGGACACTTCCCGTCGGCAGGAGGCTGTCGTTGACCACGAGTTGCTGGCCATCGCTGACCGAGAATGTGGTCGCCTGCTCCGGATGCACGGTGCCATAGGCGTACTGCGATATTCCGCGCGCGTAGTCGAGGAACTGCACAGTGAACTGCCCGCCCGTCGGGACATACTGCACGGTATAGCTTCCGTCCGGGCCGGTTCTCGCCGTGCCGAAGGGGAACGCGTTGGGGCGGTTCAGCAACACGAAGACATCGGCGAGGCCGTTGCCGGCCGCGTCGGTGAACCTTCCGGAGACCTTGCCGGTGGGCATCAGGGTTTCGTTGATGTTCAGCGACTGACCGTCGGCCAGCTCAAAGATCTGAGCCTGCTCCCGGTCGGCGACCCCCGGCACCCACTGGGTGAAACTCCCCTGCGTGAACGGGTTGAGCGTGACCCGAACCTTGTACCTGCCAACCCTCAGCGGCAGGTAGAAGACCCCGGACTCGTCGGTCGGACCGGAGCTGCCCGGGCCACCGTCCGCTTGGGCAAACTCGATCTGCGCGCCTGCCACCGGGGCGCCGGCGCGGTCCACCACCGTGATCCGGGCGAGGCCCCACGGCAGCTCCTCATCGTCTGCCGTGGTGACCTCGCCGGCGTTGACGGTCACCGTATCGGCCTCGAAGAAGCTGGATTTTCCGTGGTAATACTGGCCCGGACCGCCGTCGGAGGAACCGAAACTGACCTTGTATTGCCCCGGCGGAAGATCGGAGACCTGGTATTCCCCGGCCTCATTCGTGACGGCCTGCCGGTAGGTGGCGAAATCAAGGGACTGAACGCCGACCGGGGTGTTGGCGGCAGCTACACCGTCGTCGGTATAGCGACCGGCGATGGTTCCGGTCTCCGGCTCCGCGGCGAAGCCCGAACCGCCCGCGCCAACGAGAAGTGCGAGTGCGGTGGCACCGGCCACGAGCAGCCTCGCATAAGGGTTTTTAGCCATACAACTCCCCGTGGAAAGAGATATGGAGGGCGACCGATCAGTCGCCCTCCATATTGAACAGCAAAGTGTGATTATCCGTTGACCCCAAAGATGGTCCGGCCCAAAGTGGACGTGCCGTCTCCGTAGGTCACCACACCGAGGTAGCGCGACCCGGCCGTCAGACCCGACCAGTTGAGCGTGATCGCGGCGGGCGTACCCGTCGTCACCGCCTGGCTGGCCGGAGTGGCGGTAAGGTTGCCGGCCGCCGCGCCTGGCACCACAAAAGCGTGCAGCTTCAAGCTCGGCGGAGTCGGCGTGCTGTGCGCGAACATCACGATGTAGATGTCGTAGGTGCCCGCCGCCGTGAGAGTGACAATCTCCTCGTTGGTGCCGCCGGCGCTCAGGGCCCGCAGCTGGTTGGTTCCGGCGGTGTACACGAACATGTCCGAGTCGGTCCCGGCCGGGGCCTGATCGTCATACGTGGCAAAGCGTGCCAGAGCCGAACCCGCCGGAACTGTGACCGTCACCTTCTTCACCGAGGCGGACTCCGCCGGAGCACCGGTGGCGAAGTTGGTATTGGTCTCGGTGAACGCCAGATCGGAAACCGTAGACGCGGCCAGCCCGCTCACCGTGGCGGTGATCGTGCCGGTGTAGCCCGGGGTCGGCGACAGCGCCGACGTGCCCGAGGTGCCCGTGCCCAATCCCTCGGCGAGGGCCGCCAGCGGCACCGGCCGCGCAGCGATCGGGCTGGTCACCAGGTGCCGGCCGGTCAGGAACTCGTCAAGCGTGATGCTGCCGAAGCTGAACTGGCCGAACGCGCCGCTCGTGCGGGTAAGCGTCACCTTGTAGGTGGCGGACCTGCCCTTGGGGATAATCATCCACTCCGGGGACACCGTGGCCGTGAATCCGGCCGGGGCGGTGACCTTGGCGTGGTAGATGCCGACGTGCTTGCCGATGTTGGTCACCGTGCGGGTCACCGTCTGCTTGCCGGCCAGATCTCCAACGGAGATGGACGGGTAGTTCAGGTCGCTCGGGTCGAGCCCGAGGAACCCGGAACAGTTGGTGACCGCTTGGAACTGGCCGATCGCGCAGCCGTACCTGATCCAGTCGGTCGGGGTCGAGTCGTAGACCAGACCCGGGTCGAAAGCACTGCCGGGCACGATTTGCCCAGCCCCGAAGTTCAGCGGGGTGGCCGTGCCGAGCGGATGCTGGATCGGGTTCCCCGCGCTGTCCTTCGTGGTCGCGGTCGTCATCATGGCGGACTTGATCCACATTGGCGACCAGTCGGGGTTCTTGCTCTTGAGGAGTGCGGCTATACCTGCGATGTGCGGCGCCGCCATCGACGTACCCGACAGACTGTCGAAGCTCTTGCCGGCGTGACCCGGAGGGGCCACCGCGGCGAGCACGTCAACGCCGGGCGCGGTGATGTCCGGCTTGAGCAGGTCGCCGCCGCCGGCAAGCGCCGGGCCGTAGGACGAGAAGCCTGCCATCGCCGGGGCGACCACCGGGTTGGTGTCCGTCACGGAAATGGCGGCGGTGGCGCCAGCGGTGGCGGCATAAGCCTTCACCAAAGTGCTGTCGGCCGGGCCGAGGTGCACCGTGGGCACGGTGTGCCAGTCACCGTTGACCGACTGAGCGGTCGTGGTGTTCGCGAGAATCATGCCCACGCCACCGGCGTCCTTGACCACAAGGCTCTTCTGAACACGGTCGTTCTGGCCCCGCGTGCAGATCACAATCTTGCCGGCTGCGGCCGCCGCGTCGATCGAGTTGGGCAGACACAACGTGGACTGGGCCGAGGTGGCCCCAGCCGCCGGAATGCTCGCCGAGTCGACGAGCCCGGTGGAGGCCACGCCCGGAGGCACCACGCCGACGCCCTTGTAGCTGGCGCCATTGCCGAGGGTGACAGTCTTGAGGTTCCCGCGGTCGTGCGTGCCGGCGGCAACCGTGGTGACCCATGGCATGTTGTGGTTCACGCTCGACGGACCACCGGTGTTCGGCACATCTCCGTCGTTACCGGCGGAGGCCGCAACAAAGACGCCCGCAGCGGCAGCGTTGAAGAACTGGATGTCGGTCGGCCGGTTGATGGCTGTCCGAGAACCCGAGATCGAGAAGTTGATGACATCGACGCCGTCGGCCACCGCCTGCTCGATCGCGGCAGCCAGGTCGATCGAGCTTCCGCTCGACTGGCCGGTCGGCACGCCATTGCCGTCGGCCGTCGCCCACAGTCCCTTGTAGACAGCGATACGAGCCGCGGGCGCCATGCCCGAGGCCTTACCGAGGTCGAAACCGTTGACACTGGCGGGAACGCCGAAGTTGCCGGCGGCGGTCGACGCGGTGTGCGTGCCGTGACCGCTGAACCCGCGCGGCGAATCGAACTCGAAGGCGGCGATGCTCGGCAGTCCGGCCCGGTAGTAGCGGGCACCGATCAGCTTGTTGTTGCAAGCAATCGGCTCCTCCACCCCCACATCACAGGTGCCACTCCACTTGGCATCGATGATGGCCTGATCCTTCGGTTTCGCCAGCGGCGCGAAGGACTGGCTTTCTGGCCAGATACCGGAGTCGATGATACCGATGATGACACCTTCGCCGGCCCGCTCGTTGCCGCGGAACTCCTCGTTCCACACCCCGTTGCGGCCGGTGAGGCCAAGGAAATCAGGGGTGGTCGTGGTGTCGCCATGGACGATTTCGTCTTTCCACACCGACAGAACGCCCTTGGTGCCCTTCAGGCGTGCTGCCTCGGTGGCATCGAGGCGAACTGCATATCCGTTGAAGGTCAAGCCGAAGTCGTAGACCTTGCGGCCGGCGCCGACCCGGGCGTTGCTCAGCGTGGTTTCGTGCTCGCCGCGCAACTTGCTCACCCAGTTGCGAACAGCGGCCGATCTGGCGTCGAGGCGACTGCCTTCGTTTGGCTTGGTCCTGGCGAACCCGGAGACAGTACCTTCGTACTGTGCCGCGGGCTCGCTTGCGGTCTGGACAAGATAGAGCGCTGTTTCACCGGACGGGGCCGCGATGGCCCCACCCTGAGCCGATGCTGCGAGAGCCGCAATCGTAGCGGTGGCAAGCGCTCCGGCGGTTAGGCGACGCCTAACCGATCGACGGAGCTTCACGGGGATCCTTTCTTGTGCCTCCCGATGGCCGCCAATCTCTATTAATACGAGTTGGCGGCCATCACAAGCCGTGAGCCTAAAGCCGTGAAATATTTGCCAGTGGCCATCACTTCATAACAATCGGATCACGCATTTGATTCAGTACGGCATCCTCACGAACGACTGGTTAGCTGTACCAACCGTGGTCGATCCGTTGCCGATCGCCGACCAGATCTCGACCTGCACCTTTCCGTTGCTGAAGGCCCCAAGCGCACCCGTAGCGGTGGAGAGTCCGGCCGTTTGTGTGTAGTGCTCCCAACCGACCACCGGGTCGGTGGCGAAATACCGATAGGTCTCCACCCGGTCCCAACTGCCATTTCCAGTGAGATCGTAAGAAACACGTATCTGCGTGGCATTTGCCACACTGCCGCCCGCGTCGACAAACAGATCGAACGACGTGCTGCCCGCACCCGAACCGTTCAGTCCACAAGCGGTAAAGACGGTGGGGTTGTGCGGGTTTCCGTCCCAGTTGCCGCCGCCCGCGGGTGAGATGCTCACCGAACCTGCCGACCCAAGTGACAATGTGTTGCCACTCAACGGGTTCGAACAGGCTGGTGGGGACGGGCTCGGGGACGGGCTCTGGGACGGGCTTGCCGACGGCGTCGGCGATGGCGAGACAGGCCCGCCGCCTCCGCCCGGCTCCACTCCACTTCCAGCCGGGCCGCGCCAGGCCATGGCCCGCGCCGGCACAGCCAGCGTCTGCCCGTCGGTGAAAGTCACCGTGATGGCACTACCGGATGGGTTATAGGCGACATAGGTGCCTGTGCCCAGAACCGCCGATGTGGGTACGTTTCCGGTGATGGTGCTCGAGGGCGTGCCCCATCCCCGCAGGGCCGTAATCCAGTGATACGCATGGGCTCGCGTGTCACCCCATTCAGGTTCCGGATTCGCCCCGATCCACAGGTTGTAAGCCTGCACCGGATCGTTCATCGCCAAGAATTGCCAGATGACATCCCGCCACTCGACCTCCTGGCCGGGATTGTTTGCGCGGATCTCGTTGACATTTTGTGTGATGTCGGCTTTCCAGTTGCCGTGGTAAAGCGAACCACCCGTGATGGGCAGCATGTTGATCCCGTGAATCTCCTCCGGGTTCGCCGTCCACCACGTTCCGTAGACGCCACCGGCGCCCCAGACTATGCCGACCGTGTCGTGGGTGTAGGCGGCCGGGAAGACCGCGTTGTCCTTGTCGAACCAGTACTGTCCCACCGTGTCACGCTCGGTGGTGTACAGATAGATTCCAGCGTTTCGCATCGCCGTATCGCCGATCGCGTGTCCAAATAGGACCATTGCGTGGGCGAACATCATTGCCTCACTCGACGACTCCTGGTTGTTGCCATGGGCGAAGCCCGCGTGCCCCGAAGCCCAGGAATGCCCGGCAAACGGATCGAAGTTGCGGAAAACCGGGAACTGGCTGTCGGCGCGGTCATAGTTCGCGGCCTCCTTCACCAGCAGCCTGACCATGCCGCCCCACTGGCCGGTGCCGGCCCAGGCCGAATCATGCTGGGCCACCATGGCAGCTGCGAGCACGTAGTAGCCGTAGTGGAAGTGGTGGTCGTTGAGCTCGGTGTCAGCTCCATATGACGCTGGGTACCCGGTGAGCGTGTCCCAGGTCGCGTCATAGTAGAACTGGCCCGCGCCCCCACTGGTGAGCCATTCCTGCAACCGGCCCTTGACGAGGCTGATCAGCTGATCGCGGGCAGCGGTGTAGCCGATCTGGTTGGCCACCGGGATAAGCGCCGCCAAGCGCCACAACGCTTTGCCCGTCCAGTAGGTGTCGGTCGCACCCAGGAACTTGTCGGCCGGGGCAAGGACCGCGTCGATGTCGGCCCTGATCCGGTTACGGTCGGCGTCAGCCGCGATCGGCAACGCCGGGAGCACCCCGTTGAAACGGCTCACTGTGGTGAACGACGATCCTTCGCGTACCTTCATCTGCCCGCGCGGCGACACATAGGTGTGCGCGGTCAACGGACTCGTCGTGGTGAGCCACTGGTGACGGTAGAGCGCCGTGAGCGTGACCCCGGTACCGGTCGTGGTCACGTTGTAGGTCGCCGAGACATTCCCGCTACCGGCGTCGTAACTCCAGCTGACCCGGGTGTCGGTGATGACGTTCTGGGCAAACGACGCGTACTGGCTCAGCGCTGAAGTCCCGGGCAGGACGGCCACCGAGTAAGAGGTCGCGTTCGTGGTGGCGAAACCGCCGCTGACCGTCCACGCCGACGTCGCGAACAGGCCATAGTTGCGCCCATTAACAGTTACGCCAACTACGTTGCCACTGTTGGAGAAAACTGTCGCCGTGCCGAGAAAATCCACCCGCGCCGTGCCGCCGCTGACCGTCGCGTAAACATAGGGACTGCCGTGCGCGATCGTGGTACGCAGAGTGCGCACACCATCGGTCCACCGTGGCGAGACATGCCAGTCACCCCACCCGTCGACCTCGGTGCGGGGCGCGTTCAGCCCGCTAACCCCGACCCGCAGATCGTTGGTGTGCACGTATTCGTAGGTCCTGGTGTCGGGCGTAATATTCGGCGTCGTCGGATACCCAACCCCAAGCCCATCGTTGTAAGCATGGAACGTCAGCGGATGGGCATACATGTTCTCCGAGTAGGGGTTCCCGGCATACCTTTGCCAGACCAGCGACGACCACCACTCGTTGGTGGGCACAGCGCGACCGGCTACAGCGGCGGTCACCTTCGGCGCGACGGCCACGCCGTCAGAGTTGCTCGGCCCAGCCGTACCGGCCGGCCGATCGTTACGATAACTACCCGCCCCGACGCCGATCACGGCAGCCTGAGCGTTGGTCAGAGGGATTCCAATCAGGACAGTCGCGGTCGCAGCGACCGCAGCCACCAGCTTGGCGTAGAAAGAGGAGCGCACGCGGGCCTCCAAACGGGACGGTATAAATGAGAGAGCGCTCTCACGAAGAACCGTAACCGTCAATTAATACACTCGTCAAGAAAGAGAGCGTTTTCTGGCCTCGACTTCCCCGCTGATACCCCTCAATCCCCCGCCGACCACCCCACCCCCTACCTCCAGCCCACCGAACCGCCGCGCTCTACCCCCAGCCCACTGAACCTCCGCGCCTTGGCACCCGGTCCGCCGAACCACTCGCGCCCTACTTCAGCGCCCGATCCGCCCGCGCTTACCTCTGGTTCACCCGATCCCCGTCGCCTGCGGTCGGCGAGTGAAAGGACAGCGGGGATCTCGGGGTGGGGGTTGTTATGTGCTGGTCACGGTGACGATCAGGGGGAAGTGGTCGGAGACGGTGACTTTGGAGAGGATCGCGAAGTCGGTGAAGGCTACCCGGGCGTTTCCGTAGATCCAGTCGACTCGGTTGGTGGGGTTGTTGGTGGGCGAGGTCCACTCGGCGCTGTGGCCGGTGATGTCTTGCGCTGAAAGGTATCCGGCTCGGGTGAAGGCTCGTGGCTCGTCCCAGGTGGGCCAGAAGTTGAGGTCTCCGGCGAGGACCATGGGCTTCGCGTTGAGGATGGTGTCTATTTGGGCGAGCCGGGTTGGGGTGTTCTGTTTGCGGTGGGTCAGGTGGGTGGTGATGAGGTCGATTTTGCTTGCCGCGTTGATGCGGACAGTGGCTTTCAGGTAGGAGCGTTCCATTGGGCCTTGCCCGAAGGGGAGGTGGCCCACCTCCACGTTCATGAGTTCGCGGTTGCTGAGCAGGAGATTGCCGAATTGGTTGTCGGCGGCTGGGGCCCATCGGTAGGACATGCCTAGCTCGTGGGAGAGGTACTCGGCGACGTCTACCCCACCGCCGATGGCCCAGCCGCGGCTGACCTCTTGCAGCACAACAACATCGGGCTTCTCGGCGGCGATGGCGGCGGCGATCTGGCGTGGGTTGGCGATGCCGCGGGCGTCGTCGCGGCCGTATTTGACGTTCCACGTCATGAGCCGCATGGAGAAGCGCGAGGGCTCGGCTGGCACGGTGCTGGCCGGGATGACCAGCATGACTACCGGCACGAGCAGGGTGAGCAGGATCAGGCGGGAAGCCAGCGAGCCGGCCTCGGGGCGGCGGCGCACCAGCATCAGGGCACCGCTTGCGGTGGTGAGGGCGGTCGTGGTGCTGTCGGTGCGGTACCGCGCCGGCTGCACCGGGTTGCCGCCGGCCGAGCTGACGCGGACCGGTTTGGACAGTTCGGTCCTCGGTCTCACCAGCTGCAGTAGCCGGCGGCCGGTGGTGGGCCGGGCGGCGGTCGACGCGACAGTCTGGTGACCGACCGCGGCCAGCGCCAGGAGTAAAGCAACGCCGATGAGAAGGTAGCGGTTGTCGAAGGGCAGCGGCATGTCGTAGTGCATCTGGAAGAGGAGCACCGGTGTGACCCACACCAGGCCGTAAGCCCACGTGCCACGGTTGGTGGGCGGCGCGGAGATGGCGCAGGCGAGAGCGAGGGCCGCGCCGATCTGGCCGACGACGAGGCCGGCGGTAGCGACGGGACCGGTCCACATCCAAGCCAGCGTCACTCCAATGAGGACAGTCAGGCTGGCCACCGCCCACGGCACCGCTCGGCGGACGATGACCATGGACACGACGATCGCCGCGAGCATGACGAGCAGGCAGACCTGCAGAGCCAGCCCGGTCTGCGACGCCAGGAAGCCAGCATTACCAAGGGTTGTCGTCCACAGCGCCAAATATGCGCCGACGCTCCAGACCCGTCCATTTACTTTGTCGGGTACCTCGACATCGAGCGAAAACCACAAAGCGACCACGACCAGGGCCGCCATGGGCAGCCCCCAAATCCCTACCCAGATCGGATCCCACGTCAGCGTCGCCGATCGGATCGCCAGGTCGATCGCGCCGCCCGCGAGGAGGCCGCAGACCGCGGTGACCGGATCGCCGGCCCGTTGCACGGCCAAGCCGACGGCCGCGACCGCGAGGACGGCACCGGCACCCGCGATGGGCAGCGACGGGGCGAACTGCGCTGTCACCCGTACCAAGAGAAGCAAAAGGACTAAAGCAGGTAAGGATGCTCGCCGCAGCACCACGAGCAGGATCCCGGGCAGAAAGAACAGTCCGATCGCGATGACTGCGGCGATTTCGATGCCAAAGTCGCCGGCAACGGAATCCAGCAACGGACCGACGGCACGCAACAACTCCGCCACCGTCACGAAGAGGAGCGCCACCAGGGCGAGGGGTTTGGCGCGGGTCATGGGTTACTCCGGGGGGAGCGAGGTGGGCAGACCGAACAGGTGCCGGGTGAGCAAGGATCCGCCCGCCACGGCGGCCGGCATCACCATCACGGCACCCAGCGGAATGAGGAAGCAGCAGAAGACTGCCACCCCGAAGCCCAGCGCGGTAGCCCTGTTTTGTTTCAACACGCGACGCCGGTCGGGCAGCCGCAGCCCACGGCGGTGAAACGGGATGCCCACGATTTCCACGGAAAGGAACCAACCGCCCACGAACGCGGCGATCACCGGCACCACGGTCTGCCCGAACACCGGGATCAGGCCAAGAAAGAACAGCGGAATACCGACCAACGCGGTCAGCACGACCAGCCGCAGCGAGTCGGTGACGCTTCGGCGCAGCGAGGCCCACACGGTCAGCTTGACCTCATTGGGTACCCCGCCCAGCTCGTCCTCCACCGATTCGGCGATGGCTTCATAGAACGGGTCGCCGATGAGCAGGGTGACCGCGGTGTACGAGATGATCGCCAGCAGCCCGCTCACGCCGACGATGGCGACGCCGGCGGCGACCTCGACCGTCTGACGCCACGCGGTGGACCAGTCGCGGGCGAACCAGGTGGCCGCCTCCGAGATATCGGTCAGGAAGTAGAAGAGCAGGACAAAGAGCCCGACGAACAGCACCAGGCTGAGGATCGCGGGGATGATGCCAAGCAGCAACAGCTTGGGCCGCCGGAAGACCCGGCCAAGACCTTGACCTAGGAATCTCACACCAACAAAGAAATTCTTCATTGGTTGAGAAAGGTACTCACCCGATCGCGGAGGTCAAGTCGTTCGTGCCAGAGCACCGAGGGCCGGTTGTAAATGTGCAGCGTGGCGTCGGGGAGCACCTGCGCCAGGCGGGTCGCGATGGAACTCGGGTGAAGCTCGTCGCCGATGCAGCCGATCACGAGGGCTTTGGCCGTGACATCGCGCAACAGGTCGACGCTCGGGATGCAGGTCTGCTCGGGCAGGTTCAGCAGCCCTGTGCTCAGGCCGGTGTTCATCAGGTTGTTGATGCGCTGGCGCACGTAGGCCCACCCGGAGTTGCCGTTGCGCAGCGTGGGTGGAATCTCTTCGACCACCGCGTTGGCGACAGCGGTGACGTCGCCGCTGTTGATGGCATCGAGCAGCTCGGTCAGGCGCAGCTGGGCGGCCTGCTGGCGCGCCTCGTCAAGCACCGCGGGCAGGAAGAAGACCACCTTGCTGAAGCGGTCGGGGGTCTCCGCGAGCAGACGGCACAGCGCTCCCGCGCCCAGGCTGACGCCGAGCGCTTGCTCCGCGCCGGTCATGTCGGCCATGGCGCGCAGATCGCGCGCGAGGTCACCATAGTCCCAGGCACCGGGGGGCGAATCGCTTTCGCCGTGCCCCCGGAACTGGAAGAAGACACGCTTGCCCGTCACCCCGCTGCCAAGCGGGCGGGTCTCGGCGATGCCATGGCCCAGCCCGTGCGCGAAAATCGTGGTCGGCCGGCCCACCCCGGTGAGCAAACGCTCCAGATTCACGCCGTGTGGGGTGCCGACTATTTCGGTGGGAAGCGAGGGCGGCGCGGGACGTCCGGTCGAGGGACCGGAGTTGCGTGGTTTGCCGAAGCGACGCGGAAACCCGTCGGGGGGCGGCGGCCAGCGCAGGTCGTGGGCTCCTCCGGTCATCGGCATGAGCTCACCATCGACCCTCGGTCACGTCCTTCAATCCGCGCCTGGTATCGAGCAGGTAGAAAGCGGAGGCGGCGATGCCTATGTACTCGATGAGCGGGAACCCCCCGGCGAACAGGAAGAAGATCAGCGCGAGCGCGAAGAGCGCTCCGAGCAGGCCCAGCCAGTGATGCTTCTGCAGTCCGCCGATCGCGGCGAAGGCGTCAGGTCGCTGAGTCGCCACATGGATGAGCGCCCAAAGCATGAGGACCAGCGCCAACACGCTGATCAAGAAGTTGACCCACGCTTCGACACCGAACGCGAATGGAGAGGCAATGGCCATGGGTCAAAGCTTAAGGCGCACCGCCAGGAAGATCCCCTCCGGTGCGCCCTTAACTTCAAACCGGCGGCTGGTTGACTAGGCCGTCTTCTTGCGGGGAGCGGCCTTCTTGGCGACCGGCGCCGCGGTCTCGACGTCCTCGGCGGGCTGCGCCGACGCCTCAGTCGTGGCCTTGGCCGAGGCAGCGGTGTCGGCTGCCGGCTTGGTGGCCGTGTCCTGTGCCGCAAAAGCCTTTTCGCCGCGTACCACGAGGGTGTCGTAAACCTTGGTTGCCTTCTCCGCAGCGAACTGCGTGCCGGTCACCACGGATTCGCGGACCTTGTTCGCGTCCACCTTGGTGCCCAACTCGGCGACCTTCTTCTTCCACTCAGGCGCCTGCGCTCCGGCCTCGGTGCCGAACTCGATCGCCTTGGTCTGCAGCTTGCGCAGCTGCTCGTAGACGAAATCGCCCACGCCCGCGGCGGCGTACACAGCGCTGGGGTATTTGGCCTTGGTCTCGGTCTTGGTGTCAGTCATCGCTTTTCTCCCTGGTGTTCTCGCGGATGAACGTCTCGTAGATCTGTGTCAGCGATTGCTTCTGAGCGACGGTCAGCAGTGGATCACCGGCGATGGCGGCTAGCACGCCTTGGCCGTCTTCGCTGCCGAGCAGGCCCGCCCTGAGGTACATCACCGGAGTGGAGACCCTCAACGCGGCCGCGAGCTGAGCAAGCACCTCGGCAGAGGGCTTACGCAGGCCGCGCTCGATCTGGCTCAGATAGGGGTTGCTGATGTTCGCTTGCTCAGCCAGCTGGCGAAGGGAGATGCGGGCGTTCTCCCGCAATCCCTTGATGAAGCTGCCAATGTCTGAGCTCTGCACGTATACGAGGCTAGTGCGAGCGGAGCTCGAGTGCTAGCAAGAGCTAGCATGATGCTTGCCACAGCTAGCAGC
>NZ_BONY01000132.1 GCF_016862955.1 Rhizocola hellebori | reverse complement strand
ATGAAATTGCGCCTATGAGTGCAAAGGCCGCAGCAACACACACCCCAGCCTGCGGTTCCCGCTGCCGATCAATCCCGCGGAGAAATCGGGCACACCAACGCCGGCGGTGAGGGGCCGTAGCACCTACATCTCTGCCTCGTTCGGTTGATGCAGAGATGTAGGTGCCACACGAACAGCAGGCAGCCCGAGCCGGCCAGAGAAACCCACGGAGAAACGCAGTGCGCCCGCCGGTGCCGCGAGGTGCCACGGGTGGCACGGGGTTTGGCGACGCAGCCGCCCGGGTGGACCACGCACGGGCCTTCGTTGCCTCCGCCCAGGAGTTCACCCGGCGGCCCGCCAACACCGCGGAGCCGCCAAGGGAGAACTCCAAGGCGGGCGGGAGCATGCGGCGACCGACCAGGACGCAGCGGCGTAAAGGAAATTGGGCGGGTTAAAGGGTGTAGACCGGGTCGGCTGGGGTTTCTGCGCGGATGACTTCTACGCCCAGGGTGCGGAGGTCGTCGACGAAGTTTGGGTAGCCGCGGTCGATGTGGTGGACGGCGCGGACCGTGGTGATGCCGTCGCCGCACAGGCCCGCGATGACCAGGCCGGCTCCGGCACGGATGTCGGAGGCGGTTACTTCGGCGCAGGAGAGGCGTTCGCGGCCACGGACCATGGCGTGGTGGCCTTCGATCTTGATGTCTGCGCCCAGGCGTTTGAGCTCCTCGGCGAACATGAAGCGGCCGTCGAAGATGTTCTCGGTGATCATGGACATGCCCTCGGCGACTGAGGCCATGCCGATTGCCATCGGGAGCAGGTCGGTGGCGAAGCCCGGGAACGGAAGGGTGCGGATGTCCACCGCGCGTGGGCGGTCGGGCATGCGCACGCGGAAGCTGTCCTCGCCGTGGTCGATCTGGCCGCCGGCTTGGGCAATCTTGTCGAGCGCGATCTCGAGCCAGCGCGGGTCGCAGCCGAGTACGGTCACGTCGCCCTGGGTCATGGCCGCACCAAAGGCCCAGGTCCCGGCGACGATTCGGTCGCCGATGGTGGCATGGGTGACCGGGTTGAGCGAGGTGACGCCGTGCACGGTCAGCTCGGCGCTACCGGCCCCCTCGATCTGGGCGCCCATAGCGTTGAGCATCTCGCAGATGTCGACGATCTCCGGCTCGCGGGCCACGTTGTCGATGACCGTGGTGCCGCGGGCCAGGACGGCCGCCATGACCAGGTTCTCGGTGGCGCCCACGCTCGGGAAGTCGAGGCTGATGCGAGCGCCGTGCAGGCCGGAAGGGGCGGAGGCGACGACGAAGCCGTGCTCGCCGGTGATGTCCGCGCCCATCTTGGCCAAGCCGTTGACGTGCATGTCCAGGCCGCGGGAGCCAATGGCGTCCCCGCCGGGATGAGCTACCCGCACCTCGCCGCAGCGGGCCAGCAGCGGGCCGAGCACGCAGATCGAGGCGCGCAGCCGCCGGACCAGGTCATAGTCGGCCTCGGGATGCAAGCGCTCGGGCACGTCGACCCGGACCACGTCGGCCTCGAAGTCGACGGTGGCCCCGAGGCGGCGCAGGACCTCGCCCATCAGCGCAATGTCGGTGATCCGCGGCACATTGGTGATCTCGCTTTGCCCGCTGGCCAGCAGCGCCACTGCCATCAGCTTGAGAGCCGAATTCTTGGCGCCAACGACGCCGACCTCCCCGGCGAGCCGCACTCCACCGGTGACCTTGATGACGTCCACATCGGTCATCGTAGGAGGCTCTTTTTCAGCTGTGTCAGCGTGCATCAGTACGCTGCTAGTCATGGCCGTTCACCTCACTCGCATCTACACCAAGACCGGCGACGCCGGTTCCACCGCTCTCGGCAACGGCGAACGCGTGGCCAAGACAGACCCTCGGATCGCCGCATACGCCGGGGTGGACGAGACCAACGCCGCGGTGGGCGTAGCTCTTGCCTTAGGCGACATAGCTAACGATGTCCGACAGGTTCTGACTCTAGTACAGAACGATCTGTTCGACGTTGGCGCCGATTTGTGCAATCCGATCACCTCCGACCCGAAATATCCGCCACTGCGCGTCACGGAGGACTACGTCACGCGCCTGGAGGGTTACTGTGACGAGTTCAACGCGCGGCTGTCCACATTGGATTCGTTCATCCTGCCGGGGGGCACGCCAGGCGCGGCGCTGCTTCATGTGGCACGGACCATCGCCCGCCGCGCTGAGCGCGCGACGTTCGAGCTGATCGCAGTGGACCCGGATCGCACGAGCAAGCTTCCCGCACAATATCTCAATCGCCTCTCTGATCTGCTGTTCATCCTGGCTCGCGTGGCGAATTCCGACGGCACGGCCGATGTGAAATGGGTTCCCGGGGCCAACAGATGATCCGTTACCCCCTTTTGACGCTTCTACTCCTCGCCGGTTGCACTTCGACGCCAGAAAAACCGTCGACCTGGCAGGAGCTGGCGGCGCCGAGCCCGGCCGCCACGGTGCGAGACATCGTCCACTGTGGAGATTCCTGGCTCGCCGTGGGCGCGATCCGGCTCGGCGCCGACCCCTCGGTCGCCCCCAACGAGGAGCAGAGCGCGGCGTTCCGCCCGGCCGCCTGGCGCTTGCGCGACGGCAAGTGGCAGGAGATTCCGGCCAAGCCGGTCAGCTTCTACGGCGAGCGGGCGATCCTGCGCCAGGTGGCGTGTCGTGGGAACGAGTTCGCCGCGCTGGGTGGGGCCTCCGGCGGCGCCCATGGCAACCTGCGCATCACCACCTGGCTCGCCCAGGGCGGCGATGAGCTGGTCCAGAATCCGCTCGAAGACTTCGAGATGTTCGGCGGCGGCTCGGCGATCGGCGTGGAGCAGATGGTCGCCTCCGACAGCGGCTACGTGATGGTCGGCAACTGGCTGCACGCCTCGGGCCGGGCCGGGCCGGCGGTCTGGGTCAGCCCGGAAGGCAAGACGTGGAAGCGGCTGCCGGAGGATCCGGCGCTCGCCTCCACCGCCACGCTCAAGCGGCAGGGCAACGGCGCGGTCAGCTTCGGCGACCGGGTGCTGCTGCTGGGCGAGGAGCGCTCGGGCGGCAAGGATGCACCCTTCCTAGCTGCGAGCGCCGACGGCCAGACGTGGCGACCCCAGCCCATAGCGGGCGAGGGCAGCCTGCAGGCCGGATCGACCACATGGCTTGCCGGGTGGCGCGGGAACAGGATCGTCACCTGGGAGTTCCTCGACGGCGAGTGGCGGGTCAACGGCGAGATCGACTATGGCCAGGGGCCGCAACCACCGCGGGTCACCGGCATCACCGACACCCAGATCGGCGTGTGCGGTGGCGTCAAATGCGGGCTGTGGCGACGCTCAGAACACGAGTGGACCGCCGCGGAGCTGCCCGCTGCGCTGGCCGCGACCCCGACCAGCCTCGTGCTGCTCGCCGCCGATCCCGACGGAAACACGCTACTCGTGCTGACAGATGGGAATAATCTTCGGATCTTCCGCGAGGACCGCGCCGCCTGACTACGGTTGGTGGCGTGGCAGACGCAATCCGCGCGGAGGGGTTGGTCAAGCATTACGGCGAGGTCAAAGCGCTTGATGGGATCGACCTGAGCGTGCCCGAAGGCACCGTGCTGGGCCTGCTCGGCCCGAACGGGGCGGGAAAGACGACCTGCGTCCGCATCCTCACCACCCTGCTGCGCCCCGACCGCGGGTCGGCCCACATCAACGGAATCGATGTGCTCGCCCACCCGGACAGGGTGCGCCGCACCATCGGGGTGAGCGGGCAGTACGCGGCTGTCGACGAATACCTCACCGGGATGGAAAACCTGGAAATGATCGGGCGGCTCTACCACCTGGGCCGCAAACAGGCCCGCGCCCGAGCCGACGAGCTGCTCGACCGGTTCAACCTCTCCGACGCGGCCAACCGGCCGGTGAAGACCTACTCCGGCGGGATGCGAAGACGTCTCGACCTCGCCGGCGCCCTCGTCATCTCGCCCCCGGTCATCGTGCTCGACGAGCCCACCACGGGCCTGGATCCGCGCAGCCGCCTGGGCATGTGGGACGTCATCAGCGAACGCGTCCGCGCGGGCGCGACGCTTCTGCTCACCACCCAATACCTGGAAGAGGCCGATCAGCTCTGCGACGACATCGTCGTCATCGATCACGGTCGCTCCATCGCGCACGGCACCCCGGAGGACCTGAAACGGGAGGTCGGCGGCGAACGCCTCGAGGTCGTGCTCGGCAACCGGGCCGAAGCCCAGATAGCGCAAGAGATTATGACGAAGGTCTGCTCGGAGGAGGCGACCATCGACGACGAGGCGCACCGGGTGGTCGCTCCGGTCACCCGCGGGTCGTGGGCGCTTCTGGAAGCGGTGCGCGAGTTCGACTCCGCCGGCATCGTGCCGGTCGACATCGGGATCCACCGCGCCAGCCTCGACGACGTATTCATGAAGCTCACTGGCACGGCCGCCACGCCTAGCGAGGACGCGGTGAAATCATGAGTGCTGTGGATATGGCGCTTCATGACGGATGGGTTGTCGCCAAACGTAACCTCATCAAGGTCAAGCGGATCCCGGATCTGCTGATCTTCTCGACCATCCAGCCGATCATGTTCGTGTTGCTTTTCGCTTATGTGTTCGGCAGCGCGATTCCGGTACCAGGCGTCAATTACAAGGAATTCTTGATGCCCGGCATCTTCGTCCAGACCGTCGCGTTTGGAGCGTCGATCACCGCTGTCGGCCTTGCCGATGATCTCCAGAAGGGCATGGTCGACCGGTTCCGGTCGCTGCCGATGTCACGAGGGGCCGTCCTCATTGGACGGACAACGTCGGACCTTCTCAACAACGTTCTCGTGGTCATCATCATGTCCATCACCGGCTTGATCGTCGGTTGGCGCATTCACACCGGCTTCTGGAAGGGCCTGGCCGGTTACCTGATCCTGCTCGCCTTCGCCTACGCGATGAGCTGGATCTCGGCGCTGATCGGCCTATCGGTGAAATCCGTTGAGGTGGCCCAAAGCGCCGGCTTCATCTGGCTCTTCCCGCTGACGTTCCTGTCGAACGCCTTTGTTCCCACCAACAACATGCCGCCGGTGCTTCAGAAGATCGCCGACTGGAACCCGATTTCCTCGGTGGTGCTTTCCCTGCGCGACCTGTGGGGCAACGCGGGTCTCACCCGCCCGCCCGGAATCCCTGGCGATTACCCGATTCCGCTCGCCATCGGCTGGACAGTGCTCATTCTGATCATCTTTGTCCCGCTCAGCATCGCGAAATACCGCCAGGCGGCCGCCCGCTAGGTGGAGTAAGGGGTCACCGATTCAAGCCAGGAAAGGAATCCGGTGACGGTGTGCCGCGGCATCGCCAACTCGACAAACGCACCATCGGTGCGGCATTTAAGGACAACCCATTCGGCGGGTACCAGTTGAGCCTCATCCGCCGTGGGTGAACGCCGGCTCTCCACGCCCAGGCGGCGGCGCGACAGACGGCGACGCGGCCAGGGCGAGAAGCTGAAGATGCGAAACCAGCGCAGCTCGTCACCGCGGAACTGGGCGAAGCCGGGCGACCAGCCACGCCCGCCGGGACGGTTGTACAACCGCACATATAGCTCGATGGCGCCAAGGGAACGGGTAAACAGCTCACGCCGCCCAAAGAGGGCGATCATGACGACGAGCACAGCGATGAGGGCGATAGCGATGGTTTCCAGGAGCCTCATCGCGGGCGGGGATTAACGTTCTACGGCGACGGCGCTCTCCGCAAGCACCGTTACGCCCTCTGTGGTGACCGAGAGGAAGCCGCCGGAAACCTCATAGGCAAGCTCTTTGCCCCCGGCCAGCTTCACCCGAACCTGGCCCGGATTGGCAAGCTGGCCAAGCAGTGGCGCGTGGCCCGGCAGCACACCCAGCTCGCCTTCGGTCGTGCGGGCGACAAGCATTTCGGCCTCGCCGGACCAGACCTTCTCCTCGACGGCCACAAGATCGACCTGCAACGTCTTGGCCACGTAAAACTCCTCTGTAAGAGGCGATGGGTGTGGGAGCGATTCTAGCTCAGATCACCCTGCTGATCAGGTATGGGTGTTGCATGCCATAGCTTTTGGCGATAAAGCAAGCAGCCCACCTCGCTCGTGTTTGCGGGCGAGGTGGGCTGCGCTAGCTCACTTGGTGAGTTCGCGGTAGTTCTTCTCCAGGTCTTCCAGGCCACCGCACATGAAGAAGGCCTGCTCTGGGACGTGGTCGTAGTCGCCCTGAGAGATCTTCTTGAACGCTTCCACGGTTTCCTTGACGGGCACCGTCGAACCCTCGACACCGGTGAACTGCTTGGCGGCGTAGGTGTTCTGCGACAGGAACCGCTCGATGCGCCGGGCCCGGGCCACCGTCACCTTGTCCTCTTCGGACAGTTCGTCCATACCGAGGATGGCGATGATGTCTTGCAGGTCGTTGTACTTCTGCAGGATTCGCTTGACCTCGGTCGCGACCGCGAAGTGCTCCGCACCGACGTACTCGGGCGCGAGAATGCGCGACGAGGACGCGAGCGGGTCCACAGCCGGGTAGATGCCCTTGTCGGAAACCTTGCGCTCCAGGTTGGTGGTGGCGTCAAGGTGGGCGAAGGTGGTGGCCGGCGCCGGGTCGGTGTAGTCGTCGGCGGGCACGTAGATGGCCTGCAGCGAGGTGATGGCCTGGCCACGCACCGAGGTGATGCGCTCCTGCAGCTCACCCATCTCGTCGGCGAGGTTGGGCTGGTAACCCACGGCGCTCGGCATGCGGCCCAGCAGCGTGGACACCTCGGAACCGGCCTGGGTGAAGCGGAAGATGTTGTCGATGAAGAGCAGCACCTCCTGCTTCTGGACGTCGCGGAAGTACTCGGCCATCGTCAGCGCCGACAGGGCGACCCGAAGACGGGTTCCCGGCGGCTCGTCCATCTGGCCGAACACGAGCGCGGTGTCACCGAACACGCCGGAGTCGGTCATCTCGTGGATCAGGTCGTTACCCTCACGGGTCCGCTCACCCACGCCGGCGAAAACGGAGGTACCACCGAAGTTCCGGGCGACACGGATGATCATCTCCTGGATGAGCACCGTCTTGCCCACGCCGGCACCGCCGAACAGGCCGATCTTGCCACCCTTCACGTAGGGGGCCAGCAAGTCGATGACCTTGACGCCGGTCTCCAGCATCTCGGTCTTCGGCTCGAGCTCGGCGAACGCCGGAGGCTTACGGTGGATCTCCCACCGGTCCTTGATCTCGAGCTTCTCGCCCTCTTTCAGGTTCAGGCAGTCGCCGAGCACGTTGAAGACGTGGCCCTTGGTGGCGTCGCCCACCGGCACGCTGATGCCGGCGCCGGTGTCGCGCACCTGCGCACCGCGCACCATGCCGTCGGTCGGCTGCATCGAGATCGCGCGCACCACGTTGTCGCCGAGGTGCTGCGAAACCTCAAGGGTCAACATCTTGGTGCCCTCGCTGAGGGTCACCTCCGACGTGAGGGCGTTGTAGATCTCAGGCATCGCGTCACGCGGGAACTCCACGTCGACGACCGGGCCGATGACCCGGACGACTCGGCCGACACCCGTTGTGGTTTCGGTCGTTGCTGTCATCACTCACTCCCCGCCGCCGCGAGCGCGTTAGCGCCGCCGACGATCTCACTGATTTCCTGGGTGATCGCGGACTGACGAGCCGAGTTCATCTCGCGTGTCAGCTTCTTGATCATTTCTTCCGCGTTGTCCGTGGCGCTCTTCATCGCCCGTCGCCGCGAGGCAGACTCGCTGGCCGCCGAATCCAATAGTGCCGCATAGATGCGCGTATTGATGTACTTCGGTAGCAGCTCGTCGAGCAGCTCCTCCGCGTTCGGCTCGAACTCGTAAGCCGGCAGGATCTCCCCCGGAGCCAGCTCACGGTCTTCCACCTGCATCGGCGCGAAGATCCGCGTTTCCGGGGCCTGCGTCATCAGCGACTTGAAATGCGTGTACACGATGTGCAGCTCGTCCACGCCGAGGATGCCGTCCTCGCCGGGACCGTCGATGCTGTCGTCGGCCCCATTGACGAACGCCTCGATGAGCAGCTCGCCGACCTTCTTCGCGTCGTCGAAGCGGGGCTGCTCGGAGAAGCCGCTCCACTGCCCGGCAAGCTCGCGCCCGCGGAAGGTGTAGTAGGCCACCCCCTTGCGGCCGATCACGTAGAGCGCGACCTGCTTGCCCTGGGTCTTCAACCGTGCGATGAGCTGCTCGGCGGTGCGGATCGCGTTGACGTTGTACCCACCGCACAGGCCCCGGTCGCTCGTGATGAGCAGCACGCCCGCGCGATGCTCCGGCTCCCGGGCCACCAGCAGCGGGTGCTTGGCATTGGTATTGGTCGCCAGCGCCGTCAGCACACCGGTTATCGCCTCGGCGTAGGGCAGCGACGCGTTCACGCGCTCCTGAGCCTTGGCGATGCGGCTGGTAGCCACCAGCTCCATGGCCTTAGTGATCTTCTTCGTCGACCGGGTCGTCTTGATCCGGCGGCGAAGGACCCTAACCGATCCGGCCATAGCTACTTCTTCTTTTTCTTGGGTACGACGCGGGACACCTTCTCGACAACCTCTTCACCCTCGAGCGGGCTCGCCGGGGCCTCGTTCACCACATGCACTTCCTCGCCCGCGAGGAACATCTGCTTGAACTTGGCGATGGCGGCGTCGAGCGTGGCGACGATGTCGTCGTCCCAGTTGCCGGCCTGGATCGAGTCGATCGTGGCCTTGTGCGAGTGGCGCAGGTAGCCGAGGAACTCGGACTCGAAGCGGCGGATGTCGCCGACCGGGACGTCGTCGAGCTTCGACTCTGTACCCGACCAGATCGCCACAGTCTGCTCAGCAGCCGCAACGGGGGCGTTGTTCTGCTGCTTGAGCAGCTCGACCAGGCGCACGCCCTTGGCCAGCTGGGCCTGCGACGTGCGGTCCAGGTCGGAGGCGAAGGCGGCGAACGCCTCCAGCTCACGGAACTGAGCCAGGTCCAGACGCAGACGGCCGGCGACCTTGCGCATCGGCTTCGGCTGGGCGGCGCCACCGACACGGGAGACCGAAGTTCCCACGTTGATGGCCGGGCGGACACCGGAGTTGAACAGACCCTCTTCAAGGAAGATCTGGCCGTCGGTGATGGAGATGACGTTGGTGGGGATGAAGGCCGCGATGTCACCGGCCTTGGTCTCGATGATCGGCAGACCGGTCATCGAGCCCGCGCCCAGCTCGTCGGAGAGCTTCGCGCAGCGCTCCAGCAGACGCGAGTGCAAGTAGAAAACGTCACCCGGGTAGGCCTCACGACCCGGCGGGCGGCGCAGCAGCAGCGAAACGGCGCGGTACGCCTCGGCCTGCTTGGTGAGGTCATCGAAGACGATGAGCACGTGCTTGCCGGCGTACATCCAGTGCTGCCCGATCGCCGATCCGGCGTAGGGCGCGAGGTACTTGAAGCCGGCCGGGTCCGAGGCGGGCGACGCGACGATGGTGGTGTACTCCATCGCGCCGGTGGCCTCGAGCGTGCCCTTGATCGAAGCGATGGTGGAAGCCTTCTGTCCAATCGCGACATAGATGCAGCGAACCTGCTTCTTCGGGTCGCCGGACTTCCAGTTGTCACGCTGGTTGATGATCGCGTCGAGGGCGACCGAGGTCTTGCCCGTCTTGCGGTCACCGATGATCAGCTGGCGCTGGCCACGGCCGATCGGGGTCATCGAGTCGATGGCCTTGATGCCGGTCTCCAGCGGCTCGTGCACGCTCTTACGCGCCATCACGTTGGGCGCCTGAAGCTCCAGCTCGCGGAAACCTTCGTTGGCGACCTCGCCGAGGGCGTCGATCGGCTCTCCGAGCGGGTTCACCACGCGGCCCAGGAAGGCGTCGCCCACCGGTACCGACAGCACGCGGCCGGTCCGCTTGACGACCTGTCCCTCCTCGATGCCTTCGAACGGGCCCAGGACGACGACACCGATCTCGCGCACGTCGAGGTTCAGCGCCACCCCTAGGGTGCCGTCAGCGAACTCGAGAAGCTCGTTGGCCATGGTCGAAGGCAGGCCCTCTACCTTGGCGATACCGTCACCTGCCTCGGTGACGACGCCGACCTCCTCGCGGGAGATCTCGGGCGAATACGAGGAGACGAAGCGCTCCAGCGCTCCTCTGATCTCGTCAGTCGAGATGGTCAGCTCGGCCATCGTCAGTTTCCTATCTGTTCGTTATCGCGAAGCTAGAGCATTACGGACATCGGCCAGTCGCCGGGCGACCGTGCCGTCGTACAGGTCGGACCCCACCCGGACGCTCATGCCGCCGAGCACCGCCGGGTTGACGATGATCTTCAGCGACACCTGGCGCCCATAGATGTTGGCCAGGGATGAAGCGAGCCTGTTTTCGGAGGCCTCGTCGATCGGCTCCGCCACGGTGACGAAGGCGATCTCCGCTTCGCGGCGCTCCGCGACCAGCTCCACCAGCCGCGTGAGACCCGCTGCGAAGTTACGGCCGCCAAAACCGCGCACGGCCAGCTCGGCAAGCTTCACCGTGACCGGCTTGGTCTTGCCTTCCAGCAGCTCACGCACCACGACCACACGGCGTGCCGGGTCGACGGAGGAGTCGCCGACCACGGCCGTGAGCTTCGGGTCACCGGAAACGATCTGCCCGAAGCGGAAGAGCTCGTCTTCGGCTTCCACCAGATCGCCTGAGCTCTGCGCGGCAGCGAGCAGCGCGTCCACGCCGAGCCGCTCGGTTGCTTCGAGCAGCTCCGACGGGGCCGACCAGCGGCCGGCGGCGAGTGCCCCGATTGGACCGATCGCCGCGTCGCTCACCTTGCCGGCCAACAGGTTCCGAGCAAGCTCGGCTCGCTCGTCGCCCTTGCGGGACGGGTCGGCCAACGCGCGCCTCAGCCGAGGCTCACGCGCGAGCAGATCGGCAAAGGCGAGAATCTGCTCGCCCGCCTCAATGCTCGGCGACCCGAGCGCCGCGCGGGCGGCGTAGTACGACTCGCGGCTGGCTGCCTGCATTACTTCGCTCCGGCGGTTTCGATCTCGGCGAGGAAGCGGTCCACGGTCCCCTTGCGCCGCGCCTCGTCGGCGAGAGACTCTCCGACGATCCGCTCGGCCAGGTTGACCGCGAGGGTGCCCATTTCCAGACGCAGCTCGCGGACGATGGACTGGCGCTCGCCGGCCAACTGCTCCTTGCCCGCGGCGACGATGCGTTCGGACTCCTCGCGCGCCTTGGCCAGAACATCCTGGCGGATGCCCTCGGCGTCGGCACGGGCCTCGTCACGGATGCGAGCGGCCTCGGTGCGGGCCTCGGCCAGCTGTGCCTTGTACTGCGAAAGCACCTGCTGCGCCTCGGCCTGCGCCTTCTCGGCGCGGGCGATGCCGCCCTCGATCGCGTCGACGCGAGCCTCGAACATCTGGTTCATCCTCGGGAAGACGAACTTCATCAGGATGAAGCAGAGCACGCCGAAGGCGACCGCGCCGATCAGCATCTCCTGCCAGATCGGCACGATGGGGTTGTGCTCGGTAGCACCCTCGCCCTCAGGGGCGAAGAAGGCTAGGTAGGCCATGGATTCCTCCCGGTAAGCCAAAAGTGCCGCTGACTAGTTCGGGTTAGTGCCCTGCCACAGGAAGCCGAACGCGATGCCGAACAGAGCGAGCGCCTCGACGACCGCCATGCCCAGGAACAGGTTCGGCCGGTTGAGACCGGCGGTCTCCGGCTGACGCGCGGTGGACTGAATGTAAGAAGCGAAGATGATGCCAACGCCGATGCCGGGGCCGATAGCCGCCAGACCGTAGCCGATGGCCGCCAAGCTTCCGTACATGTGATTTCTCCTCAGGTTATGTCGCGTGATCTTCACGCGACAGTTTGATCGTTTAACGAAGTATCAGTGCTCTTCAGCCAGCGAGGTTTGCAGGTAGCTGCTTGTCAGCAAGACGAAGACGTAGGCCTGCAGAAGACAGATCAGCGCCTCGAAGAGGGTCAGGCCGATGGCCAGGGCCCACGAAAGCAGCGACACCGGGAACAGCAACGTATTCGCGTTGAGCATGACGAAGCCGCCGAGCGTGAACACCAGCAGCATCATGTGGCCCGCGAACATGTTGGCGAACAACCGCAGCGAGAGCGTGAACGGCCGCAGGATGAAGTTCTGCAGGCCCTCGATGAGGATCAGGAGCGGCAGCAGCCAGCCCGGAACGTTGGGCGGGACGAGGCTCATCTTCATGAAGTGACCGAAGCCGTGCTTCTTGATGCCCCAGTAGATGTAGAGCACGTATGTGATCAGCGCCAACAGAATCGGGAACGCGATGTGCGAGTTCGGCGAAATCTGGAGCAGCGGAATGATCGCGAAGATGTTGGTGACCGCGATGAAGCAGAAAAGCGTGGCCAGATAGGGCGCGAAGCGCAGCCCGTCGTGACCGATGATCTCCTTGGCGATCCCGTCACGGTTGAAGCCGTAGATCGACTCGGCCAGCCACTGGGCCTTGCTCGGCACCATCTTCGGATTGCGGTACGCAACCAGGAAGAAGACGAGGATGATGGCTACCGCGAGCCACACCATGGCTGTGAACTTGGTGAGCAATACACCGTGACCACCGGTGAGATCGGGCAGGTAGAAATCGTCGATACTCGGCGGCCAGGGGATGTCCCCGCTGCTAAGGACGAGAGCCGTGCTGCTCACCGTGCCCCTCACTCTCAGGTCGTCAAGTGCTGCCAAAACGTTTGAGCACTATGTAAGTGCCCAGGCCCGCTCCGAGGATCGTCCCTATCGCTATCGGGATCCCGTTCAAGTGCAGCCACCGGTCGATCAGCCAACCGATGCCGCCCCAGACGATGATTCCGGATAGCAGGTATCCGACCACCGTCCAGCCATCATTGGCTCCCGAGGGGTTCGGGGGCTTAGAAGGCTGGTTACCGGCCATGACGGGGCGAACAATATCAGCCTCAAGAGTGAGGTCTTCACGCGACCCCAGCCGCTCACGAGATCGATGTTGATTTAAGCGCCCCGAGCCGCTCTCATTAAGGGACCCCTTCTCGAACCCCTCAACGGTGGGCGGCTATGCGCAAGCTGACTCTACTTTTGCCCTTTGTACTGCTCATGACAACGGCTGCGGAATGTGGCACGAACCGCACGGGCAGCCAGCGACCCGTGCATTGCGAGGTTCTTGTCGACGGCCCCAAGAAGGCCGAGGATAGGGACATTATCGTCGGAAACGTGCGATTCAACTGCGACAAGCCTGGAGCGGAGCCGTTAACCCTCAAGATCAAGCTGGACAAGAAGGACGGTGACCAATGGCACACCGCCACCAACAAGACATTTACTATTCGCGGTTTGGACACCAACGCCGGAGCCTTTGAGCATCAATCACGCACTGTCGAACTCAAGTGCGGCTCGGGTGTCTTTCGCACCGTCGTCGACTGGACCCGCGATTCGCGCGGTGCCTCCGAAAGCGACACGGAGACCAGCGGTGTGGTGAAAGATCCGTGCGCCAGCTTCCGGCACTAGGGCTCGACGTAGAGGATCTTCGCGTGCCATAGCCACCAGGCGTAGGCGATGATCCAGCCGAGCACTCCGGCGGCCACGCCGAAGACCATCGGCACGAAGCCTGCCCAGCCCGCGCCGGATACACCGTGCAGGACAACGAAAAGGATCCAGAGCTTGACGCCGTAAGCGATCAGGCCGCCCACGAGCATCTTTTGCCTGCTCACACTCTCGACCCAGATGATGAACACGGTGGAGCCGATGAACAGGGCGGCCATCAGCGCGACCCCGGCAGCGGCGCCTGCAGCGCCCGGACCGCCCTTGAAAATCAGGCCGACGAGCGCCGCCACGGCGGCCAGAACGGCGCTGGAGGCGAGCATGAAAGGAACGAAGCGGAGTTTGTCTTGCATCACTTTTCCAACAGGAGGGCGGCGAAAGGCTCAACGGTAGCCAAGATTTCGTCGGCCACCCTGCTGAAGACCTGATCGCCACGGCCCCACGGATCATCCAGATCATCCTGCGGAGAGGCCGGGTGCCCGGCGCGGAGCACCGAAACGGCGCGCACCAGGGCGACGCCGCGCTCGTAGACATCGCCGGCGGGCAGGGTGCTCGCATCGACACCCTTGAGCAGCCGGCCGAACTCGCCGAGCACGAAGGTGCGCTCGGCCGAATCCGGGCGCAGCGCCGTCACGTAGTCGAACTGATCGGCGGTCGCGGTGAGGATCAGGTCGGCCGAGTCGATCTCATCGGCCCGCAGCTTGCGTGCGCTGAACCCCTCGGGATCGGCGCCCCGCGCCCGGACCTGGCGGGCCGCCGGCGGGTTCATTTCCTCACCCTCGTGCCAGCCGCCCGTCCCGGCGCTGTGGGAGAGGACCTGATCGCCCAGGGCCTGGCGGAAAAGACGCTCGGCCATCGGCGAGCGGCAGATGTTGCCCATGCATACATGTAGAATCGTAAATGGAGGCATCAGCTGTCCGCCCCGTCCACTTCGCCAACCACCTCGCGCAGCTGCTCCACGGTGATCGCCCCGGCGCGCAGCAGGCGCGGCCGGTCGGCCGTGACATCGACAATCGTCGAGGGTACCGGGCTCGGGCACTCGCCCGCCTCGAGGTAAACGCTGACCTTGTAGCTGAGCTGATCGCGGGCCTGCTCGGCGGTGATCGCGGGCGGCTGGCCGGTCAGGTTCGCCGACGAGACCGCCATCGGCCCCGTCGCACGCAACACCTCCAGCGCGACCGGGTGCAGCGGCATCCGGACAGCGACCGTGCCGCCGGTGTCACCAAGATCCCATTGGAGGCTGGGCGCCTGCTCCACCACGATCGTCAGCGCTCCCGGCCAGAACGCGGCGACCAGGTCGCGGGCGGCCGGAGGCATCCGGGTCACGAGGCCGTCAAGGGTGTGCCGCGAGCCGACCAGAACCGGGGGCGGCATCTGCCTGTCCCGGCCCTTGGCATTGAGCAGGTTCGTCACCGACCAGGCCTTGAAGGCATCCGCGCCGATGCCATAGACGGTGTCGGTGGGGAGAACAACCAGGTCGCCGCTGCCAACTGCATCGATGGCAGCCTTGATGCCCCGGTCGCGTTCCTCGATGTTGCGACAATCAAACAGCCTCACAGCGAGCCAGTGTGTCATGCCTTCCTGATGGCGGTCGTGAAGCGGGGGCGCTCGGCTAGGTCGGAGTGTGACTCAATCGACTCGAACCAGCGTTCCAGCAGGTGGGCCAGGTCGACGTGGGAGTCGTCGTGCTCGAAGCCGAGGCGGCCGCCGGGTCGCAGGATCTGCGCCGCGCGATCGATCACCGCCGGGATCAGATCAAGACCATCTTCTCCGGCGAAGACCGCCTCCGGCGGGTCGGCGAGCACCTCCGGCGCGACCTGGGTGCCGGCGGGCACGTAGGGCGGGTTGCTGAGGACCAGGTCGACCCCGCTGGGCAGCTCAACATCACGAATGTCGCCCGCCACCACCTCGACCGGGGTGCCGGAGACGTTGAGCCACAACCACTTCAACGCCTCCTCGCTGCGCTCGACGGCGTAGACCCGGGCCTTGGGGCGCTCCGAGGCGACGGCAAGCGCCAGCGCGCCGGAGCCGCTACACAGGTCCACCACCACGGGCCGGTCACTGTCCGCAAGCACGCCAATCCCCCAGCGTGCCAACAACTCGGTTTCGGGGCGGGGGACGAAAACCCCTGGACCAATTTTTAGGTCGAGATCGAGGAACGGCGCTGTCCCTGTGAGGTGCTGTAACGGCACTCGGCGAGCGCGTTTCGAGATCAACTCAAGCCAACGGGAGCGCTGAGACGGGGTAAGGTCATCGATCGAAAGCAGGCGACTTCTCGGTACCCCCAAGACAAAGGCCGCGAGCAGCTCAGCGTCGGCACGTGGCGTAGGCAGGCCGGCTTGCGCCAGCCTCGCAGCGGCTTCTCGCAGCTCAGTCGTTATCGGCACGTTCTTACGTTAGCCGGATGGCGGAACGGGGAATCAGCCCGGCGCGAATATCGACTTTGGCGAGCTGTTCAGGAGGCACACGTGGTCGATCCCTTGTCCACCAGGGATCTCATCAAGAGACTGGGGACCTTCCTAGCCGATCTGACCTCCGATCGGGCTGCCGCCCGGATCCACGCGGACATCGCCGAGCGACTGCGCGAGACCTGGCAGGAACCTGATCCACAACTCAGCGGCATCTACCTTGACGACAAGGATTTCAGCTCGGTCTGGACGGCGATCCGCAACGGAGCGTCACTGCCCATCAACTCTTGGGACACGGTCGTCCTCCCGGTCATCGTCTACTACAGCCGCAAGGAAAGCCTCAAGCCCAACCTTCAAACCGCGATCCACCTCTGGGGTCAGGCGCGCAGCTCGCTGTCCAATGTGCTCGAAGGTCCGAGCGAGCCCATCGTCCCGGTCTATGAGGTGATGGCTGAGCAAACCCTCGACACTCTGGCGCTTCCGCCGTCGGTTCCCATCCCGCCGGAGCGGGCCACCACGCCCAGGGCTCGCCGTTCCGGAAGGCGCTGGCTGGTGGCCGCGGTGGCCAGTGTGCTCGTCGCGCTCGCCGCTGTCGCCGTAGTCCTCTATGACAACGCCACCAAGGAGCCCTACGCGGGGACCCTTCCCCGCAACGTGACGACCGGATACCCGACCAGCTCGCCGGACACCAGCCCATCGCCATCGCTCGAACCCTCCGAGAGCCCCACGCCGGAGCCCTCGATGCCGCCGGTCCAGGCCACCTCGATGGCCCCAGGCGTTGTCGCACCTTCGTCGCCACGCTCCCTGGCATCGATCGGCAAGACACACAACACCGCCAAGCTCGGCTGGCAGCCTCCGGCCAGCGCAGGCACAGGTGGCCTGAGCCACTACCGCATCTTCAAAGGCGCAGCGGAGATCGGCACAGCCATGAGCGCCTCCTTCACCGTCACCGGCCTGACGCCTAAGACCACCTACGTTTTCAGTGTGCTGGCCGTCAACCACGCGGGCGCCAGCTCGCAGCCGAGCAACGCGGTTTCGGTGACCACCGATGCGCCGTCCGCTCCGCCCGGGCCACAACCGACCGTGGCGACCAGCCCCGCCTCCCCGATCTCCTACGGATTGGGCTTCTCTGTCGTCGGAGAAAATTGGCCGTGCACCGCCCCGGCCCAGGTCGAGGTCTACTTGGACGGCGCGTGGATCGCCGTGGTGAACACCGACACCAAGGGCCACTTCGAGGCGCAGATCGACGTCATCGACGATCTTCCAAACTCAAAGGTGGCTATAGTCGATCCGCAGCGACCCGGCGAATACCTCATCCTCAAACCCAACATGCCGACACCCCTCAAAGCGATACTGCGCAGCCACTCCCAGTGTTCGTCGACGGCCGTGGCCACCGGCAGCGTCACCTTCTTCCAAATGGCGATGCAGCAGTAGGAAACTCGGTTGACCGGGAATTGCCGGTCAAGCAACGCTAGCCGCATGGCATTGGTGGAGGCCCAAGGGCTGACGAAGGTATTCCGTCGCCCGCAGAAGGATCCGGGCCTTCGCGGGTCGGTGAAACATCTGTTTCAGCGACGGTTCTCGGAGTACAGGGCCGTGGATGGGATCGACCTGTCCATAGCGGCGGGCGAGGCGGTCGCCTATGTCGGGCCCAACGGCGCGGGCAAGTCGACGACGATCAAGCTGCTGACCGGAATCCTCGTGCCGTCGGCCGGTTCGGTGACCGTGGCCGGCCTTACCCCACATCGACAGCGGGTGCCCAACGCCCGCAACATCGGCGTCCTTTTTGGACAGCGAAGCCAGCTCTGGTGGGACCTGCCGGTGCGCGACTCGCTGGCGTTGCTCCGGGACATGTACGACCTGTCCCCGCAGTTCTATTCGGAAAGGCTGGAGCGCCTCGACCATGTGCTGGGGCTGGGCGAGCTGCTGGGAGTGCTGGCGCGCAAACTCTCGCTGGGACAGCGGATGCGGGCCGATCTCGCCGCCGCCCTGCTGCATCAGCCGAAGATCGTCTACCTGGATGAGCCCACGATCGGCCTCGACATCGCCGTAAAGGACCGCGTGCGCGACTTCCTGCGCGAGCTGCGCGCCGATGGCACGACGCTGATGCTGACCACCCACGACCTGGGTGACATCGAGGACGTCTGCGAACGGATCATCATCATCGACGAGGGTCGAAAGATTTTCGATGGCCCTCTGATCGCGATGAAGGACAGCTTCGCCCGTACCAGACGGATGCATGTACATCTCGGCTTTGTCGACGAGGCCGTCATCGAGAAGATCGCAGACCTGCTTCCGCTCACCGAAGTGGCGGCCGGATCCAGCGCCCACGAAGTCACCATCACCTTCGACCGCTTCCAGTTCACGGCCGGTCAGATCGTCTCGGCCGTGCTCGCGGTCGCCGAAGTCGGCGAGCTGCACCTCGACGAGCCCGCGATCGAAGATGTGGTCCGCAAGGTCTATGCGGGCGAGCTGCTGCGATGAGGCCCTACTATGCCCTGCTGCGGATGTCCGTGCGCAGGCTGATGTCCTATCGCCTCAGCACGGTGCTGGGCTGGATCGGCGGTGGCGCCTATCTGGTGGCCTCGCTCGCGGTGTGGAGCGCCCTGCTCGCCCAGGGCCCGATCGCAGGCTACGACTGGGAAACGATGAAGGCCTACCTTCTCATCGGCTGGGCAACCGGCGCGATCGGGAGCGCTTCAGGCGATTGGCGGATGGCCGATCGCATCCTGTGGGGTGAGGTCGCCACCGACCTCACCAAACCCATTGACTATCAAGGCGCCCGCTTCGCCGAGCACGCCGGCGGGCTGGTTGTCGAGCTGGCCGCGATCGGCGTCGCGGTCACCGCGGTGGCCGCCTTCGCCGGTGGCGTCCCGCTTCCCGCCTCCCCGGCGCAGGCCGGTCTCTTCCTGCTGAGCTTTCTGATGGTGGTGCCGCTGAAGTTTGTCATCACCTATCTCATTTGCATGCTTTGCTTCTGGACACACAACTTCATGGGCATCTCGTGGGCCAAACAGGCTGTGGTCACTCTCTTCTCCGGTGCCCTGGTTCCGTTGGCGATGCTGCCTTCCTGGCTCGCCGCCACCGCGGCCGTGCTTCCCTTCGCGAGCATCACGGCCACCCCGGCGGCGCTCTACCTCGGCCAGGTCACGGGAACGCAAGCCTGGCAACTGATTGCCATCCAGGCGGGCTGGGTAGCAGGCTTGTGGTATGCCGCCCGTTTCATCTGGCGCGGCGCCCTGCGCGCCCTGACCATCCATGGCGGCTGACATGCGAAACCTCCGCATTTACTTCCGGATTCTGGGCGCGCACCTTCGATCCACATTGGAGTATGAGGCCGACTTCTGGATCATGGTGGTGGCCGGAGTGCTCTTCCAGGTGCTCAACTTGCTTTTCCTGAGCGCCGTCTTCAGCCACGTCCCGGCCATCAATGGCTTCAGCTACGCCGAATGCGTTCTCATCAGCGGCCTGTACGCCATCATCGCCGGACTTTCCCCGCTGTTCCTGGAGGGGATGTGGAACCTGTCCTGGCGCGTCAATCAGGGCCAGCTGGACTATCCTCTGGTCCGCCCGGCCGCGGTGCCCGCCCAGGTGATGGGCAGCATGATTGGCCTACACGGCTTCGGCGACCTGCTCATCGGCGGCGCGATGGTCGGCTGGGCCCTGACTCACGTCGAGGTAGCCTGGTCCGGCGCCACCATCCTGATCGCACTGATCCTCTTCCTCAGCGCGGCCGCGATTCACCTATCGCTCATCACCATGTTCAACCTCATCACCTTCTGGATCCCAGGCCCACACCCGTTTTTCGCCATCGCCATGCACAATGTCGAAGACATGGTCCGCTACCCCATCACGATTTACGGTTTGGCGGTGCGAGCGGCTTTCACCGTGCTGGTGCCCTTCGCCTTTGTCACCTATTTCCCGGTGGCCTGGCTGCTGGGCAAAAGCTACTCGTGGATGGGCCTGCTGACCCCGCTGGTCGCCCTCTACTGCCTCTGGCTGGCCCGCGCCATCTTCCGCCGCGGCCTACTCCGCTACGACTCCGCCGGCCACTGATTGCCTTCTCTACGCCACTGCGTCGTGGTCCCTCGCCGCAAGCTCCCGCCCGCCTTGAAGTTCTCCCTTAGT
>NZ_BONY01000131.1 GCF_016862955.1 Rhizocola hellebori | reverse complement strand
GAAATGCGGGCACGAGGTTAACGGGGTGGGGCGGCTTTGAGGGATTTGGTGACGGCGCGGTCGGCGAGCAGGAAGCAGCGCAGGTGGCGGTCGCCGATCTCCCAGTCTTCGGGGTTGGCTTGGATGAGCCACTGGCCGTAGACACCCACGGTGGCGGTGAACTTGTCGATCTCGGCGGAGCAGATCGCCTGCGGGTCTATCCGATCTGCGGAGAGATGACCGACGTACTCGGCGTTGTGCGGCTGGTCGCAGTGGCTGGCATAGGTGGCGGCGCCGCGATCGGGGCGCTCGATGCAGCCGTATTCCAGCTCAGGCATGGTGCTGAAGCCGCCCTTCAGACTCCTGGGCAGTTTGATGACCGCACCGTGCAGCGTCCAAACCGTTACCGCACAAAGGAACCAGCGCGCGCCGTCGCGCCAGGCGGCCGGTTTGGGGGCGGCTATCCGCAGGCGAAGCTGGCGCTCTCGCCAATCGCCGCCAAAGTAGCCGGAGAACAGGTTTTCGCAGAAGGCCCACTTGTCCTTGAACTCCTCCGAGCCGGCGACGGGTGGCTCAGTGAGGGAATCGGCGAAGGTTCCGACGTGGAAGGTCTCGTATATATGAGGCTGGGTGCAGGACACCTCTTCATAGGCGACCTCCGACAGCGAGAAGGTGAACCCGTCGTGGCAGGCGCCGACCGCCGGTTTCCAGATCTCGACCGGAGGCGGCGGAGGCGGCGGGGGCGCGGGCCCGCCGCAGGCGGCCAGCAGCGCGGACAAAGCCAGCACGCAACCGAAAACCTGCCGGCGAATGCGCATTCGCTGACGTTAATACACCGCGGGCAGACTAGTACAGCGTGATCAGGCTGGTTATCAGCCGAATGGCGGAGACAGCGAGAAGGGGAGCTGTTGGGTAGAGTCCCGCGCCGTGACCGAATTGATCCCTCAGAACGCCTACCCGGCACCGGCCGTGGCGACCACGCCACCGTGTGCCTACTGCGGCTGCGCTCCGACGATTAACACCACCATCCGCGGCCACCGCGGCATCATCATTGTGATGCAGTTCCTCAGCCAGAAGGGCCCCTTCTGCCGCGACTGCGGCATTGCCACCTTCCGCGCGATGAGCAGCAAAACTATGATCCAGGGTTGGTGGGGCTACGCCTCCTTCATCATCACCCCGTTTATCTTGCTGTGGAACCTCATTCAGCGGGTAAGGCTGGGCAAGCTGAGCCCGCCCGCGCCCGCCCCCGATGGGAATTCGGGCACACCGATGGCTATCGGCCGGCCGGTGTTGCTTCGGGCCGGTGCGATCGGCCTGGTGGTCCCGCTCGCGGTGATCGGGGTCATTGGCTCTGCGTTGCTGTTCGGCCCGCCAGCCGACCACATTGGACAGTGTGTGGTGGGCAAGGAGGGCCAAGAGGTCAAGTATGTCAGTTGCGACAAGCCCAATGATGGCAAGGTCATCTCTGTGGCCACCGATCCGGACCTGTGCCCGGCCGAGGCCACCGGCTATGTGGAGCAGTTCGTCACCCGCCGCGGCTCGGAGACCAAGCTCGATGAAGTGCTCTGCCTGAAGTAGCGAAACGCTTTTCGGCGGCGGGCACCCGTGCCCGCCGCCGGCTACGGGACAAATTGGTTTGCCAGACCTGATAGACACGGCTCATGCAATTGCGAGTCGCGACCCTGGACGACGTCGAGTCGATCGCCGGCATCAGGCACACGATCTATCCCTACAAGGTGGCCAGCGTCGCCGAGCAGCGGCACATGTTCGCCAGCCTGCCCGAAAAAGCACAGGCCCAGCGGCTGGTTGCCGAGGTCGGCGGCCGCATCGTCGGCTTCGCCAACGCCATGCTGCACTGGTCCGCGGCCGCCGATGACGAGGGCGTGCTAGGCGTCAATCTCCTGCCCGGCTTCCGCCGGCGCGGCATCGGCGCCGCCTTGCTGGCCGCGTGCGAGGAGCACCTGGTGGCGATCGGGGCCAAGGTCGTCCGGGTCTGGGGGCCTGACGACGAGGCAGCCGCCGGGTTCGCCGCCCGGCACGGTTACCAGCCGGCACGATCCATGCGTTACTCCGGGCTCGACCCGCGCCGGCTGCCGCCGATGCCACCGATCCCGGACGGCGTCGAGCTGGTCACCGTCGGCGAGGCGGGCATCGATGCCGTCTACGCCTTCGACTGCGTGGCCAGCCTCGACGAGCCCGGCGATGTGACCCCGGAGATGCTGCCCCTGGACACCTGGGTCTCCCTGTATTGGAAAGCCCCCGACCAGCAGCTCGACCTGGGCATCATGGCCATGGTCGACGGCATCTGCGCGGCGGGCACGCTCGTCGAGGCCGACCTGGACACCAACCGCAGCTGGAGTGGCTTCACCGGGACCCGGCCCGACTATCGCGGCCGCGGGCTGGCCAAGCTCGTCAAGTCCGAGTCGCTGCGCCGGGCGGCCGCGGCCGGCATCACCGCCGCGTACACGTCCAACGACGCCGTCAACGCGCCCATGCTGGCGGTCAACACCTGGCTCGGCTATCGGCCCACCGCCACCGAACGATCCTTCAACAAGATTCTTTGACCGGCTGTCGAAAACGGGGCTGGCCCGTTCGTCACCTGTGTAGCAAGCTCAACCGGCGACCTAGGAGACGGCCATGAAGTACGTGATGATGATCTGCGACGACGAAAGCACCTGGGAGAACCTCAGCGACACCGACCGCAAGTCCGGTTACGACGAGATCTGGGCCCACATCCAGAAGTGGGAATCCCGCGGCCGCTACGTCGACGGCGGCGCCGAGCTGCAGTCCCGGGCCACGGCCCGCACCGCCCGGGTCAACGGCTCCGGCGAGATCGTGGTGACCGACGGCCCGTACACGGAGCTCAAAGAGCTGATCGGCGGGTTCATGATGATCGAGGCGGACAGCATCGACGACGCCATGGAGACCGCTTCGGAGTGGCCCGGCATCAAATACGGCGCCGTGGTCGAGGTGCGCCCCATCGTCACCCAGGAAATGCGCGACGCGGCTTAAATAGCCAGCCAGCCGGAGCCGATTTGCCAGTGCTTGCCTGCCTCGAGGTGTTCGATTACCTTGCGGTGCAACGGGGTTCCCGCAACCACGAAACGCTGGATCGACTCGTCGTTTTGCCGGCCGGAGTGGCTGGGGGTGAACCGGCGCTGAAACCGCAAGATGTTCGACTGCGCGGGCAGGTAGTCGCGCAGCTGGGTGTCGAGCAGCCAGGAGTGGCAAACCGCTGTCTGGTAAGGGGTTTCGGGAAAGTGGCGGGCGAAGAACGCTTTGGCCCGGCGCAGCGAGTCGTCGCAGGCCGCCGGGCTCAGCGGGCCGCAGAAGGTGGGAATGTGGATGGAGAGCACCGGCTCGCCGTCCTGGACCGTCTGCTCATATTGCAGTCTTCCTATCTGGTACCTGGTCCCGCAGAAATGCAGCTGCAACCAGTGCGGCGGATCGATGCCGGGCACATCCGTGCGCTGACGGTGAACGGCCACGTTTCGCCCGACGTCGGCCAGGGTCAGCCGGGAGATGCTCTCCGGCACGCCGCGCCCGCGATGGTAGGCCTTCACCTGCGCCAGCGCGGCCGCGTAAACCAGCACGTAGAACAGCCGAGGCGCGGACGGCAGCGGCTGGAACCGCGGCGGCGTCGGCTGCACCAGACCCATGTGGCGGGCCATGATGGCGACGTAGTCGTCCACTATGGCCCGCTGCGCCTGGGTCAACCGGATCGCGAGAACCTCGTCGATGTCCTCGTGCGGGATCGCCAACTCGACCAACGCCGCCAGCAAATCCGCCATGGCCCCGATTGTGCCTGGTGCCCTCAAGCCATCAATAGATCACCAAAGTCCACTGTCTGGCGCGGCCTTGCCCGGTACCCATAAAGAAACCTGGCCGACCGGTCGCACTATCAAAATGGCTGAGCACCAAGGTTCCGTCGGCCAGTTGCTTCACCGGGGTGGCCTTGGCGCCGACCTCCGGGATCGGCGAGTAGACGCCATCGATCAGATAGCCCGCGCTGTCGTAGTCCGACATGAGCCAGCTGCCATCGTCGAGCAGGACCCCCTGCATCCGCTCCAACTTCCACCCCGGCGGCCGGCGTTCCATCACCCACCGATCGCCGCTCAGGCGATACAGCTCACCATCGGCCGCCCAGAGCCCTACCTGCTCCCCGCTGGCCGAGAGCCTGAGTTTTCCGGATTTCTCCGGCACCTGATGCCAGGTCTTGCCCTCGTCGGGGCTGTAAGCGATCCGGGTGCCGTCGACGAGCCAGAGCCGGCCGTCGCGGCCGATCTCATCGATATGTGCGTCGGGCCCGCGCCACGGCGGCTGGTGTTCGGTCGGCCCGACGCCTGTTTTGACGAGCTGCTGGCGATCGCAGTCGGCGACGCCTCCGTCCTGCGCCTGGCCGTAGCCGGTCAGGTTGGGGCACTTCAGCGCGAAGGCGCCATTGTCGGCGAGCCTGGCCAGCAGCGGCGCCTGTTTGAATTCGTGGCGCGTATAGGTCTGTCCCCCATCCGTGCTCAGCCAGATCGCCAGGTGAGGTATATAGACCACGATGGTGTTGGCGTCCAGGAAGGTGACGATGGCGCCCCCGCCGCCGCCCGGAATCTGCGGGTAGCCCGCCTGCCGCCAGGTGCGCCCGCCGTCCGCGGTGGCGAGCAGGCGTATCCGGCAGGTCTGCGCATCGGGACACGAGCCGTCAAGCATCCACACGTGCTGTCTGTCCACGAACGACAGAGACGGCGGATGCTTGCTGACCGGCTCCCCGGGCAGCGTCACCCGGAAAGTGGTCACCGCGGGGGCGGACGAAACCGGTGGCGATGTCGGCTCGATGATCGGCTGGGTGTTGTTTCGCCCGGCGGCGAGCACGGCGAAAACCACCGCGGGAAGGCAAGCCAGCACAGCGATTGCGGCCGTGACCAACGCGCGCCGCCTGGTGCGCCCCCGCCTGGCCCGCCTCGCTACCTCGGCCAGCTCCGCCGGGCGGAAGGTCGGGGCCGCCCACTCGCTCAGATCGGCGAGCCTGTCCTCGATAGACGTCCTAGCCATGGTGCGCCACCTCCTCTTGGCTTTCCTCGAAGCACCCGGCCAGCTGGGCGCGGCCTCGCGAGAGCCATGAGCGCACCGTGCCGTCGGCCACCGACTCCTGCTTGGCTATCTCCGCGGTGGTCATGTTGGCCAGATAGTGCAGCACCACGGCGAGGCGATGCTTGTCCGGCAGCTTGGCCAGCGCCTGGATCAGCGCCACCCGGTCCGGCGACGGCTCGGGCGTGTGCTCCTCGCGCTGGCGCGACAAATAGCCCAACGTGACCTTCACCCGGCGCATCCGGCTCGTGGCCAGGTTCCAGGCCACCCGGCGCACCCACGCGAAAGGCTCGTCGTAGGCGCTGACCACCGCCCAGCGGTCGAAGGCGCGCACGAACGCCTCCTGCGCGATGTCCTGCGCTTCGGCATGGTCGCCCAGATAGGCGTATATCTGGGTGGCGATCCGGGAGAACTGCAGCGAGTAGAAGTCCGCGAAGCTCCCGGGGTCAGCTCCTGGCATACCTGTCACACGCTCGGGCGAGGGTCGATGTTGCAAAGGGGTCCCCCCAAGGATGGGCCTATATTCTCGGGAGCCATCGCCAGGGCATATAGTCGCCAGGTGTGAAGGCGTTCCCGGCGAAGGCAGCCGCAAAGACAGCTCTGGCAACGGCAGCGGTGGCGCTCGCCCTGATCTCGTCCGGCTGCACCGCCAGCGGTGAACCGGACACCTCCCCGCCGCTGCCCGACACCACCGATTCCACTTCGGACGGTGGGCTGGGCGTCAAACTGCTCACCGAGTCCGACCTGCCACCCGGCTTCTCCGAGGTGCAGCTGCCAACGGTCAAAGGCGGCATGGGCGCTCTCATCGGCTGCCCGGCGCTTGATGTGCGCCCCAGCGAACAGGTCGGCGAGGCCAGCGTCTCCTTCGCCGGAGGCACCGCCGGAAGCCTGATCACCGAATCCATCCGGATGGTCACCGCGGCGCAGAGCCGCCAGGCGCTGGAGGATCTGGCCGCCGTCCCGAAGCAGTGCAGCAACGCCAAGACCGCCAGCGTCTCCACGATGGGCACGCAGAGCACCGCGATCCGGGTCACGGCCACTCCGCCCGAGCTGGGCATCGGCATCGACGGCTACATCGTCGGCATTCGCGACGAGCAGACCGTCGTGGTCGTGGTCTTCGTCAGCCCCGGCACTGCCGACCCGGCCGCCGCCGAAGCGGTCGCCAAGACCGCCTGGGAGAAGGCCTCGCTCCAGTAGCGAGCGAGACCCTCTGCCGAGCACTTAGAAGGTCAAAGACCAGCTGTTGAGGGTACCGGTATCAAGACTGGCCTGATCGGCAACCCTCAATTTCCAGGTACCGTTGGCGACCTCGCTGGAAGCGTTGACCGTGAAGGTCGCGATGAGGTTGTCGGCGCTGCCACCGGTCCGGTTGTGCAGGACATAGAGGCTGCCGTCCGGCGCCACCAAGGTGACCACCAGATCGCCACGGTAGGTGTGGGTGATGTTCACGTCGACCTTGAGGGTGGCGGGCGCGTTGCCCGGCACGCCGGTCACCGTGATCGGGCTCTCGATCGTGGTGTTGTCCAGGATCGGGAAGTCGGTGTCGTTGGTGAATTTCACCGGCACCGGGCTGGGACTCGCGCTCGGTGACGCGGTCGGGGTCGGGGTCGGCGAGCCGGTCGGCGGGGTCCCCACCTTCGCGGTCACCACGAGGGCGTAGTCCACATCGGTGGCAGTGGTTTCGGCATGCCCGTCGCTGTTGACCGCGTCGGCGGAAACCTCGATCGTCCAAGTCCCCGCGGCCGGGCTCTGCACGAAGACGTTCTCCACCGTGTCGACGGTGTTGGCCACCCCGCCCGAGGTGGACCAGTTGCCCGCGTTGAGCCCGTTGTTGCCCCAGTAGACCGTGCCGTTGGGCGCGGTGACCTTCAGCGTCAGATCGTTGACCAGTGCCTTGGACGCCGACGGCGACGCGGCCGGATCGGTCCACACCAAGGAGGCCTTCAACGGCTGGGTGCCGTCGGTGGTCACGGTGTAGACCTTCTTGTTCCCGGCGGTGAGCAGATCGGTCTCGTTGACCAGGATCGGCAGCGACCAGCCGTTGGCCTGCGCCTGGTTGTAGAGGTTGCCGACGCTGGCGGTGCCCCAGCCCTGGTGCACGCGGGTCAGGTCGTGCGCGGTGCCGCTGAAGGTGTACTGGTTCGCCTGATTGATCATCAGCGCCTTCGCGGTCGCCGCGTGCGGACGGGCCGTGAACACGTCGCGGCCCAGGCCAGGCCCGCCGGCGAAGACACCGTCGGCCCACATCTGGAACAGCAGCCCGAAGTTGCCACAGGTGATCGGGGTCGCTCCGCTGGTACCGCCAAAGGTTGCCGTATAAGAGGTGTTGCTCGTGGACGAGGTGGTGTTGATCTGGTCGTAGTAGTTCGACAGATCCGGCTTGAGCCGCCCGTCCGCGGCCGGGCCGATGCTCGCGCCCGAGCTCCACGCGTCGTCGGTGCGCGACAGCGTGTTGCGGTGGAACTGGCCGCCGACGGAGACCACATTCTTGGCCCAGGCCTGCGGACGCGAGCTGCGGGTGCCCGCGTTGCTCTGCGACTGGCAGATCAGCAGGTCGTGGTCGAAGACGATGTCGTCCATCGCGGCGGAGATGGTGGTGTAGCTGGTGGTGAGCGCGTCACCCCAGCTGTTGCTCTGGAACACGGCCCGGTAGGTCCCGCTCGGGTCCACCAGCTGTGCCGTGTGCGCGTAGCGGTCGCTGACCACGGAATAGGCGGCGATCATGCCCTGGGCCGCGGGCAGCATTCCGGTGTGCTGGGCCGACACGCCCTGGGCGAAGATCTGGCCGTAGGTGGAGGTGCCGTGGCTGGTGTCGGTGGAGTTACCGGCGTGCACGATCGGCGGGCGTGCCGCGAACTCCTGATGGGTCACGCGCAGGCCACCGTCCATGACCTCGCCGCGTACACCCTGGCCGCGGTAGCCGCGGGCCGCCTCGATCACGGTCGCGCCACCGTCCTGGCGCGCGAGGTCCATGTCTGTCTCCGGCCCCGACCACGCGTCGATCGCCAGCACAGCCTCGTGTTCGGCGATGGCGGCCAGCTGAACGCCGTCGACTTCCGCCTCGATGAGGGCCCGGCTCGCCGAGGCCAGCTTCACCGTGCCACCCAGCGACTCGATCCTATTGATCACCGAGCCCTGGTCCACCAGGTCGCGGTTGACCAGCGAGATGCGCACCCGGCCCGGCTTGGCCTCCGGCGCGATCTTGTCGCTGGCCTGGTAAGCACCGACCCAGCGGACGAACGGCAGGGCCTTGACCGCGTCCCGGCTCTGCGCCGACATCCGCGCCACATAGGCGAAATCGGGCAGATAGGCGCCCAGCTTGACTCCCAGCCGGCGCAGCTCGCGGCGCTGGCTGTCCAGAGGCGCGGCGGCGAACTGCACGATATAGGCATTTGCCACCGCTTCGGTGCCGACCGTCCGAAGTGGATCGAAGGTGCGGTTGCGCAGATGAACCTGAGTGGCCTGCGGCATCGCCCTCGACCAGGCCCGCCCGTCGGAGCTGATCTGGAAGGTGCCGTCGGCATCGTTGAACCGGACTCGTTCGGTCTCACCCGGCAGCGATAGGGTGCGCAGGCCGTCCTGGCCCTGGGCGCCTACCCCTTGCACCGCAACGGCCGCGATGGCCGCGACGAGACCGGTGGCACCGGCGATCAAGGCACGGTGGAGTCGTTTCACTGGGTTCCTCCTCGTGGTTGGGGAAGTTGCCACGAGGCTAGCTGCGCTCTATTTCAATGTATAGATCTCAGATCGGGCCGGGTAATCTTCACCGTTGTGATGCGAGCTCATCGTTGGTGGATCGCCCTGGGCCTGTGCTTGATCCTGGCCGCGGCCGGTGGGCTCTGGTGGACGATGATGCGCCGCGGCCCCGACCCGGTCGCCTCCGCGTCGCCCGAAGCCTCCCCCTCCGCGTTACCCGAAGCCTCCCCCTCCGCGCCGCCCCTCGAGGCGTCGCCCTCGGCCTTGCCCGCGCCCACCAGCTCGCCGGCCCGGCCGGCCCAGCCCCGCCCGCCGGTGGGCACGTCGGCGAAGAAGGGCGTGAGCACGTGGAACTTCTCGGAGAACAACACGGCGCTGAAAGAGGTCGGCGCTTCCTGGTACTACAACTGGTCGGCAGCGCCCGCATCGGGCGTCACCGGGGTGGAGTTCGTGCCGATGATCTGGGGCGCGGGCTCGGTCACCACGAGCAACCTCAACCGGGCCAAGGCATCCGGCAAGGTGCTGCTCGGCTTCAACGAGCCCGACTTCGCCAGCCAGTCCAACCTGAGCGTCACCCAGGCGCTGGATTTGTGGCCGCAGCTGCAAGCCACCGGCCTGCGCCTGGGCAGCCCCGCCGTGGCCACCGGCGGCGCGACCGCGGGCGGCTGGCTCGACCGGTTCCTCACCGGGGCACGCGAGCGCGGGCTGCGCGTCGATTTCATCACGCTGCATTGGTACGGCTCCGATTTCAGCACCGCCGCGGTCAACCATCTGGCCAGCTACGTCCGGGCGGTTCACGACCGGTACCAGCTGCCGATCTGGGTCACCGAATACGCCCTCATCAAGTTCGGCTCGGGTGGCTCCACCTACCCGAGCGCCGCGCAACAGGTCGCCTTCGTCAACGGCTCCACCGCGATGCTCTCCGGGCTGTCCTATGTGGAGCGGTACGCCTGGTTCGCGTTACCGACACCCGATGAGGGCGGCGAGGGCACCGGCCTGTTCCGCAAGGGCGTGGGCCTCACCGCCGCCGGCACCGCCTACCGCGCAGCGTCGTAGCCAGGTCCGATCCTCAGGCCGCCGGTCCAGCTGGGTGGCAACGCGCCATCGCCCAGCGCCGTCAAGGGTCCTGCACTGTCCACAATGGTGGGTTGGGGCAGTTGCACCGGAAGATCGGCGGGATCGACGCCGAACAGGCAGGCGACGCCGTCGGCGTACCGCGGATGGTTGAGCCCGGCGACGATCTCCTGAGGCCGCCGCCACGTGGCAATCGTCAGGACCGGGCCGACCGGCTCTCCCGCCGATCCATCCATCGGCTCGCCGAGCGCCACCAAGGTCGGTGGCAGCAACCAGCCCATGCGATGCGCCGCGTCATCGGGGACTGCTCCTCCGCACAGGATCCGAGCGCCCTGGGCGCGCATGGAGGCGAGGTACGCCAGCGCCTTTCGCCGCATTCCTTCGGCCGGCAGCGGAGCGGGACGGCACTTGTCAAGCAGCGCAAGCACCGCCTCGGTCACCGCTTCGCCAAGGCTGCTGTGCACGGCGAGCAGCGGCAGGCTCAGCGGCCCGCCCACGCTGTGCACGGCGAGCGCCTCCACCGCCACTGCCGCCACCCGCTCCGGATCCGCATCGGGCCCGGCGATCGCCATGTTTCCGCCCGCGCGCAGCGCACACAGCCGCGCACCGGAGGCGGACCGGGCCGCCATTGCCAGCGTGCGGTCGTTCGCGCGCACCTGCAAAGCGGCCAGGCCGCGGGTGCTGAACATTTCCGCGGCCACATCCGCCCCGGCGCCCTGGACCACGTTGACCACCCCCGGCGGCCACCCCGACCCGACGGTCAGATGGGCGAACGCCACCGCGGAAAGCGGCGCCCGCAGCGACGGCTTCACCACCGCGGTGCGCCCGGCAAGCAGGTGCGGCAGCACGGCGCAGACGACCTCGGCCAGCGGCAGTCCCCAGGACAACACGTGCGCGCTCACCCCCGCATCGGCCCGCGGCACGGTGAGCAGGCGGCGGCACAAGCCCATCAGCGCCAGCACGGCCTTTCGTGAATCAGCCTGGGACAGGCCGGATTCGCAGGCCTGAAGGCTGGCCAGCGGCTCGGCGAGCGTTTCGATCTGCGACACGAGCTGGGTCACCAGGTGAAGACGCAGCGCCGGTTGCGCCGCCCACGACGGCGCGGCCGTGTCGGCTGCGGCCACCGCCCGGGCAACGTCATGGCGGCTGGACAACGGGACGACCGCGGTGACGGTGCTGTCGCGTGGGTTGCGGATCTCGAATTCGTAAGGGGCGCGCGGAAATACCCATTGCCCATCGATGAGGTTGCGCGCAAACTCGTGCTCGCCCGCGATCACACCGGATCCACCGAAAGCCCTGCGGGCTCGACCAGGCTCCGCCACCCTGCCCGGACGGCTTCGGCGATCTGCGTTTGCGCCCGGCCCGTGGACGCGGCCAGCAACTGGCTGCCGGCCTCCACCATCGCCTGCCCGCGCGGCACCCATGAGGTGAGATAACGCTGCAGCACCTCACGATTTTCCGGGCCGGCCTCGACGAGCATCCGCAGCAGCACCGTCGTCCACCGCTGCGAGCGCTCGCTGTCTCGCCAGAGATTGTCGGCGATCAGGGCATCCAAGGTGCACCCGGCGGTGGACAGCTCCAGGGCGCTCTGTTGCAGCAACAGCATGTCTGCCAAGGGTTTGAAGACCAGCTGGGTGGCGACGAAAGCCTGATCCCAGTCGTAGGTGATCAATGCGTGCTCGGCCGCCTCGCGCATAGGCTGCCACAGCGGGTGCTGCTCCCACACCGCCCGCTCACCCGTAGCGAAAGCGCGGCTCGGATGCGTGCGTTGTAGCTGCGTGGTCCGGTACGCGACAAGCTGCACCCGCCGCAGCTGGTCGGCTGTCTGGAAGGTGGCGCACGTAGCCAGGTAGCTGCCCGGTGCCAGCTGTTGCAGGTATGCGGAGAGCATCTGCTGGGCATGGGCCAGATACCGGGTCGGTGTGACACACAGGGCAAGGCGTTGCAGCGCTTCCTCGCTCAGGCCCGCGTCGTGGTCTTCCCGATCGAAGCGCTCGAGCAGACCCTCCACATAGGTCTCCTGGTCGTCCTGCATCGCCACGTAGCTGCCGTAGGTCACCGCGTCCGGGTCGCGGAACGCGTCCCAGTCGGGCACCCGCAGGCTGATCGCGTCTCGATGCTCACGCAGCCAGCGGTTGCCCAGCACCTCGGGCCCGAGCTCCAGCGGCGTCGGCCGCAGCGTGTGGTTCATTCCGTGGGTGAGCACTTCGTACTCGGTGGGCCTGCGCCCCAGTTCACCGAATGCGGTCCAGGTCCGGAGCTTTCGCGTGCGGGGCTTGGCCGCCCCTTGTTCTGTCGACATCGGCGTCGTCCTCAGCTCTGATAGAACCACAAATATTCTTCTGTCCGGGTACGCAGCCGCCCCGCGAAAGACGGCATGTCCATCTCCAGCGCGGCCAGCGGCAATGGTCGCCCCAACCGCAGCTCCAGGCTGGCGCGGGTCAGCCGGCAGGTTTGCGCGGTGTGGATACGCACGTAGTCGTCGCGGTCGACGACGAACACATCGGCGCCGGGGTTGTCATCGGCCACCGCCTCGATGACCGCCTCGGCCAGCGCGCCCGACCGGATCACCGGGCCGACGAGATTGGGCTCAAGCGAAGCGGCATCCTCGACATCGAACACTGTCATGATCGAATCCCTCTTTCCTCGCTGCGGCTGACCCAGACACAACCGTCGCTCAGGCGCACCTCGTGCCGCCGCAGCCGGGCCATCGCCGGGTTCAGGCCCGCCCCCGTGCGGGCGTCAAACGACCACTCGTGAGTCCGGCAGGTCAGCGTGTACCCGTCCAGCTCACCTTCGACCAGAGGCGTGCTCTGGTGCGGGCATTCGCCGTTGTACGCGCGATATTCGCCGTCCAGCCGGAGCAGCAGGACCTCTGATCCGTCGATTTCGTAGGAGGCCATCTCGCCGTCCCACAGCTCGTCCTCGGCGGCCACCGCCACGAACTGCTCCGGTAACGGCTCAGCCACGGAACAGAACATCCAGCCACTGCAACGGAAACAGACCCAGCTCCGCCAGCCGGGTGGACGGGGGCACCAGGCGGCCGTCGAGGAACACGTCGTAACCGGCCGGCTCCTCGGGAGCCGGCACCCTGCGGCCCACACTGTGCCCGGCTACCTTCTCGGCCACCTCATCCATCGTGTCCTCGGTGTCCACGGCGACAAGGTGCGGCACGAAATCGCCGACGAACCTGCCGTAGATGGGAAAAAGCGCCATCGCCGCCTCCGCCTAGTCCGCCATCGCCGGGGCATATTCGGCCGCCCAGCGATAGCCGTAGGCGTCGTCACCCATCACGTCCGGGGTCAGCCCCATCCACTCCAGCCCGCCCGCCAGGCTCATCGGCTGGATCTGCCCGGCGATGAACCGGTCCACCACGTTCATGTGCCCGGCGTAGCGCGCCGGATCGAGGTCGAAGCACCACTTTGATATGTCGCTGTCGAACTGGTAGGTGCGTCCTTCGTAGACGCTCACCGCGGGCTCGAGATCATGGCGCGACATCGCCGAGCCCAGCGGGAGCTGAGTGACGTTGCACAGCGCGGGAAGCGTCTCGGGCAAGGTGAGGTCCATCCGCCCCGCGTTGATGTTGGCGATGATCTGATCCCAGTAACCGCCCCAGTTTTCCTCCCAGGTCGGATACTTCTCATTGAGCCATTCCCGCTCGGCCTTCGACACGCCGGCGTTGGGTTTCCAGAACAGCGTCGGACGCCAGAACCACAGGCCCAGGTGCATCGCATGGTGACCGTTCTCCAGCGAGTGCAGGAACTTGTCCCAGTACCACGGCTTGCTCAGCCCGTAGTCGGCAAGAATGCGCTCGTGATGGTTCACCACCCACTCGAGCATGAATTCCTTGAACGACATTTTCCGCTGGTCCAATGGCGTGTAGTAGTCCATGGCCGGCCCGGTCAGCGTCTGGAAGAGCCTGGTCGACCGCCAGAACGCCACGTCGATCGCCTGCTGCGCGCGCTGCGGATCGTGCTCCATGAGCACCTGCAGCGTCGGGAACCCTTGCTGCGCATGGCGCGCCTCGTCGGTCTGGATCGACGAGAGCAGGTTGGACCAGTTGACGTCGCCCGCGGCCATCGCGTCGGCGGCCAGCGCCACGAACTGAATGTTGGTGAACCCGTGTTCCACCGTGAGGCTGGTCGCCAAGGCCGCCTCGACGCAGTCTGAGCTCAGCATGATGTCGTCGAAGAAGTTCTTGACGGCCAGCACTCCCCACTCGTTGGTGTGGAACGCTTTCTGCGCCCAATCAAAGCGCGGATCGAAGCGCAGCAGGTCATGGGAGAACCGGAGATCGAGCTGCGTGTGCCGGGTCTCGTCGAGCATCCCGAACACGCCCAGATTGCGCCATCGCGGAGTGGGTGCGAAGCGGCAGAATCTGCTCTGCATGGTGACGGCCATGTACTCGACCATGCACGTGGTGCCCATGTGCAGGTGCGCGGCCGCGACGTGTGCGGGGTCGAGCTTTTGGTAGACGCCCGCGCGCAGCATGGCATCGCCGACCGCTTTGACGCCGGACTCCTTCTCCCGCTGGACCCGAACATAGTCGCGGTAGGACACCCGGAACGGCTCGTCCCACGCCTGCCATGCCTCATCAGGAATAGCGCGCTTTCCCGTCCAGCACTGCGGAAATGCCACCTCTTCGTCCACATAGGACAAAGTCCAGTCCAGGTCGCGAGAGATGTCGTACCAGTCGTCGCGGTTGAGCAACATGGCTAGGTTAGCTCCCTATGTCCGATGTCACACTAATGGATGCGAATGTGAGAATGATTTACATCATCATAGCCAGCCCGTCGTAGCTCAGTCCATGGCCGAAGGGGTAGAGCGCACCGGATCCATCGGAGCGTGGAATCGTCACCGGCAGCCGCCCGGCCGGGTTGATGTCGCCGAACAGGGCCCCGCCCAGCGCCTCGATCGCGTGGGCGGTGTAACCGTAGGTGGCCAGATAGGCCGACACCGCCGGCAGACGTGAAATGTCATATGGATTGCGCATTCCCGAGACGATTATGGGGGTACCGGTGGCCGCCAGCGCGGCGACGAAGGCCTGTTGCGCGGCGGCGGACGGCGTGGGCAGCCCGGTGGCCGCGTTGACATTGGCCGCGTTGTTCGTCGACACGACCACGAGATCCTTGCCCGCGGCGAGCGCGGCCACCTCGTCGATCCTGGCCTGCGTCGGGGTCAGGCCCGTCTCTACGACCGCGACGCTCTGGCCGCGCCGGGTGATCGCCTCGCCGATCAGCCGGGTCGTGGTCACGCCCCAACCGGTGACGAGCACGTTGCGTGGCTCACGGCTCAGCGGGAGCAGGCCGAAGTCGTTGCTGACCAGGGTTGTCGTACGGTTGGTGATGGCCTGGGCGTCGGCCAGATGCTGTGGCGCGCCAACGACTGTCGCGGCCAGCTCGACGTCGACCAGCGGGTTGTCGAACAGGCCCCGTCTCATCTTCAACCGCAGGATCCGGTAGACCGACTCGTCGAGGCGGCGGTTGGAGATCTGACCGCTGCGCACGGCTTCGAGCACCGCCGCGTAAGCGACGTCCATCTGCGGCGCGAGCACGAGCATGTCGGCTCCCGCCTTGAACGCCTCCACCGGCGCCACGTTCGGCGGATAGGTATCGGTCGCGCCGCGCATGTCGAGGGCGTCGGTGACGATGAGCCCGTCGTAGCAGAGCTCGTCGCGCAACAGGCCGGTGAGAATGGGCCTGGACATGGTCGCCGGGGCGCCACTGGGATCGACCGATCTCAGTACCACATGGGCGGTCATGATGGTGTCGACACCCCGCGCGATGGCCGCCCGGAACGGTGGCAGGTCGATGGCCTCGAGCTGTTCCCGGGTATGGGTGACCTCGGGCAGGCCGAAGTGGCTGTCGGTGGCGGTGTCGCCGTGCCCGGGGAAGTGTTTGGCCACCGCCGCCACGCCGGCGGCGTGGTATCCGTCGACCTGGGCCGCCACCAGCTCTGCGGCCAGATCTGGATTCTCGCCGATGGACCGGATACCGATCACGGGATTGGCCGGGTTGACGTTGACGTCGGCCACGGGCGCGTAGTTCTGATTGATTCCCACGGCGGCGAGCTCTGTCCCGATCACCACCGCCGACCGGTGAGCGGCGGCGGCGGAGCGGCCCGCGCCCAGCGCCATGTTTCCAGGCATCGCGGTGGCCGGCGCGGTGAGCCGGAACACCAGCGAGCCGCCTTCCTGATCGGTGCTGATGAGCAGGGGTATCGGCTTACGCTGACCGGTGGCCGCGAGCTGCAGCCCGTTGGAGAGGGTCGCGATCTGCCGCGGGTCGCGCAGGTTGTCGGCCCCGCGCCCGGTGTCGAAGTAGATGACCCCGCCCGGCTTGTACTTGCCGATGACCTGGGCCGGCGTGTCCACGCCGTAGAGTGCCTGGTTCCTGGCCGCGGACTGCGGCGACACCGTGTTGGCGTCCTGCCCGTACACCTCCACCACGAACAGCTGCCCGACCTTTTCCTCCACCGTCATGTGGCGCAACAATTTCTGAATCTTGCCGCGGATCGTCGCGTCCTCTGAATGACCAGGCCTTTCAGCGAACGCGGCGGACGGCAGCAAGACCCCAGCCGCAGCGGCCCCGGCCGCCACAAGGACGCGTCGCCTGCCGAATGAACCATGCATAGGTACCCCCGGAGATAGTCAGCGATCGAAGTTAACTCCAGGATGCGGGACAATTCCCGTCGCCGATAGATAAGCCTTACTGCCCTACTTGACTTAGTTCATAACTATCTTCCAATGTGGACGGACAACAGGGTGGCCTCGGTCACGGTGGCCCTGTTGCGGTCAGACAGGGCGGCGGCTTGCTCGTAGGGTTGATGGTGTGGAACGACACCTCAAGTTCGAGCGCCTGCACAACTTTCGCGATTTAGGTGGATACCCAGCCGCCGACGGGCGTCAGGTCCGATGGGGGCAGCTCTATCGTTCCGACAACCTGGGCAAGCTGAAAGGCGATGACCTGCAACGGTTTTCCGAGCTCGACATCCGCACCGTCATCGATCTGCGGTATCCGTTCGAGATCGAGGCCAGGGGCCGGGTGCCCGAAGCCGACGGCTTGGCCTACCACAACCTGAGCATCGAGCACCGCCCCTATTGGCAGGCCGACGTCCCCGCCGACGTTGACACGGTGAGGTTTCTCGCCGACCGCTACCTCGAAGTGGCCGAAGACGGCGTGCTGGAGATCCGGCAAGCCTTGGAAATCCTTGCCAGCGAAGACAACGCGCCCGCGGTGTTCCACTGCGCGGCAGGCAAGGACCGCACCGGCCTGATCGCCGCACTCGTCCTCTCCCTGCTAGGCGTGAGCGAGGCTGACATCGTCGCCGACTTCGCGCTGACCGGCCTGTCCACCGAGCGCACCCTCGCCGACTTCCTGGCCAACCACCCCGAACGCACCTACACCTGGCCCGACTATGGCAAGGCCCCCGCCGCGGTCATGGAGCTGTTCCTCGCCGAGCTCAAAGCCAAGCACGGCTCGGTGCACAGCTACGTCACCGACGTGCTCGGCGTCGACGAAAAGACCATCGCCGCCCTCCGCCTCCACCTTCTAACCGACCTATCTTGATCTTAGGCGACAAGAGTACGATCCAAGGTATGACATCGCCGCCGAAGAAGATCAGCATTTACCTGCCGGAGGACGTCCGTGAAGTCCTCGACGGCGTCGATAACGCGTCGGCCTACGTCGCAGAGTCAATTCGTATGCGCCGCAGGCATGAAGCCACTCGAGCGGTCCTTCGCGATGCCGGATATCTCGTCACCGACGCGGGAGTTGAGCGGATGCGCCAGCGCGTCCTCGCCCTCGACGCGCTCAACGCCGAGGCTATTGCCGCAGGTGACGAGTGAGCCGGGTCCGGGTGGTGCTCGATACGAGTGCTCTTCTTGCGTATGCCAGGCTGCGCGGAATGGCCACGGCGGAGTTGGTGGCCATGGTGGAGGAGGAAGGCGGTGCCGCACTCGTGGGCATCCCGGCAGGATGCTTTCTGACCACCTATTTCCAGCTCCGGGAAGACGAACAGGAACGCCTGGTAAGGCTGGCCACCAAAATTGACGGCGTCACGGTCATCCTTCCGCTGACCGGAACGGACACAGTCGAAGCGGTGCAGCTTGGGCCCGTAATGGGACACGCGATCGTCGAGGCCCGTCGGCGTGAGGCATATCTGGCCACCTACGACGTCTCCCAAGCCCTTCTGGAGCTGCCTGCCCGCAGGGTGCTCCCACTCGAAGACGATTGACGCGGGTATCAACAACAGGAGTTGCGCAATAGCTCTTGCGCAACTCTCGTTGTGCATGGCAGGCTGTGCGCATGGCACAGCAGAACACTCGCAAGATCACTGATTCGGGCACCCTTGCCGCGCTTGCCCATCCGCTGCGCCGGCGGCTGCTCGACATCCTGCGCGTCGACGGCCCCGCGACAGCGAGCAGCCTGGCCGAGAAGACCGATCAGGCGATCGCCAATGTCAGCCATCATCTTCGGGTACTGGGCACCAGCAACCTGATCGAAGAAGCCCCCGAGCTGGCCCGCGACAAGCGCGAGCGGTGGTGGCGCATGCCCACCGGGAGCCTGCGCTGGTCCACCTCCGACTTCGATGACGACCCGGCCGGGCAGGTCATCGCCGAGACACTGCAGCAGATGCTCCTCGACCAGCACATCAAAATTCTGCGCGATTGGTACGGCAAGGATCGCGACGAGCAGGGCGAGTGGGTCAACGGCGCGTTCTCGTCCGACAAGTGGCTTCGCCTTACCCCGCAAGAACTTTTCGAGCTCAGCGAGCAGGTCGGCGAGCTGTTCCAGCGGTGGGGGCGGCGGGAGATCCCCGACGACGGCCAGCAGCGCGAGCCGGTGCTCGTCTTCGCTTACGGGATGCCGGCCAAGCCATGACGACGATCCTGGGCTCCCCGCCGGTCGCGCCCGCGGAAGCGGCGGAACACCGAAGCCTGTGGCGGGACAACGACTTCCGGCTGTTCTGGATCGGTGAGACCACCAGCAAGCTGGGCGGCAGCATCAGCGGCGTCGCCATCCCGCTCGTGGCCATCACCGTGCTGCAGGCGAGCACCTTCCAGGTGGGCATGCTCACCGCCGCGTCGTGGCTGCCGTGGCTGCTGATCGGGCTACCGGCCGGGGCCTGGGTCGATCGGCTGCCGCGCCGCCCGCTCATGCTGATCTGCAACGTCGTCTCGATGGTGCTGCTGCTCAGCGTCCCGGTGTGCGCCTGGTTCGGGCTGCTGACCGTGGAGCAACTGCTCGTCACGGCGTTGCTGACCGGGTCGGCCAACGTGCTGTTCCAGACCGCCTATCAGGTGTTCCTGCCGTCGCTGGTCGGCAAAGAGCGGCTGCCGGAGGCCAACGCCAAGATGCAAGGGGCCGAGTCGGCCACCCACATCGCCGGGCCTGGGCTCGCCGGGATCATCGCGGGTGCGGTCGGGGTGCTCGGCGGGCTCTTCGCCGACGCGGCCAGCTTTCTGGTGTCGACCCTTTGCCTGTTGCGGGTTCGCGCGGCTGAAATCGGTACCCAGAAAAGGAAAACGTCGTTGCTGCGAGACATCGGTGAGGGGTTGCGCTTCGTGGCCCACGACCGGTATCTGCGCGTGTTCACCGTCTTCGGCGCGGCCAGCAACCTGGTGCTCACCGGATACCAAGCCATCCTGGTGGTGTTCCTGGTCCGCGAGCTCGGCCTGGGTACAGGCATGGTCGGCGCGCTGCTGACGGCGATGAGCGCGGGCGGAATCCTCGGCGCACTGTGCGCGCGGCGGATAGCCAACCGCTTCGGCACCGCCCACGGCACCATCATCACCCTGCTGTGCACCTCACCGTTCGCGATGCTCATCCCGATGAGCGGCCCCGGCCCGCGGCTCGGCTTCGCGATCGCCGGTGGGGTCATCCTCGGCGGGGGCGTGGTGGCGGGCAACGTCATCAAAGGCAGCTTCCGGCAGATGTACACACCGCATGCCCTGCTGGGCCGGGTCACCGTGAGCGCCCAGTTCCTCAACTACGGCACCATTCCGCTCGGCGGCCTGCTCGGCGGAGCCCTGGGCGGGGCCCTGGGCCTGCGGCCAACCATGTGGCTGATGACCGCCCTGGTCGCGCTAGCTCCCCTCATCCTCCTGATCGGCCCCATCCGCACCAACCGCGACCTGCCGCAACATTGGCGCG
>NZ_BONY01000130.1 GCF_016862955.1 Rhizocola hellebori | reverse complement strand
GGGCGGGGCCGCCGCATCCCCTTGCGCCACAGCCGTTGCGGCCCCCGCCTTGCCCGCCTCCACCCCCGTGGGCGCGGCGGTGATCGTCGCGCTTTCCGGGAAATCGTTGCTATCGGGCGCTGCATGGCCGCGAATTCCCCGAAATCGCGACGATCTTGCGGCGGTGGTGGAGGTGCGGCGATGGAGGATGAGGGGGAGGTGGGCTAGTAGGACGGTGAGGGCGACGAGGTGGGCCAGGCCGGTGAGGGTGACGAAGATGGCGAGCAGGACCCAGCGCCGCGCTAGCAAGGCGAGCACCGTGGCGATGGCGAAGCAGATCGCGAAGGCGTAGGGTCGGGCCTCTTCGGCGTAGCGGCTGACGCTTGGAATGACAGCGAAAAGCGAGCCTGCGGTGAGGCCGACCCAGGGGTGGTAAAGGCGCGCGCCGAGCACCCCGGTGAGGCCGGCCGCGGTGGCCATGGCGATCAGCGACGGAAGGCGAAGCGCCACCACCGAATCGCCGAATATCGCGATCCAGCCGCGCATGAAAAGGTAATAAGGCGCGAGGACTATGTCCACTCGCGACAGAAGGTCACTCAGATCCCGCAGCGGAATCGTTGCGGCCCACCAGGTTGCGTGCTCGTCGCGCCAGGCCTGTCTGGTGATCCCGATCGCGCCGACTCCAAGCGCCAACAGGAACGGGATGACGAAGGTCACGCCTCGACGACCTCCTTGTACGCGGTCAGGGCATCGCTCATCGAACCGTCGACCGCCATGCCGCCGTCGTTGATGAACAGGCCACGGGTGCAGAATCGGGTCAGGTCGCTTTCGTTGTGGGACACCAAGACAAGCGTGCGGCCCTCGGCAAGGAGATGTTCCATGGTGTCGTAACACTTGGCCCTGAACTCCGCGTCGCCCACCGCCATCACCTCGTCCACCAACAGGATCGGGTGTGGCAGCTGGGCGATGACGGAGAAGCCGAGCCGCACCCGCATGCCGGAGGAGTAGTGGCGCACGGGCGCGTCGATGGAGCGGCGCACCTGATCGCCGGCGAACTCGACGATGTGGTCGAAGTTGCGCCGCAACTGCTCACGTGACATCCCGTGCAGCGCCCCGACCAGGTTCACGTTCTCGCGGCCGGTCAGGTCACTGGCGAAGCCGGCCGACAACTCCAGCAGTGGGGCCACTTTCCCGTCGAGGTGGATGCTGCCCTCATCGGGCATCAGCACCCCCGCGATCAATTTCAAGAGCGTGCTTTTCCCTGTACCGTTGCGCCCCACCACACCCACGGCCTCCCCCGCGGTGATGTCCAGGTCGACATCGCGTAGCGGCCAGAAGGTGCCGTGATTGGGGTTGCGTTTGGAGCCGTGGAAGAGGAGCTCGCGCAGGCGCAGGTTGCGCCTGCGCCCTTGGTGGAACTGGATTCCGAGCCCCCGCACGCGAATCACTACAGCTCCTTGAGAACCGCGGGCTCGAGTTGGCGGAAGACCCAGATTCCCAGCGCCAGTACGGCTAGCGTGCCGACCACCGCGGTGGTGAGCAGGGCCGTGGAGGGCCACTCATGCGGAAACCACGCGGAGTGGTAAAGCTGGAAGATGCCGACCATCGGATCGGCTAGGTAAAGCCGTTTCGCCCATCCGGGCAGCGCTTCGGACTCGTAGACCTTGTCCAGGGGATAGATGATTGGCGCTGCATAGAAGAGCACCCGGACGAAGAGCCGCACGAAGCGCTCGACATCGCGCAGCATCACCGTCACCGAGGAGAGCAGCAGCGAAATCCCAATCAGCAGAAGGAATTGCAGCGCGACAGCGAGCGGCAGCCCCACGAAGGTCCGCCAGGTCACCTCCCCGTTGAACAGATAGGCGGCGCCGAGCAGGATCGGTACCCCAGCGAGAAATTCAGCGAATCGCCCCAGCACCTTGCCGATCGGGAAGACCTGCCGCGGCAGGTTGATGGTGGTGACCAGACGCGACTGGGCGGTCAGCGCCGTCGTCGACTCGTTGATGGCGCTGTTGAACCAGGCCCAGGCGAAGATGCCGGAGATGATGAACATCGGGTAGGAGCCGCCGTCGACCAGCTGGGTGTCGAAGAGCAACCCGAAGATGAACCAGTAGATGACCGCCATGCTGAGCGGCTCGATCAGCGACCATAGATAGCCGAGAATGGATTGCTGATATTTCAGGGTGAGGTCGCGGTGCACCAGCACGCGCAGCACAGTGCGGTTATCCCACACCGCAGCGACACTGTGCCCCATAGGGCCAATCTACTAACACTCGATGACGTTTACGGCCAAACCGCCTCGCGAGGTCTCCTTGTACTTGACCTTCATGTCGGCGCCGGTCTCTCGCATGGTCTTGATGACCTTGTCGAGGGAGACGTGGTGCGTGCCGTCGCCGCGCAGCGCCATTCGCGCGGCGGTGATGGCTTTGATGCTGGCGACCGCGTTGCGCTCGATGCAGGGGATCTGCACTAGGCCGCCGACGGGATCGCAGGTCAGGCCAAGATTGTGCTCCATCGCGATCTCAGCGGCGTTCTCGACCTGTTCCGGGGTGCCGCCCATGACCTCGGCCAGACCGGCCGCCGCCATCGAGCAGGCCGAGCCGACCTCGCCCTGACAGCCCACTTCCGCGCCGGAGATGGAGGCGTTCTCTTTGAAGAGCACCCCGATCGCGGCCGCGGTCAGCAGGAAGCGCACCACCCCATCGGGGTTGGCGCCGGGCACGAAGCGCGTGTAGTAGTGCAGCACGGCCGGGATGATCCCGGCGGCCCCATTGGTCGGGGCGGTGACCACGCGCCCGCCGGCCGCGTTCTCCTCGTTGACCGCGAGCGCGAAGAGCGTCACCCAATCCATGACCCGCAACGGATCCGTGGTGAAGTGTTCCGACTCCAGCTGCTTCTTGATGACGGCCGCGCGGCGCGGCACCTTGAGCCCACCCGGAAGCGTCCCCTCGGTGTGCAGGCCGGTGTGAACACACTGCTGCATCACCTCCCAGATGTGCAGCAGACCCGCCCGCACCTCGGCCTCAGAGCGCCAGGACAGCTCGTTGGCCATCACGATGTCGCTGATCGGAAGCCCGTGCGCCAGCAGCTGGGCGCCGGTGAGGAACGGGTACCGCACCGGGGTGTCATCGGTCTTGAGGTGGCCCGTGTTTTCGTCGACCACGAACCCGCCGCCGACGGAGTAGTAAGTGCGCTCGCGGACCGGATTTCCTTCCCGGTCGAGCGCGGTGAAGGTCATGCCGTTGGGGTGGAACGGCAGCGTCCGGCGCTTGTGCATGATCAGCTCGACGTTCATCTGAGCGCGGATCTGGGCCACCCGTTGCGGGACGGTCGCAATGTCGACCGTTTCCGGCTCCTCGCCGCCGAGCCCGAGCAGCACCGCCTTCTCGCTGCCATGGCCGTGGCCGGTGGCGCCCAGCGAGCCGAAGAGCTCGGCGCGGATCAGCGCGGTATCGACCAGCCGCCCATCGGCCTTGAGCCCGGAGACGAAAATGTTGGCTGCACGCATCGGCCCCACCGTGTGCGAACTGGAGGGGCCGATCCCGATCTTGAAGAGGTCGAAGGCGCTGATCATCGCGTCAACCTTAGCTGAACGATGGTTAATTCGGATCTGGCACGAAAGTGACGATCACGTTCTCGTAGCCCAGCGAGTGCATGATCCCTTCCAGCGTTTTGCGGGTGTTCTCCTTCGCCCGCTCGCGCAACGTGCTGGCCGCGGCGGCGGACGCTATCCGTTGCTCGGCAACGAGGAGGGTTTCGCGCTGACGGTTCGGGTCGCCGCCGAAGAATTCACCGATCTTGTTGAACAGGCCCTGTGACTCCGCGAACACATAGCTGCGCTCGAGATCCAGCTTGGGGTCGGCGAGCTCGGGCTCGGGCAGCTCGACCGTGACCGTCTTGGTCGCCTCATCCACCTTGATCTTGTCTTCGGTCAGCCCGCTGAACTCCACGTAGGCCTCGACCGTGCCCGCGCCGACGAAGAGCGTGCGCTCATTGAGCAGCCAGTCGGGGACGTATTTGCGATCCTTCTTGAGATCGACGACGACCTCGAAGTTGCCCTCGGCGGCCACGAAGCGGGCCAGGTCACGGATGGACAGCAGCACGGGCGGCTGCGTCTTCACGGTGGTCTGCTCGGCGAACGGATTCTTGATCCACTCGGGGAGCAGTTTGCCCGGGTTGAAATAGAAAACTACGGCGCCAATTAACGCGATCACCACCAGAACGGCAAGGAAGCGACGGCCGCCCCGAGACCGCTCAACGTGCTCAATGCGCTGAGTGGGCTCGTTTGAGCTTTCCATCATCTTGGTCGGTTCGTCGGCCATTAGCTCCTCCTTGCAGACATCCACATCACCGTACGGCTAACGTGCACCCTGTGAATAGCGCTGTTTCTCCGTTCGAGTTGCTCCAGCTGGACGGCCTGTTGTCCGATGAGGAGCGGCAGATCCAAGCCGTGGTGCGCCAGCTGATGGATCGCCGTGTGCGCGGTGATGTCGGTCACTGGTACGACTCTGGCCATGCCCCGGTTCGCGATCTGGCAAACGAATTCGGAAAACTCGGACTTCTCGGCATGCATCTCACCGGATACGGCTGCGCCGGCTCCAGCGCGGTGGCCTACGGCCTGGCGTGCATGGAGCTGGAAGCCGCCGATTCGGGCGTGCGATCGCTGGTCAGCGTGCAGGGATCGCTGGCCATGTACGCGATCTGGCGCTACGGCACCGAGGAACAGAAACAGCAGTGGCTGCCCGGGATGGCGGCCGGTCAGCTCATCGGATGCTTCGGTCTGACCGAGCCCGATCACGGCTCCGACCCCGCGTCGATGGCCACCCGGGCCCGGCGCGACGGCGATGACTGGATCCTCCACGGCGGCAAGATGTGGATCACCAACGCGCCGCTCGCCGACGTCGCCGTGGTCTGGGCACGGGCCGAGGAGGGCGTGCGCGGGTTCCTCGTTCCAATGTCGACACCCGGCGTCACCGCCCGCGAGATCAAGCAGAAGCTCTCCCTGCGTGCCAGCTCCACCGGCGAGATCGTCCTCGACGAGGTGCGGCTGCCCGCTTCGGCCCAGCTGCCCGAGGCGCAGGGGCTCAAGGCGCCGCTGAGCTGCCTGACCGAGGCCCGCTACGGGATCGTGTGGGGATCGCTTGGCGCGGCAAGGGATTGCTTCGACACGGCGGTGGCCTATTCGCAGTCGCGGATTCAGTTCGGCAAGCCGATCGCGAGCTTCCAGCTGACCCAGGCGAAGCTGGCGAACATGGCGCTGGAGTTGCAGAAGGGCTTCCTGCTCGCGCTTCACCTCGGCCGCGCGGCCGATGACGGCCGCCTCACGCCGGAGATGGTCAGCGCGGGCAAGCTCAACAACGTCCGGGAGGCCATCAAGATCGCCCGCGAGTGCCGGACCATCTTGGGCGCCAACGGAATTTCGGGCGAGTATTCGGTCTTGCGGCATGCCAACAACCTGGAGAGCGTGCTCACCTATGAGGGCACGTCTGAGATCCATCAGTTGGTACTGGGCCAAAAGCTCACCGGCATCGCCGCCTTCAGCTGAGCACCAGCACCCGCACGTGGATCTGGTGGCGCTGCTGCAGCGCTGCGCGCAACGCGCGATGCAGCCCGTCTTCCAGGTACAGCTCGCCCTCCCACTCGACCACGTGCGGGAACAGGTCGCCGTAGAAGGTGGAATCGTTGGCCAGCACCCGATCGAGGCCCAGTTCCAGCTTGGTCGTAACAAGTTGGTCGAGACGTACCGCTCTGGGTGGAATGTCCGCCCACTGCTTCAAGGTGTAACCGTGCTCGGGGTAAGGACGCCCGTCCCGCACCGCCTTGAAGATCACGTTTCCCCCTCGCCTCAGTCTTCCGACAGACTAGTCCGCTGGTTCCATTGCCCGAAGTGCGCGACCTCGTCCAGGGGACGCCGGCCGCGCTTGGCGGAGCTGCGCAGGTCATCCGCGCGGCGGTAGCCCACGGAAACCACCCCCACCGGCGCGAACTCCTCAGGAACCCCGAAAGCGGCCTTGAACGTCTCGGTGTGGGCCGGCGGGATCCCGAAGAAACACGCGCCCAGCCCTTCATCGACCGCGGTCAACAGCATGAGCAGCGAGGCCATGCCGGTGTCGATGTCCCAGTAGGGTACCGGCCATCGATTCTCGTCACGGTCAGTCCAGCCCTTGTCCTGCTCGGCATAGCGCGCCAGGTAGGCCGATTTGTTGGACAGGGCAACGATGATCAGCGGTGCCGTTCTCATGTTCTCCAGCCACTTCCCGAGCGTCGGCTCCTCGGGCGTGGTCGCCGCCCAGAACCGGTCACGCTCGTCGGCTGTCTGCAGCACGAGGAAGGCCCAGCCCTGGGAGAACCCGGCCGAGGGGGCACGGGTGGCATGGCGCAGGAGGCGCTCCACGATCTCCGGCGGCACCGGCCGATCGGGGTCGTAATTGCGCACCATCTTGCGCTTGCGAACTACCTCCGCGAACTCCATGGTTTCTCCCCCGTTAGCCGGCGGCCGTGGTGCTGATGCCCCACGAGCCCTTCCAGTCGACTCCCGGCTCCAGCCGGATCAGGTCGCGGCCCGAGCGCAACGCGTCGGGCGGGCAGGTCATCGGCTCGATCGCGATCGCTCGGCGACGCCGATCCCCGCTGAGCGCGTCCCCGGTGTAGAGCTGCCACCACGGAAATGCGCTGTCGGCCCACACCTTCACACCGCGCCCATCCGGCGCGGTGATCGACACGTCGGCCAGGCCGTCGTCGTCACGCGCGATATCGCCAAACGCGGCGTTGACGCTGGATGAACCGATCCGGCGGGGGGTCGAATAGTCCCACTCCGTCCCCGGCACCCGCGCCGCGCCGATGGGCAGCAGCCTGCCGTCCACCAGCAACCGTATCCGCGCCTTGAGGCACAGCTCCAGCTCCGCCAGAGGCACCCCGTCCACCCGGACGTAGGGATGGGTGCCCATGCCGAAGGGCGCCGGGCGGTCGCTGTGGTTGGTCACCGTGTGCTCGACCCGCAGGCCTTCCTCGGCGAGCGAATATTTCGTGCGCTGCACCAGCCGCCACGGATAGCCCGGCGCGGGGTGCAGGACGTGCTCCATGGTGATGGAATCGTCGGTCTGCTCCACCGGATGCCAAGCCAGCCAGCGCACCAGGCCGTGGATCGCGTTGTGCAGGCTGGGCTCGTCCAGCGCGACCTGGTACTGCTCACCATCGAACTTGAACGATCCGTCGCGGAGTCGATTGGGCCACGGCGCGAGGATCTGCCCGGCCGCACCCGGCGCGATCTCGCTCTCGCCATATCCGTCGAGGACCTCATCGTCGCCGACCCTGTACCCCCGCAGACCTCCACCGACCTCGACCACGACTGCGGTCTGGTCTCCCCGGCTGATCGTCCACTGCGCGCCACTGGCTGTCACGCTCTGGGACATTATCGGAAAGTTCTACGGCGCGAGGCGTTCCACGACCCAACCCTCGCCTGACCTGCGATAACGTAGCCGGTCGTGCATACGGCTCGGCCGGCCCTGCCAGAACTCGACCGTCTCCGGCACCACGCGGAACCCACCCCAATGCGGCGGCGGCGGGATCTTGTCGTCGAAGTTGGCGGCGACCTCCGCATAAGCCTCGTCGAGCACCTTGCGGTTGGGCAGCACCTGCGACTGCGGGCTGGCCCACGCGCCGATCTGAGAGTCGCGCGGCCGCAGCCCGAAGTACGTCTCGGTCTCCAAGCGGCCAACCCGTTGCGCCACCCCGCAGACCACGACCTGCCGATGCATGACGAACCACGGGAAGACCAGGCTGATCGCAGGATTCGCGGCCAGCTCACGACCCTTGCGCGAGTCGTAGTTGGTAAAAAAGGTCAAGCCCCGCGCGTCGTAGTCCTTGAGCAGCACGGTGCGCGCGCTGGGCCGGCCGTCGGCGTCGGCCGTGGCCGCCACCATCGCATTGGGCTCGGGCAGGCCGAAGGCCACCGCCTCGGCGAACCAGCGTCCAAACTGGGTCGGCCAGTCCGGCGCGAGATCGGCTTCCAGAAGTGGCGCGGGCCTGTACTCCTGCCTCATTCTCGCCAGCTCGGCTGGTGTGCTCATCATCACGTCATCATCGTCGGGTACCCGGGCGAAGCGCAGAATGTCGGGTGTAGCACATTAGGGTGGCCTCGCCAACCGAGATATCGGCGGGCAAGATGTTGACGAAACTCTGTCGCAAAACGTTCGTTCATCTAAGGCATTAGCAAACAGGAGCGTTGAGATGTCCGACTTCAAGCCGGGCCTCGAGGGCGTAATCGCGTTCGAGTCCGAGATCGCCGAGCCTGACAAGGAAGGCGGCGCGCTGCGGTACAGGGGCGTTGACATCGAAGACCTTATCGGTCAGGTCTCCTTCGGCAACGTGTGGGCGCTTCTGGTCGACGGAAAGTTCGGCCCCGGCCTGCCGCCGGCCGAGCCCTTCCCGGTGCCGGTCCACTCCGGAGACATCCGCGTCGACGTGCAGTCCGCGGTCGCGATGCTCGCCCCCTACTGGGGTCTCGGCCAGCTGCTCGACATCTCCGATGAGCAGGCCCGCGAGGATCTCGCCCGGGTCTCGGTGACGGCTCTTTCCTTCGTCGCCCAGTCCGCGCGCGGCCTCGGCCTTCCCGCCGTGCCGCAGAAGGAGATCGACAAGGCTTCCACGATCGTCGAACGGTTCATGAAGCGATGGCGGGGCGAGCCCGATCCGCGGCACGTCAAGGCCGTAGATGCCTACTTCATCTCCGCCGCCGAGCACGGCATGAACGCCTCCACCTTCACCACCCGCGTGGTCGCCTCCACCGGGGCCGACACCGCGGCCTGCATCTCCTCCGGCATCGGCGCCCTTTCCGGCCCGCTGCACGGCGGCGCCCCATCGCGGGTGCTGCACATGATCGAGGGGGTCGAGCGGTCCGGCGACGCTGAGGGCTACGTCAAGGGCGTGCTCGACCGGGGCGAGCGGCTCATGGGCTTCGGTCACCGGGTTTACCGCGCCGAAGACCCGCGCGCCCGAGTACTGCGCCGCACCGCCAAGGAGCTGGGCGCCGGCCGGTACGAGGTCGCCGAGGCACTGGAGAAGGCCGCGCTCAAGGAGCTGCGCGAGCGCCGTCCCGACCGGGTGCTAGAGACCAACGTCGAGTTCTGGTCGGCGGTCGTGCTCGACTTCGCCGAGGTTCCGGCGCACATGTTCACCTCGATGTTCACCTGCGCCCGGGTGGCCGGCTGGTCCGCGCACATCCTGGAGCAGAAGAAGCTCAACCGCCTGGTCCGCCCGTCGGCCAAATACGTCGGTCCCGGCACCCGCAAACCCCACGAGGTCGAAGGCTGGGACTCAATCCCCCACGGCCAGTAGCAGCGCCGCGCCGGTGTCTGGACTGAGCGATCTTGAAGGCAAAGAGCCCGCCTTCAAGATCGGGAGGGAAGACGCCGGCTTTCCGGCGGCGCTGCCGCGCGTTGCTTCGCACGCGCCATGTTGCAGTGAGGACCATCACGGTCCAACCCGTGAGCTGAGTCGCATAGCGGTCATCCTCGTTCTGGAAGGATGGCCGCTATGCGCATTCCAGCCGAGCTTCTACCCGCCGATGGCCGCTTCTGCTGCGGTCCGTCGAAGGTCCGCCCTGCCGCCGTCGAGGCTCTGAGCGACGTAGCTCAGTCCCTCCTTGGCACCTCTCACCGTCAGAAGGCGGTCAAGGACCAGGTGGCGCGGTTGCGCTCCGGCATCTCTGCCTTCTTCGGCCTGCCCGAGGGCTACGAGGTGATCATCGGAAACGGTGGCACCACGGCCTTTTGGGAGGTGGCCGCGTTCTCGTTGATCCGCGACCGGGCTCAGTTCGCCACCTTCGGCGAGTTCGGCGCGAAGTTCGCCAAGGCGGTCAAGGACGCGCCGTTCCTGGGCACGCCGACCGTCCACAAAGGTGAGCCGGGCAGCGCTGCCTTCCTTTCGGCCGAGCAGGGCGTCGACTCCTACGGCATCCCCCAGAACGAGACCTCGACCGGCGTTGCGGTGCCCGTGCAGCGGGTGGCCGGTGCCGATGATGGTGCCCTGATGCTGCACGACGCCACGTCGGCGGCGGGCGGGCTCGCCGTTGACCTGACCCAGTCCGATGTGTACTACTTCGCGCCGCAGAAATGCTTCGCCTCCGATGGCGGGCTGTGGATCGCGCTGCTGTCGCCGGCCGCGATCGCGCGTGCCGAGGAGATCAAGTCCTCGGGCCGCTACATCCCCGCCTTCCTCGACCTGGTGACGGCGATCGAAAACTCGCGTCTGGAGCAGACGCTGAACACCCCGGCGCTCGCCACGATCTTCCTGGCTGCCGAGCAAACCGACTGGATGAACGCGCAGGGTGGCCTCGACTGGGCGGTCCGCCGCACGGCCGAGAGCGCCGAGATCCTTTACAGCTGGGCCGAGAAGTCGCCCACCGCGACGCCGTTCGTCACCGACCCGGGGCTGCGCTCCAATGTGGTCGCCACGATCGACTTCGCCGAAGGGATCGACGCCGCCAAGATCGCCAAGGTGTTGCGGGAGAACGGGATCGTCGATACCGAGCCCTACCGCAAACTCGGCAAGAACCAGCTGCGGATCGCCTTGTATCCAGCGATCGAACCCACTGACGTGCAGGCCCTGACCAGCTGCATTGATTACGTGGTCGAGCACCTCTGACATTGAACCAATACGGCGTGGCGGGGTGTCTTTCCGGACACCCGCCACGTACGGTGTCACGGAGGAACGTCATGCCGTGCCATCTCCCCCGCGCACGGCACAACCTTGGGGACGGAGGACAGCGTGCGGCCGGTTAGGTTCGTTGCTCTCTCCGAAGATGGCCAAGCCCTCGTCCTGGCCGACGAAGTGGGTCGGCTGCTCTCCCTGCCGATCGACGAGCGCGTATCCGTTGCCCTCGATCCCGAGCGGGCCGCCAGCCCCAACACGGTGACCATAGCCGCGGTCCCCTACGACGCTTCCAACAGCCTTTCCCCGCGCGACATCCAGGCGCGCATCCGTTCCGGCGAGAGCGCCGACGACGTGGCGCGCATCGCCGGCGTTCCGGTTGACCGCGTCCTGCGCTACGCGGGTCCGGTGCTGCAGGAGCGCGCCATGCTCGCTCAGCACGCCCGCCGCACCAGGCTCAAGAGCTCTGACAAGGGCGCCACCCTGGCCGACGTCGTCGATGGCCGCCTGGCCCAGCACGGCATCGACACCGAGAAGATCTCGTGGGACGCCTACCGCCGCGAAGACGGCACCTGGCGCGTGGTGGCGACCTGGCCCTCGGGCAAGGCCACCGCTCAGGCCGTGTGGGAGCTAGACCGCGGCCGCCAGCAGGTCTCACCGCACGATGACATGGCGCAATACCTGTGCGCCGAGCGCCCGACCCAGATCCTCGGGCAGGACCCGCACGCCGGCCAGGCACCGGTCGGCCGCAGCGGTCGCGACCTCGGTGGGCACGGCCTGCCCGCCGCCGCCGACACCGCTCGCCGTCCCAGCCGCGACCCGATCCGCGCCGGCCGCGACGCGCTCGTCGCCGCCCTCGACCGGCCGCTGGGCAGCGGCCCGGGCCGGGGCCTTGACGCGCCCAACGACACGCCCCGCCAGCGTCCGGCCGCGCACAGCGCTGTCGGAGGCGCCGGCAGCGCTTTCGATCACGACTCTGACGGGCCCAAAGAGGTTCCCGCGGTCCCCTCGCTGGCTGTGCTGCGCCCGCGTCGGCAGGCCACCGATCCCGCGGCCACCGGCCCCGGCGACAAGCCCCGCAAACGCCTCCCCAGCTGGGACGACGTCCTCTTCGGCGGTGCCCCCGCCGCCCGCGAGAGCTAATAGCTCAGCACGCTGCTTCATGCGCGCAATAGGGTACAACCATGGAGTTCACCACCCTTGGCCGTACCGGCCTCAGCGTCAGCAGGCTCTGTCTCGGCACCATGAACTTTGGTCCCAAAACCTCCGAAGCCGACAGCTTCGCGATCATGGATCGCGCCCTCGAGCATAAATTCAATTTCTTCGACACCGCCGACGTGTACGGATGGACGCTGGGCAAGGGCGTAACCGAGCAGATCATCGGCCGCTGGTTCGCCCAGGGCGAGGGCCGCCGCGACAAGGTCGTGCTGGCCACGAAGGTCTACGGACGGATGGGCGAGTGGCCCAACGATCAGGGTTTGTCCGCCCGCCACATCATCAAGGGTTGCGAAGACTCGTTGCGGCGCTTGCAAACCGACTGGATCGACCTGTACCAGATGCACCACATCGACCGGAAGACGCCGTGGGACGAGATCTGGCAGGCCATGGAGATCCTCGTCAGCTCGGGCAAGGTTCGCTATGTGGGCTCGTCCAACTTCGCCGGCTGGCACCTGGCCGCCGCTCAGGAGGCGGCCCGTTCGCGTCACTTCCTTGGCCTCGTCTCCGAGCAGTGCATCTACAACCTGATGACGCGCTATGTGGAGCTTGAGGTGATCCCGGCCGCGCAGCACAACGGGATCGGGATCATTCCCTGGTCCCCGCTGCACGGCGGCCTGCTGAGCGGGGCCATCCGCAAGCTCAAGGAGGGCACGGGTGGCCGGGTGGCCGACGAGGGTGGCCGTTCCCAGGAAGGTCTTAACAAGCACCGGGAAACCATCGAGGCCTACGAGAAGCTCTGCGAGTCGATGGAGGTCGACCCGGCTGACATGGCCGTCGCCTGGCTGCTCAACCGGCCCGGCGTCACCGCGCCGATCATCGGCCCGCGCACCATGGAACAGCTCGACGGCTCGCTCCGCGCCTTCGACGTGACCTTCGACGACGAGCTTCTCTCCAAATTGGATGAATTGTTCCCGCCGGTGGGCAACGGTGGTGCCGGCCCGGAGGCGTGGGCCTGGTAGCCAGCGTCACTGGTTCGTGAGCAATCCTCGATTGTGGCTTGAGCGCCCAGCGCGACGGTAAGGCCCATGACCACAAAGACTCATATCGCTATCTCTGTGGCCCTGCAAAACACCGGCCAGGCGACGCGAGCGCTCGAGCTGGCTAAAGGCTTGCAGGACAACACGCCGACCGGACACGAGATCATCATCACGTTCCTGTCACACGGCAGCTGGTTCGAGCCATACATCCGTGAGGCTGGATTCGACATCATTCGCGTGCAGCCCGAGGTCGAAGGCCGCAGCACCGACGACGACATGGGGTTTGATCCCCCTGAGCTCGTCGGTTCTGTGGCCATCGCCAGCGCCTTCATCGAGGGCCAGCGGCAGGCGTTGCGACAGATCCAACCCGACCTGGTGCTGCACAGCTTCTGGCAGGTGGGAAGCATCGCCGCCAAGCTCGAAGGCATCCCGACAATCAGCTTCCTCCCGGTACCACCGACTGTGGTCGAGGACGGCTTGCACAAGTCACGACTGGGCCTGGTGAAGCAGCACCGCCTCATCCAAGCGATCATCGACGCTGGCTGGCAGGGGGAACCGCCGACCACGATCTACGAGATGATCACCGCGAACTTGACGATCATCAACGACCTGCCCGAGTTCTACCAAGGCATCGACCTGCCCGAGAACACCATCATCACGGGTCCGCTTTTCTCGAAGGGTACCTACGGAAGCGCCCCGGACCGGAACCTGCTCAACATCCTCACCTCGGACGACGGCCGGCCCAAGATTCTGCTGACGATGGGTAGCTCGGGCACCAAGCAGGCGCTCATCGAAGCCGCGCGCGCCGTCACCACCATCGCGGCCGGCGACTGGAACTCGATCATCATCGCCTCTCCCGCGATCATCGATATCGAGGAGCTGCGCCAGATCACGGCCGGCAACCCGTCGGTCTACATCACCGACGCGTTCACGCCCATCCTGCCCGTCGCCGAACTGGCCGATGTCGTGATCAGCCACGGCGGCCAGGCCACCATCCAGACCTGCCTGGCCGGGGCAACGCCGATCCTGGGTGTGGCGATGCAAATGGAGCAGCAGATCAACCTGGACAACCTGTCCCGGCTGGGCGCGGGCATCCGCATCCCCTCCGACCAATGGCGGGCCGCCAACATCCAGGAAGCCATCCGCACCATCCTCAAGGACCCCAGCTACGAACTGCGGGCACAGGAAATCGCCCACTGGATCCACACCCACTCGGGTCAGCGGCAAGCCGCCGAGGCGATCTGGCAGCACATCCAAGCCGGTCTGCCGATCACCACGGCACGCGCCACCATCACCGCGGACATCACCCAGGAGCGCTAGACACGGGCCATGCCCCCAGCCGACTGTATTCAGGGTGGGGGCCCAGCTCGCTGCGCACCAGCACGAACTCGCTCACCGGCCAGCTCGGCCCCTGATACGCCTTCAACAGCGCCATATCCTCATTGGACAGACCCGCAGCCGACCGGGCGATCGTCAGGTGCGGCCGGAACCGCTTGTCGTCAGAGGGAACCCGCACGGCCCGCAGCTCCCGCCGCACAGCCCGGCTGAGCCGAGTCAGCCCCTCCGCGTCGCCGCTCACCCCCGCCCAAACCACCTGCCCAAACCGCCCTCCCGAAGCCATACTCACCCCGCCCACCGCCACCCGAACCCGCCCCAACGCCCCCCACACCACTTGCGCCCCAACCACTCCCCGCGCCGCACCCTCACCCCGCGCCACATCCTCACCCCGCGCCGCATCCTCACCCCGCGCCGCACCTTCACCGCGCGACGCACCTTCACCCCGCGCCGCACCCGCACCTTCGGCCCGCGCCGCACCTTCGGCCCGCGCCGCACCCTCACCCCGCGCCGGGCCGGGTGCCGGGGTGGGCAGGGTCAGGGGGACGTCGCCGAGGAAGGCGAGGGTGATGTGCCAGCGGTCGGGTGGGATGACGCGGCGGGTGAGGTTGAGCTGGGCGACCGTCGCGGCTAGATGCTCCAAGGCTTCCGGCGGCGGGAAGATGGCTACGAACAGCCGCATTTACTTGTCGCGCAGGTGAAGGCCGGCGTCGGTGAGCGCTCCCTCGACGCGCAGGCGCTCGATTTCGAGGTCGAGGCCGGAGACCTCGCCCAAATGCTCGGAGATGCCCAGGCAGCGGCAGGCCGCCGCGAGCGCCTCGTCGTATTCGGCGTCTTGTCGCGGCACCGCTCGCAACCAGGCGACAACCTCTTCGAAGGAAAGCTCCGCGGCCGGGACCGCCGGCAAGGGAAGCCATGCGGGGGCGAAGCCCGCGGCGTTGAGCCGCTGGACGGCGAACTGGGCCACCGACTCGCGCGCGGAGCTGAGCACGTCGGAGGCGACCCGCGCCGCGTTGGCCCACGGCGGGCCGGCCGGCGGAGCCGGCGCGAAGGCGCGCTCCAGCCGATCGAGGGTGCGCTGCTCCTGCCACGACTCACGGGCGTGCTCGGCCCGTTGGCGCACGGAGTCGACCACCTCATCGGCACAGATGGCCGCGGCTATCGCGGCGGGCATGCTAAGCAGCGCGATCACACCAAGCGTGATCGGAAGAGCGCTGTCTGCGGCCACGGCCCCCACCCTACTGCGTTGCCACGCGAAGCAACTCCTGCATTTGCCTCACCTTGGCCGAATCCCCTGCCAACTGCACGGCGGAGTCGTCGGCACGCCGCCACAACCACCGCAGCACCGCTTCGGCCGAGCCGCTGACGTCGCCGTCACCGATTTCGGTTCCCTCGTCGCTGATGGAAACTCCAGAGCTGTTCCACGAAACCAGCCACCGGTCGATGACCAGCACCGAACCGTCGCCTTTGGACAATTCGGCAGTGAACTTGTCGGGCCATCGGCGGCTGGCCCAGGCGAGCATGATCCTCAGCACCTCGTCTATGCCGTCGAGGGCTAGATCAGCCGGAATCGGCTCACTTGGCACACCCATTGCCAGCTCGGCATCGATGCGATGGATCACGGTCTCCTGTGCCATTCTGCGCCGCCAGAAACCCACCGTCTGATCCGGCTCGAACCAGGTGGCCGCCGCCGATTCTCCAGCGCGAGCAACGAACTCGGCCGACATCTCGGCATAGCCCCGCTGCAGCAGCTGGCTCGGGGTTTCGCCGGTCGGCGCCGGCGGCCACGGCCTGGGCATGGCGTTCAACCGCATGACCGCCGCCTTGTGGAGATAGACGTGCGCGACGTGGTTGACGAGATCGTCGACCGTCCACTCCGGACAGGTGGGCACCCGGGCGGTGAGATCGCCGGAAGTAACCTGCACCAGCCGGCGATAGTCAGCCTCCAGAACGGTCAAGTAATCCATAGCCGCATCACATCACGCCACAGTGACACTTTCAGCCTGGATTACCCGCAACCGCGGCCGCGGGCGCACCTGCAGGGAGAGCTTTTCTCCCGCGTGGCGAAGCTGCCAGATCAACGCGCTGACGCCGGCCGCTAGGGAGATCGAGCCGCCGAACCAGATGCAGGCCTGGGCGCCGAAGTGCTCGGCTATGAAGCTTGCGATCATGGCGCCGACTGGCGCCGTACCCATAAAAATCAAAACGAACAAAGCCATGACCCGGCCCCGATAGGCGGAGTCGACGCCGAGCTGGATCCGCTGATTGGCCGCCTGGCCGAGGAAGACCGTGCTGAACCCGGTCGGGACAAGGAGAAGCAGCACGAGCCAGACCGAGTCCGACATCCCCACCGCGATGGCGAACACACCAAAGCAGATGGCAGCGCCCAAGAACAGGTACACCGAGGGGCGGCTCTTGCGCGCCGTCCCGGCCAGCGCGCCGCACAGCGCACCGACCGCCAGAGCGGTGTTGAAAAGCCCGAAGGTCGCCGCCGAGGTGTTGAAGACGGTCTTTGCCAGCAACGCCAGGGTGAGCTGGAAGTTGTAGCCGAACATGGCGATCACCGCGATCGTCACCATCGGCAGCAGCAGATCGTGGCGGTGCCGGACGTAGCGGATCCCGTCAGCGATCTTCGCCTCAATCTCGCCGGCGGGTACCAAGGCCTTCCGGTGCAGCGCATCAGGGTTGATCTGGATCTGCATGATCACGGGCGCGATCGCCATCAGGGTGCTGATGAGAAACACGGGACCAGTGCCGAAGACGGAGATCGCCACCCCGGCGAGAGCGGGACCGGTGATCCGAGCGGTCTGGAAGGTGGCCGCGGACAGCGAGAGGGCATTGGGCAGCAGTGGTTTTCCGACCAGCTCGGAGACAAACGACTGGCGCACCGGGGTTTCGACGGCTTGGGCGATGCCCAGCATCAGCGCGAAGACCATGATCATCCACATCTGGATGACCCCGGTCGCCACCAGGATGGCTTGGATGATGGCCAAGACGGCCCAGGCGCCGTTGGAAATGACCAGCAGCTTGCGCTTGTCGAACCGGTCGGCCAGCGAGCCCGCGTAAAGGGTGAGGGCCAGCACCGGAACGAACTGGGCGGCGGTCACCAGACCTAGCGCGGTGGGTGAGTTGTCGGTCAGCTCCAGGACAAGCCAGTCCTGGGCGATATACATCATCCAGACACCGATCAGCTTGATCAGCTGACCACTTGCGAAAAGCCGATAGTTGCGGACCGTCAGGGATCGGAACGTGGTGCTTAGTCGCGCCCGCACGCTTGTTGCGCCTCCTAGCTAGCTTGCCTATGCCCGGGCGAGACCCTCCAAGATGGAGGCTGCCCGGGCGACCGTGTCGCGTTCGTCGGGCGTCAGATTTGCGAGCTTGGCGGCAAGCCATTCGTCTCGCACCCGCTGGTACGAGTCGATCACTTCGAGCCCTTCGGCCGTCGGCGCGAGCAGGACCTGCCTGCCGTCGGTCGGATGCGGGCTGCGCTGGACCAAACCGCGCTCCTCTAGCTTCGCCACGATTTTCGTCATTGTGGGCGGCTGCACTCGTTCGGCGTCGGAGAGCTCACGGGGGGTGAGCGCGCCACCGATGCGAAGGCTGGTGAGGGCGGAGAGCTGGGTCACGGTGAGGTCGCCGAGCGGGCGCTCCTGACGCAAGCGACGATTGAGCCGGGTGATGGCGTCCCGCAGGCGCACCGTCAGTTGTTCGGGCGTCATGCTCACCACCATCACCACCTGCCCTATCACGATCCTTAGGCTAGCTAATTAGCCGTGCTAATTTCCAGTTCATTCAAACATGATCTCGGTCACGCCACGCAGGAAATACAGCACAAACAGGCCCGCCACCACCCAAAGCAGCGGGTGCACCTCCCGCGCCTTGCCGCGAACCAGTTTGATCAGAGCGTACGAGATCATGCCCGCCCCGATCCCATTGGAGATGGAGTAAGTGAACGGCATAAGCACGATCGTGAGAAATGCCGGTATCGCGATCTCGTAGTCGCTCCAGTCGATGTTCCGGATTCCGGTGACCATGAGGAACCCGACCACGACCAGCGCGGTGGCCGCCGCCTCCAGTGGCACGATCGTCACCAGCGGCGCAAGGAACATCGCCAGCAGGAACAGCCCTCCCGTGACGAGGTTGGCCACACCCGTTCGGGCGCCTTCGCCCACGCCCGCGGCGCTCTCAATGTATGAGGTGTTGCTGGAGGTGCTCGCCGCACCACCGGCCGCCGCCGCGATCGAGTCGACCAACAGGATCTCCCTTGCCCGCGGCACCGAACCTTCCTCGGTCACCAGCCCGGCCTCCTGACCGACCGCGACCATCGTGCCCATGCTGTCGAAGAAATCGGTCAGGAGCAATGTGAAGACGAACATCGCGCAGACCACCGCGCCCGCGACCTGCCACGAGTGAAAGAGATTGAACTTGCCGAGCAGCGAAAGGTCGGGGACGTCTATCCACTTTTGGGGGACCTTGGGGACGTTGAGGCTCCAACCCGTCTTCGAGCTGCCGAGCGAGGCGATCGCCTCCACCACGACGGCCAGCGCGGTGGTGGTGATGATCCCGATGAGGATCGCGCCACGTACCTTGCGCACCAGCAACACGATCGTGAAGAGCAAACCCAGCACAAAGACCAGACCCGGCCAGGTCACGATCTTTCCGCCGAGGCCGAGACCGATCGGGGGGCTTGGCTGGGCCGTCGAGCGTACGAAGCCCGCGTCGACGAAACCGATCAGGGCCAGGAAGAGTCCAATGCCGACACCGATGGCGGTCTTCATCTGCATCGGGACGCTTTCGAAGATCGCCTTGCGCAGGCCGGTCAGCACCAGGACCGTGATGATCAAACCTTCGATCACCACCAGGCCCATCGCGTCGGCCCACGTCATCTTGGGCGCGATCTCAAACGCCACCAGCGCGTTGACCCCCAGGCCGGCCGCGAGCGCGAGCGGAAACCGGCCGACTACACCCATCAGGATCGTCATCAGCCCGGCCACCAACGCCGTGCCCGCCGCCACGGCCGCCATCGGCAGCTTCTGCCCATCCATGTCGGGGGAAGCGCCGAGGATGAGCGGATTCAGTACCACGATGTAGGCCATCGTGAAGAAGGTGGCCAGGCCACCACGCACTTCGCGGGACATCGTTGACCCGCGCGCCGAAATCTCGAAGAAACGGTCAAGTGTGCTCATGGGCCGCATGATGTCAGATGGTCAAGGCGGGTGGTAACTACTGCCAGCGATGAGGAAGAATGGGTTCCGTGACCAGGATCGCCACCCGTTCTTCATCCGCCCGCGCGGGCGCCGCCAAGCTCGATCAGGTTTGCGCTGCCGCTGTGGACATTGCCCGTGAGGCGATCACCGAGGACAGCTCGCACGTTGGCGCGCACCTCAACGCCACCGCCGAGGGCGACCGCGTGGTCACCCACTATTTCGCCTGTGACATGCCCGGATACCGCGGATGGCAGTGGGCCGTCACGGTGACCCGGGTGCCTCGCAGCAAGCACGTGACGATCTGCGACACCGTGCTGCTGCCCGGCTCCGAGGCACTGCTCGCCCCGGGCTGGGTTCCCTGGCACGAGCGGCTGCACCCCGGCGACCTGGGCGTCGGCGACCTGCTTCCCACTCCGGCGGAGGATGACCGGCTCACTCCGGGTTACATGCTCGCCGGTGACGAAGCTGTCGACGAGGTCGCCTGGGAGCTTGGCCTCGGCCGGCCCCGCGTCATGTCGCCGCTTGGCCGCTCCGAGGCGGCGGAGCGCTGGTACGAGGGCGACCACGGCCCCGACGCCCCGATCTCGGCGGCCGCGCCACGCGCCGCGCGCTGTGTCTCCTGCGGCTTCTACCTCAAGCTCGCGGGTTCACTGGGCACCCTCTTCGGCGTCTGTGCCAACGTTTATACGCCAGACGACGGCCGTGTCGTCTCCCGCGACCACGGCTGCGGAGGCCACTCCGAGATCCTCATTGAGGAGACCGCGATCCCCGCGCCGCCCACGGTCTACGACGACAGTGAGGTCGACAGCATCTGAGTCGCCTTGGTCAGCGCTTCCAACGCGTCCTTGATGCGCCACGCGTCGCGGTCCCTTGGCCCGACCGTGTTGGAGATTGTCCTTAGTTCCGCGAAGGCGACTTGGGCCTGCGCCGCCGCGCACGCCACCCCGTAGCCCTCCATCGACTCCGCGACGGCCGCCGGATACCTTTCGACAAGCCCCGCCAACCGCGCCGCCGTGCCGGTCACCGTGTTCATCGTGAGGACGTCCCCGACCACGGCCTCCGGCAGCGCCTCTCGCAACGAGGTCAGCAGTTTCTGATCGGCCTTGTAGACGGTGGTGCCGAAGCCAAGCTCGTCCAGCGCGATAAACCCCTCCGCCGAATCCGCCCCAAGATCGCCCGCAATAGCATGTGCCGCAAGCACTGTGGCCCCCAGCGGCACCCCGATGCCGCCCCCGATCCCGGCCGAGATCACCCCGCGGTACCGCCCGTCAGCCAGCGTCAGCAGCTTCGCCGTCCCCGCCGCGGCCGCCGCCATCCCCACCCCGACCGGCACCACAGCGATCGACGAATCCGGTGCCAGCCCCTTGAGCACAGCCTCAGCCTCGGCAGCCACCGCCGTCACGATCAACAACCCCATGCCCACACCCTAGTGGCATCAACTAACCCCAAAATCTCCCTTTGCGCCGCGCCGTCGTGGTCCCTCACCGCAAGCTCCCGCGCGGCAACGCCACCTGCGTGCTTGGCCGCCCCCGGCGGCTGC
>NZ_BONY01000129.1 GCF_016862955.1 Rhizocola hellebori | reverse complement strand
GGGCGGGAGACCTCGTCTCCCGCCCGCCTCAAGATTCAAAGGCTGCCTAGGCTGTAAACGCCTAGGAGGCCGTAACGATGTTGACGGTTTTGCGACCGCGCTTGTTGCCGAACTGCACCGCACCGGCGGCCAGCGCGAAGAGCGTGTCGTCGCCGCCGCGGCCGACCAGGTCACCGGGGTGGAACTTGGTGCCACGCTGGCGAACGATGATCTCGCCGGCCTTGACGACCTGTCCGCCGTAGCGCTTCACGCCCAGGTACTGCGGGTTGGAATCGCGGCCGTTGCGCGAGCTGGATGCACCCTTTTTATGAGCCATCGCTGTGCCTACTTCCCGGTCTTGATGCCAGTGACCTTGACCTGGGTCAGCGGCTGGCGATGACCCTGGCGCTTGTGGTAACCGGTCTTGTTCTTGAACTTGTGAATCCGGATCTTCGGGCCCTTGGTGTGGGCGACGAGCTCGCCGGAGACGGAGACCTTGGCAAGCTTCTTGTCGTCGGTCACCAGGTCATCGCCGTCAACGAGCAGCACAGCGGTGAGTGCCACCTTGTCGCCCGGCTCGCCTGCGAGCTTCTCGACCTCGATCACGTCGCCCTCGGCGACCTTGTACTGCTTGCCGCCGGTCTTGACGATCGCGTACATGAGACGCGGACTCCTGTCGGTAGCTGCTGGCGGGATTGATGTGAGCGACCCGCCGGATAACTCCAGCGAGCACACGCACAAAGAGAAAGCCTACGTCATGACACAGCTGTTACCCAAACCGGGCGGGCAGTCAGCTTTCTCACGCGCCGCCGCACAGCTTTTCGTAGTTGTCCGAAGCGGTCACGTACTCCGGCGTGTCAAACATAGCCGTTAGCGCGTCGGGGTTGGAAGCGACCTGCTGCGCGTTGAGCGAGGTGTTGACCTTCTCCAGCGCCGCGGCCAGCTCCCCGGCCACCTTCTTGACCTGGGCGTCCTTCGACTTGTCGCCTTCGGCGCGCAGGTCGGCGGCGAATTTGGTGTTGGCCGCCTTGACCTTGTCGACCACGACCTGCACTTTGCCCGCGTCGCTTCCGGCCGCCGCGAGCCCACCGGCCGCCTCGGCGAACGCCGCGCCCCACGTGCCGAGTTTGGCAGTGATGGCCGCACAGGCCGCCTTGTCTGTCGTTGTCCCGGTCACGCCGCCACCGCCCGGCCCGCCGGTCGCCCCTGGCGCGCCGCTTGGCCCGCCCGCCCCGGGCGTGGACCCGGCGGTGCTGGTGGCACCGGGCAGCGCGGTGCTTTCGGACTTGGGTGCATCGGAGCACGCCGCGAGGGGCAGCATTGTGGCAGCACAGAGCGCGGCCACGGCGAGAATGCGTCGCATGGGGGTGTTCTCCTTCACATGGGTGCGGGGGCAAAGATAGCCCACGCCCGTGTCACTTGGCGCACAGCGCCTTAACCTTCTCCCCCGCTGCCGTGAACTGATCGGTATTGATGGCCGCGAACGCCAAGGTGACATCGTTTCCGGCCGCGGCCAGATCTTGCTGGGCCTTCACCAGCGCCGCCACGTCGGCATCGATGGCCCCCTTGAGCTCGGCGTCGCCCGCGCGTGCCGCCTCGGCCTTCAGCGCCGCCTCAAACCCGGCCAGTGCCGCTTTGAGCTCGGCGAGCACCGGTCCGGCTTTTGCCGGATCACCGATCGCCTCGGCCGCCTTGGGGATCACCACCGTCAGCTTGGCCTCGGCGTCGGCCTCGGCTTTCCGATAGGAGGCGCAGATCGTCTGGCGATCCACCCCGCCGGTCACCGGCCCGGGTGCCGGGCTGCCGGTCGCGCCCGGCGACGCTGACGCCCCGACGCTGCCGGCGGGACCCGGGGTGGGCACCGACACCTGGTCGGGCGCTTTCGCCGAGCAGGCGGCAAGCAGAAGCCCCGCGGTCACGACTAGCCATCGGCTTCGCATTGGCGATTGTCCTCCCACAACGGAACTGCCCGGCCGGACACGTACGGTCCAACCGGGCAGTTTACGCGCGGGGCATTTACAGGCGAGTGCGGCGGCGGCCACCGCGGCGGGTGCGCCGGCGTACCTGGGCCTCGCTCTGCTCGTCTGTCTCCTCGGTGACCTCGATCAGGTCGTCGTCCTCGGTGTTGGCGTAGCGCGACAGGTCGTAGCCCTCGGTGTCCACGTCGTAGGCGGGCGCCTTGGCGGACTTGGCCGCCTTCGGCGCTTCCACCTCCTTGACCGGGGCCGGTGCCAGTGACCTGCGTTCCGGTACCGGATCCATGTGGATCATCACGCCACGGCCCTTGCAGTGCTCGCAAGGCTCGCTGAACGCCTCCAGCAGGCCGGCGCCGATGCGCTTGCGGGTCATCTGCACCAGACCCAGCGACGTGATCTCGGTGACCTGATGCTTGGTGCGGTCACGGCCCAGACACTCGGTGAGCCGGCGCAGCACCAGCTCACGATTGCTTTCCAGCACCATGTCGATGAAGTCGATGACCACGATGCCGCCCAGGTCGCGCAGCCGCAGCTGGCGCACGATCTCCTCGGCCGCCTCCAGGTTGTTGCGGGTGACCGTCTCCTCCAGGTTGCCCCCGGCACCGGTGTACTTACCGGTGTTGACGTCCACCACCGTCATCGCCTCGGTGCGGTCGATGACCAGGTGCCCGCCCGAGGGCAGGAAGACCTTGCGGTCCAAGCCTTTGAGGATCTGTTCGTCGATACGGTAGGCGGCGAAGGCATCGGCCGCGCCTGCGTAGCGCCGCACCCGGTCGACCAGGTCCGGCGAGACGTGGCTCAGGTAAGACTCGACCGTTTCCGAGGCGACATCGCCCTGGATGATCAGCTCTTTGAAGTCCTCGTTGAACAGGTCACGCACCACGCGCAGCACCAGCTCGGGCTCGGCGTAGAGCAGCACCGGCGCGCCGCCCTCGGCGGCCTTGGTCTGGATGTCCTCCCACTGCGCCTGCAGCCGGGTGACGTCACGCTCCAGGTCTTCCTCAGAGGCGCCCTCGGCCGCGGTGCGCACGATGACGCCCGCGCCTTCGGGGACAAGCTTCTTGAGGATGTCGCGCAGCCGACGACGCTCCACATCGGACAGTTTGCGGCTGATGCCGGAGGTGTTGCCGTTGGGCACGTAAACCAGGTGCCGCCCGGACAGCGCGATGTGGCTGGACAACCGCGCGCCCTTGTGGCCCACCGGGTCCTTGGTCACCTGTACCAGAACCGTGTCACCGGACTTGAGCGCCTGCTCGATTGAGCGAGCCTTGCCCTCCAGCCCAGCGGCGTCCCAGTTGACCTCACCGGCGTAGAGCACGGCATTGCGTCCCCGGCCCAGATCGACGAAGGCCGCCTCCATGCTGGGCAGCACGTTCTGCACCTTGCCCAGATAGACGTTGCCCACCATGGTCGAGGTCGCGGCCCGGGTCACGTAGTGCTCGACAAGCACCCCGTCTTCCAGGACCGCTATCTGGGTACGGTCACCGCTGTCCCGGATCACCATGACCCGGTCGACCGCCTCACGCCGGGCCAGGAACTCGGCCTCGGTCAGGATCGGCGGCCGGGTGCGGCGCTGCTCACGCCCATCGCGGCGGCGCTGGCGCTTGGCCTCCAGGCGGGTCGAGCCCGACACGCCCTGCACCTCGTCGCCACCGTTGCCCGCCGACGAGCGGCGCTCACGGATCTTGACAACCGTGTGCACATCGCCGTCGGAGTCACCGTCGGCCTCCCCCTTGCGGCGGCGACGGCGGCGACGGCGGGTCAGCGGAGTCTCCTCGCTGTCCTCACCCTCATCCTCGTCGGCCTCTGCCGTGGTGGGGGTTTCCTCGTCGTGCTCGCCCGCTTCGTCATTGCCGCCCTTGCCCCGGCCACGGCCGCGACGGCCCCGGCGACGGCGGCGGGCGGTTTCATCCTCGTCGGATTCGGCGTCTTCCTCGGCGACCACCGGCGTGGGCTCGGGTGCCTCCTCGGCCTCGCCTGCACGCGACCGGCGGCGACGGCGCCGGGTCGGCGTGTCACCGGCGTCGGCGTCGATGTCCTGTACCACCGGCACTACGGCGGCCACCGGCGAAGGCGCCATGAACAGCACCGAGTGCGCCGGCGCGACCGCCTTCGGCGCGACGTCGTCGTTTGTCCCGGAATCGCCGGAGGTTTCCGGCTCGGTATCGGTTTCGGCCGTGGCGGCTTTGCGCCTACGGCGAGTCGGCTTCTCTGCCGGCTCCGAATCCGCTGGCTCCTCCGGGGCGGCGCTGGCTGCACTGGCCGCACTCTTGCGAGTGCGTCGGCGCTTTGGCGTTGCCTCGTCGGTTACCGGCGAATCTGCGCTGTGGTCTGTGGCGGCATCTTCGTGCCGTTCATTGGGCTCGTTATCGAGCATCCGGACTGTTCTCCCAGTTCCGGCGATCCCGGGCGCACGGGTGAGAAAACACCCACGCAGCCGTCTCAGGAACGCCTGTGCAAAAAGTCTGTCAGCCGATGGCGGCCTGGTCGCGATCCTTCAACAGTGGATCAACGATTTCCCCCTGCGCGGTCAGTGTGCCTTGAACCACCCGGGTCACCCTCGCGGGCGCGGACGGCTCCAGGTCGGCCACCACACGCAGGCCGGAAAGAACGTCATCGGGTCGCACGGACGGGGTGACCTGCCGTACGACAAGGTCGAGTATGGCACACGGCGCCCCCATCGACCCGTAAGGTGGCTCAACCGCTGTCAGCGCCACCACCGCGGCACGCGCGTCGAAGGTGCGCCGGCCCTGCTTGGTGAGCCGTTCCACCAGCACCTCGTCGTGCCCGAGGAACTTGTCGACGGCCGCGGCGAGTGAGTCAGATGTCACCCCCGGCAGCTCCAGCCGCCACCGGGAAGCGGTAATCCGATCAGCCAGGCTGTCCGTCGTCACCGCCTCCACCGCTTCTACAACGTCCAGGCCAGGCGACAGGGCACTGTCCAAGGCCAGCCGCAGCAACTCCGGGTCGACCCGCTCGCGCAGGCCGATCTCCAGATATTCCGCCTCGGAGGCCACCCCGGTCGGGGCCGCGCTGGAGAACGAGATCTTCGGATGGGGCGTAAACCCCTGTGAGAAGGCGATGGGCACGTTGGCGCGATGGATCGCCCGCTCCACCGCCCGGGCGAAGTCGCGGTGCGAGGTGAAGCGCAACGGGCCCCGCTTGGTGTAGCGGATGCGGATCCGCTGCACCACCGGCGCCTGCCCGCCGGGAGGCTGCCTCTTGCTCATCAGCCACCCACCTTCAACCCGGACACCGGGGTCAACGGCAGCAGTTTGTGGCCGGTCGGGCCGATCTGGATCTCCGTGTCCATCGACGGGCATACCCCGCAGTCGAAGCACGGGGTCCACCGGCAGTCGTCCTGCTCATATTCGGTCAGGGCGTCCTGCCAGTCTTTCCAGAGCCAGTCCTTGTCCAGGCCGGAGTCGAGGTGGTCCCACGGAAGCACCTCGGCGAGCTCGCGCTCGCGCGTCGTGTACCAGTCAATATCAAGACCGAAAGCCGGCAACGCCTTTTCACAGGCGTCGATCCATCGCCGGTAGGAGAAGTGCTCGCTCCAGCCGTCGAATCGCCCGCCCTGCTTCCACACCTCGTGGATGACCGCGCCGACCCGCCGGTCACCGCGCGCCAGCAGGCCCTCGATCAGCGACGGCTCTCCATCGTGGTACCGCATCCCGATCGCCTTGCCCAGCGACTTGTCCGCGTTGATGGCCTGCTTGAGCAGCCGCAACCGATGATCGATCACCTCGGGGCGGTCCATCGCCGCCCACTGGAACGGGGTGTGCGGCTTGGGCACGAAGCCGCCGATCGACACGGTGCACCGCACCTCCCGCGAACCGGTCGCCGCGCGCCCGTTGCGGATGACCTCGTGGGCCAGCCGCGCGATCTGCAGCACGTCCTCGTCGGTCTCGGTGGGCAGGCCGCACATGAAGTACAGCTTCACCTGACGCCAGCCGTTGGAGTAGGCGGTCACCACGGTGCGGATCAGGTCCTCTTCGGACACCATCTTGTTGATGACCTTGCGGATGCGCTCGGATCCGCCCTCGGGCGCGAAGGTCAGGCCGGTGCGCCGCCCGTTGCGCGACAGCTCCTGCGCCAGGTCGATGTTGAACGCGTCAACCCTGGTGCTGGGCAGCGACAGGGACACGTTCGTGCCGGCGTACTGATCGGCCAGGCCCTTGCACATGTCGCCGATCTCGGAATGGTCCGCACTGGACAGGGAGAGCAGGCCGACCTCGTGGAAGCCGGAAAACTCCAAGCCCTGCTTGACCATTTCGCCGACCGTCGTGATCGAACGCTCCCGGACCGGGCGCGTGATCATGCCCGCCTGGCAGAAGCGGCACCCACGCGTGCAGCCGCGGAAGATCTCCACCGCGAACCGCTCGTGCACCGTTTCCGCCAGAGGAACAAGCGGCTTTTTCGGGTACGGCCACGCGTCCAGATCCATGGTGGTGCGCTTGTGCACGCGGAATGGCACGTCGGCCCGGTTGGGCACCACCCGCTGAATGCGCCCGTCCGGCAGGTAGTCCACGTCGTAGAAGCGCGGCACATAGATCGACTCGGTCTTGGCCAGACGCAGCAGCAGCTCGTCACGCCCGCCCGGGCTGCCCGCCGCGCGCCAGGCGGCCACGATGTCGGTGATCTCCAGCACCGCTTCCTCGCCGTCGCCGAGCACGGCGGCGTCAATGAAGTCCGCGATCGGCTCCGGGTTGAACGCGGCATGCCCACCGGCGATGACCAGCGGGTGATCGTCGCCGCGTGCCGCTGCCATCAGCGGTATCCCGGCCAGATCCAGCGCGGTCAACAGATTGGTGTAGCCAAGCTCGGTGGCGAAGGAGACCCCGAACAGATCGAAGTCGCCGAGCGCCCGGTGCGAGTCGACGGTGAACTGCGGCACCGCACGTTCGCGCATCAGCTTTTCCAGGTCGGGCCAGACCGAGTAGGTGCGCTCGGCGAGGGTGTCAGGACGCTCGTTGAGCACCTCGTAGAGGATCTGCACCCCCTGGTTGGGCAGCCCCACCTCGTAGGCGTCCGGGTACATCAAGGCCCAGCGCACGGCGACGGAGTCCCATGGCTTGACCGTGGCGCCCAACTCGCCGCCCACGTACTGGATGGGCTTGGCGACCAGCGGCAGCAATTGCTCAAGCTGGGGAAATACCGACTCTCCGCGCATAACCCATAAGGGTAGCCGGGCTGCCCAGCCCGCCCGTCGGGCGCATAGGTGATGCGGCCCCCACCAGCCGTTTGCCTCCGGCTATGCGCCGTGCTCGGGCAGATGGACCTTGGCCTGCTCGTAACCGGCCGGCGCGGGCGGCTCAGCGGGCGCGTAGACGAGGCTGAGCACCCCGGTCGTGAACGCCCGCGAGGAGATCAATGCCAGCGGGATCGGGGTCTCGCCCTCCTCGAACAGCCGCATCCCCTTGCGCACCGCGAGCGGATGCACCAGCAGGTGCAGCTCATCGAGCAACCCCGCTTCCAGCAGCTGGCGCACCACCGACACCGATCCGCTCATGGCGATGGCGCCGTCACCCGGCTCGTTCTTCAAAGCGCTGACCGCCTCGACCAGCTCGCCCTGCAGCTGTTCGCAGTTTCGCCAGGTGAACTCCAGCCGCTGGCGCGAAACTATGATCTTGCGAGTGTCCCCGAGGGCCTTGGCGAACGCGGCGTCCTCGCCACCCGAGGCCTCCCGCTCCGGCCAGGCCCCGGCGAAGCTGTCGTAGGTCTTGCGCCCGAGCAGGAGCGTGTCCGCCGTGCCGAGCGTGGCGTCCACCGACTCGCCCATCTCGTCATTGAAGTAAGGAAAGTGCCACTGATCCGGCGCCTCCACCACGCCGTCCAGCGACATGAACAGCCCGGCGGCGATCTTCCTCATGACGCTGGCTTGGGTGAGTCGCCCTTACCCGCGTCGCCCTTGGCAGAGTCGCGTTTGGGGGCGTAGCGGGCGACGTATTGCTGCCCGGTGAGCTGCTGGATGGTCTTCATCAGCGTGTCGGTGATCTCCCGCGCGGCGGTGGACTCCGAAGCGGCGTCCTTCCACTGGTCCACCTCGATCGGCTTGCCGAACTTGATGGTGACCTCGCCCCGTTTGATCGTCGGCATGATCTGGCCGATCGGCTGCACCTTCTCTGTTCCGATCATTCCGACCGGGACGATGGGCACGCCCGCGGCCAGGGCCAGCCGGGCCGCGCCGGTGCGGCCCCGGTACAGGCGCCCATCAGGGGAACGGGTCCCCTCCGGATAGACACAGACCAGGCCCCCGCCCTGAAGGTGCGGGATGGCGTCGTCGAAAGCGCTCAGCGCCGCCCGCCCACCGGCGCGATGCACCGGGATCGCGCCGAGCCCGTCCATGAGTCCTTTGAAGAACACGCCCTTGATGCCAGGAGTGGTGAAATATTCCTCCTTGGCCCAGAACGCGATCGGCCGGTTGATCACCGCGCCGAGGAAGAATTCGTCCGCCACCGAAAGGTGGTTGCCCGCGAAGATCGCTCCACCGGAGGCGGGCACGTGTTCCAGGCCTTCGACCGTCGGACGCCAAGCCAGCTTGATCGCTGGAGCGGCCGTCCACATCCCGATGGTGTAGAGCACCGGCATGCGGTTTCCTCCTTGGTTGGCTGAGCTACCCAGGGTTTGGGGCGGGCGGCATCAATGGCAATGGTCGCTGAAGATACCGTAGCCGCCCCAACACCACTATCGGCGGCTTACCTGAACCAATACTTGGTCACTGTCACCGACCTCACCTGTGAATCCCTCGGAAAGAGCCGCAAAGCTCACCGATTCGGCCAGCGTCTCGCTCTTGAGGAAGTCCAGGAAGGACGTTGTCGCGGCCTGCACCTCCGGCGAGCCGGAGACCACTAGGTCTATGCGGTCGGTGACGGCCAGATCGGCGTCGCGGCGCGCCTGTTGCACCACCCGCACCACGTCTCGGGCCAGCCCTTCCGCAGAAAGCTCCGGGGTAAGCGTGGTGTCGAGCACCACCACCCCGCCCGGCAACGCTGCCGAATGCTCGGCATCGGCGGCCACCAGCCGCAGCTCGTACTCGCCCTCCTGCAAGGTGACGCCGGCCGCGGTGGGCGCACCGTCCACCATCGACCAGTCGCCCGCCTTCACCGCCTTGATCACCTGCTGCACCGTGCCGCCCACCCTGGGCCCCAGCACCCGCGGCACCACCGTCAGCACCTGCTCGCAGTAGGTGGCCAGATCGGGCGAGAGCACCACCTGCTTCACGTTGACCTCATCGGCTATCAGGTCAGTGAACTCCCGCAGCCTGTCCGCCGAGGCGTGTGCCACGGTCAGCGACGGCAGCGGCAGGCGCACCCGCAGCGAACGCGCCTTGCGCAGCGACAGGGCCGCCGAGGACACGTCGCGTACCTGATCCATGGTGGCCACCAGCTCGTCGTCGGCCGGGAAGTCGGCCGCCAGCGGCAGGTCGGCCAGGTGCACCGAGCGCAGCCCGGTCAGGCCGCGCCACATCTCCTCGGCCACCAGCGGCGCCAGCGGGGCCGCCAGCCGGGCGACCGTCTCCAGCACCGTGTAGAGGGTGTCGAAGGCGTCGGCGTCGCCGGCCCAGAAGCGATCGCGGCTGCGGCGCACGTACCAGTTCGTCAGGGCGTCCAAATAGGACCGGAAGCTGGTGCACGCTCCGGCCACGTCGTAGACGTCCATCTGCGCCGTGAAATTCGCCACGAGGGTCTGGGTTTTGGCCAGCACGTAGCGGTCGAGCACATGCGCCGAGTCGGTGCGCTGCTTCGCGGTGTGCCCGGAAGCGTTGGCGTACAAGGTGAAGAAGTAGTAGACGTTCCACAGTGGAAGCAGCACGTGCCGCGCCGCGTCTCTGATCGCCGTCTCCGACACCGCCGCGTCGCCGCCGCGCAGGATCGGCGAGCTCATCAGCATCCAGCGCATCGAATCCGAGCCGTACCGGTCGAACATCTCGTACACGTCGGGATAGTTCTTCAGGCTCTTGGACATCTTGCGGCCGTCCTCGCCCAGCAGTATGCCGTGGCACACGCAGTTGCGGAACGCCGGCCGGTCGAACAGCGCCGTGGCCAGCACGTGCAAGGTGTAGAACCAGCCGCGGGTCTGCGGTATGTACTCGACTATGAAGTCACCCGGGTAGTGGTGCTCGAACCAGTCGGTGTTCTCGAACGGGTAGTGCACCTGGGCGAAGGGCATCGAACCGCTCTCGAACCAGCAGTCGAGCACCTCCGGTACCCGCCGCATCATCGACTTGCCGGTGGGGTCGTCCGGGTTGGGCCGCACGAGATCGTCGACGAACGGCCGGTGCAGGTCGGTCACGGCGACGCCGAAGTCCTTCTCCAGATCGGCCAGCGAGCCGTAGACATCCATGCGCGGGTAGGCCGGATCGTCGGACTTCCACACCGGTATAGGCGAGCCCCAGAAACGGTTGCGGGATATGGACCAGTCGCGCGCGTTCTCCAGCCACTTGCCGAATTGGCCGTCCTTTATGTGTCCGGGGACCCAGTTTATCTGCTGGTTGAGTTCGACCATGCGGTCGCGGAACGCCGTGACCTGCACGAACCAGCTCGACACCGCCTTGTAGACCAGCGGCGTGTCACATCGCCAGCAATGCGGGTAAGAGTGGGTGTAGCTCTCGTGGCGCAGCACCACACCGCGCTCTTTGAGCTCGCGCACTATGGGCTTGTTCGTTTCGAAGACCTGCTCGCCTTCGAAAGCGGGCACCATCGCGGTGAACCTGGCCCGCTCGTCGACGGTGACCAGGGTGGGTATCCCGGCGGCGTTGCACGCCAGCTGGTCGTCCTCGCCGAAGGCCGGGGCAAGGTGCACCACGCCGGTGCCGTCCTCGGTGGTGACGAAGTCGGCGCCGAGCACCTGGTAGGCGTTGGGGCCCGCATGCGGTACCAAGAAATCGAAAAGCGGCTTATAGCGCTTGCCGACCAGAGCCGAGCCCTTGACGACCTCGACCTGTTCGTAGCCCTCCAATTCCTTGGCGTAGTAGGAAACCCGCGCCGCGCCGACATAGAGGCGCTCGCCGTCCTTCTCCAGCAACGCGTAGTCGACGTCGGGACCGACGGCCAGCGCCAGGTTGGACGGCAGCGTCCACGGCGTGGTCGTCCACACCGCGACCTTCTCCCCGGAGTCGAGCTCGAACTTCACCGCCAGGGTGGGGTCGGTGCGGTCCTGATAGACGTCGTCCATGCGGGTTTCGGTGTTGGAAAGCGGGGTCTCACAGCGCCAGCAGTAGGCCAGCACCCGGAAGCCCTCGTAGACCCATCCCTTGTCGTGCAAGGTTTTGAAGGCCCACATGACGCTTTCCATGTAGTCGGTGTCGAGCGTCTTGTAATCGTTGGTGAAGTCCACCCAGCGCGCCTGCCGGGTGACATAGCGCTCCCACTCGCTGGTGTAGCGCAGCACCGAGTCCTTGCAGGCGGCGTTGAAAGCGGCCACGCCCATCTGCAATATTTCGGCCTTGGTCGATATCCCGAGCTGCTTTTCCGCCTCCACCTCGGCCGGCATGCCGTGGCAGTCCCAGCCGAAGCGCCGCTCGACCCGGCTGCCCTTCATGGTCTGGTAGCGCGGCACCACGTCCTTGGCGTAGCCGGTGAGCAGATGCCCGTAGTGGGGCAGCCCGTTGGCGAACGGCGGGCCGTCGTAGAAGACGAACTCGTTGGATCCGTTCACTCCCGCGTCACGGTTCTCGACGCTGGCGACGAAGGTCTTGTCCGCCGCCCAGTAGTCGAGCACTTTGCGCTCTAAGGCTGGAAAGTCCGGCGAGGCGACAACCCCGTCGGATGATTCGTGCAATGGATAGGCCATCGCGAGCTCCTCAAGATCACTGTGTGGTGTTTCACAGTGCGAGGACGAGTTTTCACCCGCGGTACCACCTCGCTTGCTTCCCGATCGGGAAGCCGCTCATGTTGCCAAGCTGTAACGGGCTTACCCGTCCGGTTCTACTGGGATCACCATCTGGTAACGAAAGGCGATCTGTTCTTCCGGAGGCTCACCGGTGATGGCCGGGTCAGTGCCTGTGCGGCAAAGGATACCCCAGCAGGTCGCCAATCCGACACGCATATACAGCCGTCCGACGGGTGGCCTTCTGCCGCGATGACCACCATCATGTCCCGTGTACTACGCACGGTCGCGTGCACATAGGACAAGGGGCCCCCTCAACATGGCAGACGACGAGAACACCACCCAGGCCAATCCTGGGTCAGGGGATGGCGACGGCCCGCCCCGCGAGACGACCAGCGGCAGGTACGTGAGTCGTCACGATGAGGCAGCCAAGGGTGATGACGACAAGGACAAAGAAAAAGAGGAGCCGGAGGGCAAGAAGCGCTGGCTGTTGCTCCTCCTGCTGCTGTTGCTCATCCTTTTGCTGCTGATCTGCGCCGGTGCGGCATACATGAAGTGGTGGAACAAGGACGACCCGGTTCCCACGCCTTCACCGAGCATCGCCGCGACCACCTCGGCGCCGAAGCCGTCGGTCTCCCCGTCGGTCACGGCCAGCCCGTCGCCGTCGCCCTCGCCGAGCCCTTCGGCCACGGTGCGCACGGTGGCCATGCCGAACGTGGTTGGCATGCAGGCCTCGCAGGCCAAGACCGTCCTGGAGTCGGCGGGCCTGACCAACATCAAGTTCGTTGATGAGGCCAAGCCCAACGACAGCCTGTCGATCCTGGCCAGCTTCGTGGTGACCAAGCAGTCGGTGCCCGCGGGCACTCAGGTGCCGGTGACCACCGCGGTGACCATCACCTGCGCGACGTCCAGCAACGGCAAGGGCTAAACCGCACCTTCGCGGGGCGGGAGCATCAGTGCTCGGGGAACCAGAGCTTGATCTCCCGCTCCGCCGACTCGGCCGAGTCGGACGCGTGGACCAGATTCTCCCGGTTCGACAGCGATAGATCCCCGCGAATGGTGCCGGCCGCCGCGGCGCGCCCGTCGGTCGCCCCCACCAGTCCGCGCACCACTGAGACGGCTTGATCGCCGCTGACGATCGCCGCGACCAGCGGGCCCGAGATCATGAACGCCTTCAGCGGCGGATAGAACGCCTTCTCCAAATGTTCGGCGTAGTGCTCGTCCGCGAGCTGCTCGTCCATCGTGCGCATCACCATCGCCTCGAAGGTCAAGCCCTTGCGCTCCAATCGGGAAACGATCTCCCCGACGAGGCCCCGGCTCACCGCATCCGGCTTGATCAGCACCAGCGTGCGCTCCACCACATTCTCCTAAAATCACAGCCTGCGCTCTGACCTGCATCAATACGAGCAGACTTCGCCAGCTTACGGTACGTACTTTCCACGATCGAAACACCCGCCTACGCTGAGCAAAGCAGGGCGGATCGGGGAGGATCTAGTGGCGCGCTTGGGGCGCAAGCCGGTTCAACCGGGTCGGGTCACCACTGCGGTGTCCCTTGGCACTATCGGCCTTTTCGTGATCTCGATGGGGGCCGGCATGCAGAGCTGGCCGTTCGGGGCCGCCGGCGCTGCGATGCTTGTCGTCGGCGTCGCTCTGCTCACCACCGCGTCCATGCGCGGTGCCGACAAGGCCTTCGTCGCCGGAACGGTGACCGTGGTCAAGGTCTCCGAAGCACCGCTGAGCACCGACTTCGGCCGCTGCGAGATGCAGGTGCTGGTCGATGCCCCCGGGCATCCGGGGCAGACCGTCGTCATCAGGGATCCGCGGGTACCGGTCATCAAGTGGCCCGACATCGGCGAGACCCTGCCCGCGCTGGTGGCAGTCGCTGACGCGCGGCGGGTCAAGATCCAATGGGAACGCGTCGGCACCTACGGTCAGCAATACGACAACGAGGCCTACGACAACGAGGCCTACGACTCCGCCTTCGTGGCCAACGCCGACTACGAGGTGGACCCCGACTACGGGGTGCCGCTCAAGACCGACGAGCTGCCGCACAAGACCGCCGAGATTCCCTTGGTGGAAGAGGACTACTCCCGCGAAGAGGAGCCTCGCCGACCCGAGCCCGCGCCCCCGGAGCCCGAGCCGGCGTCGAGCCTGCCGCGCCGCCAGCCCAGCCCCTCGCCCGCGGCACGCGGCGAAACCTCGGTGGCGGTCCTGGAAGGGGAGCTGGTCGACGCCGAAGTGCCCATGCAGCGCGCGGCCGTGTTCAGCGAACACGTCGACGTGCTCGACTTCTCCGATGTCCCGGAGCCCCGAGCGGCCACCCCGCCGAGCAGCGGGCCGGCCTTCACCGAAGACTCCGCCGCAAAGGTGATCATCACCCAGCCGCAGGCCCGACCGGCCTCGGCCGGTTCCATCCACGGCATCGGTTACACCATCATGGTCACCGAGCTGGACCAATCGATGCGCTTCTACCGCGACATGCTCGGCTTCTACGAGATCGACGGCGGCCCCGACACGGTCATCCTCGCCTCCGGCGACACCCGCATCGTGCTGGTAGCCGCGCACGACCAGGCCCCGGTCAACCGCCGCCTGGTCCACCTCAACCTGGAGGTCGGCGACGTCGACGCCATCTATCAGGAGCTGAAGATCCGCGGGGTCCGCTTCACCTACGCCCCACGCGTAGTCAACCGCGGCGAGCGCCTAGAGCTGGTAGCCGCCGCCTTCAAAGACCCAGACGGCCACGGCATCGCCATAACCCAATGGAAAGCCCGAAGTGTGGTTTAGGCGCTGTAAAACTGGCGCGCGCCCGAATATGCATTTGCCGCGCCGCCGTCTGGACTGAGCGATCATGAAAGCACGCTCTTTGCTTTCATGATCACGAGGGAAGACGGTGGCTCTACGGCGGCAAATGCCGCGCGTTGCTTTGCACGCGCAATTAGAGGAGCACGCGGCGGCGGACGTAGAGGACGTAGAGCCAGACTGCGCCGAAGAAGACGCCAACGGCGCCGATCAGCCAGTGCTGCAGCCCGCACAGGACCAGCACCACCTGCAGCACCGACACCATGGTCCAGCCCGAGGACTTGTCGAGCCTTCCGGTCAGCAGGATCGCCGCCACCGCGCAGAACACGATCGCGCCTATCTGCCCGCCGGTGATGCTGCCGTCCAGCACGCGGATCGGCTGGATCGCCATCAGCAGCACGAGCGCTTCCAGCGCCAGCATCATGGCGGCAAGCGATCTGAGTGAGCGGCTCGGGTTGCGCAGCCCGCTCGGTTTTCCTTCGAACGTCATCTCGACCGGGCGGCGCGATTTGTCGTCCCCCGGGCCTGGCCGGATCTGTGCAGTCATCGGCGTAACAGCTTCCTTGCATCGGCGACAGTGACAATCGAGCCGGTGATGAGGACCCCGACCCCACTCAGCGCGGTGTCCATATCCGACTCGGCGAGCGCCACCGCGGTCGCGATGGCGTCCGGCAGCTCGTGCTCCACGGTCACCCGGTCTTCCCCGAAGACCTCGACCGCCAGCTCGCCCAGCTCATCGGGCGCCATCGAGCGCGGGGACGAGTTGCGGGTGATGACGACCTCGTCGACCACCGGCTCAAGCTGTTCCAGCACCCCGGTCACGTCCTTGTCTGCCAGCACCGCGACCACGGCGACCAGGCGGGTGAACGAGAACTCCTGGGTGAGCGCGGCGGCCGTGGCCGCCATGCCGTGCGGATTGTGCGCGGCGTCGACCAGAATCGTGGGCGCATTGCGGACCCGCTCCAGCCGCCCAGGCGAGGAGGTGCCGGCGAACCCTTCGCGGACCACCTCCGGATCGAGCTGCTTTTGCGACCCGGCACCCAGAAACGCCTCCACCGCGGCGAGCGCGAGGGCCGCGTTCTGCGCCTGATGGGCGCCGTGCAGGGGCAGGAAGATCTCGTCGTAGACCCCGCCAAGTCCTTGCAGGGTAAGCATTTGCCCGCCCAGGGCCACCTCATGGCTGACCACGCCGAACTCCATGCCCTCGCGGGCCAGGGTCGCCCCCACCTCGGCGCAGCGCTCGATGATGGGCTCCATCGCCTCGGCCGGCTGCAGCGCGCTGATCACGGTGGCGCCCGGATAGATGATGCCCGACTTGGCCAGGGCGATGTCGCCCAGCGTGTCGCCCAGCCACTCGGTGTGGTCCAGGCCGATCGGGGTGATCACCGCTATCCCGGCCTGTATCACGTTGGTCGCGTCGTCGGCGCCGCCCAGGCCCACCTCGACGACCGCGATGTCGACCGGCGCGTCGGCGAAGGTGGCGAAGGCCAGCGCGGTGGTGATGTCGAAGAAGGTCAGCGACTCGTCATGGCGCGCATCAAGCAACTCGGCCACCGGGCTGACCTCGGCATAAACGGCTGCGAAGCGACCTTCGTCGATCGGATCGCCGTCCAGGCTGATTCGCTCGCGCACCGTCTCCAGATGCGGGCTGGTGTACCGGCCGGTGTGCAGCCCGTGCGCCCGCAGCAGACTGTCGATCATGCGCGCCGTCGAGGTCTTGCCATTCGTCCCGGTCAGGTGGATGGACGGATAGGCGCGCTGCGGGCTGCCCAGGACGTCGAGCAGCTCGACCACCTTGCCGATGTCGAAGACCATCCGGGTGAAGCCCCGCTCCAGGAGCTCCGCCTCGATCTGCGCGAACTCGGACGCGGCCCCGGAGGTCATGAACCGAGCCTAGCCAGCGCCTCGTCGATGCGGACCAGATCGGCCTGAGCCGCGGCAAGTCGATCGCGCAACTTCACCACGACCTGCTCGGGGGCCTTGGCCAGGAACCCGTCGTTGCCCAGCTTCGCCTCCGCCTGGCTGATCTCCTTGTCGGCCGCGGCGCGGTCCTTCGTCAGCCGGGCCCGCTCCGCCGCCACGTCGATGCTGCCGCGGGTGTCCAGCGCCACCGTTATCCCGCCGGCGATGGTCACCGTGGCGGTGGCCGAGAACTGCTCGCCGGCCTCATCGAGGCGGGCCAGCGAACGCACCAGCGGCTCGTGCTCGATCAGGCCCGCGATCACGGCGGCGACCCGCTGACCGGGCTTGAGACCCTGGTCGGAGCGGAACCGGCGCACCTCGGTCACCACCCGCTGCAGCAACTCCACCGACGCCTCGGCCGCGTCATCGACCAGCGCGGAGTCGGCCTTGGGCCACTCCGCCACCATCACCGAACCCGGGCTCTTGGTCAGCGCGGTCCACAGCTCATCGGTGACGAACGGGATGATCGGGTGCAACAGGCGCAGCAGCTGATCGAGCACGTATCCCAGCACGCGCGGGTTGGGCGCGGTCTTGGACAACTCGATGTACCAGTCACACACGTCGTCCCACGCGAAATGGAACAGGGTGTCGCAGACCTTGGCCAGCTCGAACGCCTCGAACTGCTCGTCGACCTCGGCGATGGTGTGCTGCAGCCGCGACAGAATCCACTTGTCCACAGTGGACAGCTCGCCGGGGAGCGGGCCGTCGACGTGTGCGCCGTTGAGCAACGCGAAACGGGTCGCGTTCCACAGCTTGTTGCAGAAGTTGCGCGAACCCTGGCACCACTCCTCGCTGACCGGAACATCTGCGCCCGGATTGGCCCCCTTGGCCAGCGTAAAACGGGTCGCGTCGGCGCCGAACCGGCCGATCCAGTCCAGCGGATCCACCACGTTGCCGAACGACTTGCTCATCTTCTTGCCGAACTGGTCACGCACCATTCCGTGCAACGCCACGACCTCGAACGGCGGCTTGCCGTTCATCGCGTACAAGCCGAACATCATCATCCGGGCGACCCAGAAGAACAGGATGTCGTACCCGGTCACGAGCACGCTTGTGGGATAGAACTTGAGCAGATCCTCGTGCGGGTCGGGCCAGCCCAGCGTGCTGAACGGCCACAGCGCCGAGGAGAACCACGTGTCGAGCACGTCCTCGTCCTGCACCCAGCCCTGCGGCGCCTGCCCGCTGTCGAGGAAACACTCCACTTCCCCGTTCGGGCCGTACCAGACCGGGATCCGGTGACCCCACCACAGCTGGCGCGAGATGCACCAGTCGTGCATGTTGTCGACCCATGCGAAATACCTGGGCGCCAACGACTCTGGCTCGATGCGCACCCGGCCGTCGCGCACCGCGTCACCGGCCGCCTTCGCCAGCGGACCGGTCTTGACGAACCACTGCAGCGAAAGGCGCGGCTCCACCGTCGTCTTGCAGCGCGAGCAGTGGCCGACCGCATGCAGGTAGGGGCGCTTCTCGGCCACGATCAGGCCCTGCGCGCGCAGCGCGGCCACGATCGCCGGCCTTGCCTCATAGCGATCCAGCCCTTGAAACGGGCCGTGTGCGGTGATGACCGCCCGCTCGTCCATGATGGCGATCGACGGCAGGTTGTGGCGCTGCCCGATCTCGAAGTCGTTGGGGTCGTGGGCGGGGGTCACCTTGACACAGCCCGTCCCGAACATGGGGTCCACGTGCTCGTCGGCCACCACCGGAATCCGTCTTCCGGTCAAGGGCAGCTCTATCTCGGTACCCACCAAATGCTTATATCGCTCGTCATCCGGATGCACGGCCACGGCTGTGTCACCCAGCATCGTCTCGGCGCGCGTCGTCGCCACGACGATCTCGTCGCTGTACCGGATCGAGACCAGCTCGCCCTCGTCATCGGAGTGCTCCACCTCGATGTCGGACAGGGCGGTCAAACAGCGCGGGCACCAGTTGATGATCCGCTCAGCGCGATAGATCAGGCCGTCGTCGTAGAGACGCTTGAAGATCGTCTGGACCGCGACCGACAACCCCTCGTCCATCGTGAACCGCTCACGGCTCCAGTCGACCGAGTCGCCCAGGCGCCGCATCTGGCCCAGGATCGCCCCGCCCGACTCGGCCTTCCACTGCCACACCCGCTCGACGAACGCCTCCCGGCCCAGATCGTGACGGGACAGGCCCTCGGCGGCCAGCTTGCGCTCCACTACGTTCTGCGTCGCGATGCCGGCGTGATCCATGCCTGGCAGCCACAGCGTTTCAAAGCCCTGCATCCGCTTGCGCCGCACCAGCGCGTCCTGAATCGTGTGATCCAAAGCGTGGCCGACATGCAGCGACCCGGTCACGTTCGGTGGCGGAATCACGATCGAGTAGGCGGGCTTGTCGCTCTTGGCATCCGCGCCGAAGTATCCCGACGCTACCCAATGCTCGTAGCGCCGGTGCTCCACCTCGCCAGGCTGATAAGCCGCGGCAAGCTCGGACGACGTCTGTGGGGCCAGCGGAGAGTCGGTCACCGCGCAAGTCTACTAAGGCCCGTCGCCGCGCTTCCCCAGCCCGGGCCGCGCGGCATCGGGCGCGGCGACGCCGTCCTTGTTAGGCTCCGCGTCGTGACAGACCAGACCCAGCCAGCCGTTGACGAACACGCCTCAGCCGACGGCCACTCGGTCCCCCACTCGCGCGGCGACTCCCAGCTGATCAACTTCAGCGACGAACCGCTCGATGACACACCTGCCGCCAGGAAACCACGGCGGCTCTGGATTTTGATGACCATCCTCGCCGCCGCCGTGATCGTGATCGGTGCCTTCTTCGGGCCTACCGTCCTGCGGGTGCTGTCTCAGAAAGGCGCCACCCTCACCATGCCCGACGCGGTCGGCGGCTTGACCCGCGACGACAGCGACGCCGCCAAAGCCACGGCCAACGACCTGGTCACCGCGCTACGCGCCTCGATCGAGCTGGACAACAGCGCGGCCGCCGTCTACACCAGCGCCGATCAGACCGTGATGCTCTTCGGGGGTACGACGCTGCTGTGGAACCCGGAAGCAGAGCTCGATACCGTCTTGACCTTGATGGAGGACAAGGACGAGCAGGGAATCCGGGACCTGAAGACGGTCGACCCGGGCCCGCTGGGCGGGGTCATGAAGTGCGGGCTGACCGAGGAGTTGTCCGCCTCGTCGATGGCCGTCTGCGGCTGGGCCGACCACGGAAGCATCGCGCTGGCCCTGTTCCCCGCCCGCACCGCCGACGAGGCCGCCGGCCTCATGCGCGACCTGCGCGCCGCTTCGCTCAAACGCTGACACAGCTTCGCCAGGCCCCCATCAAAGCGCAGTAGGCAGAAATATATACATACGCCTATTGAAATCAATGCACACGTCGTGCCACCGTGCTCCCATCGCAGGATGTCGATAGGAGGGCCAATGCACGTCAACTCGCTCGCCCGCAGCGCCGCCGTACTCGCGGTGCTAGCCTCGCTTCTCGCCGCCCCACCCGCCACCGCCGCGCCCAGCGGCGCCTGGGAGACAGAAGCGATAGTGGCGGCCTACCAACGCGGCTACCCAGGCCTCACCGAAAGCCAGGCAAGGCGCGCCTACAGCGGACAGGAACGGCGCATCCGCCTACTGGAACAGCTTCAAACACAACAGCTCGACAGCTTCGGCGGATCCTGGTACGACCCCTACACCGACACCCAGCACATCAACACAGTCACCCAGCCCGCAGCCGAAGAAGCGCTCGCCCTAAGCGCCGGCCTCGGCCTGAAAACAACCACCCACCCGGTGACAATCAGCCTCAAAGAACTCCGCGCACAGGCAACAAAAGCCGGCGCGACAGTCGACGTCATCAACAACCGGCTCAACTATCAAACCCAGACCGACTCGGCACCCGAAGCGTGCACAGACAAATACAACTGCGGCAGACCGCTGCGCAGCGGCGTCGTCCTCTGGGCCAGAAACTACGGCGAAATATGCTCACTCGGATTCACCGCACGCGGCGGCGACCGCAGCAAATGGGCCATCACCGCAGGGCACTGCGCCGAGGCCACCGGAGAAGGCGTCACCTACGGCCACGGCGAACAACCAATCGGGCCCATCAAATACAGCCGCAACAGCGGAGAAGTCGACGTGGCACGCATCCACGTCCAAGGCACCTACTGGTCGACCGGCGGCTACTTCTTCAACCTCGAAGACGCCAACACCCCAATCGAAGTAGACCACGCCATCGACAACCGAGGCACCATCCAAATCGGAGACGCCGTCTGCCTCTCCTCCTGGCACAGCACCCTCACCGAATCCTGCGGCACCATCACCACCGCCTTCGGCGTACGCGGCATGCCCACCGTCAACTTCGACGCCTGCTCCGGCGACAGCGGCGGCGGCTGGTACTTCCCCACCACCGACGGCACCCGCTGGGCCTACGGCATCCACCGCGGACAATCCAGCTCCGGCATCACCTGCCACCAACACACCCTCAACGACTCGGTATTCACCGCCCTGCCCGACATCAACGCCTGGTGGGACACCACCACAGCCTCCACACTCCGAGTCGAAGAACGCTGAAATCTATCTGAGTACGCCAAAAGGGCCCCCATTCTGGGGGCCCTTTCAGGAAGG
>NZ_BONY01000128.1 GCF_016862955.1 Rhizocola hellebori | reverse complement strand
GGAGCCGCCGGGGGTGGCCAAGCACGGACGGATGTGCCGCGCGGGAGCTTGCGGTGAGGGACCACGACGGCGCGGCGTAAGGAAGCGGCGCAAGGAAAAGGGGTTAGTAGACGACTCCGATCTGGGCTCGGACTGCGTCGAGCGTGTGCATGACCGAGAGTGTGGAGCTGAGCGGCACGAGGGGGGACTCGGTGAGGCCCGCGCGCAGGCAGCGGCCGGCTTCGGCGGCCTGGAAGTGAAGGCTGGACGGCTCGGTGGTGATGGTTTCGGGCTCAGATCCGTTGCGGTGCAAGGTGAACCCGGCAGCATTGTGGAAGCCGTTGGTGAACTCGAAGCGGCCCTTGGTGCCGACAACGGTGGCAGACCTTATGTCGCCGCCCACTCCGCAGTAGAGCGTCGCCACTTCGCCGTTGGCGAAGCCGAGCACGATGCCTGTGCGAGCGTCGGTGCCCTCGGGGTGAAGGTGAGCCCAGGAGTGCACATGGGTGGGCGAGCCGAGCAGGAGCTGCGTGAAGTGGATCGGATAGACGCCCAGGTCGAGAAGGGCTCCGCCACCGAGTTGCGGGTTGCGCAGGCGGTGTGAGGGGTCGAAGTCGATGCCAAGACCGAAGCCGGCGTGGATCGAGGTCACCTGGCCGATCGCGCCGTCGGCGATGAGCTCGAGCATGCGCAGGATGCTGGGCAGGGTGCGGGTCCACATGGCTTCCATGAGGAAGAGCTGACGCTCGCGGGCCACCGTGACCAGGTCTTGTGCCTGGGCGAGGTCGAGGGTGAACGCCTTCTCCACCAGCAGCGGCTTGCCGGCGTGCAGGCAGACCAGGCCGGCCGCGTGATGGTGGGAGTGGGGGGTCGCAATGTAGATGATGTCGACGTCGGGGTCGTGGGCCAGCTCGGCCCAGGAGCCGTGGGCGCGGGGGATGCCGTGCGCCTCTTGGAAAGCGACCGCGGTTTCGGCGGTGCGGGAACCGACCGCGACCACCTCGGCGTCGGGCACATTCTTCAGGTCATTGACGAAACGGGTAGCGATGCCGCCGGTGGCGAGGACGCCCCAACGGATCTTGTTAGCCACCGACACGGAGCAACCTCGCACTCAGATGGGGGGACATGGGCTGGCCTTCGGCCGCCATTTCCTGGGCGTAAAGCAAAGCGCCTTCGATGATGCCGTAAAGACGGTGCCCGGCGCGCACCTCTTTGGCGGTGGGGGTGCGGGCCACGAAATCGGTGGCCATCTCGATCTTCAGCCCGTCGATGCGGCCGATGTAGAGCTCCAGAACACCGGTGGGATTGGTGAGCAACACCTCGATCTCGTCGCCCTGGCCGTCACCCACCGGACGCCACCAGCCCAGCTCACGCATTGCGGGGCGCACCGGTTTGGACTCCTCATCGAGGATCCACGACCGCGACTCGTAGAACAGGAAGGGCCGGCCGTCATGGCTGATCTTCACTTCCTGGCCGTAGTCGAAGTCGGCCTCCAGCGTCGGGTAACCGCCGCGGCCGCGCCCGCGCCACAACCCGACGTAGGGCAACAGCCCGAGCAGGGAAGGGTGCAGGTCAGGCCCGTGCCTGAGATCGTAGGTCTCCTCGAACGGATAGGGCTCCACCGGCGGTGCGTTGAGCCACGGCGGCGGACCTATCGGATTTTCCTCTTCGCTCACCAACGACCCCTTGCGACTCTCAATGCCAAGTAGACGAAGCCGCCGGCGAGCAGGCCCAAGCCCGCGACGAGCAGGCTGACGAACCCGATCTCGGTGACCACACGTGACATCTTAGGCTGACCCAATGACACGGAAGCTGGTTGTCAAGGTGACGGCGGGGCAGGAGGCACCGGAGCGCTGCGCACAGGCCTTTACCGTGGCGGCGACCGCGGTGGCGGCTGGTGCCGACGTTTCGCTGTGGCTCACGGGAGAGTCGAGCTGGTTCGCCCTGCCGGGGCGGGCGGCCGAGTTTGAGCTGCCGCACTCGGCGCCGCTGCCGGACCTGCTCGCCGCGGTGCTCGGTGGCGGCCAGGTGACACTGTGTACGCAGTGCGCGCAACGGCGTGGCATCACCGGCGAGGACATCATCGACGGTGTACGGATAGCGGGCGCCGCGGCGTTCGTGGAGGAATGCCTCGGCGAAGGAGCGCAAGCCCTTGTCTACTAACAATTCCCGGCTCTGGTGGATCGTCGGCGGGGCGTGGGCGCTGCTGCTGGTGGGATTGGGCACCTGGTCGGCGTTCAACAGCCCGGCCACCGTGCGCGACCAGAGCACAGTCGTCAGCGGCAAGGCCACCATCGATCGTGTGGTGGGCCAGATCAGCGACAAGCTCTCCGAGCCGTGGCGGCTCGACGATGGCGGATACCAGGAAAGCACGTGCAGCATCACCCCGATGCGCGACGGCAAGTCGGCGACACGGACGGTCACCCTTTCCGGGCCGGACGGCAGTGAGCAGGCGGAGCTGGTGCGCCTGGCCGACCAGTTCGACAGCCGGATCCGCAGCAGCGGCACGCAGGCGTCGAGCCTCTACTTCGACGCGGGGAACTTCGTCGCCGTGCGGGCCCGAGACCACGGCCCCGGCGTCATCGTCGTAGAGCTAAAAACCGGCTGTAGGCCGGAATAAGCAGCAGCGCCGCCGGAAATAGTCGGCGGCGCTGCGGAGATGGTGCGATTACGAGGAAACGGTGACCGAGAGCTGGTTGACGCCGCGTTCGGCGGTGACCTGTGCGTCGCCGTTGCCGAAGCGCGACAGGGCACGCAGCGTCCAGGTGCCGGGCGCCGCGAAGAAGCGGAACTGTCCGGCCGGGGAGGTGACGACCTCGGCGGTGAACTCGCCGCTGCGGTCGAGCAGCCGGACGTAGGCGCCGGCCACCGGGTCGCCGCCCTCGGCAAGCACGATCCCGGTGATCACGGTTTCCTTTTCGAGGTCAACGCTGAGCGGTAGCGGGGCGGCCTGATCGGGTGCCGCGCATCCGTCAGCGGTGACCGGGGGAGCAATGGGGGTAGTCATCTCGATTACGCCTCTCCGGGCTCGTCGCCCAATGCCACCGGCACGCCCACCAGCGAGCCGTATTCGGTCCAGGAACCGTCGTAGTTCTTCACGTTCTTCTTGCCCAGCAACTCCTGCAGCACGAACCAGGTGTGCGACGAACGCTCACCGATGCGGCAGTAGGCGATGGTGTCCTTGCTGTCGTCCAGGCCCGCGTCGCCGTAGATGGTGCGAAGCTCGTCATCGGACTTGAACGTGCCGTCCTCGTTGGCCGCCTTGGACCACGGCACGCTGAGCGCCGTCGGGATGTGTCCCGCCCGCTGCGCCTGCTCCTGCGGCAGGTGTGCGGGGGCGAGCAGCCGGCCGGCATATTCGTCGGGGGACCGCACGTCGACAAGGTTCTGCACGCCGATCGCCCGTACGGCGTCGTCGCGGAACGCGCGGATGGACAGGTCCTGGTCCTTGGCCGAGTATTGCGTGGCCTCCCGCTGCGGGAGGTCCTTGACCAGCGGACGGGCGTCGAGCTCCCACTTCTTGCGGCCACCGTCGAGCAGCTTGACGTCGCCGTGTCCGTAGAGCGTGAAGTACCAGTACGCGTAGGCGGCGAACCAGTTGTTGTTGCCGCCGTAGAGGACGACGGTGTCGTTGTTGGCGATGCCGCGCGAGGAGAGCAGCGCCTCGAACTGCTGCTTGTTGACGAAGTCGCGGCGCACCGGGTCTTGCAGGTCCTGGCGCCAGTCCAGCTTTACCGCCCCGGCAATGTGTCCGCCGTCGTAAGCGGTGGTGTCCTCGTCTACCTCGACGAACACCACTCCCGGCGTGTTGAGGTTCTTTTCCGCCCAATCGGCGGAGACGAGCGATGAATCACGACTCATGGAAATGTCTCCCTAGATGGATGCTGTTCGGGAGGATCCATGATCGAAAACCGTGCATGGATCCCAAAGGTGGACACCTATGCGACGGCGGCTTAACTCGACAATGAGGAAAGCGGAGTGAGAACGAGCGCGCTAACTAGAGCCGGGCCGCCGTCAGAGGACGGGGCAACACAGGCAGGTGGCCACGCGGCACAGGTCGACCGCGCGCCGCTTGGTAAGCAGCGGACTCATGTGGCCGACCATATCAGTCGCCTTCCGATTTCGGGAATGTGTCGTCCATCATGCGAGACCCCTTATCCCAGCTCAACCTCTTTGGCGGTGACGGAAATTTCCAGTCCCGAGGGTGCGGGGTTGACGCTCTGCAATTTCATGTTGAACGGCAGTGGCGGAATTTCGAAGGTGCGGGCAAGCCGATCTTTATAGGTGTTAACCAGCTGTTGCGCGATCGGTGCGAGGTTGGACGCGGTCAGCTCGGTCACCTGAATCCGTACCTTGCCATCGACGACGGTCACTTTTGCGGCGCCCTTAAGCTGCCCGGCGACGCCGGCGTTCCCGGTCACCCGCAGCACCGAGCCGTCACCGATTAGAGTGACGCCCTCCAGCCCGCTGACCTCCACAAGATCGGCGTAGGAAAGCGTGCCGGTGCCGTTTACCAGGGTGGCAACCGCCTTCTCGGTGCCGTTGCGCAGACCTTCCACTGTCGCGCGTACGTCATAGGCGTGCACCTGGAGCAGCGGCAACGGCAGCGTGCCGCCCTTGAGGTCGCGCAGATTCAGCTGGATCTCGTCGTAGTTGCCGGCCGCCACCTGGGTCAGGAAGGGAAAACCGGTGATGGTCACCTCGGGCGGGGCGGAGGTGATGTTGCGGGAGGCGAGCTCGGTCGAGACGTTCTTGGCCACCTGCTGCTCGGCATAGTGCACGCCGACGCGATCCAGCACGCCCAGGATGATGCCCAGGACGATGACGATCACCCCGAGCCAGGCGAGCAGCCTTCTCATGAGGAGGTCCAGATAAATCCATTGATGAAATAGGCCACCGGCGCGGTGAGCGCGAACCCGGCGAGCGGACCCTGCATGTGCCGCGCGAGCCACATCGTGGGCGCGTCTCCCTCAAGCTCCCGGCCGGTCTCGGCGAAGCCGATCGTCAGATCGGCGAGCACCGCGGCGGCAGCGGCGATGGCGCCGACCATGGCGGCCGTCGAGGGGGTGAACATAACGAGGTATTTGCCGATATAGCCGGCCACCGCAGTGCCCACCATGGTGCCGCCGACGATTCCCACCGCACCACGGGGCACCTGGTCGGCAAGCCGCGGATAAGGCATCACCACATCGCCTAGCCGGGCCAGGCTGAGGGCCACTCCGCTAGAGGCAAGACAAATCACAATTGTCTGGGTACCAAGGGGAACGCGCACCAAAACCAGAAGGCTGGCAAAGAAGACGATGCCGAGCATGATCACCAGCGTGGAGCCGAAACACTCAGTGAGCCGCATCCGGCCCTGCTTGGTGCCCAGCTGCCCCAGCGCCCCGACGACGAAGCCGCCCGCGGCGACAAGGCCGAGCGGCAGGAGAGTGGCGATCGCGGGCTCGTTGGCCGCGAAGTTGGCGACAACGGCAGCGATCACACCGACCCCCGCCACGATCTTGCTGCTCGGCGGGCGGAGAGCCATCGTGGCGGCGAAGACATAGAGCAGCTGTGCCCCCAGCACGACGATGCTAAACGGCAGCCGCTGCGCGGGAGCCGACGTCTGCACGCCCATGATCAGACCGATCGCGAGCAGCGCCGAGAACCCGCCGATGGCGAGCGCGACGAGTCGCCTGACCGGGATGATCGGGGCCGCTGCGCGCAGTTTCGCGGCTTCGGCCCGGGCCTCCGCCGGCGCACGGCCTCGCCGCCCGCTGCGCTCCCGCTGCGGGGGCGCGGGCGGGGGAGCCGGGGCAGGGGGCATAGCCTTCGAGGCCGGAATCCGTGGCGCGAATGGAGACCGGCGTCGGGGGCTGTCGTCGGTGGGGGGAGAGCCGAACACGCACCGATCGTGCCACACCGATCGCCCCACACCCAGCGGTGGGAAATAAAGCACCAGGTCACGCGACCCAGAAGGCTGTAACACGACGGTAATGGAAATCCGGCCGGAGTCGACTATGCTCATGGCTTAACCAAAAGCGACCACCCGTCAGCGACGCCGGGCTACCTCATGAGGTCACCGGAGAAACAGCCGCAAGGACGGAGGCGATCTGTGGAGATCTTGTTACTGGTGAGCGCTAGGGCGGGTGAAGCGTCATCTGTGCTTCCCTCCCTCGACCTGCTGCCGCATTCGGTGCGCACCGCCCCTCGCGACGTGCGCACATTGGTGTCAGCCCCCAGCCCAGACGCAGTGATGGTCGATGCCCGCAGCGAGCTGTCCGAGGCACGGGCCACCTGTCGCATGCTTACCGCCACCGGCCTGGGCGTCCCGCTGATCGCGGTGGTGACCGAAGCGGGTCTGGTGGCGATCAACGCCGACTGGGGCGTTGACGATGTGATCCTGGCCAACGCCGGCCCGGCCGAGGTCGAGGCGCGGCTTCGGGTGGCCGTGGGCCGCCTCAACTCGGCCACGGCAGCCGCGGGTGGGCTCATCCGGGGCGGGGAGCTGACCATCGACCCCGACACCTATGCCGCCAAGCTCAAGGGACGTCCGCTCGACCTGACCTACAAGGAGTTCGAGCTGCTGAAGTTCCTCGCCCAGCACCCGGGCCGGGTCTTCACCCGCGATCAGCTGCTGCGCGAGGTCTGGGGCTACGACTACTTCGGCGGCACGCGCACGGTCGACGTGCACGTGCGGCGGCTGCGCGCCAAGCTCGGCTCCGAGTACGAGTCGATGATCGGCACGGTGCGCCAGGTCGGCTACAAGTTCGTGGTGCCCTCGTCGCGTCAGCTCACCGACCGCGAGCCAGAGCTGCCTGGAGCTTTGCTCGACTCGAGGTTTCCGGAGTCCATGACTGTGCTGAGGTGACGATAGGCTGGCGAGGTGATCAGCCTCGCCGAGCGCCTCGATCGGCTGACGCCGGAAGAGGTCGGGTCTGTCTTCCGATTGGCGAGCGCCGCGGGTGATGCCGACGGCGCTCTTCCCCTCTCCGAACACACCATGCTTCACCTGCGGCACGGCGGCGACGAGCCCTCGGTCCACCTGGTGATCCGCGACGGCGGCGAGCTGATCGGCTATGCGCACGTCGATGTGACCGACCCGGTGGAGGGGCCTTCTGCCGAGCTGGTGGTGCATCCCATGCACCGACGCCACGGGCTGGGGCGGGTGCTGGTCACGGCCGCGGTGCAAGCGGCGGAGCAGGCCGACCCGGTGGGCAGGCTGCGGCTGTGGGCGCACGGCGACCATCCGTCGGCCAGCGCGCTGGCGCTGTCGCTCGGCTTTGGACGGTCGCGGGTGCTGTGGCAGATGCGCCGATCGCTGTTCGCTGTGCTGCCCGAGCTGGTGCTGCCTGACGGGATAGGGCTGCGCGCCTTCCGGCCGGGCGAGGACGACCAGGCGTGGATCGAGCTCAACGGCCGTGCCTTCGCCGCGCATCCCGAGCAGGGCCGCTGGGACCTGCGCGATCTGCGTCTGCGCATGGAAGAGCCGTGGTTCGACCCGGAGGGCTTCCTGCTCGCGGAGCGCTTCAGCGACAAGCGGCTGCTCGGCTTCCACTGGACCAAGGTCCATGGCGCCACCCGCGCCCAGGCGCCGGGCCACCACCACGACCCCATCGGCGAGGTTTACGTGCTCGGGGTGGATCCCGACACGCACGGGCTGGGGTTAGGCCGCACTTTGACGATCGCTGGTTTGCGGTACCTGAGAACACGTCAGCTGGATCAAGTGATGCTCTATGTCGACGAGTCCAATGAGGCCGCTCGTGGCCTCTACTCCGGGCTCGGCTTTGCGCGATGGTCCACTGACGTGCTGTTTACCCGATTGTTGTTAACCTGACGGTCGCCCGCGCTTCAGGTCATGATGCCAGTGTCCACGCGTGGATTCCGAAGACATCAGCACCAACACTTCAGGTAACACCTCCTTCGGGGAGGTGCTGGAAGCTCGTCTGTCCCGGCGCGGAGTCATGCGCACGGGAACGGTGGTCGCCGCGGCCGGCTTCTTCGGCGCGGCCGTGGCCGCCCCCTCCGCCGTCGCCGGTCCCGCCGACGCCGCCGGCCCGGCCGCGAAGCACGGGCGTCCGCCCAAGCCGCTGCTCGGGTTCAAGGCGGTCGCCCCCAACACGGCCGATGCCATCACCGTGCCCGAGGGCTACACGGCAAAGGTGCTAATCCCTTGGGGCACACCGCTTCGCAGCAACGGGCCGGCGTGGCGCAAGGACGCCTCCAACACCGCGGCGGAGCAGGCGCAGCAGATCGGCATGCACCACGACGGCATGAGCTTTTTCCCCGACCGGGGTTTTTTCGGCAGTAACCGGGGTCTGCTGGTGCTCAACCACGAGTACGTCGACACGGTCCTGCTCTACGCCGACGGCGACGCTGTCATAACGCAGGAGAAGGTGGACAAGGCGCTCGCCGCGCACGGCGTCAGCGTGGTCGCCATCGAGAAGCGTCACTCGGGCTGGCGGCTGGTCGACTCCCGCTACAACCGGCGGGTCACCGGCAAGACCCCGGTGCTCTTCTCCGGCCCCGTCTCCGGCGCCCACCCGGCTCTGGCCGCCAACGGCCCGGCGCAGGGCACGCTCAACAACTGCTCCAACGGGCACACCCCGTGGGGCACGTACGTCGCGTGCGAGGAGAACTGGAACGGCTACTTCGGCACCACTCAGGTGGGCTGGACGCCGACCCCGGAGCAGGCTCGTTATGGCGTCTCGGCTGCGGCGCTGCCGTACAGGTGGCACACCGTGGACAAGAGGTTCGACGTCGCGGAAAACCCCAATGAGCTCAACCGGTTCGGCTGGGTGGTCGAGATCGACCCGCGCGACCCGCACTCACCGCCGGTGAAGCGCACCGCGCTGGGCCGCATCAAGCACGAGGGCGCCACGTTCACCGAGTCGCGTGGCCGGGTGGTCGTCTACACCGGTGACGACCAGAACGGTGAGTACATCTACAAGTTCGTCTCCAGCGCGCCGTGGCGGCTGCTGCGCGCGCAGCGCAAGAGCCCACTCGACCACGGCACCCTTTACGTCGGCAAGTTCAATGACGACGGCACCGGCACCTGGATCCCACTCGTGCACGGCCAGGGCGCGCTGACCGTGGCCAACGGCTGGGCCGACCAGGCCGATGTCCTGATCCGCACGAGGCGAGCCGCCGACGCGGTCGGGGCCACCAAGCTGGATCGGCCGGAGTGGGTCGCGGTGAACCCCAAGAACAAGGACGTCTACGTCACCCTGACCAACGGCTCAGGCAACGGTGGCGCGGTCAACCCGAGGGCGGCCAACCCCTACGGTCACATCATCAAGTGGCGGGAAGCGCACGGCGACAACACCTCGACCAGCTTCGAATGGGACATCTTCGTCCTGGCCGGCGACCCGGCCTACGACGCCACAGTGACCCTGGGCGCGGACGCCATCTTCGGTTCCCCCGACGGTCTGGCCTTCGACGACGACGGTCGCATGTGGATCGAAACGGACATCTCCAACTCGGTGCAGAACAAGGTCGGCTCCTACGACCACATCGGCAACAACCAGATGCTGGTCGCCGACCCGAACACGGGCGAGATCCGCCGCTTCCTGGTGGGGCCGCGCGGAGCTGAGATCACCGGCTGGACGATCACCCCTGACCAGCGGACGATCTTCGTCAACGTGCAGCACCCAGGCGAAGCCACCCCGTTCTGGGGCGCCGCGCCCACGCCGGCGACCCCAACAGCGGTAAGCAACTGGCCCGACTTCGACCCGACCGGACGCCCCCGCTCAGCCACCGTCGTCATCACCAAAAACGACGGCGGCATCATCGGAAGTTAAACGGCTCTTTCCTGGGACGGTGAAGGGCGTCACTATATGGTATGCGCGATCCGTCCCAGGCTCCGCCGGACTTTGTGTCCTATGTAGAGCGGCGTTTGCCGCCGCTGGACGCGGCCGCGCACAGGCTCACCGGCGATGAGCAGCAGGCCGAAAGGATGGCCCGTGAGTTGCTGGCCATGGTCGCGCTGCGCTGGCGGCGGCTCGATCGCGGCGATCGCAAGAGCGAGCTGGCCGCCGGGGCGTCGGCCGACGTCTACCTAACTCGCCTTTTCCGCCAGGAGGCGGGCGAGTTCGGGTACCCCCAAATGAGCCTTAATCTTTCCGCCCCGGTGCCCGTCCGTCGCCGGTCGGCGCTGGCCGGGGCCTTGCGGCCGGTGGACGAAGCGAGCCTGATCTGGGAGGCGGCACGGCGGGCCATCCGCCGCCGGCTCATCCTCGCCGGCGTGGCCGGCGGAGTGCTGGGGCTGGCGGCGCTCTGCCAGCGCGCCACCGGCTCATCGGCCGATGGCCAAGGCGACCCAACGCCCGCAGCTCCGCCAACAGTGCTTCCCACCGGGGCCGAACGCGCGCCCAACGATCTGAGCGCGACCCGTCAGCTGGTGGGGCTGCCCCAGGGCCTTGACATGCCAAAGGATCCGGTGGTGCCGATCAGCGCCGACCCGGTGCGGCGGGCTTTGCTCATCGTGGCCCGGTCGCGGGCGGACACCAGCCCGATCCTGGTGCTGGGTGAGGATTTCCGGTGGCGTCAGCTGGACGCCGCGCCCTCGCTGGCGGCGTTGTGGATGCAGACCAACGCCCTGTCGCCCGACGGCCGCCGCGCCGCGTTCGGCACCTCTACCGGTACCTATGTGATCGATCTGACGACCGGGAAGGGCCTGACCTTCCACTCGGCGCCGGAGACCACCCGGCCGGTTTGGCTTAGCAATCGGCATCTTTTGCTGGGCCCCAACACTCTCGTCATTCCGCAGACGGGCGAGGTGCTTCCGGTACCGGAAGGCCCGGCAGACATGATCACGCCCCGGCGCTCTATCGACTCCTCGGCGGATCCGACGGTCGGAATGATTGAGCTGCTTTCGATCGGGCAGCCCGCCACCGCTTCGGCCCGCCTGCGCCGTTGGCGCGCAGAGGATTCCCGCATGCTCTCGGCCAGCATTCCGCTCAACGGCGAGTTGACCGAGCTGATCGGGCCTTGGCGCGGGCCGGGTTTCAGCGTCGATGGCGATCGCGGCTTCCTGGTCCGGGCGTGTATGCCCAGCCCGGTGCCCAGCGTGCAGGGCGCATCGACAGTCATCGCGGTGGTGCGTCCAACCAATGGGAAGGTGGAACGGGCGTTATTGGTTGATTCCGCGATCTCTGGGACGGTTCGGGTGATCGGCTGGGCGGACAGCCGGCGTGTTCTGCTCAGCTTCACCCGACCCGGGCGACAGCAGGTGGTGACGTGGGATTTGTTCGCCGGTGGTCTTTTTATCGCGTCTGCGATCGAGAGTGACGGTGTGCTCTCTCTGCCCGATCCCATTTTCGGGGCGTGACCTTGTTCACTTGTTGTCCACGCGCTGGCGCGCCACCCGTCGCTTCGCAGGGCAATCCTGTTCACCGTGCGTTCACCTAGGACGGAAGAGACGGCTACCTGCGGCAGGCATGGTCGGTCGTGTCAGGCCAGCAAGGCCGAAACCCCTTCTAGGAAGGCAAACCTCCTGTGAACCGAAACGTGCTTTCGCGGCGCGGCGTAGCCGGTGTCGCGCTTGCCGCAGTCGCTGCGATTGCTCTGGCCGGCTGCGCTAAGGATGAACCGAGTGCGACTCCGACAACCGGTGCCGCCAGCGGTATTTCTACGCTCTCCGGCGAGCTGAAGGGTTCGGGCGCAAGCTTCCCGGACGCCTACTACCAGGAGATCATTACTGAGCTGAAGACTGAGGCCAAGAACCTCAAGATCACATACAACCCGATCGGTTCTACCGCCGGTAAGAAGGAGTTCGGTTCCGGCCTCGTGGACTTCGCGGGCACCGACAGCACCGTCAAGGACACCGATGGTGTTGCGGCGGGCAGCTTCTACTACATCCCCACGGTGGCCGCCCCGATCACGGTCTCGTACAACCTCAAGGGCGTCACCAAGCTCCAGCTGACCCCGGCCACGCTGGCCAAGATCTTCCAGCGCGACATCAAGGTCTGGAACGCCCCCGAAATTGTCGCCGACAACCCGGGCGTCACCCTGCCGGCCACCGCGATCTCGGTTGCGCACCGGTCCGACGGCTCGGGCACCACTAACAACTTCACCAAGTACCTGGTGGCTGCCGCCAAGGACACTTGGAAGCTGGCGAGCGGTGACACGGTGAACTGGCCGACCGACACCCTCGGTGGCGCCAAGAACTCCGGTGTTGCTCAGCTGATCAAGCAGACCGACGGCACGATCGGCTATGTCGACATGTCCGACGCCAAGAGTTCGGGCTTGAGCTTTGCCGCCATCAAGAACAAGGATGGCAAGTTCGTCGCGGCGAGCCTGGAGGGCGCGACCGCCGCGCTGGCCGGTGCCACGCTGAAGGACGACCTCACCTACGACCCGCTGAACGCGGCTGGTGCCGACTCCTACCCGATCACCGCTCCGACCTTCATCCTGGTGAAGCAGAAGTACGACTCGCCGGACAAGGCCAAGCTCGTCAAGGAGCTTGTGAAGTACATCCTCACCGATGGTTCGGCGCTCGCGAAGGACGTCAACTTCTCCGTGCTGCCCGACCAGATCAAGACCAAGGCGCTCGCCCAGCTGGACAAGGTGAGCTGAATCCCCTCTCAATCGCGGGGAGACGGAGTAATCCGCCTCCCCGCTATTAAGGACTAGAACCCCTTATGACGACACAGTCATCGACGTTGACCCAGAAGGATCGCGGGCGGATCACCGACCGAGCCTTCTGGCTCTTGTGCATAGCGGCTGGAATCACGGTGCTCGTGATTCTCGCAGCGATTCTGGTGAGCACCCTTCAGCAGTCTTGGCCCGCTATGTCCAAGGCAGGGGAGAACGGCTTCTTCACCAGCAAGCTATGGGACCCGAACATCGGCAAGTTCGGCATTCTGCCGTTCGTGTTCGGCACACTGGTCACCTCGCTCATAGCCGTGGCCCTCGCCGTGCCGGTCTCGATCGGCATCGCGCTGTTCCTCACGGAGTTGGCGCCCAGGCGCATCAAGGGCTCCATCGTCACCCTGATCGACCTGCTGGCTGCGGTGCCGTCGGTCGTCTTCGGTCTTTGGGGCATCTACGTGCTGGCGCCCGCGATGACGCCGGTCTACAAGTGGCTGCATGACACGCTGGGCGGCATTCCAGTCTTGGGCGCGCTTTTTGGCGAAGTCTCTGCGCTCAACTTCATGACCGCGGGTCTGGTCCTTGCCATCATGATCGTCCCGATCATCACGTCGATCACCCGCGAGGTTTTCGACACGGTGCCCGACTCCGACAAGCAAGCGGCATGGGCTCTGGGCGCGACTCGCTGGGAGATGATCAAAGGCGCGGTCTTCCCGCACAGCTTCGGTGGTCTCGTCGGTGGCGTCATGCTCGGGCTTGGCCGGGCGATGGGAGAGACCATCGCGGTGGCGCTGTTGATCGGCAACTCGATCCAGATCACCGCGAACCTGTTCGCTCCCGGCACGTCGATTCCGGCGGCGATCGTCAACTACTTCGGTGAGGCCGGTGGCGACTACACCTCCGCTCTCATCGGCATGGGTGTGGTGCTTTTCGTGGTCACCGTCATCGTCAACCTGTTGGCGCAGGCCATCGTGCGGCGCGCCGAGATCCGGATGAGGGGAGCGAAGGCATGACCGCGGTAACACCAAACGAGCTTTCGGCACGGCCAGCCCTGGACCTGACCCGGCGTCAGCTGTCGGTGCGGCGGCGAGCGATCGATCTGATCAGCAAGGTACTGATGTGTGTCGCCTTGCTGATCGCGGTGGTTCCGCTGGTCTTGGTGATTTTTTATGTGATCCAAAAGGGCGCCGGCCTGATCAGCATGGAGTTCCTCACCGGGGACATCACCTCGCCGCGCCGCGCCGGCGGTGGCATGGGGCCGGCTGTCGTCGGCACCCTGCTCATCACGGGCGCCGCCTCGGTGATGTCCATTCCGCTTGGTGTGCTTGGTGCGGTCTACCTCAACGAGTACGGCAAGAGCAACGCGCTCGCCCGGTTCATCCGCATGATGGCCGACGTGATGACAGGCGTGCCGTCCATCGTCATGGCGCTGTTCATCTACATCGCGGTGGTCCTCACCACCAAGGAGAAGAGCGGCTTGGCTGCCGCCATCGCTCTCGCCGCCTTGATGCTGCCGGTCGTGCTGCGAAGTTCCGAAGAGATGCTCAAACTGGTGCCGGATGAGCTGCGACAGGCCAGTGCCGCGCTGGGGGCGAGGCGCTGGAAGACCACGGTCTCGGTGGTGCTTCCCGCGGCGATCTCCGGTATCACCAGCGGCATCATGCTCGCCATCGCCCGCGCCGCGGGTGAGACGACCCCGATCGTGGTCTGCGCCGGTGTGGCGTCGACCATCTCGTGGAATCTCGGCGAAATGCAAACCGCGTTGCCGGCACAGATCTTCCTTAACGCCTCTTCGCCCTTCACCCCCGCTGTAGAGCGTGCGTGGGGTGCAGCATTGACGTTGATGGTGATCGTGCTCGTGTTCACGATCATTGCCCGGTTGATCGCCAGCCGCTTCGCTATCAAGAACCGGTAAGGATAGGCACAATGACTCAAGCAAGCTTCGACATGACCAACGCCCTCTCCTCTGTTCCAGGAGCCATGTCCACCATGCCGACAAGCTCAGCAAAGCCGGTGATGCAGCTCGAAGGCGTCAGCGTCTTCTACGGCAGCTACGAGGCCGTGCGGGGAACCACCATGCCTGTTCGTGAGCAGCAGATCACCGCGATGATCGGCCCGTCGGGCTGCGGCAAGAGCACCATTCTGCGTTCCCTGAACCGGATGAACGACCTGATTCCGGGTGCCCGGATAGGCGGGAAGATCACCTTCCACGGCCAGGATCTCTACGCGCCCGATGTCGACCCGATCCAGGTTCGCCGCCGCATCGGCATGGTCTTCCAGAAGCCCAACCCGTTCCCGAAGTCCATCTACGAGAACGTGGCCTACGGCCTGCGGATCAACGGGATCAAGGACAATATGGACGATCGCGTGGAGAAGGCGCTACGCGATGGGGCGCTGTGGGACGAGGTCAAGGACAAGCTGAAGTCCAGTGGCCTGGCGCTTTCCGGTGGACAGCAGCAGCGGCTGTGCATCGCACGCGCCATCGCCGTGCAGCCCGATGTGATCCTCATGGATGAGCCCTGCTCCGCGCTCGACCCGATCGCCACCGGGAAGATCGAAGACCTGATGCACGAGCTGGCCCGCACCTACACGATCGTCATCGTGACCCACAACATGCAGCAGGCGGCTCGGGTGAGCCACTACACCGCCTTCTTCACCGCTGAAGTCGACGAGCAGCAGGTCCGGCACGGGCGCCTCATCGAATTCAACGACACCGGTCGTATCTTCACCAACCCCACCGACAAGCGAACCGAGGACTACATCACCGGCCGTTTCGGTTAGAACTCCGGCATAAACGGTTCGGAGACGTCACGCGTCACCGCGAGCATGGCTTTGACGCTGTCGTAGGTGTCCAGCTCGCTCAACGTGATCAGCGTGGGCGGGAGCATGGGCAGGGTTCCGGCGGCGTTCTCTGCCACGGCTGCTTGCGGTGTCAGCCACTGCATATGGTCGGCTTCACTCTCGGGCAGGTTCGGCTCCTGGCCCGGTGGCAAAGCCGTGACGAAGAACCAGGTGTCGAAGCGCTTGCGCTCGAAGACCGGAGTGAGCCAGCGGTGCCATGGCACGAGGGCCGACGGCTCGATGACCACACCTGTCTCCTCCTGCACCTCCCGCACGGCCGCGTCGACCGGGGTCTCACCCGGTTCCAGCGCGCCACCGGGGAAGGCCCACATGCCGCCGAAAGCCATGGCGCGCAACCGCCGGATCAGGAAGACGCTCCTATCCGGACGGATCAGCACCACGGTCGCCGCCGAGCGCGGGACGGCCGGTTCGCGCCCGGACTCCCGGAACTCACGGGACATCTCTGTCAGTCGCGCGAGCATCTCCTCCGAGATGCCTTTCGGTTCACTCGACATGCACCACCACCGCCTGTCCCTGTCCGACGCCTATACAGGCCGCGGCCACACCATAGCCGCCGCCGCGCCGCCGAAGCTCACGGCACAGGTCGACGATCACCCTAGGTGCTGATGCGCCGAGCGGATGGCCGATCGCGATGGCGCCGCCGTTGACATTCACGATTTCCCTATCGATCGGCAGCTCATCCAGGCAACTCAACACCATGGCCGCGAACGCTTCGTTGATTTCCCACAGGTCCACCTGATCGAAGGAAAGCTTCGCCTTCTCCAATGCCTTTTTTATGGCGGGTACCGGGCCCAGCGAGAACCTCTCCGGCGAGACCCCGGCCACCGCGGAGGTGACTATCCGCCCCAACGGTTGCACGCCAAGGCGTTCCACAGTGGACTGTGACCCCACGATGACGCCGGTGGCCCCATCGTTGATAGGTGAGGAGTTGCCGGCCGTGACCGTGCCGTCCTTGGTGAAGGCAGGCTTGAGTGAAGCCAGTTTCTCCATCGTCGAATCGGGCCGGACACACTCGTCGCGTTCGAGCCCGGCAAAGGCGAAGATGCCGTCCTGCGGGGCCTTGGCCGCCCGCTCGTGGGAGCGAAGAGCCCACTCGTCCTGCGCCTCGCGCCCGATCCCCTTCTCCTGGGCGACCTGCTGCGACGCGACCCCGAGCGGGACAGTCCACTCCGGACTGAACTTCGGGTTCACCATGCGCCACCCGAGCTGGGTGTTCCAAAGCTTCATGTCGGCCGGGAATCCAGCTTCCGGCTTGAGCATCACAAACGGCGCCCGGGTCATGCTCTCCACGCCGCCCGCGAGGAACAGTGAACCGTCGCCGTTGTTCACCGCGCGTGCCGCCTGGACGATCGCCTCGGCACCCGAGGCACAGAGGCGGTTGACCGTCACGCCGGGCACGGTGACCGGCAACCCTGCCAGCAGGGCCGCCATCCGGGCGACGTTGCGGTTGTCCTCGCCCGCGCCATTGGCATCGCCCAGGATGACATCGTCTACTTCGATCCCGGGATACCGCTTGATCAGCTCGATGAGGGGCGCGGCGGCCAGGTCGTCGGTCCTGACCGCGGCCAGAGCGCCCTTGTGCTTACCGAAAGGGGTGCGCAACGCGTCAATGAGGTACGCCATCTCAGAAGCCTAAAAGCCCGCGGAGGTTTGTGGCACTGTCAGTGCGCAATTCCACTCCGTCCAGCTTCCTGATGGGAACCGGACCACGGATGCCCGATATGAGCCAGGCCCCCTCGGCTTCCACGAGCTCGGCAGGGGTAACCATCTCCTCGCCGGCGACCAGGCCCAGCTCGGCCGCCCGGTCCAGCAGGTACCGAGCGGTGGTGCCGGCCAGGATCCCGGTCAGCTTGGCAGGCACGGTCAGCAGGCGCTCGCCCTTGCGCCACACCAGCGTCGAAGTCGGCCCCTCCAGCGCGTAGCCGTCGGAGGAGACCCACAGCGCGTCGTCGAAGCCATTGGCCTGAGCCCAGCGCTGCGATGCCATGTTGATCGCGTAGGACAGCGACTTGACCCCGCCGAGCAGCCAGGGCGCTTCGGTTCTCGCCGCGGCGGGATAGCCGTAGGACAACGCGGTGACCGAGATCCCGGCGGTCCTGAGCGCGATGAGCTTCTCCGACACCGGCGTGATGGTGGCGTAGCAGGTGACCTCTTCCGCGCCGTCGACACCGCGCGTGCAGACCAGCTTCAGGGCGCCCTCCTGGTCGACCGGCCACTGCTCACAGGCCAGCTCGGCCAGCCCGCGAAGATCGGGCAGGTCCAGGTTCATACGCGCCGCGGAGCGGGCCATCCGGGCCAGGTGCTCATCGAGCTTCCATGGCTTGCCGTGGCGCACGTGAACGGTCTCGAAGATCCCATCGCCACGGGTCAGGCCGAGATCGTCGGCGCGAATGAACGGAGTATCGGCCGGAAGAAGGCCCCGGCCCAGCACGGCTAAGACAGACACACTCCGCATTATCATCGGAGCGTGTCCGAGCTTGCCAACATGCTTCGCGATCGTGGTCTGCGGCTTACCCCGCAGCGCCAGCTTGTTCTGGACGCTGTGCGACGGCTCGGCCACGCCACGCCGGAGCAGGTGCACGCGGCGGTCGTGGAGCACGCGGCCGGTGTGAACATCACCACCATCTACCGCACGCTGGAGCTGCTCGAAGAGCTTGACCTGGTGACGCACGTGCACCTGTCGCACGGCGCGCCCACCTACCACGATGTCAATGAGGCGCAGCACGTCCACTTGGTGTGCCGGGCGTGTGAACATGTCCAGGAATTGGACCAGGAGGAATTGGCCACCCTTGCCGGGCGTTTGCTCCAGCAGCGGGGTTTCCGCCTTGATATCGCGCACGTTGCGCTGTTCGGACTCTGTGGGAGATGCGCTTGATCACCGTTGGCCAGCTCGACCCCGACTCGCTCGACGCACCGGTTGCGGCGCATTTCGGGGACCCCCTCCGCGAGCAACGGCTAAGCCCTGCGCTCGTGGACCGTTCGCATCGCGGGGTGCTCGTGCTGACCGGCCCGGAGCGCCTGTCGTTCCTGCATAACCTGACCAGCCAGCATCTGGCCGACCTGCCCGAAGGCAAGGCGACCCAGGCCCTGCTGCTTTCGCCGCACGGTCATCTCGAGCATCACCTGTGGATATCGTCGGTTGGCGATGAGTTGTTCCTCGATGTCGAGCCGGGCGCGGTGGAGCCGCTGGAGCAGTTTCTGCTCAAAATGCGCTTCTTCACCCAGGTGGAGATAGCGCGCAGCGACCTTCGCGTCTTCTCGATCGTCGGCGACGACCATGGCTTGGGTGAGCCCGACCTGCTCCCGGTCCCCGGCGCCAAGTTCGCCACGGGCGCGGTGCCGCCGCGGCCCACGAGCCTGTTTCCGTTGCAGCGCTTGCCAGGCGGAGGCTTTGTCCGGCGCACCGAGCTTGGTGTCGATCTGCTGCTGCCGCCCGGCGCGGAGCTGCCCGACGTGCCCAGGGCGGGCATCTGGGCTTACGAGGCCCACCGTGTCGCGGCGGGCATCCCGCGCATCGGCTTCGACACCGACCATCGCACGCTGCCCTCGGAGGTCGACCTCACGGCCGCGGCGGTCCACCTTGAGAAGGGCTGTTACCGCGGCCAGGAGACCGTGGCGCGGGTCCATCACCTGGGCCGCCCGCCGCGCGCCCTGCGCCTGCTGCACTTCGATGGGATCGCCACCGACCACCTCCCGAGGCCGGGCACCCCGGTCACGGCCGGCGATAGGGCGGTCGGCTTCGTCGGGACGGCCGTGCAGCATTTTGAGCTAGGTCCTATCGCTTTAGGCGTGCTGAAGCGAAATATTTCCGGCGATGCCCCCCTCATTGCCGGAGAATCCACGGTTGCGGTTGAATCGCTGCATGACTAGTTTCCTCGTCACCGACCTGTGGACCGTGCGATGAACGGCACTTTGATCACTGTTGCTCCGACCGGTGCCGAGTCGAGCAAGGCGGAGGTGCCGGCGCTGCCGGTGACCCTGGAGGAGCTGGTCACCACGGCCAAGGAGTGCGAATCCTTGGGCGCCAGCGTGATCCATGTCCACATCCGCGACGCGCAGGCCCAGCCAACCCTGGATCTGGCTCGGCTCAAGGAAACGGTGACCGCGCTGCGGGAGTCCACCGGGCTCATCGTGCAGCTGTCCAGTGGCGGGTCGGTCCACGATCCCGAGTCGGATCGGCTGGCCGTTCTGGAAGCCGCCCCGGACATGGCGAGCTGCACCATGGGCACCGTCAACTTCGGCGATGATGTCTTCCTCAATCGCTGGGAGTTCATCGTCGAGCTGCACACGCGCATGCGCGACCGCTCGATCGTCCCCGAGTACGAAATCTTCGATCTCGGGCATCTGTGGGCCCTGCAACGGCTGCTGGACAAGCACGGCTTGCCGTTCGGCGGTCACGTCCACGTCGACTTCGTGATGGGCGTCCCGGGTGGCATGCCCGGAACGGTGCAGGCGCTCGCGGCCTGCCACGCCGCCCTGGCCGACCTGCCCGAGGGCACAACGTTTTCCGCCACCGGTGTGGGCCGTTTCACGTTGCCGGTCATGCTGGCATCGCTGGCCGCTTCAGGGCACCTCCGGGTGGGAATGGAGGACACCATCACCTATGCCAAGGGCCAGCCGGTCGAATCCAATATGCAGCTTGTAGCACGGGCTGCGGCATTTGCGCGCCTGGCACAGCGTCCCCCGCTCAGTCCCACCCAGGCGAAGGACCTGCTAGGTATTAAGGGGTGAAGACCTACTCGGGCGGCGCCCCGCTAGCCACCATCGACAGAAGCGGATTCATAGAGGGCCGGCATCACGGTTCGGTGATCGTGCTTTCCGCCTCCGGCGAGGTGGTCGACAGCATCGGCGATCCGACCGGTCCGGTTTTCCCGCGCTCCACCAACAAGCCGTTCCAAGCCATCGGCATGATGCGCTCCGGGCTGCGCCTGGACGATCCGGCCGACATAGCCGTCATAGCCGCCTCCCATTCGGGGGAAGACTTCCACCTTTCGCGGATAAGGGCGCTCCTGGGCGATCTCGAAGTCGATCTGCGCTGCCCGCCCGATTGGCGGCTGGCGATGCAGTGCGGCGAGAAGAAGCGCATCTACATGAACTGTTCCGGCAAGCACACAGGCATGCTGCTCAGCTGTGTCGCGAATGGATGGTCGCGGGGCGACTACTACGAGCCGGAGCACCCGCTGCAGGTCGCCATCAAGTCCACCCTCGAAGAACTAACCGGCGAATCCGTTGCCGCGATTGGGGTTGACGGGTGCGGCGCGCCGGTCATGGCGGTTTCCCTCAACGCGCTCGCCACCGGATTCCTGCGCGTCGCCGGCCACGAGGTCGCCGACGCGATGCGCGCCCATCCCGAGTTGGTCAGCGGCACCGGCCGCGCCGACGCCCTCCTGATGCGCGCAGTCCCCGGCCTGGTGTGCAAAGGAGGCGCGGAAGGTGTCTGGGCCGCGGCGATACCAGGCGTAGGCGCGGTAGCCATGAAGATCGACGACGGCGCCGCCCGCGCCCTCGGCCCCGTCATGGTCTCCGCCCTGCGCCGCCTAGACATCAAAGTCGACGACCCCACCCTCTCCGCCCCCGCCCTACTAGGCCGAGGCGACCCAGTAGGCGCCGTCCGCTCCCTCTGGTAACAGCGCGAGGCCCCGGCCCACGCCAGAATCGCCGCGCCGCGCCGCTGGCTTCCGGGGCGCTACCGCGCGTTGCTTCGCACACGCCAATATTGCAGCGCCGCGCCGCTGTC
>NZ_BONY01000127.1 GCF_016862955.1 Rhizocola hellebori | reverse complement strand
TTCTGGCGTGCGCAAGCGACACGCGGCAGAGGATTTCGGTGGTGGGTGGGTTACCAGGCGGTGTTGGCGGCGATCCAGGTTTCGACTTGGGCTACGAGGGTGCCGGGTTCGGGGCGGGTGGCGCCGCCGGCGGCGTCCGGGGCGATGTCGGGGCGGGCGGGGCCGGCGCAGGTGACTCGCTCGGGCGGCAGGACGCCGTCGATCAGATAAGCGAAGACGTAGTCGTCCACTGCCTTGTTGCCGCGCTTGGCGAAAATCTCGTTCTGGCCCTCGTCGGCCACGGAAATCATGCTGAATCCCAGCCGCTTGGCCATCGCCTCGCCGTCGGCGTGGGTCAGCATGGAGTTGCCGGCACCGTGGACCACGACGCCCGGCCCGTAGCCTTCGCGCACGATCTGGGGCGGCCGCTCCATCTTGCGGTCGGTCCAGAACGTGGCGACCTGCGGCTGGAAGCGGGAAACCCCGAATCCATAAGGGTATTTCTCGCGGGCGATCCGCATGTCGGTGAAGTAACTCTCCAGATCCGTGGGCCAATCGTCCTCAGACGTGGCGGACTCGGTCACCGACTGCACCCGTTCCTGCGGCTCACCGGGCGCCCAGGCGTCCTGGCTAGCCAGCTTGCGCACCGCAGCGTGGGCGTCGTCGTCGCCCCCGTCGCGCAGCCCGGCCACGGCATCGGCCAGCACTCCCCAAAGTGGACGGTGCCTGGCGGCAAAGCCGATGGCGACGTCGAATTGCGTCGTGTCGGTCTGGTGAGCGGCCACCTCGGCTGCGTCCAGCACCTCCGCCATGCTCGTGCCCAGCCCGAAGCGCAGGTGGCGTTCGCTGACCCACTCGGCCCAGGCGTGGATGTTCTCGTAGATCGCGGGGACCTGCGCGTGGAACTGGCCACGCCAGCCGACATCGGGATTGCGGGCCGAGTCGAGCACCATCCGATCCACCCGCGAGCCGAACATGGTGCCGTAGACGGCCGCGATGTAGGTCGGGCCGCTGTAGCCGACGAAGGAGAGCCTCTCCTCGCCCAGCGCCGCGCGAATCAGATCGATGTCGCGGGCGATGTTGGCCGAGGTGATCTGCTCCCGGTAAGCCCCGCCCAGTCGAGCACAGCCCTCATACATGCGCCGGGCATCGTCGGCGATGATCGCGAAGTCCTCGTCGCTGGGCCGGGTATTGAAGCCCGCCAACGGTTGTGGATCCTCGCGGTACAGCGGTGTGGACCGGCCGCTGCCGCGCGGGTCCATCCCGATGAGGTCGTAGTGCTCGATCAGCGGCGTGTAGGAGAATCGCAGGGGCAGTTTGATGCCCTGACCCCAGTTCCCGGCCGGGCCACCGTTGAGCGACAGCAGCATTCCGCGCCGTTTCGCCCCGCCCGTGCACTTGATACGGCTGATCGCCACGGTGATCCGCTCGCCCTCCGGCCGGGCGTAATCCATCGGCGCCTCGACGCTGGCGACCTCAACCCGCGGATCGAAGTCGCTGGTTACCCAGGCAGGCTGCTGCGAATAGAAGTCCGTCATGGCATTGGTCATGGCCGACACCCTGACAAATCACGCTCGAGCGCCGATCGACCATGACCTGCCGCCGGGCAGAGGTGCCGCGGTCACGGGCTTGCCGTGACCGCGGTCATCGGCTTGGCGGCTAGGACTGCTGGGCCAGGCCGAGTTGCTCGAGGAACTCCATCTGGTCGAAGTAGATCCGATAGTCCACGATGTATCCATTTTCTACGGTCGCCAGATCGCAGCCGCGAAGTCTTACCCGCTTGTTGGTCGGAGGCAGCTTCTCGCCTGTCGGCATGGTGATGAAGCCGCTGTTCGTCCCGGACAGGTAGCCTTCGTCGATCGCGGTGTCGCCGACCTCGTAGCTGTGCACGGACTCGTATCTTCCATCGGGCACAGCTTCCATCATCTGTGCCCACCAGCGGACAATCTCTGTCCTCCCCTTGATCTCGCCGTGGTCCGGCGTGTGTGCGATCGCGTCTTCGGCGAAACAATTGCCGATCGCCTCGATGTCCTTCTTGGCGGTGCCGGCGGCTGCGGTGAGCCGATCCATGACGTCACGTGCCTGTCCCATGATCCACCCCCGTTCCATGGAACCGAATGTGCCCCTATTGTCCCACAAAATTCACTTCTCGATGTCGACGCGAATGAATGGTGCGGGTCGGGTGGGGTGGTTGCTCGGGCCGTCGAAAAGGACCGTGCCGTCGAAAGTGACCACACCATCGGCGGTCTGCACGCGCTCTTTCGTGATGCTTCCGGGCGCGTTGACTGTCCTCTCCAGCGGACCCGCCTTTTGCCAAGCGACATCGAAGGTCACCGGGTGGGAGACGCCGAGGATGTCGCGAGCCACCCCGGTTCCGTTAGCGGTGAGGTGCTTGAGCCTGCGGTTACTGGTGATGGTCGCGGGAACAGCCGGGGCGCCCCAGCTGAACGAGAACCCGCCGGGGCAGACCGCGAGGAACTGCAGCCTGGCCGTGGGAGTGGGATCCTCGGTGTCGGGCGCGGAGAACGCGCGCGTGGTGCTGACCAGAAGCGTGCCCGGGACGGTGGAGCCGTCGGCGCACGCGTGCGGCACCTCCCAGAACGCCTCGGCTCTCTCCTCGAAGAATTGGATCGGCTTCGCGGATGCCGCGGTCGGAACCGCTAGTACCGCAGCCGAAGCCACCAACGGGATGATGAGCCAACGTTGAACGGAAATGCTGAGCATTGACACCCTCCTTAAGCATTGTCCATTTTGGAGGAAAGAAGATCGTTGTCGATCTCGGTGGCGGTCACCGCGATGGGAGTAGCGCCCACGAAACCGAAGATGAAGGTGCGGGATCCGTTGACGGTGTCCGCGTCCTCGGCCGCGCAGATCGTCACGTTCTGCGGGATCTGCCAGTTGACCGGGGTGAAGATGAGAGTCGCGCCGGAACAGACGGTGAGGTCCGGGTCGCCACCGCCGCCGGCGGTGATGGTGACGATGATGTTCCCGGTCGGTGCCGCGGTCAGCCTCATGGTGAAGGTGGCGCTGCCGCCCTCGGGCACGTTGAGGACGGTCGGGGTGACCAGCGGCGGACAGACGCAGACGTCGTTTTCGGACTCGGTCGCGGTCACGGTCAACGGCGCCATGCCCGGTGCGCTGACCGAGATCTGGCGCATGCCCGCGCTGACGTCGGCATCCTCGGCCGCGGCCAGGGTGACGGCCTGGCTGGTCTGCCAGTTCGCTGGGGTGAAGGTGAGCGCCGAGCCCGACGCGACAGTGATGCTGGTATCTCCGGCGCCTGCGGTCGAGGTGACCGTGACCGGCCCGGACGGTCGCGCGGTCAGCCGCACGCCGTAACCGGCGGTGCCGCCCTCGGGGACGGTGACGGTCAGCGTGGTCAGCTCCAGCTCTGGGCTGACCGGCGGCTGGCCGGTGCAGACGGTGTCGTTGAGGGCGAACGAAACCGGGTCGATGTTGGTTCCGGTGTAGGTGCCGTTGAACCCGATGACCACCGAGGCGTTGGTGGCAAGATTGCCGTTCCACGAGGCATTGCGCGCCGTGACGTTGACGCCCGTCTGCGACCAGATCGCCGACCAGCCGTTGCTCACGCGCTGGGCACCGGGCCAGGCGTAGGTCAGCGACCACGCCGTGAGCGGGTCGCCCAGATTCTCGATGAGGAGGGTGGCCCCGAAACCGGAGCCGTTGTCCCACGTCTTCGTATAGGTCACCTTGCAGGCCGGGGCCGCGGAGGCGATGCCGGCGGGAACGACCACCAGGCCCGCCGCGAGGGTCACCGCGCATGCCGCGGCCAGCCGGTGGGCACGTTGAATGAGGGAGAATCCCATGTGCTGCTTGTCTCCTTAGGCAAGACGGAACCGACGCATAGACGAGCGCGCGTGCCCTGGCTCCGCTTGCGACAGCCATTCTCCCCGCGAACCCACGCCCTGTCACCCTGCTTGACAAGAGATGCTGATGAATGGTTCTGTGAACGTTCACAGGACCGGGCCCTGCGATGGTGTCGATGTGCTTCCAGCGACTCACCTATCAGGAGGGACAAATGCTTTCACGACGGGCACCGCTTTCCGCGGTGCTGACCGTGCTCGCCTCGGTGCTGCTCTGGCCGCCGAGCCCGGCGATTGGCGCGACGACGGTGACGAACCCCGGGTTCGAGTCCAACGGCGCCACCCAGACGCCGGCGAGCTGGTCGGAGACCGGGACCGTTGCGGCGTCGAAGACCGAAGCCGGTGGGCGCAGCGGAAGTTTCCGCCTCACCCATTGGGCCGCGTCGGCCTACAGCGTCGAAACCCAGCAGACGCTGACCGGGCTCACCGCGGGCTCGTACACGCTGTCGGCGTGGGTGCGATCGGGCGGTGGCCAGGCGGCGGCCTACGTCGCGCTGCGCAACTGCGGCGGTGCCCAGGCACAGGCCAACATTCCGTTGAGCAGCAACACCTGGGTACAGGTCTCGGTGACCGCGAACGTCACGTCGAGTTCCTGCACGGTCAGCATCTTCTCCAACGCTTCGGCAAATCAATGGATAAATGTGGATGATGTGAGTGTCACCGGCGGTGGCGGCGGCGGGCAGCGCCTGCAGATCATGGGCGGCGATGTCTCGTCGGTGAAGAAGAACGAGGACTTCGGCGGCACCTACTTCACGAGCACCGGCACGCGCGGCGACCCGCTGGCGATCCTGAAGACGGCCGGCATGAACTATGCCCGGCTCAAGGTGTGGGTCAACCCGGCCGACGGCTACAACAACAAGGCCCGGGTGCTGACGATGGCCACTCGCATCAAAGCCCAGGGCATGAAGCTGCTCATCGATTTCCACTACTCCGACTCCTGGGCCGACCCGGGCAAGCAGGTCAAACCCGCGGCGTGGGCGAACCTTTCGCTGGCTCAGCTCAATACGGCCGTCTACAACCACACCTTCGATGTGCTGAATTCCTTGAAGAATCAGGGGACCACGGCCGACATGGTGCAGATCGGCAACGAGATCAACCCGGGCATGCTGCTGCCGACCGGAAGCACTTCGAACTGGGCCAACCTCGCCCAGCTGCTCACCTCCGGAAGCAACGCGGCCAAGGCCGTCTCCGCGTCGACCCTGGTGATGCTGCACCTGGCCGAGGGTGGGGACAACGCCACCTTCCGGTGGTGGTTCGACAACGCCACCTCGCGCGGGGTGCCCTTCGACGTGATCGGGGCTTCCTACTACTGCTACTGGCACGGCCCGCTCTCCGGTCTGCAGGCCAACCTCAACGACATGGCGGCGCGCTATGGCAAGCCGGTGGTCGTGGCGGAAACGGCCTACGGATTCACCTTGACCCAGAAGGACAGCGAGCCGAACATCTTCAACTCGTCGCATGTCTCGACGTGTGGCTATCCGGCCACGCCGCAGGGGCAGGCCGACGCGTTCCGGGCCGTGGTCAACGCGGTGAAGGCCGTGCCCAACGGGCGTGGCATGGGTGTCTTCTACTGGGAGCCAGGCTGGACAGCGGTGACCGGATCCGGCTGGGATCCCACCAACCCGTCATCTGGCAACGGCTGGGAGAACCAGGCCCTGTTCGACTACAACTCCCGTGCGCTGCAAGGGATGTCGGTGTTCGGTCAGTAGAGCGCGATCACGCTTACCGACCCGCCCGCCACGATGACCGAACCGGCACAGGCCTGACCGTCCAAAAGGGACACGCCGTGCACGCCGATCATCTTGGCGGGCGCCGTGTCGTGGTTGATGAGGAACAGATGGCCGCCGCGCTGCACCACCTCCAGCGTCTCGGGCAGGTCGCGGGGCCGGGTCACCGAAGCCTCGTCCAGCGCCTGTGACAGCAGGGGCCGCAGATCGTCGATGCTGCTCGCCACGTACCAGGCCACGCCGCGCCCATAGTCGTGACGCGTGATGGCCGGGTGGCCGGCGTCCGGGCCGTCGGCGAAGTCCACGGCCGCGACTGCCCCGGCCGGGCGTACCCGTTCCGACCAGATCCGGCCGTGCTGACCGTTGGACAGCGCGATCGTCTCGCCCGCCCGCAGCGGATGGAACTCCTCGATGGACAGCCCGAGAACATCGCGCAGCGCGCCCGGGTACGGTCCGGAGTGGACGATGTCGTGTTCGTCGGCGATGCCGGAGAAGTACGACACCAGCAGGTGCCCGCCGGCTTCGACGTGCCGGTGCAGGTTCTTCGCGGCGTGTTCGCTGAGCAGGTAAAGGCTCGGCGCGACCACTAATCGGTACCCAGATAGGTCGCCTGAGGGATGAACGAAGTCCACGGTCGCGTGTTCACGCCATAGCGCCGTGTAGAAAGCGTCCATCCGCTCCCGGAAGTTCAGGTCGCGGGAGGGCCGCCAGTCCAGCTCCAAAGCCCAATACGACTCCCAGTCCCAGATCACGGCCACCTCGGCCTTGACCCGGCTGCCGCGCACCCCGCCGAGCTTGCGCAGGTCCGAGCCGAGCTGTACCACATCGCGCCAGATGCCGGAGTCCTTGCCCGCCTGCGGCACCATCGCGGAGTGGAACTTCTCGGCCCCGAAACGGGAGGCGCGCCATTGGAAGAACAGCACCGAGTCCGAGCCGCGGGCGACGTGCCCGAGGCTGTTGCGCCGCATCTGGCCGGGCAGCTTGGCGATGTTGCGCGACTGCCAGCTGACCGCGCCGGTGGAGTGTTCCATGAGCATCCACGGCCGGCCTTCGCCGAGGCTGCGGCTCAGATCGGCCGACATCGCCAGGTTGATGTGGTTGTCGTCCACTTCGGCGTTGAGGTAGTGGTCGTTGGCGACGACGTCGACCTCGGGGGCCCACCGCCACAGGTCCATCGACTTGCAGTTGGTGGTCATGAAGTTGGTGGTCACCGGCTTGTCCGGGGTGATCTCGCGCAGGATGTCGCGTTGCAGGGTGAAGCAGGCCAGATGCTCGCCGGAGGTGAAGCGCGCGAAATCCAGCAGCTGGGCCGGATTGATCACGGTGTGGTTGGCGCGTGGCGCGTCGATCTCCTCCCAAGCGCTGTAGCACTGGCTCCAGAAAAGGGTTCCCCAGGCCGAGTTCAGCGCGTCAAGGTCGTGATAGGTGGCGCGCAGCCAGTCGCGGAAGGCCAGAACGCTTGTCTCGCAGAAGCATTCGCCCAGGGGCGCGCCGTATTCGTTGTGGACGTGCCACATCACCACGCTCGGGTGGTCCCGATAGCGCTCGGCAAGCTGGCGGGCGAGCGCGGCGGTGGCCCGCCGGTACTCAGGTGAGCTGGGGCAAGCGTTTTGGCGGCCGCCGACGCCGAGCCGCACCCCGTCGCGGTTGACCGGCAGGCTCTGCGGGTAGGCGCGCGAGAACCAGGGCGGGGGCGCGGCGGTGGGGGTGGCCAGATCTACCGAGATTCCGGCAGCGTCGAGGCGATCGATGATTTCGTCGAGCCAGCCGAACTCGTAGCGGCCTTCGGCCGGTTCGGCTAGGGCCCAGGTGAAAACGCCCAGGCTGACCAGGTTTACCCCGGCCTGGCGCATCAGCTCGATGTCCTCCTCCTGCACCTCGCGCGGCCACTGCTCGGGGTTGTAGTCGCCTCCGAAGGCGATTCCGCCGGGGCGCTCTGGAAAGCGTGGTTGCGCGGGCACGGGTCCCCCTGAGTGCGTGAAGGTCTGTGAACGTGCACAGTAGTGGACCGGGGAGGATTCCGTGAAGTACCTGTTCCAATTGAACGACTCTTGACGCGGCCGAAACAAAGTTACACACTGTTGCGCACTGTGAACGTTCACAGGTTGGAAATCTCTCCGACGGAGGATCCATGCGTACCAAGCGGCTCACGATCGTGATGTCCGCCCTGCTCGTCGGCGCCCTAGCGGCCGGCTGCACGAGCGGCGAGGGCGAGGCGACACCGCAAGAGACCGGTCCCGTCGATCTGACCTTCTGGACCTGGGCTCCGAACATGGACAAGATCGCCGAGGTATGGAACCAGGCCCATCCCAATATCCATGTCACCGTCAGCAAGCAGGCCGGTGGCGACGAATCTGCGGCCAAATTCCTCACCGCGGCCAAAGCGGGCAACGCGCCCGATCTTATGCAAGCCGAGTACCAGATGCTGCCATCTTTCGTCGCGGCCGAGGCGGTCGCCGATATCAAGGCCGATGTCTCCGCGATCAAAGGCGAGTTCAGTGACGGGATCTGGGGCCTGGTGACCCTGGGCACCGATGCCGTCTATGGCGTGCCACAGGACAGCGGACCGATGATGCTCTACTACCGCACCGATCTGTTCACCCAATACGGCGTCACCGTCCCGAAGACGTGGGACGAATACGCCGCGGCCGCCCGGGCCGTCCACGCCAAGGACAAGAGCGTCTACCTGGGTGGCTTCTCCAGCAAGGATCCGGGCTGGTTCGCTGGGCTCTCCCAGCAGGCCGGCGGACAGTGGTGGTCGATCGCCGGGGATGCCTGGAAGGTCGGCATCAACGACACCGCCACCAAGAAGGTCGCCAACTACTGGGGCGGCCTGGCCAACGAAGGCGTGGTGGACACGCAGGCCCAGTGGACTCCGGAGTGGAACGCCGCGCTCAACGACGGCAAGCTGCTCAGCTGGGCCTCGGCCGTCTGGGCGCCCGGTGTGCTTTCCAGCAATGCTCCCAACGGCAAGGGCAAGTGGGCCATCGCGCCACTGCCACAGTGGAGCGCAAGCGAGCAGTTCAGCGGATTCTGGGGCGGGTCGTCCATCGCGGTCGCGGCCGGTTCCAAGCACCGCAAGGCTGCCGCCGAGTTCACGGCTTGGCTCAACACCGATGCCAAAGCACTGGATCTACTCATCAAGGAAGCCGCGGTCTACCCAGCGGCCAAGAAGGGGCAGTCGCTGCTCACCCAGGCGCCGGACTACTTCAGCAACCAGTCCGACTTCTGGAAAGTGGCGACCACGGTCTCCAGCACCGCACGTGGCTTCACCTTCGGGCCCAACGTCAACGTGGCCTACAGCGCCTACAAGGACGCCTTCGACAAGGCCGTGCAGAGCAAGTCCTCGTTCACCGACGCGCTGACGACGGTGCATGAGACTACGGTCGCTGACATGAAGAAGTCCGGCTTCAAGCTGGCGTCATAACGATGGCACGAGCACGTAGGGGCGCCCGCGCATCGCGCGCGGGCGCCATCCCCTACCTCTATCTGGCGCCTGCCATCGCGCTGTTCTGTTTCTTCGTGGCCGTGCCCATCGGGTACACCGTCTACCTGAGCCTGCGCCGGGCCAAGTTCTCCGGGCTCGGGCTGGGCAAGGGTTCCCGCAAGGAAATCTTTGTGGGCCTTGACAACTATCGCGCCGCGATCAGCGACGGTGAGTTCTGGGCCTCATGGGTAAGGGTTCTCGGCTACGCCATCGGCGTGCTGGTGCTCATGCTCGGGCTGGCGCTCGTCTTCGCGTTGCTGCTCGACTCGGCGACCGTCCGGTTCGGACGGTTCTCCCGCATAGCGATCTTTCTGCCCTATGCGGTGCCGGCCGTGGTGGCGACCCTGCTCTGGGGCTTCCTCTACCTGCCCAGCCTGAGCCCGATCCACGATCTGCTGGAAGCCGTGGGAATCACCGGAGTCGACCTGCTCGGTCCGGGGACGGTGGTCTTCTCGATGGCCAACATCGCGATCTGGGGCGGGACAGGCTTCAACATGCTGGTGCTCTACACCCAGCTGCGCTCGATCTCGCGGGACTACTACGAAGCGGCGCGCATCGACGGGGCCAGCGAGTGGGCGATCGCCTTGCGTATCAAGGTGCCGATGCTGGTACCCGCGATAGTGCTGACAACTGTCTTCTCCATCATCGCGACCATCCAGGTTTTCTCCGAACCCGTGACGTTGCGGCCCATCACCAACGCGCTGAGCTCCACCTGGAGTCCGCTGATGAAGGTCTATCGCGACGCGTTCGTCACCGGCGACCTCTACTCGGCCGCCGCGACATCGATCGTCATCGCGGTGATTTCGCTCATCCCGTCGCTGGGCTTCCTGCGCCTGGTTCGGCGTCGCGCCTTCGGGGAGGACGTGTGAGGAAACAACGCCCGATCGGCTGGCTTCCCACCTCGTTGCTTCTGCTGGGCGCTTTCTACTGTCTTTTGCCTGTTATCTGGGTACTGACCGCCGCCACCAAATCCCGGGCTGAGCTGTTCACGTCGCAGGCGTTCACGCCCGGAACCGGGTTGTTCGGCAACCTGTCCGACCTTTCCGCGTACCGGGACGGAATCTTCTGGAATTGGATGGCGAACACCGCGCTGTATGCCGGCGGTGGCGCGTTGCTCGCGACAGTGGTCTCGTCGGTGGCCGGCTACGCCCTCGCCAAGTACCAGTTTCCGGGGCGGGGCTTGATTTTCACCACCCTCATCGGCGGAATCCTGGTGCCATCGGTGGTCCTCGCCGTCCCGCAGTACCTGCTGCTGGCCAAGCTCGGGCTCGCCGACACCTACTGGGCGGTGCTGCTGCCCAGCATCCTGAGCCCATACAGCATCTATCTCGCGCGCATCTACGCCTCGGCGGCCATCCCAGACGCGCTTCTGGAGGCGGGACGCATCGATGGCGCAAGTGAAACCCGGCTGCTGCGGGTGGTCGCGTTCCCGATGATGGGGCCGGGAATGGTGACAATCTTCCTGTTCCAGTTCGTCGCGATCTGGAACAACTTCCTGCTGCCCTACATCATGCTCGCCGACGACGGAAAGTTCCCGCTGACCGTCGGGCTCTACACGCTGCTGGTCACCGGGGCCAACCAGCCCGCCCTGTACAACCTGGTGATTACGGGAGCATTGCTGTCGATAATTCCGCTCATCGCGCTCTTCCTGACCATGCAGAGGTACTGGCGCACTGACCTGTCCGGCGGGTCTGTGAAAAGCTAATGAGCGTGACCAGCGCCAGGCGCAGACCCACCATCCACGACGTGGCCCGCGTCTCGGGGGTGTCCAGGGGCACGGTTTCGCGTGCCCTCAACGGCGACCCCTACGTGAGCCCGGCCGCCCTGGCCGCCGTGCGCAGGGCCGTCACCGAGACCGGCTACGTCGTGAACCGCAACGCCCGCAGCCTGGTGACCCAGCGCAACGGGACAGTGGTGATGGTGCTTTCGGAGCCGCAGGAGAAACTCTTCGAAGACCCGAACTTCAGCCTCCTGCTGCGCGTCGCCACCCGGCGGCTGGCCGTCAAGGACGTGGCGCTGGTGATGATGGTGGCCGGCGACGACGGCGACCGGGAACGGGTCGTGCGCTATCTGCGCGGCGGTCACGCCGACGGAGTCCTGTTGCTGTCCACCCACGCCGGCGATCCGTTGGTGGAGGAGCTGGAAGGGCTGGCCATTCCGGCCGTGGCCTGCGGCGCGGTGCTCGGCAGGGAAGGCATCATCCCCTACGCGGCCGCCGACGACCGCGAAGGCGCTCGGCAGATGACCCAATACCTGGTGGAACAGGGCCGCAAAAAGATCGCCACCATCACCGGGCCGCTCGACACCCCGGGCGGGCTCAACCGGCTCGAGGGCTTCTGTGACGTCCTCGGCCGCAAGGCGACCAAGAAGCTCATCGTCCACGGTGACTACACGCGCAGCGGCGGTGAGGCCGCCATGGCCGAGCTGCTGTCCCGGGCGCCCGACCTCGACGCGGTCTTCGTCGGCTCCGACCTGATGGCCGCCGGCGCGCTCGCGACGCTTCGGGTGAATGGCCGCCGGGTGCCCGAGGATGTGGCGATCGGCGGCTTCGACGACTCGGCGGTCGCCTCTTCCACCCATCCTCCGCTCACCACCGTCCGTCAGCCCCTGGAACGGGTCGCTGAGGAGACCGTGCGGATGTTGCTCGAACTCGTCGACGGCGCGACCAGACCCGAATCCATCGTGCTGGCCACCGAATTGGTCATTCGCGACTCCGCCTGATCAGCAGCGCTGCGTCCCGCGCGCAGCGCCGTATGATCCGACAATGGCTCATCCATTGCCGGGCAAACTGGCCGCATTCCTAGTATTTTTCGCCAGCGGCGCCGTTCTCGTGCTGGAGACCGTGGCGCTGCGCCTGGTCGGGCCCTACGTCGGCGTCAGCCTTCAGGTGACAAGCTCGGTGATCGGCGTGGCCCTGGCCGCGATCGCCTATGGCGCATGGTTTGGCGGCTGGCTGGCGGATAGGTTCGACCCGCGCCGGCTGGTGGCCGGGGCGCTGGTGCTGGCCGGCATCGCCACCGCGGTGACGCTGCCGCTGGTTCGCCTTGCGGGCGAGGCGTTGCGGGGTGGTGCGGTGCCGGGAATCCTGCTCCTCACAATGATCACCATCTTTGTCCCGGCGCTGGTGCTCTCCGCCGTGCCGCCGATGGTGGTGAAGCTGCAACTGGCAGACCTGCGCCGAACGGGTGAAGTGGTCGGCAGGCTGTCGAGCATCGGCACGCTGGGCGCGGTCACGGCCACCCTGGCCACCGGTTTCGTCCTGGTGGCCGCGCTGCCCAGCAGCGTGATCATGGTGGGCCTGGCGGTGTCGCTGGCCGTTGCGGGCGTTGGGGTGGCGGTATACCTGCGCCAGGCGCCCAAGACGAAGGTGGTCGCGGCGCTGGCCGTGCTCGGGGTCGCCGGGGCGGCACTGTCGGTGCTGGCGCCCAACCCGTGTGATGTGGAGACCGCCTACCATTGCGCGGCCGTGCGGGTCGATCCGGCCAACCCGTCGGGACGGGTGCTGTTCCTCAACGCGGCCGAGCACTCCTATGTCGACCTCAAAGATCCGAGCCACCTTCAGTTCGCTTACACGCAATGGATCGGCGCGGTCGCCGATCTGGTGAAGCCGCGCGGGGAACGGATCGACGCGCTGCACCTGGGCGGCGGCGGCTTCACCGTGCCCCGCTATGTCACGGCCACCCGGCCCGGAAGCGACAACGTGGTTTTCGAGATCGATGACCGGCTGATCGACCTCGGCGAGCGCGAGCTGGCCGTGCGCGAAGGTCCCGACCTGAAAGCGGTCGCGGGTGACGCCCGGATGCTCATCGGCGGCCGTGCCGACGCCTCGGCCGATCTGGTGGTGGGCGACGCCTTCGGCGATCTCGCCGTGCCGTGGCATCTGGCCACCAAGGAGATGGCGCAGGAGATCGCCCGGGTGCTGCGGCCCAACGGAATCTACGCCCAGAATGTCATTGACTATCCGCCCTCCCGCTTCATCCGCGCCGAGGTGGCCACGGTCGCCGCCGTCTTCCCTCACGTGGCGCTCATCGCCCCGCCCGCGGCCGTCGACGGCAAGGTGGGAGCCAACTTCATCATCGTCGCCTCGCAGCAGCCGCTGCCACTGGTCGCCCTCGCCGAGCACCTGAGCGACTCCAGCGACGAGGCCGTCGTGGTGGTCTTCGGGGCCGGGCTGACCGACTTCATCGGCGGCATGCAGGTGCTGACCGACGACTTCGCCCCCGTCGATCAGCTGCTCATCCTTCCCTGACGGCTAGTCGACCAGCGAACCACAGGTGAGGTTGGCGATGACCCCGGTCATCCCGCTCGCCCGATCGCTGGCGTAGAAGGCCGCCGCTTCGGCGACATCGGCGAGCGTTGGCGAACGGCGCAGCAGCGCGCCTGGTACGCCGACGGTGCCCTCAAGCATCTGAGCCAGGGTCATGCCCGCTTCGGCGGCGGCCCGGCTCCACAGCTCGCGCGCGTGCGAGCCCTGTTCGACAGTCTCCGGAATGCCGTCCGGCCGCAGGCACACCACCCTCACCCCGAACGGGCCCAGCTCCCCGGCGAGCTGACGCGACAGCGCCTCGACCGCGGCACAGGCCGGGCCGAAGCCGTCCGTCGGCATGGCCACCCGGGACGCGGTCGTGGAAAGAGGCAGGATCACGCCGGAGCCCTGCGCTTTCATGTGCCGGGCGGCCGCGGTCGAGGTGAGGAACTGGGTGGCGGTGTAGGTACTGATGGGCAGGCTGAACTCGGCCAGCGACAGCTCGGTCAGCGGCGCACCCTGCCGATGGTCGACACCGATGGCGTTGAAGGAGATGTCGATGCGGCCGGCCTGGCGCACCACCGCGTCGGCGTGGCCGCGCACGGCCTCCTCGTCGAGCGCGTCAAGCTCGGCCACCGCACAGCTGCCGCCCGACTCGGTGATGCGCATCGCCAGTTTCTCCAACGCTGAACCCGTTCGCCCGGTGAGAAAGACGTGCGCTCCCTCGCGGGCGAAGGTGCGCGCCACCGCGCTTCCCACTGCGCCGGCCGCGCCGTAGACCACAGCAATCCTGTCGGTGAGTAACACTTTCCAACCTCCGCTCGTCGGCCCCCGATGGGCTTTTCAGCCAACCGACGAACGGCCGCCGGGCACATGGACACCTTCCCGGTCAGGAAGTCCACAGCGGCCGGATTTCCACCTTTCCGTAGGCGGCCACCGGATGCTTGGCCGCCGCCGCGATGGCCTCGTCGAGGTCGGCGCAGTCGAGCAGGACGAACCCGCCGATGAGGTCCTTCGTTTCCGCGAAAGGCCCGTCGGAGATGAACATCTCGCCCGACCGCACCTGCACCGTGGTGGCGGTGGCCACCGGCCTGAGCCGCGCCCCGGCGATATACATCCCGCGGTCGGTCATCTCGCGCAGCCACGCGACATGGCTCCCATCGGTGGCGAGCTGTTCCGCAGTAATCTCCACGGACTCGTCGTCGCAAATCATCAGCAGGTACCTCACCCCACCACCGTCCCACAGCCGACCATCGGATCCGGCTGTTAGCTCAAGAAGTTGGGCTGGGCGCCGCGCGTCGTTCCCGAGCGGTCCTTGGGCTCCTCCCAGTCCTCCTGGCGGCCGAGCGCGGTCATGTCCAAGTAGTTGTAGGCCCCACCGGTCTGCTCGGTGCCCCGCGCGTAGGTGGAGTAGGTGTGGAACACGGTGTCGCCGTCGCGTAGGAAGCAGCTGTACCCGGCGTGCTCGGTGGGCTGCTCTTTGGTCAGCCAGGCCATGTCGGTCTGCTCCAGCTCGACCTCATCGCGGTAGTTGAACCAAATCGGAGTCACCGTGTTGTCCAATGTGACATGGAAGTCGAAGTTGAACGAGCTGCCGAACGAGGAAACCCACTCGAACTTCCAGCCCGTCAGGGCAAGCTCCGCGGCGATTTTGGCATAGGGTGCGCGGGAGACCCCGGCGAACGCGGTTTTCCGTGCCTTGAGATGGTCGAGCAGGCTCGGGGAGAGCTCATCCAGGCCGGCCGAGCAGCTCGGGCACGCCCTTTCCCACTCCGGCCCGAACATGACGTGCTGAATGATGAGCTGTGGCTGATCCCCGAACAGGTCGAGCAGGCGCGTCTCGCCCCGCGCACCTTCAAAGACGTAGTCGTTGTCGATGCGCACCATCGGCAGCCTGCGCCGATCGGCGTTGAGCAGATCCATGGTCCGGGTGAACTCTTTCTCCCTGATCAGGAGTGCCTTGCGGGCTGTCAGCCACTGCTCGCGCGAAGCGATTTCTGGAAGGTTCATGTCCTCACGACGAACGGGACCGCCCCGGATGGACAACCTCACCAAGACGGCGGCGTAAATATTTGCCCTCCGCTTCCGAGGTGGTGAGGCTGAGCGCCTCGCGGTAGGCGACCGCCGCCTCCGCGAACCGCCCCAGGCGGCGAAGCAGGTCGGCCCGGGTCGCCGCGAGCAGGTGGTAACCGGCCAGGGCGCCGCCGGCCGCGATGGACTCGACGATGGCCAGGCCCGCCTCGGGTCCGTCGGCCATGGCCACCGCCACCGCCCGGTTCAGCTCCACCACCGGGGTGGGCATGACCTTGCTCAGATGGGCGTAGAGCCGCGCGATCGAGGCCCAGTCGGTGTCTTCGACCCGCGCCGCGTGGCAGTGGCTGCCCGCGATCGCCGCCTGCAGCTGGTAGGGGCCGACCCGCCCGTGCGCCAGCGCCCGCCGCAGGTGGTCGTTGGCCTCGGCGATCACGGCTGCGTCCCACCGGCTGCGATCCTGTTCCTCCAAGGTGACCAGCTCGCCCTCGGCGTCGACCCGGCTCGGTTTGCGGGCATCGTGGAACAGCATCAGCGCGAGCAGACCTGTGGGCTCGGGCTCGGCGGGCATCAGCGCGGCCAGCACGCGGGCCAGGCGGATCGCTTCTGCGCAAAGGTTTTGGCGCACTTGCTCCGCCCCCGAAAAAGTGTATCCCTCATTAAAGAGCAGATATAGGACAGCCATCAGCCCGGTCAGCCTGCTCGGCAACACCTCGACCGGCGGGACCCGGTAGGGGATGCCCGCGTCGCGAATCTTCTGCTTCGCCCGCACCAGCCGCTTGGCCATCGTCGCCTCGGTGACCAGAAACGCCCGCGCGATCTCGGCCGTGGACAACCCGGCCAGCGTGCGCAGGGTCAGCGCGACCCGGGCCTCCAACGGCAACGCGGGATGGCAGCAGGTGAACATCAGCTGAAGCCGATCGTCGGGGATGGTCTCGGCCTGCTCGCTGCCCGCTCCCGCAGTGGCGAGCACGACGACGTCGCGCAACTTGGTCGCCTCGACCGCGTTGCGGCGCAAGCGATCCAGCGCGCGGTTGCGGGCCACCGTGGTCAGCCAGCCGCCGGGGCGGCGCGGGATCCCCTCGGCCGGCCAGCTCTTCAGCGCCTGGGCGAAGGCCTCCTGAGCGCAGTCTTCGGCCAGATCCCAATCGCCGGTCATGCCGATCAGGGTGGCGACCACCCGGCCCCACTCGTCGCGGAAAGCCGCGCTGACCGCCGCATCGACATCGGCGTCTACAGAGCCGTTCACAGCGGCCAGAACGCTCTCACCTCAACCGTTCCGAGGCGGGCGACCGGATGCTTCGACGCCACCTCTATCGCCTCGTCGAGACTTGCCACCTCGATGATGTCGTAGCCGCCCATCTGCTCCTTGGTCTCGGCGAACGGCCCGTCGAAGACGACGATCTCCTCATCGCGCACGCGCACCGAGGTGGTCTCGGCGGTCGGGCGCAGGCGGTCGCCGTGCACGATGACCCCGCGGCCCACCATTTCCTCGATCCACATCGCCAGCTGGTGCTGGACCTGCGCGTCTTCCTCCGGGCTGAGCGCGAGATTTTCGTCGCCGTGATGCAGGAGCATGTACCTCATGACGTCCATCCTCCGGGTCGGGACGACATTTCGTCGACCGCGGTGTGCAGCGCCTCCAGACCGGGATGCCGGAAACCCTTGCGCCACCACATGCTCCACGGGTAGCTGGGCGCTCCGGTCAGCGGGATCAGCTCGGCCCGGGGGACAGGCGGCTGGCTGGCCAGCGTGAGCACGGGCGCGTTGCGGCTGTGCAGGTGATACTCCAGCTCGTCAAGCCCGCGCACCTGCGCGTGCGCCGACGCCGGGTCGGTCGGCGCGCCCACCGAGGCGAGCAGGTCCACCGCGAGGCGCTCCCACTCCGGCTCGACATGGTCGCCTGCGCGCCAACAGACCTGGGCGTCGCGCAGGGCCTGCGGGGCAAGCTCGGCCGACCCGGCCAGCCGATGACCGACCGGGACCAGCAAAGCAAGGGGCTCGGCGCAGACGAGCCGGTGTTCGACCCCGGCCGGCGCGGGCTCGCCAAGCGCGCCAAAGACCACATCGAGCTCGCGGTTTGCCAAGCGCGGCAACGAATCGGCGAGGCCGCCACCGAACCGCGCGACGAAGTCGAAACCCGAGACAAGCTGCCGCGCCCGGGTCAGCACCCGCGACGGCAGCAGGCCCCGCCCGGCGACGTCGACAAACAGCGATGCCTGATCTCCCCGAAGCTCATGCAGGGTCTGCTCGTAGAGCGCGATCAGCTCGCGTGCCCGGTCGAGCATCCGCTCGCCCGCCGGGGTCAGCGCGACACTGCGGGTGGTTCGCTGCAGCAGCGGCACCCCAACGATTTCCTCAAGCTTGCGGACATCACGGCTCAGCGCCTGCTGCGCGACGTAAAGGCGCTGCGCGGCCCGCGTGAAGTGCAGCTCCTCGGCCACCGCCACGTAGTAGCGCAGGAGCCTGAAGTCGAGGTGGTCGGCCATACCCCCTTCCTATCCGATTAACACGCCGAGTGTGTAGATCTAGAAAGACTCGATGTTGGACCTGGTAACCACCCGCGACTGTACTGATAGCCATGTACACCAACGAAAAGACCGACGGCACAGTGCAGTCCAAGGATGGTACGGCGATCGCCTTCGACCGCGCCGGGGCCGGACCGCCCATCATCCTGGTGGACGGGGCGATGTGTTACCGCGGCGCCGGACCGACCTGGCCGCTGGCCGCGGAGCTGATAGCCGACTTCACCGTCTACACCTACGACCGCCGTGGCCGTGCGGCCAGCACTGACACTCAGCCCTGGGCCATCGAGCGGGAGCTGGACGACCTGGAAGCACTCATCACCGAGGCGGGCGGAAAGGCCTATGTGTATGGAATTTCCTCCGGCGCGGTGCTCGCGCTCGGGGCGGCCCTGCGTGGCGCACCCATCACCAAGCTGGTCCTCTTCGAGCCGCCGCTTCCGGCAGACCCCTTGCTCAACCCGGTGCGCGAACTACCCTCCATATTGGACGAAATGGTGCGCGCCGGCCGCCGCGGCGAGGCCGTGGAACGTTTCCAGACCGCCGTCGGCATCCCCGCCGAGATGATCGCCGGGATGCGAAATTCGCCCTACCGGCCAGCCCTTGAGGCCATCGCCCACACCCTCGTCTACGACACCACCATCGCCGGCTCGATCCCGCCCGCCCAGCTCAGCTCGGTCGGCATCGCCACCCTCGTGGTCGACAGCGGCGCCAGCACCCCATGGCTACGTGAGACCACACAAGCCCTGGTCGAACACCTTCCCGACGCACAGCACCTGAGCCTGTTCGGCCACTTCCACGACGTGGACCCGAAGCTGCTGGCCCCGGCCATCAGGGAATTCCTTGTCGGCTAAGCCTTCCGGGCGTATGGCAATCTCCGCCTGCTACCACCTCACCGGGGCGCTGACCGCACTATGGGGCGCCGCCCTGCCCGCCACCGACACCCGCCTCAACCTCGGCCCCGGCCGCCTCGGCAACCTCCTGCTCATCCTCGGCATCGGCGCCATCATCGCCATGCCCGCAGCCGGCCGGCTCGCCGACCGTACCGGAAGCCGCCGCCTGCTCAGACTCGCCGGCCCCCTGTGCGCGCTGGGGCTCGGCGGCCCAGCCATCGCCACCAGCCCAGCCTGGTTGTTCTGCGCCACATTCGTGCTCGGCTTGCTCATGGGCACGCTCAACGTGGCGCTGAACACCCAGGCGGTGCTGATGGAGCGCCAGCTGTCCCGCCCAATCATGTCCACCCTCCACGGCACCTGGACCCTGGGCGCCGTGCTGGGCGGGGCAGCAGTCACAGCCGGCCTTCATCCGGCCATCGGCGCTTTCCTCCTAGCCATCCTTTTCTGGGTACCGGCAAAAGCCCTACCCACCCCCCAAACCCCACCCCTCCCCACCGCCGTCACCGCCGCTGCCGTGGTCCCCGGTGCCCTGCCCGGGTTTCCCATTCTCGCTGCGCTCGGAGTGCTTGGCGGAGCGGCGTTTCTCACCGAGGGCACTGCCATCGACTGGGCCGGCATCCACGCCCAACGGGTCCTCGGTGCCACTCCCGCCACCGGCTCTCTGGTCTACACACTCTTCTTCGTCTCAATGACCATCGTGCGCTTCACCGGCGACCGTGTCCGAGCCCGACTAGGTCCACCTCGCACCCTGCTCACAGCCGGCCTCACCGCCGCCAGCGGATACGCACTGATCCTCGTCGCCCCCCTCCTCATCGGCGGTCTATTCCTGGCAATCGCCGGCTGGTGTCTCACCGCGGCTGGAATGGCTTTGGTCTGGCCCGTGATCGCCAGTGCCATCGGTACCGCCGGAAACGGCACCGCGAAGGGACTTTCCACCGTCACCACGATCAGCTATGCCGGAACACTGGCCGGTCCGGCCCTCATTGGCTATGTCGCTTCCACTTCTTCGCTGACGATGGCGATGATCCTGCCCGCCGTTCTCGCTCTCGTGGTGGCGCTCGCCGGGCCACCCATCTTGCGCTCCATCGGCCGGCATGTATCGGGGTTACCCTGAGTCGTGCTGGTTCGCCAAACCCGGATGCTGTGGGCGCTATTCGCCTTGATCGCCACTGTCTCCGCCGTCCTGGTGTGGCGGCGGCCGATGTGGGAGCGCCTGTCTGACCTACACATCTATTACGGTGCCGTGCAATGGGTCCAAGGCGGACAACCGCTTTACTCCTATGTGGCCGAAAATGGCGGTCCGTTCACCTATCCGCCTTTCGCGATTGTTGTGCTCTGGCCCATCGGTCTCCTTCCCGAGCCAGTGGTCCAGCTGACCTGGCTGCTGTTGGTCTGCGCCGCGGTGATCGTCGTCGCGCTCGCTCTGGGTGGCGCCATCGCCAGGACGCCGGAGAAGCGGGGTCTCGCCGTCGCCGCGGCTGCTTGCGCGCTTGTCATTTCCGCTCCTGTACAAAGCAATCTGCGCTTCGGTCAGGTGAGTATCTTCATAGTTTTGCTTGCTCTGATCGATGCGATTGGCCTGACTCCCGCCCGCTTCCGCGGCGCGCTCGTTGGCCTGGCTGCCGCCATCAAGCTCACACCCCTGCTGTTCGTGGTCTACTTTGCGATCTCCGGGCGAGGCCGTGACGGCGTGCGAGCCATCGCCTCCTTCCTGGCCTGCGGCCTCGTTGCTTTCGCCGTGCTGCCCAGCGAAAGCTGGACCTACTGGTCGCGGACCATGCTCACCACCTCACGCATCGGCGACCTCGCTTCGCTCGGCAACCAATCCGTGCACGGAATGCTGCTGCGTGCTGGGGTCCCCGAGACCGCCCTGCCCCCACTCTGGGCCGCCCTCGTCCTGATCATCTGCACTGTCGCCCTGATCCGTGCCCGCAATCTGGCCCTCGACGGGCATCCCGCTCGCGCCGCCGTCCTGGTCGGCTGTGCCACCGTTGCCGCGTCCCCGGTCTCCTGGACCCACCATCAGGTGTGGCCCGTGCTCGCCGCCATGCTCCTCATCGGGGCGACCGGTGCCCTCCAACGTGTCGCCGGCATGGCTTTGATGGTCGCCATGGTCGCCTCGATGGGCGTCATCATGAGCACCCTTCCCTCCACCCAAGGTCTCCAGTTCCTCTTCGAAAACGCCCGCGCCCTAAGCGTTCTAGCGATCTGCCTAGCCGGTCTAGGCACCGCCACAGTCGCCGTGACCCTCCCCAGCAGATCCCAAATTCCCATGACTCCCTTCAGCATCGCGGCCCTATCTCGCCGCCGGCGCGATAGCCAGGACACCCGCGATTCCATTCTGGAGGCCTTTGCCGACGAAGGTTTCGATGCCCCGGCCGAGCGCCGACTTCATGGGCTTGGCGTAGCAGCCGACAATCGGGGCTCTATCGGCCCGAGCGCAGCGTTGTCACGCCGCGCATGGCTGCGTGGCGTAACAACAGCCGCCGCAACGTTGGCTTTCTTTGCGGTGCTTCCACTTCCCGCCGGGGCCGACCCCACCTTCAAGGCCTACACCGCAGCCGACGTGGACAACCCCCGCTACTTCTTTGTGTGCCACAGCTATTCCGCCTGCGTGGACATGGTCCGCGACGTCCCGGTCAACTTCGAACTATTCTGGGAACCCACCAAGGTTCGCGTGAATGGAGTCGTAGACGCCACCGTCGCCCGCCTCGAGTACAAGTCCGCCCCCGGCGGCGCTCCCCGCGCTGTCCCGCTCGTCGAGATCTATCCCGGCCAGCGCGGATTCTCCTTCCGCAGCGCCAATATCTCCAACGGCAGCATCATCGCCTACGGCACCGACGGCCGCCCCCTCGCCGTCTACCGCGATCGCCTTAGTGGTTCATAGCACCAACACTTTTTGTCGTACCTCTGTTCTATATTATTGGT